>JAIXOU010000076.1 GCA_027486585.1 Verrucomicrobiaceae bacterium | reverse complement strand
CCACCGAAGCGGACCATGATCGCCACGTTACCGGGAAGATCCAAGGTCTTCACGAGCCCCTGCTCATCAGCCGTCGCCATGGCGCGATCATTGGCTTCAAAGAGGGCGAGCTTGGTGACATCCCGACTGCTACCGTCCGAGTACTTCGCGGTCACTTTGAGCTGTTGCGCCGTTTTGATCTTCATGGTCACGCGAGCAGGCTCCACAAGAATGCTGCTTAGAGTGGCCTCATTCTTCGACGCATAGTTCATGCCTTCGGCGATCCAGCGCACCAGCGTCTTGTATTCTTCGGAGCCCGGTTCCAGATGCCTTCCTCCCGTGTGTGGAACGATGGCTGCGCCCTTGGTGATCAGCAGGCTTTCCTCCGGTGCCGCTGGAAAGACACGCCGCCCTTTACCCTGCTTCACAATGGCTTCGTAATCTTCTTCGGGTTCAAAGCCAAGCACACTCAAACGGAAGCCGCGCTGCCCTGTGATCGCCTTGGCATGGCAAGCCCCGGCATTGCAGCCCGCCTTGGTAAGGATAGGCTGAATGTCGTTCACAAAGCTCAAGGGATGCGGCGTTTCCGCTGCGAAACTGGTCCCAGCGAGCAACGCAAACATCCATGCTTTCAGAGTGGCTTCCTTGATGATCACCCCAAACCTACGGTTTGGAACGGCCCTTTATCGCAGGGTGTGAGTTTAGTACTAGCTTCAATCACAACGAGACAGCTTGGGGTTGTCTGAGGTTTTACGCGCAGAACTCCAGGCTTAGTTGTTGATTGGAGAGATCCTCATTTTGCCTTAACGCGAGCGGCACTGGACGTTTGTTCTCTCTTTGAGGCTGCGATTGGATGGGTGATCTGAGAAACACAGTCAAAGGCCTAGCTTTCCATGCTAGAATAGCGCAACGCGCAGATTCAGCTAGATTGCAGCCGTTTAGAGTGAGTGTCTAAAATGAAAGCTTTGAACCCGCTGAAGCGCAATACTAGCGCAGAGTTAATAGTATTTCATTTGAGTTTGGGTGTTCTTGATCGAGCTGTAGCAGCGGTTTTCTAGCCAGTGTTCTCTTGAGAAATCTACAGATCGCATAGCAAAGAAAAACCATGCTACGCGTATGAAGCCAGCGGGCACTGATGATTTGCATCGTCAAAACATGTTTGATGAGTTATTCCTAATCACCACGCTTCGAAGGAAGAGCTACCGAATTTGCGCCGCTGCCATGAAACTACACCTGACCTGCCTTCTTGCCCTCACTCTCACCAGTGCCGTCAGCGCCCAATCCACCGCCTTTACATATCAGGGGCATCTGATGGATGCGGGAGCGTCGGCCAACGGGAACTACGATATCCAATTCACGCTCAAGAACGCACTCACCGCAGGGGTCACGGTCGGCACGGCACAGGCGGTGTCGCCAGCCACCGCAGTCAATGGCATTTTCAGTGTCACGTTGGATTTCGGCTCCGCGCCTTTTGATGGTACAGACCGCTGGGTAGAGCTTGGCGTGCGGCCCTTTGGCAGCGTGGTGGCTTACACCGTTCTCGCACCGCGGCAGAGGCTCGCCGCCACTCCTTATGCATTGCGATCACTGAGCGCGAACAATGCGGCCAACCTCACCGGTACGATCACGGCGGGGAACATCGCCAACGGCACCATCACTGGGGCGATGATCGCGTCAAACACAAGCATCTCGGCCAACAGTGTAACAGCCCTAAGCTTTAGCGGAAATGGTGCAGCGCTGACGAACCTTCCGACGAGCGCTTTGATTGGCACCATCCCTGCCAGTCAGATTGCCGCACCACCGCTTGGTATGGTGCTTATACCGGCGGGTGCGTTCACGATGGGAAATAGTATCGCTGCGGATACGGACATCACGAACGCCACACCGGTGAGCACGACCGTATCGACATTTTATATGGATGTCAACGAGGTGACGCTGAGCCAATGGCAGTCTGTCTATTATTGGGCAACAAGTAACGGCTACACCTTCACCAATGCAGGAACTGGCAAAGGACCGAATCATCCGGTGCATACGGTGGATTGGTATGACGTGGTAAAGTGGTGCAATGCGCGCTCACAGCATACAGGGAAGACACCTGTGTATTACACGAATGATGCGCAGACGACGATCTACAAGACTGGAAACGTGAACGTAACAAACGCGCAAGTAAAATGGAACGCGAACGGATATCGGTTGCCGACAGAAGCGGAGTGGGAGAAAGCGGCGCGTGGCGGGAGGAGCGGACAACGGTTTCCGTGGGGCAACACGGTTACACAGAATTTGGCGAACTATTATGGTGATACTGCCACTTTAGTTTACGATTTGGGACCTAATGATTACAACGATATCGGGAGTATTGGAGGAACAACACCTGCAACGAGTCCGGTGGGATCGTTTACTCTGAATGGCTATGGGCTAAATGACATGACTGGGAATGTGTGGGAGTGGTGTTGGGATTGGTATGGGACGTATACAGGAGGTACCGATCCACGCGGTGTGCCTTCGGGTTCCATCCGTGTTTACCGCGGTGGCGGTTGGGGTAATGTAGCGGGCTACATGCGTTGCGCCGATCGTAACGGCAACCCTCCAAGTTTTGCCAGTGGCAGCAGCGTTGGCTTCCGCGCTGTCCTAGCCCCAGGTCAGCCCTGAACTATACCCGCTATGAAAGCCTATCTCACCTTTTCACTTCTCCTGCTGGCTGCTTCTGTCGCCTCCGCGCAGAGTTTCTCCATCACCTCCGGCTCCATCGCTGGCGGAGGCAGCAGTAGCGGTGGGCAATATTCCTTAACAGGCACTATTGCCCAGCCCGAAGCAAGCGCGGCGTCCACCGGTGGCACATACAGCATCAGCGGCGGATTCTTCGCCCAATACGTGGCGTTGCAACAAGTCGGTGCACCGCATCTGATTATCCGTGGAGTGGGCGCGGATGTGCAAGTCGTCTGGGGCTCCAACGTTCCCGGCTGGGTGCTGCAATTCAACAGCGCCGACCTCGCCAATACTGGCTGGCTTGATGTGGTGGGCGCACCAACGGTTAGCGGCCCCGAGCAGTTCCTCCAATTCGCCGCAAGCAGCGGACGTGTATTCTTCCGACTGAAGAAGTTGTAGCCCATAAGATGCCATTCATTTTACGCTGACTTGAAGTTTTAACACACTCATGTTCAACCATTAAAATGAGGGGATGTCGTCTAGCTGACAGGGCGCGTTAGCGCAATTGGCGCTGTGAGCTACTTGCACAGGAGGTAGCGGAGATAGCTGAGGGTTGACCCTGTTCTTGGCACCTGGGGCATTCAAGCCGCAGAGGAGGCAGATCTGTGCCACTTTGTCTGTATTTCATCACAGCAGCCTCTTCTCGTAGTGCTCAGCAAGGCAGTAGCCATTCATGATCAGTGGTTATGATCATTCAATTTGATGTGCCCTTTACGGTGCGGTCATCCCGCACAATGGCGGAAGGTTTTAAGCCTCGCTTCACGCGACAATCTCGGTCGGGCAATCGGGCAGGGAGGCTAGGAAGGCGCGGACGTAGGGCAGGGGAGGATACGGTTTGCTCTCTTTGAGGCTGTGATTGGATGGGTGGTCTGAGAGACACGGTCAAACGCCTAACTTTCAGTGCTAGAACAGCGCCAACACCCGAATCAGCCAGAGGGGAATGAGGCGTGGGTTACCTCAAAATAGCGGAATAAAATCTTTGTTCTTCATCGATCGATTTTATTAACCTGTGATTTTATGAAATCTATTAAATGGGTCCACTCTCTTGCTTTTTCGATCTGCTTCCTTGCTGCATCGCTTCAAGCTCAAACCAATCATCGTGGCGAGTCTTTCCCAGAGCAAAACCTGCCTCGTCTCGGGCGCTCTCAGCAGATTGAAGGACTGCTCGGGGACAGGCTGGAAGAGGTAGCTTCTTGGTATGATCAGAGCGCTGATGAATTGAGGGAGATGTGCCAGAAGGACAAATCTCTGTGCTCTGACCGTCAAGGCCGACTGCATTTCATTTGTGCAGGACTCTTGCCATTGCAGGCCGCTGCGGCCAATGCGACGACCGCCTCTGGCGGCACTGCAGCGGCTGCGATCACGGCCACGGATGCCTTTGCTCTGCACAGCCGACCTGGGGCCTCGAAGGTGATTTACTTGGACTTCGACGGTCACACGACCAGCGGTACCTCGTGGAACACCAGCTACACTGCCGGAGCAAGCTTCGTCACGCCTCCCTACACCAATGACGCCACAGTGAGCACCGCCTTCTCACAAACGGAACTCGACAACATTTACTCGATCTGGCAGCGCGTGGCTGAGGATTATGCGGCCTTCAATGTGGATGTGACCACCCAGGACCCAGGCCTTGAAGCGCTGCGAAAAACGACGACCGCGGACGTCCAGTTCGGAGTGCGTGTGTGCATCGGCGGCAGCAGCTTTGATTGGTTTGCAGCTGGCGCGGGCGGTGTGGCTTATTTGAACTCGTTTTCCTGGAACTCGGATACGCCTTGTTTCGTGTTCACCGCTCAGCTTGGCAATGGCAATGCGAAATACACCGCTGAGGCTGCCAGCCATGAGGCCGGACACACGTTTAACCTGAGCCACGACGGACAAGTGGCGCACGGCACGGTGGCGGCTGTGGGATACTACGAAGGGCATGCAAACTGGGCTCCCATCATGGGCGTGGGCTATTACAAGGACGTCACCCAGTGGAGCAAAGGCAACTATCCCTTTGCCAACAATCTTCAGGATGACACGGCCATCATCGCTGGCGTGGTGGGCTACCGCGCGGATACTCATGGTGACAGCATCGTCAATGCCACGGCACTTTCCGGCACGGCACTGAGCTCGATCGGCGTCATCGAGCGGCGCACGGATGCGGACATGTTCTCCTTCACCACCGGCGCAGGCCCCGTCAGCTTTACAGCTACACCTGCGGTGCCTTCCCCTAATCTGGACATTCAATTGGCCCTCTATGACGGTCTTGGCAATCTGGTCGCCTCGGCCAATCCAGCGACTCTCGATGCATCTCTGAGCACGACGCTCGCGCAGGGCACTTATTATTTGGCCGTTGACGGTATCGGCACCGGCGATGCTCTCACTGCTTACGATGACTACAGCAGCCTCGGCCAGTTCAGCCTCGCTGGCAGCGTGCTGCCAGTGAATGGTATGGTGCCGGTCGCGGTCGCCGATGCCTCTGCGCCAACTTCCGGCACGGCGCCTGTTGCTGTGAGCTTCTCAAGCGCAGGTAGTAACGACCCAGATGGCACGATCATCGCTTATGACTGGGATTTTGGTGATGGCACCTCTTCCACGCTGGCCAATCCGGTGAAGTCCTACAGCACCCCGGGCACCTACACGGCATCGCTGGTGGTGGTGGATGATAGCGGTCTTTCCTCTCTCGCCGATTCGGTCACGATCATCGTGCAGAGCAACAACGTCATTTACGTGGCGGCCATCACGATGACCCTCAGCAGCAACAATCAGGGGTATTCCGCCACCGCTACCGTCACGGTGCGTAATCAAAACGGAACGCTCATGCCCAATGCCACCGTCACTGGTCTTTGGAGTGGACTCACCACCGGAACGGCCTCCAGAACCACAGCCCGCAACGGAACGGCTGCCTTCAGCTCCACGCGCACGAGAAACCGTGGCAGCTTCACGTTCACCGTCACCGGTCTCTCCCTGACGGGATACAATTACGCGCCGAGTCGCAATGTGACCACCAGTGGCAGCATTGCGACGCCCTAGCAGGCTGAGTGCTGAACAGGCAAGGGCCACTCTGCTTGAGTTGCCTGAGCTCAGCTTCTCCACCCCGCCCTGAGCAAGCATTTCCATCCGGTCCCATGATTCATCAGTTCTATCAAGTGCTCCGGAAGGATCTGCTGGATTGGACAGCGACGCCTGGTCCGGCATCGTGGCGGATTGTGATCAAGAGCCCGCCCGGCAAGGGACCTTCATGGTACTTTTCATTCTGGCCGCTGCAGATCGGAGGTTGGGCACTCACGCTTCTCGTGTCGCTGCTGTTACTCGTGGTCGGGGCGATCACAGATCCGCCCTTTTACTGGTATGCCTTTACCCGTCCCCTGAACGGTTTTTTGCTCACGCTGGCGCTGAGACCCTGCTGCTCTTGGGCATGGGTCCGCTTCGGAAAGCGCTGGCAGTTGGTCCCTGGGATTATCCTCGTCTCGCTGTTGCTCCCGTATTTGGATTTGATGGTGGTGGACCGCCTGGTTCTTGTTCGTGGTCTTCCCAGTATCGAGAGGCAGGCATGGGTCGGGATTTTTTTCGTCAGGATGGCCACCTTCATGATTTGGATGCTGCTCTATTTCGGCATCAAGTCTTTAAAACTTCATGCCTCGATCGAGCGGGAGTTTCAGCAGTCCGAACTTAAGCTGCTTCGCTCCCAGGTGAACCCCCATTTTCTATTCAATGCCTTGGCCACCATCATGGCGGTGCGGAAGGACGAGGCCATGGTTTCCAAGGTGACCCAGTCGTTGGCCGACTACCTGCGCTTTTCGCTGGCTCAGGAGTCCCTGGATCAGTTCAAGCAACCGCTCGGCCAGGAAGTTACCGCCCTGAAAAACTATTTGCTGGTGGAGAAGATCCGCTTTCAGGAAAAGCTGGAGATCCGCATCGGGGTGAGTGAGGAGGCCTGCGCCACGCACGTGCCCACGGCCTTGATCCAGCCGCTGCTGGAAAACGCTATCAAATTCGGCCAGCAGACCAGCCCGCCTCCGCTGTGCATCGCCATTGAGGCGCGGCTGTCGGAGGGGCTGCTGCTGCTGCTGGTGGAAAACACTGGTCGCTGGGTGGAACCGCATGGCCCAGAGTCCATCGGGCTCGGCATCGCCAATCTCAGGAAACGCCTGCACCTCCTCTATGGGGATCAGGCAGAGCTGACGTTAGATTGCACCGACAGCGCGGTCAGAGCGCAGGTCTCACTCCCCGTTTATAGAACCGCATGAACGTCTCCGGTGCCACACTCCCGCCCAAGGCCATCCGCGCGATTCTCGTGGATGATGAGTCGCTGCTGCGGCGGTATCTCCGCGAGCGCCTGGAGCAGCATCCGGAAATTGTCATCGTGGGCGAGGCCCACAACGTCCAGTCCGCGCTGGAGTTGGTGGTCGCCACCCGGCCAGACATCATTTTTCTCGATGTGCAAATGCCGCCGGACAATGGCTTTGATCTGCTGCCGCACCTGAAGCACATCGATCCGCTTCCGGCGGTGGTGTTTGTCACCGCCTTCGACCGTTATGCCCTCCGGGCCTTTGAGGTGAACGCTTTGGATTACCTGACCAAACCGGTGCACCCAGACCGGCTTGCGCAGACAGTGGCGCGTCTCCAGCAGGCGCTCAGGAAGCCCAACGCGGGCGCTGTGGCCAGTCCTTCACAGCTTCCCTCGGTGCTCCCTGAAACGCCGCTGGAGTCGGCGGACATGGTCCGGCTGCAGGACGGTTCTTACCTGCGCTTTGTTGAAGCCAGCCGCATCGCTGCCGCTCAGAGTCAGGGGGATTACACGCGCATCCTTGCGGCAGGCGGCAAGCCGGTCATGACCAGGAGCACGCTTTCCCATTGGGAGGCTAGGCTGCCGGAGGGGCTCTTTTTCCGGATTAGCCGCAGCCTGCTGATTAATTGCCAGCAGATTCAACAGGTGTCCCAGCTCGATCGTGAGAAAACCCAAGTGTTTTTCAACGACATCGCAGAGCCGCTGACGCTGAGCCGCCTCGAGTTCAGCCGCCTCAGGCGTTTGGTCTAGCATCCCCGCTAGGCGCGGTAACAGGGTTGTTCAGGCACCAAAATTGTCGGTCCACGGGTCCGGAAATTTCGGCCTCGTGACCAGTTCGTCGACGATTCTGCCCAGTTCGTCGACAAAAGTTTGCCTGCTACACCCTTTGCGCTAGGAGGGCAGCTGCTGTGCTGGGGAGGCTATCTTCATTTACACGCTTCCACCCCTGATTCGATGTTATCTTTTCTCCCCCGTTCTTCTATCTTTGCTGCGAACGACCTCCCCTTTTTCCGCTGGCACCCTTGGCTCAAGGCTTTAGTCGTGGTCCTCTTGGTGGTTTTCTCGGTGACTGCCTATGCCGCCAATGTGGCCTTAGATGCTACCGATCCAGTGGGCTCGTCCTCATTTGCCACTGCATTCAACTGGAGTCACAAAACAGCGCCATCCTTAGACGAACGCTTATTGCTCGGGTGGAGCCATGGGACCTCGAGTATTCCTGACCGATTGCCAGCTCACCTTTCTGCTGACCTGCACCGGGGGCGTGCAGTTGCACGACCAAGTCGTTGTGCCGTAACTGCTAGCGTTTGGGTTACTACAAGATTGTCAAGCATGTTGGTTTCAATCATGCGCAAATACGTTATCAAAAAAATCGCCTAGTTGAAAATCTAAGAGCGCTCCACCTGTCTTTTTCCTTTTTTAGTATGAAAATCATTCCTCTTATGACTCGTAGCTTTGCCGCCCTCTTGCTCGCGTTGTATTGCAGCCTCGGCTCATTGCAGGCTGCTCCTCCAACGCTGGCGGACGTCATCAAGAGTGGTGTTGAAGACACGACGGTGAGCTTTTCCTTTGCGGACTTCACCAGCGCCTTTAGCGATGACGAAGGTGATTCGCTTGACAGCATCACGGTAGAGACCCTTCCCGGGACGGGGGTGCTGCAGTTTTTTGGATCTAACGTCACTGCCAGCCAAGTGATCGAATTTCCCAATCTCGGCGCTCTGAGCTACGTGCCAGCGGCCAATGAGTCCGGTGACATCACCTTCACCGTGACCGCCTCCGACGGCAGCTCTTCCTCGGCCCCTGCGACAGTGACGATGACGCTGGCGGAGGTGAATGATGCGCCAACTCTCGATGGTGGCGCCGGTAACACCTGGGCAGCTCGCGATGGTAACCGCTCTTGGGCATCTGTCGCTGCTTCCTTGGATGGTACGAAGCTGGTGGCTAGCACCCGTTTTGGTGACCAACTGTACACCTCGACCGATTCAGGAACGACTTGGACAGCTCGTGATTCGAATCGTGACTGGATCTCGGTGGCCAGTTCCGCCGATGGCACTAAGTTGGTGGCACTGGATCAAAATTACCCTATTGGCGGTTCTCTGTACACCTCGACCGATTCAGGTGTGACTTGGACAGCGCGCTCAGGTGCAGGCACTCACGTGTGGAACATGGTCGCAAGCTCGGCAGACGGCACCAAGTTGCTGGCGGCTCATGGGAATGGACAGCTCCTGACGTCTACGGATTCAGGCGAAACCTGGATCACGAGCGCCAGCAGTGAGAACTGGTTCGCTGTGGCAAGTTCATCTGACGGCACTAAGCTGGCGGCTGCCGTTCAGGGTGGTGGTCTCTACACCTCCACTGACTCAGGCTTGAACTGGACCCTGCGTACCGGTGCAGGCACCCGCGACTTCAAGTCCATTGCGAGTTCCGCTGACGGCACGAAACTGGTGGTTGCCGCCAATGGTGATCAGTTGTTAACCTCCAACGATTCGGGGGTAACCTGGACGTCCAGAGACAGTGCCCGTGGGTGGGTGAGCGTCGCGAGCTCTTCGGATGGCGTCAATCTGCTGGCCTGTGAATATGGAGGCTACCTTTATGTGTCTTCGGATTCGGGTGTGACTTGGACAGCAAAGGACAGCCTGCGCTCCTGGAATGGAGTCGCGGTATCCGGCAATGGTTTGGTCATGGTGGCAGCGCCGGCAGGAGACAATCTTTATGTGTCCTCGGCGATTTTGCTGCCGTTGACGATCAGTGAAGATGCAGCTGAGCAGACGGTGAATCTGTCAGGCATTGGTAGCGGAGCATCGAACGAGAGCCAGACGCTTACCGTTACCGCGGCTTCCAACAACACGTCAGTCATTCCTCATCCGACAGTGACCTACACCAGCGCCAACGCGACCGGCAGCCTGAGTTTCTTACCAGTGGCAAACACAAACGGTGTGGCAACCATCACAGTCACGGTCACGGACGACGCTAATGCTGGTGGTGCAGCTCTCACGACAAGTCAGACATTTACTGTGACGGTGACAGCGCCCAATCACACGCCGACGGACATCGCGCTGAGTGCCACGACGATTGACGAAAACAACGCGGCCAATGCCACGGTAGGCACCCTCAGTACGACGGACGAAGACGCGGGTGACACCTTCACTTACACGCTGGTCAGCGGCACGGGGGACACGGATAATAGCAGATTCACGATCTCTGGCTCTTCATTGAAACTGACGCCGAGCGCGAACTACGAAACCAAGAGTAGCTACGCTGTGAGGTTGCGCACGACGGATGCAGGCGGGTTGTTCTATGAGGAGGCGTTTACTGTCAGCATTACGGATTTGGCGGAAAGTCCGTCCTCCATTTCCGCCAGTGGTGGATCAGGCACGGCCATCACGTCGCCGCAACTGACCGCGCGCATGGTCTTTGCAAATAATGGCAGCACCGCGAATCTCGCCGAAGCAGACGCCCTCTTGGCTGGCAGCAATGTGCTCAGTCAGTTCACTGGCCCCATTGCAAAAGTCGATTTCGCGGATTCTGGCACTAACGGCAGATTTGATGGGGTCCTGCCATTCCCCGGTGAGGCCAGCATTGTTGAGATCAACAGCTTTGCCCTTCAGGTCACGGGTTCCATCTATGTGCCGACTTCTGGCCAGTGGACCTTTGGCGTGCGCAGTGACGACGGGACACGTATCCGTATTGATGGAGTCACTCAGCTTGAGGACGACAGTCAACATGGGGAGGAAGAGCGGTATGTGACCGTCACTCTCACGGCTGGAATGCACAGCTTGGACTTTTTGTTTTTTGAGAATGGAGGCGGTGCCCAAGTCGAGCTTTTCAGCGCTCCCGGTGCACACTCGAGCTTCAGCGCCGATTTCACTCTCATTACAAGCGCGCCGATCAGCATTATTGAAGGCGTTCCTGCGAATTCACTTGTAACCACATTCACGGCACAGGACGATGATGTAGGCAGCACAGCCACCTTTGCCCTCGTCAGCGGAACTGGAGATGATGACAATGCCAGCTTTACCCTCTCTTCGGGTGGGGCGTTGACGATCAACAACTCACCCGATTACGAGGTCAAAAATCTTTACTCCATTCGTGTGCGTGCCACCGACGGCACTGGACTGACCTTGGATGCGGTCTTCCAGATCAACATCAAGCCCAATCACACGCCGACGGACATCGCGCTGAGCTCGATGAGCATTGCTGAAAACAACGCCGCTAACGCCACGGTGGGCACCCTCAGCACAACGGACGAAGATGTGGGGGATAGCTTCACTTACACGCTGGTGAGTGGAACGGGGGACACGGACAATGGCAGCTTCACCATCGCTGGCGACGCTTTGAAGCTGACCCCGAGCGCGGATTACGAAACCCAAAGCAGCTATGCGATCCTCGTGAGAACGACGGATGCAGGTGGATTGTTTTACGAAGAGGCCTTCACCATCAGCATTCTTGACGTGAGTATTGCGCCGGTGATCACTAGCAATGGTGGCGGAGCGACAGCGGCCATCAATGTCGCCGAGAATACCACGGCAGTGACGACAGTGACGGCATCGGTGGAAACGCCTTTGACCAAGACCTTCAGTATCAGTGGTGGTGCGGATTCGGCTCAATTTAGCATTGTCTCAAGCACAGGCGTGCTGACTTTTGCTTCAGCGCCGAATTATGAAGTGCCTGCGGATGGGGATACGGATAACGTTTACGAGGTGATTGTTAGAGTTGTCGCTAATGGCACCCCTGTCCTGGATGATACGCAGGCGTTGAGCGTTACCGTCACCAATGACGATGAAGCGCCGAGCATCACCTCGGGCGGCAGCGCAAGCTTCGCCGAGAACGCCAACGGCACCGTCTATACCGCCGTCGGCAGCGACCCGGAGAGCGCGGCCCTGAGCTACACCTTGGGTGGCACGGATGCGGCTCTGTTCAATATCAACGCAGATTCTGGTGCCGTCACCTTCAAGGTCTCGCCCGATTTCGAAACTCCCGGTGACAGCGGGACGGACAACGTCTATGACCTTACCGTCACAGCCTCCGATGGTGGCCTCAGCAGCGAGGCACGGGCCGTCGCTATCACCGTCACCAATGTCGATGAAGCGCCGGTGATCACCAGCAACGGTGGCGGAGCGACAGCGGCCATCAATGTCGCCGAGAATACCACGGCAGTGACGACAGTGACGGCAACGGTGCAAGCGCCTTTGACCAAGACCTTCAGTATCAGTGGTGGTGCGGATTCGGCTCAATTTAGCATCGTCTCAAGCACAGGCGTGCTGACTTTTGCTTCAGCGCCGAATTATGAAGTGCCTACGGATGGGGATGCGGATAACGTTTACGAGGTGACTGTTAGAGTTGTCGATAATGGCAGCCCAGTCCTAGATGATACGCAGGAGCTCAGCGTCACTGTGACCAATGTGGACGACGCGCCGAGCATCACCTCCAGCGGCAGCGCAAGCTTTGCCGAGAACGCGACCGGCACCGTCTATACCGCTACCGGCAGCGACCCGGAGGGCGAGGCCCTGAGCTATACCTTGGGTGGCACGGATGCGGATCTGTTCAATATCAATGCAGCTTCTGGTGCCGTTACCTTCAAGGTCTCGCCCGATTTCGAGGCGGCTGGTGACAGCGGGACGGACAACGTCTATGACCTCACCGTCACAGCCTCCGATGGCGGCCTCAGCAGCGCGGCACGGGCCGTCGCCATCACCGTCACCAATGTCGATGAAGCGCCGAGCATCACCTCCAGCGGCAGCTCAAGCTTCGCCGAGAACGCGACCGGCACCGTCTATACCGCCACCGGCAGCGACCCGGAGGGCGAGGCCCTGAGTTACACCTTGGGCGGCACGGATGCGGATCTTTTCAATCTCAATGCAGCTTCCGGTGCCGTCACCTTCAAGGTCTCGCCCGATTTCGAAACTCCCGGTGACAACGGGGCGGACAATGTCTATGACCTTACCGTCACAGCCTCCGATGGGGGCCTCAGCAGCGCGGCGCGGGCCGTCGCCATCACCGTCACCAATGTGAATGAAGCGCCGGTGATCACCAGCAATGGTGGCGGAGCGACAGCGGCCATCAATGTGGCTGAGAATACCACCGCCGTGACGACGGTGGTCGCCACGGATGTGGACGCGTCTTCGACCCTGACCTACAGCATCACTGGAGGTGCGGATTCGGCTAAATTTAGCATCGATGCTGCGACAGGAGTGCTGACCTTTGCCACAGCACCTGACTTTGAAGTGCCAACAGATGTGGGAGTTAATAACGTTTACGACCTGGTCGTGACAGCCACGGATGATGGCAGTCCTGTAGGCACCAAAACACAGTCCATTGCCGTGACAGTGACCGATGTGAGTCCGTCACCAACGCTGGCGGCCATCAGCAAAAGTGGCTTGGAAGACACGACCGTGACCTTCACGGCGGCGAACTTCACCAGCGCCTTTACCGACCCCGAAACTGGCTCTCTTACCAGCATCACGGTGGTGACCCTGCCAGCGACGGGCCTCCTGAAACTCTCAGGTGCCAACGTCACCGCCAGCCAAGTCATCACCCTGGCCAACCTCGGTAACCTGACCTACGTGCCGGAGGCTGATGAGAATGGCGCGAAGACTTTCACAGCAACGGCCACGGATGGCAGCCTTACCTCCCCCGCTGCGACGGTGACGATGACGCTCGCGGCGGTGAATGATGTGCCGAGCTATTCGCTTCCGCCCATGGCAATGACAGCCGCAGGTGCGACGTGGACCGCCCGGGCGACCACAGCCGCTTGGTATTCCATGGCCTCTTCCGCTGACGGCACGAAACTTGCCGCTGGCCTTTTCAACGGCTTTATCCACACCTCGTCCGATTCCGGCGTGACGTGGACCGCCCGATCAGGCTCGGGTTCCCGCAAGTGGATAGACATCGCCTCCTCGGAGGATGGCACCAAATTGGTAGCCGTGACGGAAACCGCGGGGCAGATCTACACTTCCACTGATTCCGGGGTGAACTGGGCCGCACGCGGTATTTCTGGAACCTGGTGGTCCGTCGCCTCTTCGGCAGATGGGACGAAGCTCGTCGCTGTCAACAAAGGCGAGAAGATCTACACCTCGACGGATTCCGGGTTGAACTGGACCGCGCGGGCCACCAATCGTGATTGGGGCTCCGTGACCTCTAATAGTGATGGCACCAAACTGGTGGCTACCTCGGGTGCCGAGAATATCTTCACCTCCACCGATTCCGGAGTGACTTGGACGGAGCAAACGAATTCGGGCAAACTGAGTTGGGCGTCGGTGGCTTCTTCTGCGGATGGTACCAAACTGGTGGCAGCCGTGAGCTATGGTAAGATTTATACTTCCACGGATTCCGGGGTGAATTGGACTGCACGAGACAGCGATCGCCAATGGATTAATGTCACATCCTCGGCAGACGGAACCCGCTTGGCTGCCACGGAAAAGAACGGCAAGGTCTTCACCTCCACGAACTCAGGAGTCACATGGACTGCTCGGGACAGCGTTCGGGGCTGGTGGTCGATCGCCTCTTCAGCCGATGGGACGAAACTGGCGGCCGGCGTGGAAAATGGTCAGATCTACACCTCAGTGGGGGCTTTAGCTGCCTTCACTGCGGAGGTCTTAGAAGATACTGGAGCGCAGAGCATCCCGAGCGTGGCCACGAGCATCTCCGCTGGTCCTGCGAATGAATCCTCACAGACGGTGAGCTTTACGGCCACCAACACCAACAATGCGCTCTTCAGCGTCCAGCCGGCGCTGGATGCGAGCGGCACGCTGACCTTCACTTCCGCCGCCAATGCCAGTGGCACGGCGACGGTATCAGTCGCTGCTGTGGACGACGGAGGCACGGCCAACGGCGGGGTGGACACCAGTGCCGCGCAGACCTTTGCGATCACCGTCACGGGGCTCAATGACACGCCGACGGACATCGCGCTGAGCGCCACGACGATTGCCGAAAACAACGCGGCCAACGCCACGGTAGGCACCCTGAGCAGCACGGACCCAGACACGGGTGACACCTTCACTTACACGCTGGTCGCTGGCACCGGCAGCACGGACAACGCCAGCTTCATTATCTCTGGCGCTTCGCTCAGGCTCACGCCGAGTGCGAACTATGAGGCCAAGAGCAGCTATGCGATCCGCCTGAGGACGACGGATGCCGGCGGATTGTTTTATGAAGAGGCTTTCACCATCAACATCCTCGATGCGAACGATGCGCCGGTGATCACCAGCAATGGTGGCTTAGCGTCCGCCTCCATCAGTGCGGCCGAGAACAGTACGGCAGTGACGACGGTGGTCGCCACGGATGTGGATCTGCCTGCCCAAGGCATCAGCTACAGCATCACAGGTGGCGCGGATTCGGCTAAATTTAGCATCGTTCCTGCGACAGGGGTGTTGACCTTTGTCACAGCGCCTAATTTTGAAGTGCCAACAGATGTGGGCACCAATAACGTTTACGACTTGATCGTGACGGCCACCGATGATGGCAGTCCCGTAGGCACCAAAACTCAGACCATTGCAGTCACCGTGACCAATGTGAATGAAGCACCGGTCATCACCAGCAACGGCGGGGGCGCGACGGGATCCATCAGTGTCGTCGAAAATACCACGGCTGTGACCACGGTCACCTCGACGGATGTGGATGCCTCTTCGACCAAGACCTTCAGCATCAGCGGTGGTGCCGATGCGGCCAAGTTTAGCATCGTCGCAGCCACTGGTGTCCTCACTTTCGCTCCAGCACCGAATTATGAAGTGCCGACGGACTTTGACTCCGATAACGTCTACGAAGTGACGGTCAGGATTGTCGATAACGGCAGCCCAGCCCTGGATGATACGCAGGCGCTCAGCGTCACAGTGACCAATGTGAATGATGCGCCGAGCTTTGCGCTGCCCCCCATGGTAATGACAGCTGCAGGCGCGACGTGGACAGCACGGGCGACCACGGCCACCTGGTATTCCATGGCCTCTTCTGCTGACGGCACGAAACTGGCAGCTGGCGCTTACAACGGCTTGATCTACACCTCGACTGATTCTGGGGTGACTTGGACTGGCCGTGCAGGGTCGGGTACACGCAAGTGGTTAGGCATCGCCTCCTCCGATGATGGCACCAAACTGGCGGCAGTGGTGGAATCCCCTGGGCAGATCTACACCTCGACGGATTCCGGGGTTAGCTGGACTGCACGCGGTATCTCTGGAAACTGGTGGGCAATCGCCTCCTCGGCAGATGGGACGAAGCTCGTCGCTCTCAACAAAGGCTTGCAGATCTACACCTCAACGGATTCCGGGGTGAGCTGGACCGCGCGGGCCACCAATCAACATTGGAACTCCGTTGCCTCTTCCAGTGATGGCACGAAACTGGCGGTAACCACCGATGGAGGGAAGATCCACACCTCCACCGATTCTGGCGTCACATGGACGGAGCAAACGAACTCGGTCACAGCGTATTGGAGGTCGGTGGCTTCCTCGGCGGATGGCACCAAATTGGTGGCAGTCGTACTCAATGGTCAGATTTACACTTCTACTGATTCCGGGGTGAATTGGACCGCACGAGACATCGGTCGCCAATGGGTGTCTGTCACTTCCTCGGCAGACGGAACCCGATTGGCTGCCACGGACAAGAATGGCAAGATCTGCACCTCCACGAACTCAGGCGTCACTTGGACAGCTCAGGACAACGCTCGTGGCTGGTGGTCGATTGCCTCCTCAGCCGATGGGTCGAAACTGGTGGCTGGCATTGAAAATGGCCAGATCTACACCTCAGTGGGAACTTTAGCTGCCTATGCTGTGACGGTGGAAGAAGATGCGGGAGCACAGAGCATCCCCAGCTTGGCCACGAGCATCTTCGCGAATGATCCTTCTCAGAACGTGAGCTTCACGGTCACCAACACCAACAATGCGCTCTTCAGCGCCCAACCGGCGCTAGATGCCAGCGGCACGCTGACCTTCACCTCCGTCGCGAATGCCTTCGGTTCGGCGACGGTATCCGTGGTGGCCGTGGACGACGGCGGCACGGCCAACGGCGGGGTGAACACCAGCGCCGCACAGACCTTTGGGATCACCGTCACGCCGGTCTATGACACGCCGACAGACATCGCACTGAGCGCCACGACGATCGCTGAAAACAACGCGGCCAATGCCACGGTCGGCACCCTAAGTACGACGGACATAGACACGGGTGACACCTTCACCTACACGCTGGTTGCTGGCACTGGTAGCACGGACAACGCCAGCTTCAATATTTCTGGCTCCTCGCTCAGACTCACCGCGAGTGCGAACTATGAGGCCAAAAGCAGCTACGAGCTCCGCCTGAGAACGACTGATGCCGGCGGATTGTTCTACGAAGAGGCCTTCACCATCAGCATCCTTAACGTGAACGATGCGCCGGTGATCACCAGCAATGGTGGTGGAGCGACTGCGGCGATCAATGTGGCCGAGAATACCACGGCGGTGACGACGGTCGTGGCGAATGATGGTGGTGACGTGCCTACACAAAGCATCACCTACAGCATCAGTGGCACGGATGTGTCCAAATTTAGCATCAATTCAGCGAGTGGGGAGCTGACTTTCATTTCAGCGCCTAACTTTGAGAGCAAGCTCGATTCGGGAGCCAACAATGTTTACGACCTTATCGTGACCGCCACCGATAACGGCAGTCCCGCAGGCACCAAAACTCAGAGCATTGCTGTGACGGTGACCAATGTGAATGAAGTGCCGGTCATCACCAGCAACGGCGGAGGAGCCACGGCGACTGTCACTATCGCCGAGAATACCACGGCGGTGACCACTGTCACGGCGACGGATGTGGACGTGCCTTCGACACTGGCCTACAGCATCAGCGGTGGAGCGGATTCAGCTAAATTTAGCATCAACTCCAGCACCGGCGTTCTTGCCTTTAGTCCTGCTCCCGATTTCGATCTTATTCAGGATGCCAATGCTGACAATGTGTTTGAAGTCACCGTCAGGGTTCTGGACAACGGGACAACGCCTTCCGCCTATGATGACACTCAGGCCATCAGTGTGACGGTCACGAATGTGAATGAGGCTCCTGTCATCACCAGTAACGGAGGGGGAGCGACAGCCGTGTTCAATGTGGTGGAAGGCACTTCTCTGGCAACGACCGTGGTCAGCACCGATCCTGATGTCGGCCAGGCTAGGACTTACAGCATCACAGGTGGGCAGGATGCGGCCCAGTTTACGATCAACGCTAACACAGGCGCTTTGAGTTTCAATTTCACGGCAAGTCAGGGACTTCCGAAAGACATTGGGGGGAATAATACTTACCTAGTGAATGTGCGGGTCAGTGATGCTGGGACTCCCGCACTGACTGATAGTCAAGACATGACCATCACGGTCATTGATGATCCGGCAGTCACCCCTTCCATTGTTATCCAAAACATGCACAGTGATAGCACGAGCATGACGAGGGTGAACCTCGTTGCGGACATCAATCCTTCGGGAAACAGTACATCCATCACCTTCGAATACTCGACGAGTGCTACCTTTGCCAGCGGTGTGCTTACGGCAGGTCCATACAATATCGGGAGCGGGACCAGCCTGATGGAAGTCGAAGCGCCAATCACCGGTTTGACCGCAACTAGCACCTATTACTGGCGAATTGTGGCGACCAACAGCCTAGGCACCTACACGACCGGCAGCCAGCAGCTTTATAAAGTGAGTGTCATGCCAAGTTATGCCCAGGGGCAGGCTTACGGTAAAGCGGTCGCGGGCACTGCCCGAGATGTTTGGGGAAAAACTTGGGGTGGTGTGGCACCTTACACTTACCAATTTGATTTTGGAGACGGAACTTCCGCCAGTGGTGCGGTGACTGACACCGACTATATCAAGACCACGAAGTCCTACACCTCGGCGGGTTCAAAGAATTACACCCTGAAAATAACGGACGCCAATGGCTCTGTGTCTACCCGCTCTGGCGTGATCCGCGTGCTTTCAGTGAGTTCATTCGCAGACCGAGTGCATTTAGCCATGGAAAAGGGGCTGGTCTATTTTTACCGAAACCCGACAGTGATCGATGCCGATAGAGTCTACTATAATTGGAGCACAAGGGGACTCACGGACGAGCATACCGTGGGCACGACAGGTTTGGCTTTGGCAGCGTTCGCTGATCATGATCACTTGCCAGATGAAGATGCCGTCGAGGAAATTTACGCACCCCTGACTTATCGAGTCAGAAATACTTTATTGGGTCTTGCCAGCACTCAAAACATCAGCAACCACAGCAATGGGATTGCCGTTCAGGTCTCCGACTCCAATGCTAACGGCAAAGGTATTATCTTCATTGGGGCTACTTACGCGGATGGTATTGCAGTGATGGCTGTGGCTCTGAGTCTGCGTAACGAATCTCAGGCAAAGGCGCTCAATGTGCCCTACGGCCCGCTTAAAGATCTTCGAACTATGTATTCCTTTGTTCAGGACTGCAGCGATCAGCTTTTATGGTCCATGGGAGATGGAGGCTTGCGTGGTGCGTATGAGTATCACACGACGGGACAATCACAACCTCGGTATGATGGTTCGGCACAGCAGTGGCCGGCTCTGGCTGCGGGTGCGGCTCGGGACCGCTTGGGGATCAGTTTCCCACAGTGGGCGCTTGATGACTTTGCCTATGGTTTCAAATACCTCAAAGGAACAGAAGGTGGGATTGGTTATGATAGTTCAGGCTCTTGGAACAATCTGGCAAAAACCGGGGGCGCTCTGGCGGCTCTCTCATTTGGCGACAAATATGTGGATGTTGATGCGGATGCGACCTCTTATCGAAATTACGTTGCCAAGTATTGGACGGCTGCTGGCGATTGGGGTGGCACTAATGCTGGCTGGTTTGGCCAATGGTATGCCATGTATGGCATCAAGAAGGGCCTAAGCTTGCAAGGAGTCACCACCCTGGTTACTCCATCATCTGGCACCCGTGACTGGAAGAAGGATCTCAACGGCTGGCTTTTGGGTGAGGCCACCCAGTTAGACTCACAGGGCGGCACGATTGGGTTGAATCAGAGAACTCAATCCAACATGTTTGGACAATTGGCCGATGGTTCTTGGACGAGTAGCATTTTTCCTGGGGAGTATGGAAGTTCGACAGACATGGACACGGCCACAGCGATCCTGATTCTTTCTGATGCCGTTACCAGAGCGGTGCCTGTGGCTGTGATCGCCCCCATCACTGACCAGACGAATAAAGAAGCAGGTCGATCTTTCAGGGTGGATGGTACAGGATCTTACCATTTGGATGCTGACAGCGCGATTGCGGAATATCTTTGGGACTGGAATTCAAGCAATGGCGTTAACTGGGCAAGTCCTGATGCTTCGGGTGCTTTAGCCACCAACCCCGGGTACACCGCCATCGGCACTTACACCATCACACTCAGGGTCAAGGATAACAAGACACCTGCAGCCACAAGCATTACGACAACAACCGTCACGGTGACCAGCCTGGACGTGGCTCCGATCGCGGTTGCCAAGCCTATCGGTGGTTACGACGGCTATGCCGGCAAGGTCGGTACGCCTATCACCCTCGACGGAACGAGTTCCTATGACCCTGATGGAGATACCATCGTGAGCTACAGTTGGGATTTCAACGGTGATGGCATCTACGGATCCGCCGCAGATTCAGCTTATGGGAATCCCACCCTCGCTGTAACCACCGTCACCTACTCCACACCCTACATCGGCAGTATCGGCTTGAGGGTAACGGCGAATGGCAAGACGAGTTCAAATATCTCAAACATCGATATTCAAGCAGGTGATGCGGACCTGCGTATTGATTCGGTAGCCTATTCTAATACGGTGCGTCGAACGACCTCTGATGTCAGCATTCAAGTCACGAATAATCCTGCCTCAGGCCGCGCATACAACAACGTTCTGCTTCGTCTCTACAATGGTGATCCCTATGCCGGCGGTGGCCCTGTGGGCCCTGTGCAGACACTGAATTTCAGTGCCGGTCAGACGATCACGGTTAATCTCACGAATTTAGATCTAGGTGGAGCGCCCATTTTGTGGGCCTATCTTGATACCAATAATTCAGTTCTGGAATTTGACGAATTCAATAACATCTCAGGCCCGACTCGGTTGGATCCAGAGATTGATATAGAGCAGCCAGTCGGCAATGCACTTACTGACGCCGTGACAGTTAGCAGTTTTGAAACGTTGATCATCGGCGAAACAAGCCTGACCAAAACCTATACCATTACCAACAGTGGTACTCTCAATTTAACAGGGATAGCGGCGACCAAAGACGGTTCACATAGCGGCGATTTCATTGTGACGCAGCCGCTTGCGGCATCGCTGGCTCCTGGCGCAAGCACCACCTTCACGGTGACTTATTCCCCCACGGCGGCAGACACGCGGAACGCTGTGGTGCACATCTCGAGCAACGATTTTGACGAAGCCTTTTTTGATATCCCTGTGACGGGTTTCGCTAGAGCGTATCCGACGAATATCTCGCTTTCAACGGCAGTCATTAATGAAAATAATGCGGCGAATGCCACCGTGGCAACCATATCCACAACGGACACCAATGTGGCGGATACTCACACTTACACTCTCGTTGCGGGAACGGGTGATGCGGATAACGCCAGCTTCACAATCGTTGGGAACCTTCTGAAGCTGACGCCTTCCTCGGATTATGAGACGAAAATCACGTATAACCTGCGCCTGCGCACGACCGACCAAACGAGTCTGACTTTTGAAAAAGCGCTTGTGGTGACGATTGTTAAACTCAATGAAGCCCCCGTGCTTGCAGCGACACAGCTCAATCCTACGTCTGTCGAATCGGCCGGGGTGGCTACTGGCACACTGGGTGTCAATCTCTTCTCTGCTAGCGCGGTGACCGATATCGATGATATATCCGCTAGTCTGGGAGCGGGCAATATTCGTGTGACCTTTGCCGAGTACATCACCGGGGACTTGATTGAGTTGCCAACTGGCGTCACGCATTCTCTCAATGCCGTTCAACTTAGCGGAACGAATGTTCAGATTAGTAACGGCAGCGCCTGGACCACCATCGCTACGCGAGACGCAACCAATACAGGCATTGGTAAGGCCTTGACCCTCACCCTCAATGCCGCCGCAACTGAGGACAATATCGGCTATGTCATTGATGCTCTGATGTTCCGCAGCACATCGGACAATCCAACCGTGAATCAGACTAAACTCACGCGCACTTATAGTCTGGTGATCAATGACGGTAATAACAATGCTCTAGCTGGCGGTCCGGCTGCTTTGGACTCCAACACGATTGCCGGAGGCACCTTGACGATTACGCCAGATAATGACCTTCCAGTGGTAGATCTCAATGGAGCCACTGCCGGTGTGAACCACGCCGTGACCTGGACGGAAGTGGCAAACGGCACACATGTGACCGCAGCCATCACCTCTAGCGCCACCATGACGGACGCAGATAACATCAACTTTTCGTCCATGAACTTCACGCTTGGCGGTGTCCTTGATGGCAACAGTGAGGTGGTCACCATTGGCGGCACTGCCTTCCCTCTGGCGGCGGACGCTAGCAACGTCGTTGTAACTGGTGGTTTCAAGGTCAGCTACAACAGCACGACTGATGTGTTTACCATTGAGCCAAACGGTGCCGCGTACGCAACACTGACTAGTTTCCAGACCTTACTGAATACGGTGATCTACAACAATCTGACTGACAATCCAACGGATGGTGACCGCACTCTCACCGTCCTAGTGACTGATGCTGGTCTGAACAATCTGGCTGGTGTGGGATCGGTTTCGAGCACGCTTGTCACCACCACCATCAATGTGAACCCAGTCAATGATCAGCCGACGATCGCCGGTTTGGTCGCCGCGAGTTACTTTGAGAACGCCATTAATGCTGCTGCGGCAACACTGGATGCCACGGCGACGGTCACCGATATCGACAGCCCCGACTACAACGGTGCCACACTCACTGTCAGCGGTTTGGTTGCCGCACAAGATTTGGTTTCGCTCCCAATCGGAGCAGTGTCCTCCTTGGATAATGTGCAACTTACCGGAACCAACGTTGAAATTAACGATGGCAGCAATTGGGTGGTCGTTGGGACGGCTGCTGGCGGTAATGGCAGTAATTTCGTGGTGACGTTTAATTCATCCGCCACCGCAAGAAGTGCTGAACTCGTCATTGAGAGCCTGACCTTTGCAAACAGTTCTAACAACCCAACGCTAACGCGTACACTAACTCTGACGCTCAATGACAATGATGGCAATGCGACGCAGGCTGTGACCCTCGGTGTGACCATCAAACTAGAGAACGATGCTCCCGACATCACTGGCACGGTAGGATTGGCCTACACCGAACAGGGGACGGCTGCGGCGTTCGTGAGCGGTGCTACAACTTCGGATCCTGACCAACCGACGAGTTTCCGACCTGATGCGACTTATGTCGGCAATCTCCGGGTGGCTCTGGATGGCTATGTGACTGGCGATCTCTTGTCTGTGGCGAATATTGGGACCGCAGCTGGGCAGATTGGTGTTTCAGGCACTACGATTTCATATGCGAACGTTAACTTTGCCACGACGACAGGCGGAACTGCAGCTGATTTGGTGATCACCTTTTCCAGCACAACGGCCACGCCGACGGCGGTCGGCGCACTGATCAACGCTTTGCGTTATCGATCCACGAGTGACGACCCGACGGTTAATGACACCGATCTAAGCCGTGTTGTCACCGTCACTTTCAATGATGGAGCCAATACCAAGGATGCAACTTCCTCCACGACGGCGCTAACGGATACGCTGACGGGTACCATCAACCTCACCGCCGTCAACGATCTGCCGGTGATCGTGGTGACGGGGGCTGCCAGTTTCTCTGAAAATGGCCTGGCTCTGACGGTGGACAGCACCACGACGGTGACCGATTTGGACGATACCCAGATTGCTGGTGGAAGTGTGAGTATTACGACGGGGTTCCTTTCAGGAGATACGCTATCGACTACAGACACTGGCAATATCACAGGCGCCTACAATGCTTCAACGGGGGTGCTGACCTTGAGCGGAACGGACACGTTGGCGAATTACCAGACGGTGCTGCGCAGCCTGACTTATGTGACAGCAAGCGAGGATCCGACGGACAATGCGACGAAGCTGACGCGCGTGCTGACCTACAGCACAACGGATGCAAACTCTGATAGCGTGGGTGCAGCAACAGGGACGACGACAAAAATCATCAACATCACGCCGTTCAACGACAAGCCGGTCGTGACAGCGGGTGCGAGCCTTGCCTATGCAGAAAATGATGCAGCGACAGCCATCGATGGCACGATGACGGTCAACGATGCTGACGATACGCAGATCACTGGGGCGACAGCGACGATTTCTGCGGGATTGACCACGGGCGACTTGCTGGCGGTGACAACGCAGAACGGGATCTCAGGCACCTACAGTGCAGGAACCGGGGTTCTGACACTGACAGGAACAGCGACGCTGGCGAATTATCAAACCGCGCTACGCAGTGTGACGTATCGCAGCACCAGCGCGGATCCGACGGTGACGGCGGTGAACCGCACGGTGACGTGGGCAGTGACGGACGCCAACAGCGACCTTGCTGGGGCACAAACGAGTGTTTCTGTCACTTCGACCATCACCATCACGCCAAGCAATGACAAGCCGATCTTGACGGCGGGAGCGACCCTTGCCTACGCTGAAAACGCTGCGGCGACAATCATTGATGCCACGATGACGGTGAGTGACGTTGACGACACGCAGATTACAGAAGCAACAGCAACGATTTCTGCTGGACTAACCACGGGCGACTTGCTGGCGGTGACGACGCAGAACGGGATCTCCGGCACCTACAGCTCAGGGGTTCTTACCCTGACAGGAACAGCGACGCTGGCGAATTATCAAACCGCTCTACGCAGTGTGACCTATCGCAGCACCAGTGAGGACCCGACGGTGACGGCGGTGAATCGCACGGTGACGTGGGCAGTGACGGACGCCAACAGCGACCTTGCTGGGGCACAAACGAGTGTT
>JAIXOU010000087.1 GCA_027486585.1 Verrucomicrobiaceae bacterium | reverse complement strand
CCGAACACGGAAGTGAAACGCTGTTGCGCCGATGATAGTATGACGAAAGGTCATGCGAAAGTAGGACGTTGCCAGATTACAAACCCCTCTCCTCACGGAGCGGGGTTTTTTCTTCCCCATACCAAATCTAGACTTTACAGATAGGGTTTATCGGGAACTGAATAATTTAACTTTTTACCCAGATCAATAGATGAATTCGATTCTGGTATAGAAGACGTTGAGTTGTGCTTGGGGCTCATTCAACAAGGCTTCTCCCACTCTGAACGGCTATGCTTTGGGTGACATTGCCGCAGAGCTGAAAAAGCTATGCAGAATCAATGATGGAGGCAACTAAGCTGACAACCATTCCGGAATCTAGCTTTAGCCGGAGTCGTGGAGAGGCGCTCCCATCCGGTAAAAGCATGGCAACATGGTTTCCTACTGTGCTCGCAACTTTCCTGAATCCACCGCAAACGATGGTGAATTGTTTGGGATCGAGGTGAATGGTTTAACTTCTCTGTCATTTCACCAAAGTCGATGAGCGCACTAACCTTATTGGCTATTAATGACTTGAGGCTACGTTATCGATTGTTCGGCAATCTTGGTTATTCAAAAGGAGCCAAACACCGCCGATTGAAGAGCATTATTCACGGTGAGAGAAGCCTCGTAACGTCACCATTCTGCGATTTTGTGTGTTAAATAGTTTTCAACATTTGGTGAGCGATTTCGTCATAGGCACTACGCTTTTACGCGTATAATAACATACACCCATGAAAACATCCTCTTGCCTCACTTACACCATCGCTTCTGCCAGCATGCTGGCTTTAAGCCTCGCTCATGGCTTGGAAGGCACTCCTGCGCCCAAGCTCTCCACTGACGAGTTTCATAATCGTCTGCGTAAAGATGACAGCGCACTGCCCAATGGTGGTCAATTGCAGATGAGCTATGCTAATGTTGTCGAAAAGATCCTGCCAAGTGTCGTAACGATTTTTTCTTACGGCAGTAAATCGAGACAGGAAGAGATCGATCTTGAAGAGCTGCCGCCTCAAATGCGTCGGTATTATGAGTTTTTCCGTCAGCAGCAGGAAGAGGAAGAATCTGAAGCACCGAAAGGTCGCCGCGGTGGCCAACGCCAGAATGATGAAGAGAATCTTCAACCCAATGGCGTGGGTTCAGGTGTGATCATTTCGACGGATGGTTATATTCTCACGAACAACCATGTCGTTGGTGAAGCGGATAAACTTGAAGCTGTCATCGACGTGAAAGGCACATCGAAACGTTTTGTTGCTAAGGTCATCGGAGCAGACCCTCAGACCGATGTGGCTCTGATTAAGATTGAAGGATTTGATCTCATTCCTGCGACGATTTCGGATAGCACGAAGCTCCGAGTGGGTGATATCGTTTTGGCCGCTGGTGCACCGATGGAACTCAGCCGTTCTGTGACTCAGGGTATTGTGAGTGCCCTTGGCCGCAGTGGTATGGGCATCATTGGACGTGGTCAAAAAGGTGGCTATGAAGATTTCATTCAAACGGATGCTGCTATCAATCCTGGTAACTCAGGAGGACCCTTGGTGGATGCCCTGGGTCGCGTCATCGGCATCAATACAGCCATTTATTCCAAGTCTGGTATGAGCGCTGGCATTGGTTTTGCTATTCCGATCAATTTGGCCCTTCGTGTCGCCGAGGACTTGATTGATGACGGCGCGGTCACTCGCGGTTTCCTTGGTATTCTTCCTACTGACGTCGATGAAGAAGCGATGAAACTCTGGGGGCTCACAGAAGAAAGCGGCGCTCTCGTTCAGCGTGTGACGAGCAACTCACCAGCGGCCAAAGCGGGTGTTCAAGTCGGCGACGTCATTACGGGTGTTCAAGGCCAAAAGATCGAGAATGCTTCCAAGCTGCCTCTGATTGTGAGCAGTTTTAAGCCTGGAACTGAAATCGCTATTGATGTCATTCGCGACGGTAAACCTGCAACGCTGAAAGCCAAGCTCATCAAGCTGACTCCTGAAATCCTTGCCGGTAAACCGATCGGCTCAAGCATGGAAGAAGAAGAGGAGGTGCCCGCAAAAGTGGCACCTTCGACAGCAAGTGTGGCAGAAATCTTGGATGGAGTGACCATTCAAAACCTTACACCAAGCACTCGCGAACGTTATGATGTGCCTGCTGAGATCACAGGTGTCATTGTCACCCAGGTGGATAGTGAAAGCCGCGCAGCAGCGATGGGTGTCGAGGAAGGGGATGTGATTCTTATGGTCGGACGCGACAAGAAAGTGCGTGCCGTGGGGGAAGCTGTCGAACTGGCAAAAGCTAGTGGTAAGATGGTGTTACTTAAAGTTTGGCGCAAGGGCGACACCATGTTGTTCATGGTCGGGCGTTAATCGCTTCATCTCAGCACCTTTCATAAGCCCGCGTTTCTCCAAGGAAGCGCGGGTTTTTTATTGGTTCAGGCGCTTGAACAACTTGCCTATTCCTTCGGGTGAACGGCAGGCAATGGCGGCTTCCGCAAGGATCATAGCGACGTCGAGCCGAGAGATTTTGATGCCTTTTTGTAGATCTTCCCATGATGCTGAATGCATACGAGTTAGTGTTTTTGCGCCGAGGAGCAGTGGTAGCGAGGTTGCATAACGAAGTTTACCGTCGGCCACATGCTGAACATAATGTAACCCGCATTCCAGGTGTTCACGGCAAGTAGCTAGCCATTGATTCCATTCAGGTTGAAGGATGCGCGGGTTCGCACTCACGGCGGCAGCTTCATGACCGGGGAGATAGCAGCGGCCATCACTTAGATCTTCGCCAATATCGCGGAGGATGTTGATGAGTTGCAGACCTTGGCCCAATCTTGCACCCCAAGATTTCATTTGAGCGACCGAGACGCTGGCATCTAGGGATTCAGGCTTTTCCAGGGCGCACATTTCTGTCCAAAACTCGCCGACACAGCCGGCGACGAGCCAAGTGTATTCATCCAGCTCTTCAGCACTTTGCAGACAGCGCAGAGCGCCGTCACTCGGGAAGCGCTGGATGTCGAGGGTTTGTCCGTGAATGATACGCTCTAAAACTTGCTGAATGGCGGCAAGAGATGATCCCTGCATCGTTTGCAGCCAAGCCAGGCTGTCTTCAAAGCGTTCCATGAGTCGGCGCTCAGCTTCATCGGCTTGATTTTTGACAAAATCACTGGCGATGCGTTGGGACAGTATTCGTTGATGTTGCTGATCTGGTTGCTGAATCAGTTCATGATAGTGCTTTAGGCAACTCAGGCGCACTTCCGCACTGACGGCCGCTGTATCAGCGATGGTGTCAGCCGTTCGTGCTAAAAGATAAGCTAGGGATAACGGCTCACGTAATTCCTTGGGCAGAGCTTTGAGCGTGAGATAGAACGAGCGTGAGACACTGGCCAGAAGTTGTCCTCCAAGCTCGCGTTCGTGATGAGATTCTTGATCAGACATGAGGTGAAGTGAGTTTTAAAGAGTCAGAGCCATTTGTGCGGCGGCCTGACCTGTTGCCATGCAGGTGCCCATGACACGAACGGAAGCCAGGGCGTCATGATCGGCAGACAGGCAGCGACCTGCAAAGAAGAGGCCTGGGTATTGACTGTTCTTTAGGCAACCTGCGGGGATGCCGGCGGGCTGCGGCTGATCAAAGTAACGGAACTTGGGCCCACGGGCATTCTCCCGTTTTTCCATGGGCCAACCTGCTAGGGCGATCTCGTTTTCAAAACGTCGATTTGCCGCCAAATCCTCTCCGGTCAGGGTCTCGTCGCCGACGTATCGCGCCGTTTCTCGAATGCCTGCCTGAACTGGGAACTGCGGTGGCGGGCAGTTGTGAAAGTCGGCATGATGCTCGCGCAGGTAGCGCCAGACACTGATGGCCGTGAGGCGACCGGAGGCTTCTAAATCCGCTCTTTTGGTTGGGTCAAAAGGGTCCCACTGACCTTGGCCAGCCTCAAGATCCATGGTCATGAACATTTCCTCCGCAAAGGTAGAGTCTCGAAAGGCAGCCCCCATCGCCGTTTCGGGCAGTGCTTTGGATCGAATGCCTTTTACGATCAGAGCGCCTAAGGCCAGTCTCCAGCCCTCGCCATGCTCTCCCGTGACCTTTGGCAAAGCGCAGACATAGGCGGGGCGGTACAGTTTTTCTGGTGGTGCCATGGTCCAGAGTGAGGGGCTCAGCCAGCGTGCACCCGTAGCATCTCCGGTCGTATCAATGACGGATTTACTGAAATGTGACTGAGTTACTCCGCGCGAGATGACTTCCACTTGCCAGCCGTTGGCCATTTGGCGCAGGCCTGTCCATTCGCTACCGCTTTGACGTGTTAGCTGAGTTTCCGCTGCACAGAGATCATCGGCGATGCTGGCAAACAAGCTGGGATGCTGGCGTAACACATACACCCGGCCCATGAGGTCGGGCTCAGTCTGCTGTGTCTGCTTCATCATAGCTTCGCCGATCTCTTGCGGGATGCCTGGATTCAGCCAGGCCCAGGGCAGACTCGTGTCTGGATGGAAAAGCCCGCAAAAGGTGTGCACGAGGGCATTGGTGCCCATGCCACCGAGCTTGGTCTGTCGCTCGATCAGCAGCGTGCGGGCACCACCGCGCGCCGAGGGCAGCGCTGCTGCGAGTCCTGCGCTGCCGCCTCCTGCGATGATGATGTCCCATTCTTGTCTCATGGTTCTCTGCCATTAGGCTGGGATTGTGCTGTGGCAAGTTGGATGAATCTTTGTGCTTTCCACTTCTGCGAGTCGCCTTCTATTTAAAACCCATGCCTGTTCCTTTCCAAGCCTTCAGTCCCAGCCACCAAATGGTCCTTTGGTTCGCTTTGTTTGTTTTGATATTGCTAGCTGTGGCGCGCTGGAAATTCACGTCGTTAGCCATCTGGCTTGAGCGTCTTCTCGGCACAGGCTTATTACTGACTTGGCCCATGGCACTGCTTTCGCATTGGCAGGCAGGGGACCTGGAGTGGGCCAATGCTCTGCCCTACCATTTTTGTGATGTGGCAGCCATCAGTGGAGGTATCGCCCTTTGGTCAAGGCATCGTCTGGCCGCTGAGATCGTTTATTTCTTTGGGTTGGCGGGCACTTTGCAGGGGCTTATCACGCCGAATTTGAAGGTGGATTTTCCGGATCCTCGCTTTTTTGCCTTCTTCCTGCTGCATGCAGGCGTCGTGGTGGCGGCCATGCACGTGGTCACATCCATGCGCTGTCCGCCGCGTCGTGGTGCGGTGCTACGGATGTTTGGGGTGACGATGACTTATGCTTTCACAGCAGCCATCTTGAACAAGCTGCTGAGCACCAACTACGGATTCCTTTGCCATAAACCAGAGCAGGCAAGTTTGATGGATAGCCTCGGCCCATGGCCTTGGTACATTGGCAGCATGATCCTGCTTTGCATGACTCTTTATTCGCTGCTTTATCTGCCCTTTTTCATTGCCAATAAGCGACCATCTAAGGGTCTTTAATTAGCCCTGATTGGCGTTTCCTGCACCAGCAATTTTGCTGCGCATGTCGGTGTCTGCAGTGATGTTCTTGTAGCGTGCAAAGTCCATGATGCCGAGGTTGCCGCTGCGGAAGGCTTCGGCCATGGCTAGGGGAATTTGAGCTTCGGATTCGACGACTCGGGCGCGCATTTCTTGGGTGCGGGCGGCCATTTCCTGCTCGACGGCCACGGCGGCTGCACGGCGAACTTCAGCATTGGCTTGGGCGATCTTTTTGTCCGTTTCGGCCTGCTCGGCTTGCAGTTTGGCGCCGACGTTTTCACCCACGTCAATGTCCGCGATGTCGATGGAAAGGATTTCAAAGGCTGTGCCGGCGTCCACGCCTTTATGCAGCACGAGTTTGGAGATGCTATCAGGATTCTCCAGCACGTCCTTGTAGGAGGCGGAGGAGCCGATGCAGGTGACGATGCCTTCGCCAACACGCGCGACGACGGTTTCCTCGGTAGCGCCACCGATGAAGCGGTCAAGGTTGGTGCGAACAGTCACTCGGGCGCGGACTCGGAGAGAGATGCCATCTTTGGCCACAGCATCGATCTTTCCGCCACGGCCCATGTCTGGGTGTGGGCAGTCGATGACTTTCGGATTGATGCTCGTGCGCACCGCTTCCAGCACCGTTTTTGAGGTGCCTTTGCAGGCTAGGTCGATGGCGCAGGCACGATTGAAGTCGAGTGGAATGCCAGCCTTGTCAGCGGCGATGAGTGAGAGCACCACGTGGGAAACTTCACCGCCTGCAAGATAGTGAGCTTCGAGTTGATCGGTGTTGATCGGGATGCCGGCTTTGGCCGCGGTGATGCGGGTGTCCACGATGAGTGCATTGGGAACTCCGCGCAGATACATGGCTAGGAGATTGACGATGCTTACGGGAGCATTGGAGATGCGTGCACGTAGCCAGAGATTGAAGAATTTGGCGACGATCAAGAAAATGATCAACGCTATTACAATGCCAGCGCCGATAGAGAAAAGTTCAATGGTGGACATGGTCGTGAGTGTAAATTGGAACGGGACATAGCAACGACACCACCTTTTGATCAAAAGGAAACTACAAAAACGTCTCGCAGATGTCTTTTGCAGTCTTTCTTTAAATCGAATTGAATCTGCGAGTCGAGTTTTGGCTGACTTGCGTTTTGATCTCACAAGAGCGAAGTCATGGACTCATCCATGTCCGATCCCTCAGCTGACTCCAATCGCATCGACTTTCGTCGTGGATCACTGTGGATGCTCGGATCGCTGGTCGGATTCACGGGGATGGCGCTGCTCGTCAAGCATCTGGGATCTGCGCGCGGGGTGAGCGGCTGGTGGGCTTTGCTTTTTCGGGCGCTCGTTGGGTTGGTTCTTGTCTGGGTACTGTATGCGCCTCGTGGGCAGGTGAGTTTCAAACGCGCCGCGACAGGGCGTATGCTTGTTTCTAGAGGAGTGCTGGGCGCTTTTGGTACGGCTGCTTATTACATGACGCTGCCGATTCTGGGAGCAGGGAAGGCGACACTGATCGGCAATACCTGGGTCATTTGGGCGGCTCTTCTGGCTGTACCGCTATTGGGCGAAACACTGACGTTCAGAAAAATCGCTGGCATGGTGTTGGCCATTGCGGGCATTGTTTTCATCACGGGACTTCAGGGCGGGGATTGGAGCGTGTTCGGCAAGCCGGAATGCCTCGCTATCGTTGGAGCACTGATCTCTGCGGCCGTGGTCGTCGTGATCCGGCAACTGACGCGCACAGAAACCAGTGGCACCATTTTTGCCAGTCAGTGTCTCTATACAGGACTGCTGGCTTTGCCTTTTTGCATGGCATCGGCTCTGCCTAGTTGGGCTGACCTTGGCCTGCTTGTCTTAGCGGCTGTGCTCGCTGCTTGGGGGCAGATCGGTATGACGGAAGGGTTCCGCTATTTGCCGGTGAGCATCGGTGGAGCATTTCAAATTTTACTCCCGCTGTGCATCACGGTTTTTGGCTGGTTCTTTTTGGCCGAAACATTCACTGAAGCTCAGATCCTCGGTGGGCTGTTGATCTTGGCCGGTTGTTACGGCGTGATTGTCCCAAGCAAGCGGTCATGACTGATATTGCGTTAGAGGAGCCATCCTGCTAGCGTATGAGTCCGCCATGGTTCGCCTTTTCTTTTTCCTGTTCCTTTTCATGTCTGCTGCTCAGGCCGGCAGCATCGTTTTTAATCGGGATATCCGACCGATCCTGTCGGACAAATGCTTCCACTGTCATGGATTCGATGAGAAGGAGCGTAAGGGCGAGCTGCGATTGGATCGCCGTGAGCAGGCGCTTAAACCTGCGGAGTCGGGTTCTATAGCCATTGTTCCTGGAAAGCCGGATCAAAGTGAGTTGCTGTCACGTGTCACCACGACCAATGCAGATGACCTGATGCCGCCAGCTAAGATGCATAAGCCGGTCACCCAAGCTGAGGCAGCGCTGCTAAAGCAGTGGATCGCTGAGGGCGCAGAATATCAAGGGCACTGGGCCTTTGAGCCGGTGGCAGAAACGAAGGGTTTAGGCCACAAAGCCATCGAGACTCTGCTGGAACAACGCCTCAAAAAAGAGGGCCTCTCTTTTTCACCTGAAGCCGATGCTGCCACGCTCATTCGCCGCGTGACCCTGGATCTCACGGGGTTACCGCCCACGCCTGTGGAAGTGCAGGCGCTTACTTCTGGTCAGACGACTTACGAGGCCGTGGTGGATCGTTTGTTAGCCTCCCAAGCCTACGGGGAAAACATGGCACGCGAATGGTTGGACTTTGCTCGTTATGCCGACAGCAACGGTTTCCAGACAGACAGCAGTCGTAGCATGTGGCCCTGGCGGGACTGGGTGATCGGAGCCTTTAATCAAAACATGCCCTTTGATCAATTCAGCATCGAACAGATCGCTGGAGATCTTTTACCCAATCCAACGCAGAGCCAACTCATCGCCACAGGCTTCAATCGCAATCATCGCATCAATGGGGAAGGGGGGATCATCGCTGAAGAATGGCGGATCGAAAACATCATCGACCGTGTGGAGACGACCAGCTTCACCTGGATGGGACTGACCATGAACTGCGCGCGCTGTCATGATCACAAATATGACCCGATTACCCAAAAGGACTTCTATTCGATGTTTGCTTTCTTCAATAACATTGAGGAAACCGGCACGATTCAGGGGGCCTCAAATCGCAGTGGGGGCAATTCACTTCCGATCATGAATGTGACCTCGCCAGAGCAGGATGGAAAGATCAAGCAGATGCAGGCAGAGATCGGCGCTGCGCAGCAAGACCTGGCGGAGAAACGCAAGACGCTGCCACCACTTCTGGCCGCCTGGGAAAAAGAATCGGACGCCAAGCTTAAAGGACAGGCATCGTCTTGGACTCTCTTGGCTCCCACTCAGGTGGTGTCTAAATTCAAAAACGCCGGCGCCAAGCTGACGCTTCAGGCAGACGGGAGTTATCTGGCCAGCGGTCCTAATCCTGCCAAGGATATCTATCTCTATGATGCCGCCATGCCCAAGTCTGGTGTGTCTGGTTTCTTGTTAGAATGCTTTCCTGATGCCTCCCTGCCTGCTGGCAGTCTGGGGCGCAACGACAATGGCAATTTTGTGCTGAGTGACTTTGACGTATTTATTCAAAAAGCTGGCGGTCAGCCCGAGCAACAAAAGCTCGCCAAGGTCGAGGCTGACTTCAGTCAAAAGGGGTATGAGATCACTCATTTGCTCAACAAAAAGGGCGGTAAAGGCTGGGCCATTGATGGGCCGTCCAGGAAGGAAAATCGCCGTGCCATGTTCCTATTGGAGAAGCCCGTGAGTTACAGTGAAGGGGCCCAGGTGCTGCTGCGCCTCCGTCATGAGGCGCTCGGTAGGCATAACATCGGGCGCTTCCGCATCAGCAGCACCGCTTTGCCGATGGCCAACGTGAAACTCGATGGCAATGCCGATCTGACCAAGATCAAAGCCATCATGGCCACCGCGCCGGATAAGCGCACGCCTGCTCAGAAGAAGGATCTAGAAGCCTATTACCTAGCCACCGTCGATAGTCCTGTGAAACGGGCCATGGATCAACTGACGGCTAAACAAACCGCGCTCACCACGTTTGAAAATACACTGCCGACAACCATGGTCATGAAGGAAGCCAAGACGAATCGAGACGCCTTCATCCTTGCTCGTGGCGAGTATGACAAACCCGGAGCCAAGGTGACCATGGCCGTCCCTGATTGGCTTAACCCCATGCCCAAGGATGCGCCGATGAACCGCCTTGGCCTAGCCAAATGGTTGGTGGCTAAGGACAATCCACTCACGGCTCGTGTTTGGGTGAATCGTCAGTGGGAGCGGCTCTTTGGTGTGGGCCTCTGCAAGACCACCGAAAACTTCGGCGTGCAGGCTGAATACCCCGTCCACTTTGAGCTTCTCGATTGGCTGGCAGCCGAGTTCATGCGCAGTGGTTGGGACATGAAGCACCTGCTGAAACTCATGGTCACTAGCCGCGCCTACCGGCAATCCTCCAAGGTCAGTCCAGAGATGCTGGAGCGTGATCCAGAAAATCGGCTTTTAGCGCGTGGCCCACGCTTCCGTCTTAGTGGCGAGATGATGCGCGATCAGGCCCTAGCCATTGGTGGGCTGCTGGTTTCCAAAGTCGGCGGCCCCAGCGTCCGGCCTTACATGCCTGAAGGCGTTTGGGATGAAACCAGCAAGTACGGCGACTTGCGCGGCTACAAAGCAGACGCTGGAGAAGGTCTCTATCGCCGCAGTCTCTACACCATCTGGAAGCGCACTGCAGCCCCGCCTTCCATGCTCCTCTTTGATGCGCCGACTCGGGAAATCTGCACCGTCAAACGCAGCCGCACCAACACCCCTCTGCAAGCTCTGGCCATGCTCAATGAAGTCACCTTCGTGGAAGCGCAGCGCGGACTCGCTGAGATCATGATGAAGCAGGGCACCTCACCCGAAGCCTGCATCTCTAATGGTTACAAGCGCACCACCGCCCGTGACATTGATCCTGATTCTTTGAAGTTGCTGGTCAAAGGCTGGAACGAGCGCCGTGCTTGGTATGCCGCCCACCCCGAAGAGGCCGCTAAAACCATCACCCAAGGTGCCTCCAAAGCCGATGCCTCACTCCCCGTCACCGATCTCGCTGCCTACACCACCACCGCGGGCGTGTTGCTGAATCTGGATCGTGTCGTGACACGGGATTGATGGCTTAGATTTGGCAGGTGTGACGTAGGCTTCCTAGACTGCAAGCATCGGCAATGAGAATCGAGGTAATGGGATTGAGAATGGGTTGAGAGAATTTTCTTGCCCACTAATGGTCCTGCCAAAACGGGTGTCTATCGCCTCAGCTGTTAGCTCAAGATGTCGTGAACCACATGGCCATGCACATCGGTCAGGCGGAAATCACGCCCGGCATAGCGGTAGGTTAGTTTCTCGTGATCCATGCCTAGGATGTGCAGAAGGGTGGCATGCAGGTCGTGAATATGGACTTTGTTTTCTGTGGCGAAGTAGCCGTAGTCGTCCGTGGCTCCATAGGCTGTGCCTGCTTTGACTCCGGCACCTGCCATCCACATGGTAAAACCTTCAGGATTGTGATCGCGGCCATCGGCTGTGCCTTGGGCTACGGGAGTGCGGCCAAATTCGCCACCCCAGAGCACGAGGGTGTCTTCCAGCAGGCCGCGTGATTTGAGGTCGTGGAGTAGGCCTGCGATAGGTTTATCCACTTCCGCTGCATTCTTGGTGTGGCCTTTGATGAGATCACCATGCTGGTCCCATTGCACGTTTGAGTCGCTATGCGTCACCTGGATGTAGCGCACGCCGCGTTCGGCAAAGCGCCGTGCCAGCAGGCATTGCCGACCGAAGTTCGTGGTGACAGGATCGTCCAGCCCATAGAGTTTCCGGGTGGCTTCGGACTCGCCATTGAGGTCCTGCAATTCAGGCATGGCTGTCTGCATCCGGTAAGCGAGCTCAAAGGAGTTGATCCGCGCTTCTAGCATCTGCGCAGCATTGGACTCCGCTAAATGGTCGCGATTCAGGTTGGCAGAAAGCTCCAGTTGCAGGCGTTGCAGCGCTGGGCTGGTGCGGGCATTGGCGATGTTTTTGACCACGGCCTGGGTGGCTGGCACACTGGCATTGCCCAGCGGTGTTCCCTGACACCAGGCGGGCAGAAAGGCCGCGCCCCAGTTATTCACGCCGCCATGGGCCAGGGTGGGGCAGATGGTGACAAAGCCTGGTAGATCACTGTTTTCGGTGCCGAGTCCGTAGCTGATCCAGGAGCCCATGCTTGGGCGCACCTGAGTATCACTGCCGGTATGCAGCTTTAATAAGGCACCGCCGTGGGCTGGGTTCGTGCCATGCAGGGAGCGGATGATGCAGAGGTCGTCCACGCATTTGGCCACATGAGGGAAGAGATCACTCACTGGCAGCCCGCTTTCACCATAGCGCTTGAATTTCCAGGGCGATTTCAGCAGCGTGGTAGTCTTGGCAAAGGTGACACGGGGCAGGGCAAACGGTAACGGCTTGCCATGATCACGATCCAGTAGCGGCTTTGGATCAAAGGTGTCCACGTGAGATGGTCCACCTTTCATGAAGAGAAAAATCACCCGCTTTGCCCTTGCCGGAAAATGCGGCTTTTTAGCGGCCAGCGGATTGGTCGTCACCTGTTCGGCCTGCAACAAGTCACGCAGAGCCAGCAGGCCAAAGCCAGAGGCGCTGTTTTGCAGAAGCTGACGCTTGGAGAGATTCACCGAGTAGTCATACGTGTGGCTGCCTTTGGCTCTATCTTCCAGCTAGCGCAGATACATGAACTCATTGGTCATGAAGAGCGTTTGGCAATAGAGGCTCCAGGCTCGGGACTCGCGGGCCTGCGCATCCGGGTGGTCTGAGGCCAGAGTGGCATCGGTAACGGTGATGAAGTCGCGGGCACGCTGGCTCTCCGTGGTAGTGATGTCGCGGCTAAAAGCTAGTTGATAGGCCATCGACAGGCGCTGGGATTCTGGGAGTTTGAGCAGTCGATCGGCCAAGGCATCAGAAGCCTGCATCACAAGGTCGTTATTCATTAAAAGCAGAGCTTGAGGTGAAACGATGGTGCTGTTTCTGAGGCCTGTAGATACGGTGGGATCTGGGTAATCGAACTGTTGAAATAGATCGTATAAATTGTTTCGAATGATCGGCAGATAGAGGGCACGACGCGTGCTTTCATAGGTGGTGGCGTCTTTGGAGGTATGATTAAAAACAAATTGTCGGTTCCTCAATGGCACCGTCTTTCCGCCGATCTTGAGGTCGATCTGATTGGCTACAGCAAGAATGGCATCACGCAGCTCTTCGGCCTGCAGACGGCGAATGGGGAAGTGATAGAGCAGGCGGTTTTCTGGATCTGCTGTAGCCATGGCGGCTTGGCTGCTTTGTTGATAGGACGCACTGCTCATGATGAGGCGATGCAGATCTTTGATGCTCCAGCTTTGATTAGAAAACCAGCGCGCCAACCAGTCCAGCAGTTCAGGATGTGTGGGCGCACTGCCCAGTAGGCCGAAGTTATCTGGGGTGGAGGAAATACCCTGATTGAAATGCCAGGTCCAGATGCGATTGACGATCACTCGAGAGGTGAGTGGATGTTCAGGGCTGCAAAGCCACTGGGCCAGCTCCAGCCGTCCGCTGCGGTCTTGTGGGAAGTTTGACTTCGTGCTCTTGGCTGCCTGCATCACGGCGGGGAATCCGCGCTGGATGGGTCTGCCTAGCGTGAGGTGACTGCCACGAATATGAACGGGCAGGGAAGGGAGTATTTTTTCAGCCTCGCTGACTCCAATGACGGTGGGGAGATCAGGCAAATTTTTTTCGATCTGTTCCTGCTCATGCATCAGCCGATCCACGGCAGCGAGAGTCTCGGCTGTCTTTTTCTTATTCAGCGCGGCCTTGGCGGTGGCGACCTCCTTGGTCTTCACTGCTAGGGCGCGCTCGGCTGAATAGACTGCGGCAAATTCTTCCAATCCAGCCAAGGGGGTTTCAAAAGCTGTGGATAGCGCTCCGATGCGGTCACGGCTGTAGGAGCGCGTGCTTTTAAAGATAGCTGCCAGGGCGTAATAGTCGTCCTGGCGGATGGGATCAAATTTGTGATCGTGACAGCGCACGCAGCCGAGGGTCATGCCAAGAAAAGCGCGGCCGAGGGTCTCGATCTGCTCATCGACGGTGTCCATGATGAGTTTTTCTTTGTCCGGTTCAGCTAGCACTTTGGCTCCGAGATTCAGGAATGCGGTAGCCGTGACATGTTCACGCCGCTCTTCAGGTGTCTTAGCAGGAAGAAGATCTCCGGCGATCTGCTCGGTGAGGAATCGATCAAAAGGTTTGTCTGCATTGAAGGCGCGGACCACGTAGTCACGGTACATCCAAGCGGTGCCGAGAGCGATGTTTTCATCCAGCCCGTTCGAGTCAGCATAGCGGGCGACATCCAGCCAATGGCGGCCCCATTTTTCACCATACTGAGGAGAGGCCAACAGGCGGTCGATGAGTTCACTGCAGGCTTTTGGGGGCAGTGCAGACTCTGGGTGCTGCTGGCATTCGCGGACAAATGCTGCCACTGCTTCAGGGGTAGGTGGCAGTCCTGTTAGATCAAAGGTGGCGCGGCGAATGAAGGTTGCTGGATCCGCTGGTGGCGCTAAGGCGAGTCCTTTTTCAGCCAACTTGGCGGAGATGAACGCATCAATAGGATTCGTGCTAGTGGCGCTATGTTTGGCGTTTGGTACGGAGGGATTGGCAATGGGGCGAAAAGCCCAATGCTGGCGTCCTGCTTCAAGGTCAATGACGCGTGGCCCCTGAGCTTTTCCTGAGATGGCCTCTCGTGGATCGGGAGCACCCATCTTCACCCACGCCTCAAGCACTTTTATTTCAGCGTCGGGCAGCGCGCTTTTTGGCGGCATCTGCATGTCACGGTTCTGATAGCGGACGGCTTCGATCAATAGACTCTTTTCGGGGTTTCCGGCGATGAGAGCGGGGCCATTGTCACCGCCCATGAGCAGCGTATCTCTGGCATCGAGAGCTAGGCCGCCTTTCTTTTTTCCAGACTCCTCGGAGTGGCACTCATAACAACGCTGGACCAGAATGGGCCGCACGTTTTTCTCAAAGAAATCGAACCCTGCTGTCCCTGCCGCCTGAGCTGTTAGACAGAGCATTCCCAGCGCGACGACGATCGGCGCAGGGGACGGTCTGGGAATGGAACGCGGGAGAAACATTGGCTCTATTACGCCCGGCTTCTGTAGCGTCTTGCCCTAGGGGCTCATTTAGTGGAGAGACGACGTTCTGGATGCTGCCTGAAGCGCGTCGTTATTGAGCGGGGATTAAGGGGCCTAAACCCAAACGCCTAGCTGTAAGAGCTGCTTGGTGGCGGTGCCGGCCCAGTCGCGGTTGGCGGCTGGGCTGGCTGGACTGGGGTGCAGAATGCGGCCGACTTTAAAATCGCTGCCTAGAATGCTTTGGGCGCGCTTGGCACGCTCTTCGGCAAAGGCTCCGACACCGATAACCCACTCGGGTTTTAAGGCCTGGATGACGGCGCGCAGATGGGCATCGCAGAGGACTTCCATGGCCGTGGTTTCATCGACGGGCAGTTTATCTGGGGTGCGATTGCGGCTGCTCGCCTCCATGAACACAAGCGGACAATAATTGGCGACGAAGTGGTCTTTGAAAAACGCATCTGCAGTGCCGAAGCGATCTTTGAAAAGCCCCCAGAGTCGGCGGCCGCTGACTTCGGATTGTTCACAGTCAAAGCCGACAACCGGGCGCTTAGGATGCTCGTTCGCGGGTTTATGGACAGTTTCGCATATGCCCATCCAGTCGCGCACGGCACTGATTTCACCAAACGGCACGCCGGTTTGCGTCATGCCCCAGGGGCCGGGATTCATGCCGACGAAGATGACTTTTTTAGAACTGTCGCCAAAGCGCGTGAGGTAGGTCTCATGCGCTGCCCAAGCGTACTCGAGTGGGCAATAGACGTGCGTTGTCGGCTCGGCAAAGCGCAACGGACGTAGCGCGTCACGAAGAGTCGCGGCTGCGGCACAGAGCTGAACAGCAGGTGACATGAGGATCAGACGACGATGGCCCAGACGACTTTGAGATAGCGGCTCTCAGGGCAGTTTGACATGACCGGATGATCCAGGCCTGGACCAGTGCGGTCGAGGATTTGCAGCTTGCGACCGTGACGGTGCGCACTGCCAATGATGAGTTCTTCGAAGTCATCTGTGCTGAGCAGTCCTGAGCAGGAGCAGGTGACATAGAGGCCGCCACGCTTGACGAGCTGGATCGCCAGTCCGTTCAGGTCGCGGTATTTAAAAATGCCTTCTTCTTGGTTGTCGCGGTGATGGAGAAGCTTCGGTGGATCGAGCACGACCGTGTCCCAAAGCTCACCGTTTTTGATCATTTGCCGTGACCACGTAAAGGCATCTCCATGAATCCAGTTCACTCGGGTCTGATTCAGATTGGCATTGGCTTTGGCCTGAGCGATGGCTTTTTCATCGAGGTCCACGCCAGTGACATCTTCACATTTGGCCAGCACTTTGGCCGCTAGTGCAAAACCGCCGGTGTAGGTGCAAAGGTCAAGCACTCGACCGTGGGCAAGTTTGCCTAGCTTGACGCGATTGTCCCGCTGGTCGCAGAAGAAGCCGGTTTTATGACCGTCTTCAAAATTGACAGAGTAGCGGACACCATGTTCACGCACTCGGGCGCTGCGCGGGGCTGGCAGACTGGCCTCTGGCACATCTCCGATGCGAATGCCCTCCATGAGGCCGATGTCTGGATCGACGTGTAGGACCTGATGTTTGGTGCCTAGTTCTGCATGCAGCATGGGAAGCCAACGGCGAATGCGGCGCCAGGCACCCAGTGTCGTGATATCGATGGAAAGGGTCTCATCATAGCGATCCACAATGAGTCCGCTCAGGCCATCAGCGTCGGAGTGGATCACTCGGTAGGCGTCTGTGTCGGCATCGAGTTTCAGGGTTTTTGTCCGCAGACGGACGGCCCGCAAAAGCAGTGCATCCAGGTCAGCTTCGGTAAATTCGCCTTCGCCATGGTGCAGCACGCGCAGTGGCACTCGGGCTTTTGGATTGAGGTAACCAGCGCCAAACCGGCGGCCTTCTTTGTCATAAATATTCACCAGATCGCCAGGTCCCGCGTCACTTGAGACAGGGCCGACCATGTTTGGGAAGACCGCTGGATGGTAAGAAAAGTACTTCATCTGCGCCCAAGGGCGCGCCCAGTCCTCACTGCCTGGCGGTGGTGGTTTCGGAGCAGAGGCGGGGAATCGTTGAAAAGACGGGCGGGGCATGAATCGTGGAATGAAGTGAAAGCGCTATCAAAGCAGGAGTTTGGAAAAAATCCTGTGATTCCTGCAATCCTGTGAATCCTTTCTGCATGAAGCCGGTAGTCGAACTCAAAACCCTGCACCTAACCACGCCCTTTCGCATTGCGCATGGGGCCTCTTCTTCACGGCAGGTGGTGCGTCTTAGCGGAGGCGGTGCCGTTGGTGAGGCTCCCTTCGTTCCATATTATCATGAGAACGTGGAATCCACTCTTGGGTGGCTGCAAGCAGGGCAGGGGCCTGCGCCTTCTCGGGCAGCGGAGTTAGCCTTGGATCTTTGGAGGCTGGATTTAGAGGGGAGGCGTGCGGGATCGCCGCTATCTGCGCTAGTGCCTGTTTCGCTACCGAAACGTCCTGGCTTGATTCCAGGTTGCCGTTCCTTCAGTATTCCGACGAGCTTAGAGGAGTTCGCGGTGCTGGTGCAGGAGACCGCGCAGCAATTTCAGGTTTTGAAGCTCAAGTTGGGCAGTGGGGATTCTGAATATGATGGTCAAATCGTCGCTGTGGCACGTCAGGCTGCGCCAAAGGCGAAGTTGTTGGTCGATGTCAATGGAGGCTGGTCTGTGACGGATGCAGCTAAGATGATTCTAAAGCTGGAAGCCTATTCTCTGGAGCTCATCGAGCAGCCGATTCATCACGATGGCGGGATCTTAGCCTGGCAGGAGCTGCGTTTAGCTCTGCCCAGAATAGCGACCCCTTTGTATGCCGACGAGAGCGCACAGACAGCAGCGGATGTGCCTGCGCTGCTAAGTCTGGTTGAAGGCGTGAATGTGAAGCTATTAAAATGTCGAAGCTTCAGTGGAGCTATCGAAATGATTCAAGCTGCACGCAGTCATGGACTTGGCGTTTTATTAGGCTGCATGATCGAAAGCAGCATTGGCATCACCGCTGCCGCGCATTTGGCACCTTGGTCAGATTATGCCGACTTAGATGGGCATCTTTATTTGGCAGAAGATGATTACCAGGGCGTGACCTTTGACTCAAAGGGATGCCTGATCATGCCTGATGCCCCAGGGCTGGGCGTTCGGCGACGCTGACGGTTACTGAGACGAGCCTGCAGCCGCGCCTTCACAATCGAGGATGGTGATAGCGAGATCCCTGTTTTTGAGGGCGCGATGCTGCAAAAGCAGGCGTGCTACATAAATGGTTCCCCATTCAGTTTCGCGGCTGAGATAGCGACCGATTGAAGAGCCTTTTTGGGCAACGGCAGCACATTTACCTGAGGTGTCTAAGGAGCCTTGTAAAGTGAACGAGACCTGATGCTCACGTTCTTCTTCAGGCAGCTCCAGCCCATGATCTCGGCGCAGGCAGACGTGATGCCAGACCGGTTGAGTGGATTTTGACTCGATGAATTTAACCAACTTTTGGGCATGTGATTCAGCGAACAGGGGCCAGTCGAGAAGAAAGCCGCCGCCTGGTTTTTGCACCACACGCATCAGGGCTCCGTGAGTGCATTGTTTGGTCACGATTTGAAACATTGGCGCGATCTCTTGGCTGGGGAGATGACGCAAGGTTGCATTGGAGGGCTTAAAGGAGAGGATATCAGGCTTTCCTGCGTTAAAGAATTCAGCCACATCGGTGATATACTCTTCTTTTGCCGCGATCAGTGCTAAGCGTTCCTCCGGTATTTTGGCCTCTATCAGCGCAGTAAACAGCTTTTCAGCAGCCTCACCAGCAGCAACTAAATCGACAGGAGGCGCTACCACTTCCGCGCGTCGCACTTCAGGTTCTGGTTCTGCCTTGGGTGTCTTCAGAGCAGGCGTCAGAGTCGGCAACGGAAAGGCTGTTTCAGCGGTCGAGCTATCAGGGATGGTTGCCGTCAAATCAGGCATGATCATAGGCATCCAGTCGTCCTTGAGCGCCCATAGGCAGGCTCCTAGAACGATGGCTAGAAAGGCTATCGCTAAAGGTAAAGTGCTGCGCTTTTTGGGTTGTTCCCATGGAGTCTGCGTGACTTCGGTGAAGGTTGCATCCTGGGGTAGATCGAATGATTTTTCAGGATCCACACTTCTGTTGACTGGCATCAGGCCCCGCATCGGTTCTGAATCAAGATTAGCTAGCGAAAAGGGGGATGTCGAGGTGGACGGGCTTGCATAGAGAGCCTCTGAAATGCCATTCCATGGGCGCTCAGCGACAGGCGCAGGCGGATAGGGGGACGCGTTTAGCGGCACAAACATCGGAGGCTGCTCCGGCGCAGGTGGCCAGCCTGAGGGTTTGGGCATCGGTGCTCCGAGTGGCTGCGGCGTCCATCCCGGTTGAGGCGTAATCCACCGTGTAGTTGGTGCGCTCTGCGGCGGCGCGTAGTAAGCAGGGTTCGGCATCAACCAAGGCGGAATGGCTTGACCTGGCTGTGGCTGCTGAAACTGCGGTGGCTGAGCCGGCAGTGGCTGGTTTTGAATGACGCGGCGACGAAATGGGGTCGCATTACCCGTTGGACTAGCGCCCGCTACCTGAAAGGATGACATTGGCGAACTCTGCGCACAATGTGGGCATGTGAGCAGAGCTCCAGGCTGCTGAGGCAGCGAGAGAAACGGGCGTCCGCAGTTCGGACAGCGCAGGCTCAAAACACTTGGGTTCATCAAATTGTCGGCAAATGTGACACATACCGCCATTCCTGCGAGCGGATTGACATCATAAATATGTAACGAGTGGGTGAAAACTTGATCTTTCTCATTATTCGTCCATCTCAACCCATGCTAGCCACCCTCCTTGCCGCATCCTTCCCTGATCTTTGGAACCAGTTTGTCCAAGCACTCCCCGTTATCATGGGATTAGTGTTGATTGAGGGCTTATTGTCCGTGGACAATGCTTTAGCCATTGCTGCCATGGCCTCTCACTTGGAGGAAAAGGAGCGGGCTAAGGCCATGAATATTGGCTACATCGGCGCGTATGGTTTCCGCCTGTTAGCGCTGCTATTTGCCTCTTATATCATCGGCCAAAATTGGATCATGTTCATCGGTGCCTTCTATTTGGTGTGGCTGATGTGTGCCCATTTTGCCGGTCGAAAAGAAATCGCCGAAGAGGAAGGTGAAGTCGTGAATGTGCATCATCGCACCTTCGCGGGGACGATCACCATGATCGCCTTGATGGATCTCAGCCTAAGCGTGGATAATGTTGTCGCTGCCATCGCCTTGAGTCCAAAAGAGATCTGGCCAGTCTATGTAGGCGTCACGATTGGCATCATTGCTCTGCGCCTTGTGGCTAGCCTTGCTATTAAAATGATCGCCAAATATCCCGTGCTGGAGCACATCGCTTTTGTGCTCATCGGCTACGTCGGATTTTTTCTTTTGGTCGAATTGCAGTTTCACCACTTTTTTGAGAACCTCGGACCGACCTGGGTCAAGATCATCAAATTTGGTGGCATCGTCAGCATCACCACAATCGGCATTTTGTGGTCTGAAAAGCCAGCCTTGCAAAAGCTCATGAATCCCGTCCTTCGCCTTTGTTTACTGCCAATGACGGTGTTTGCTAGTCTCGCCGGAGCAGTGATTTTAGTCATCACTTGGCCCTTTAAAAAGCTGATTAATCTCTTCAAAAAAAGCGCCGTTGGCTGAGTCTTTTTCGGGAAATGCTTAATACATGTTGAGCATTTCTAATTGTGAAAAACTCGAAATTGTCAGTTGCACCGCCCTCTCGGTGTGGTACGACTTCCGGCTCCCCGCCTCACGCTGGGAAATCCCCCATCTTATTCCGATCCTATGCGAGTCCGTCCGTCTGTGAAACCTCTTTGCGAACTTTGCCGCGTTATCCGCCGCAAAGGTATCGTGCGCGTTGTCTGCAAGAACCCACGCCATAAGCAGCGCCAGGGCTAATCCATCCATTTTCTCAATCAGCATCTTATCTTATGGCCCGCCTACTTGGAGTTGAAATCCCGAACGAAAAGAAGATCGAATATTCGTTGCCCTATATTTATGGCATCGGTCTTCCCCTTAGCCGCAAAATCTTGGCTCACACCAATATTGATCCAAACATCCGTGCAGGTGAACTGACGGATGACCAGATCACCCTCATTACCCAGACCATTCAGGGGATGAAGATTGTGATGGAAGGTGACCTTCGTCGTGAAATCCAGATGCACATGAAGCGCATCCTTGGTATCAACTGCTATCGCGGTCAGCGTCATCGTCGTGGTCTGCCAGTTCATGGCCAGCGCACACACACCAATGCTCGCACACGTAAAGGTCCACGTAAGACCGTCGGTGCTCAGCGCAATCCAGGTGCCAAGAAGGGCAAGGTCTAATCTCGCCAGCATCACTCAAGGAACTTTATCATTATCAGTATGGCAGACGAAACAACGACACCAGTGGACGCTCTTGAAGCCACCGCTCCCGCCCCGGCTCCGGCCGCTCCTGCAGCAGCACCTGCAGCCGACAAACAACCAACTTCCGGTGACCGTGCCGTATCTCAGAGCGTTTGGCTTGAGATCGGTGGTGGCGATGGCACGGAAAACGCCAAGGTCATCAAGGCCAAGGGTTCTAAGAATGTCAGCACCGGCGTTGTTCACGTCCGCGCCACTTTCAATAACACCATGGTTTCCATCACTGATCGCGTCGGAAACGTGATCGGTTGGTCCACCGCTGGTAAAATGGGCTTCCGTGGTTCCCGTAAAGGCACCGCATACGCTGCTCAGGTCGTTGCTCAAGACGCTTGCCGTCAAGCGATGGGTCACGGTCTTCGTGAAGTCGAAGTTCGTCTTCGCGGTCCTGGTTCAGGTCGTGAATCCGCAGTTCGTGCCATCCAAGCTCTCGGTGTCGAAGTGACCCTGATCAAGGACGCGACTCCGATTCCTCACAATGGCTGCCGTCCGCCAAAAGCTCGCCGCGTCTAATTGACCTGCTACGTCTAAATCATCCTACCCCCTTTTTAGTTTACCTTTATGGCACGTTACACAGGTCCCCGCGAAAAGATTGCACGCCGTTTCGGCATCGCCCTTTTCGGTCCCTCCAAAGCTCTTGAACTCCGCAACTTCCCACCTGGGCAGCACGGCGTCCGCAATGCACGCCGCAAGGTGTCTGACTACGGTGTCGCTCTGATTGAAAAGCAGAAACTGCGTTTCCAATACGGCGTCCTTGAAAAGCAATTCCGCCGTTTCTTCGCTGAAGCCCAACGCCGTAAAGGTGTGACTGGTGAAAACCTCCTCCAAATGCTGGAGTTGCGCCTCGATAACGTTGTCTATCGCATGGGTTTCGCTAACACACGCTTTGCTTCCCGCCAGCTTGTCAGCCATCGCCACATCACGGTGAACGGTAAGGTCGTTAACATTGCCAGCTTCCAAGCTAAGGCTGGTGACGTCGTCGCTGTCAAAGATAGCCCAAAATCTCAGCAGCTTGTCGGTCGTTTCCTCGAAATGACACTTGGCAATCCTGTTGGTGATTGGTTGACTGTTGATCGCGATGCCATGAAAGGCACCGTCAATCGTGCTCCGATCCGCGAGGAGATCAATCCTATCGCTAACGAGCAGCTCGTCGTCGAACTTTATTCCCGATAGTCTTCCCAACTGGGATCATCATCCTTTACGAAGGGACGCCGAAAGGCGTCCCTTCTTCGTATTCACTCTGTCACTTTTTTCCTTTTATGAATGCCCCCCAACGCATCGAGCTCATCGGCACCGACATCGCCATCATCTGGCCAGACGGAGTCGAGCATTACATCCCCTGTGAGCGCCTGCGTGCCTGGTCTCCCAGTGCCGAAAACACGGGCGAGCGTGATTTGTTAGGCCGACAGTACGGCGGCACCGATCAAAAGCATTTTCCTGGTGTCATGGTCCGCATGTGGCGCCCCATCGGTGGTTACGCCATCCAGTTTGATTTCACCGATGGCCACAACACGGGCATTTACAGTTACGACTACCTTCACCGCCTCGGTGAAGAAGCCATGAAGCCTGTCGTTTAGCCTGTGTCATTTCGTCAATTGGGAATGGTTGGCGCGGAAGCATATTTTGGCACGGTCGATCCGGCGGCCAACATTCCCGATTGTCCCTGAGGGTAGAATGATCCTCAGGCCTTCGATATGCCAAGGTGCGGGAAGACGTTGACGGTCGTTTGCGGTGATTTCATTGAGCCTCGACAAGCGCGAATGACTGGTCGCACGCTGTGCGACTTCTGAAAACCATTGGTAACAAAGGAAAGGTAAACCCCTCCTGTGGTTTGGTGGGGCTGTTCGCTGGCTTCTAACATTCCTAATTATTCACCCTGACTAACTTTGCGGTTTTAACCGGCAAAAGTTATTTCTGCTTCCACACTCAAGGGCTCTTTGAGTTCGGTTACTCCCGCATAACTTGCCGTGGAGCTACGTGCCGTTCCGCACGCCGTGGATGATATGAGACTGTTCGTGATTCGAGTTTCTAATCACAGGATCAACAGGAATGGGTTCTGGCCTGTAAATCAGGTCTTTCTGTTTTCCTGTAAAATGGAGTATCCAGTTGCTTTGTTGTCTCCGACTCACACGGTCGAAGTGACTCTTCGTTCCACATCCCAACATCGTGGATTGCCTGCTAGATTCAGGAATGGAAGATCGTTGAGCAGCGCCGACGCTTGGTTTCAAAGGGCTTTTTCGATTCGAGGTGGCTTTGGCTTGGGTGACAATGATCGAGAGGCAAAAGCCTAGTGGAATCAATGAATGATGCAAATCGGTAGTCAGCCATTTTCGAATCTAGGGTTAAACATCACGCCGGATTTTTCAAAGTTGTGGCTGTTTCTAGGTACAACTGATTTCTGACAAAATGATTGGATTGTTTAGGTTGCTATTCTTATTTCAGGTCGATAAACATAGATCTTGTGTTTTATATCCTTTCCGATATTAACCTGAATTGTTAGATGTTTATACTCTTCTATTAAGTCTAAAAGACCTGATTGTTGAGGTTTTAGTCCTGTCCATTGCATCAAATTGTACTGATATGAACGTGAACAAGTTATCTCCCAATGAAGTATCTTTCTTTCTGAATGGAAAGCCGGTGACCATCAAAGAGGCGGCACCCGACATGCTGCTCATCGATTATCTGCGCTCTCCTGAGGTTGCTCTGGTAGGGCCGAAGAAGCCCTGTGGTCAGGGAGGCTGCGGTGGGTGCACGGTGATTCTTTCCCACTGGAATGAGGAAAAACGGGAGCCTGAACACCGGGCGATCAATTCCTGCTTGAGGCCGGTGTGTGCCCTAGGCGGACTGGTGGTGACAACGGTCGAGGGTACGGGCGGGGTACGCAATGCGGATCCTGAATTCCTGCTTCATACGGCGACTTCTTCCCGAGGTGCGGCTCCGATTGGTACTCCTGAGCCTGAGGCGGCGGTGAAAGCGGGACAGGCGGCCGTTAAAAAAAGTCTGGCAGTGAGTGCTGCGGTGACGACGGCGCTGGATGCTGGGGCTGCGCCCTGCGTGACTTTGGTGAAAAAGGTGGAGGAGCATCCTTCCGAGTTGGAGCATGATGGCATGAATCCGGTGGCGCACTGCTTAGCCATGAATAATGGCAGTCAGTGCGGGTATTGCAGTGTCGGATTTGTGATGAACATGTCGGAATTCATCATCAACAACCCCAAGGCGACGAAAAAGGAGATCGAGGAGGCCTTTGATGGCAATCTGTGCCGCTGCACGGGCTATCGATCCATCATGACAGGGATGAAGACCTTTGCCTCGGATTGGTCCGCTGAGGATGAGGCTAATCGCATGAAGTGTCTGGCGGATGGTCAGAGTGCCTCTCAGCTGCCTGGCACGGTGGAGATTCCTTTTCCAAAGGCAGCCCAAAGGCGCGCTCAGCCGGTGCAGTCCGCGGGTGAGCGTCAGGTATGGGTGACTCCTTTGTCCCTAGCGGAGTTAGCTGGTTTGATGCAGGAAAATCGCGACAAAGCGGTGCGTCTAGTGCATGGCAATACATCCTTTGGGATTTATACGACGGAGTATCCTGCCACTCGGATGTTTGTGGACATTCGCTTGATCCCTGAACTGCAAGGCCATGCTGTGAGTGGTAAGGATGAGCTCGTCATCGGTGCTGGCAATACATACAATGATCTTCTGGAGCTGACCGGTGCAGAACTTCAGCGCCGAGGGCCCAGGGCTACGGCGCTGGTGGCTATCCACTACATGGCGAGACGCACGGCGGGCCGAATCGTGCGGAATGCGGCTTCTCTGGGCGGTAATACCATGCTGGTGCTGAAGCACATTGCGGGGAAGCAGGAGCACATTGCGGGGAAGCAGGAGCCGTTCCCCTCGGATCTTTTCACCACGATGGTGGCTGTGGGTGCCGTGATTGAGTATGTGAAACTCAGTGCCAATGGTGTCTGGGCGTCACAGTCGGCGACGGCAGGTGAGCTGACGGCTGCGGTCGTGGCCAAGCCTGCGCTCGCGGACGAAATCCTGCTCGTCCGCTATCGGTTGCCTTTGAGCGGTGATAACGACTGCGTTCTAGCCCAAAAAGTAGCTCTGCGTGAGGTGAATTCACACACCATCGTGAACTCCACCACGCGCTTCCGCTTCAAAGGTAGGGCCAAACTGGAGGATCTGACGCTGGTCTTCGGCGGCATCGCACCATTTCCCTGGCATGCGGCGAAAACGCAGGAGTTGATGCGCGGGCGCACCTTGGACCTGGCCTCGATCCCTGAGTGGGCGCAATTGCTGGCCAAGGAAACGGCAGCTGAGCTGAAAAAATGGGCTCCTCGGATGCAGGGGCTGCCTTCCGAAGGCTACACGGACGAGTACCGCATCCAGCTGGTGCTGGGCTTCTTTTATAAGGCGGTGGTGCATGCCCTTGGATCTCAAAAAGTCAAAGTTCCCGCCAATGTGGCTTCAAGCGGAGTGATGATGTGGGGAAACTGGCCAGTCAGTGACGGTGTGCAGTCCTATGCGAATCAGGACTGGAAGAAACCCGTCGCGCAGCCTTACATCAAGACCACCGCCATGTTGCAGACGTCTGGACGCTTGCGCTACACGCATGAGGTGCCCGTGCCTGCTCAGGCGCTGAATGCGGCCTTTGTTCAAAGTCGGCGTGCTTTGGCTACTTGCTGGCTGGTGCTTCCTGGCACGGATAAAAAGACAGCCACCACTCGGCTACGGGATCATCTTTCCAAATATGCCGACTCATTTGTGGATCTGATCACCTCTGAGAACATCAAAAAGAGCGGCATGAATATGCAGGGCATGGGCGCAGATCAGCCGCTACTGGCAAATGGACAGGTGAGCTATGTGGGGCAGGCGATTGCGCTCGTTTTGGCAGAGACCGAGCAAGAGGCACAAAGGATCGCCGATTATGTTTCTGAACACTGCGTGGCTTATGGCACCTTCAGCTGGCCGGAACAGTGGAATAAGGCACCCTTTAATCAGGGGGCGTGGCTAAAGCCCGTGCTGACGTTGGATGAGGCCATCAGCTTGAATAGTATTTACCCTGACACACCGAGCTCGGCAGTGTTCCTTTCCCACATCTGGAAGATCATTCGTCCCGGCAGCCGCTTCGACTGGACGCGTGAGAAAGATCATCTGGATCGGTCTGCACTGATGCGTCCAGTCGTGCTTGATGGCGTGCCATGCTTGGTCGTCGAGAATACGCAGACCAATGGTGGCCAAGCTCATTTTTACATGGAGCCTCAGGCCTGCGTGGTGCTACCGGAGGACGAGGGGCACTTTACCGTAAGACCCTCTACCCAGAGCCCAGCAGCCATCCACCAGACCACAGCCATGGCGCTCGGCTTGCAGTACAATCATATCAATGTGGACATCCCACCCGTGGGTGGCGGTTTTGGGGGGAAAACAGAGCAGACACGCTTTGTCGCAGGACCGGCAGCCATTGCTGCGCAGGCCACGAAGCGACCCGTCAGGCTCGTCGTGCCGCGTGATACAGACACGGGACTCATCGGCAAACGCCATGCTTATTACGGTCAGTACCAGATCGCCGTGGATCAGGGCAAACTCAATCCTGCGGATAAAGGCCGCATTTTGGGCTTCCAAACCAAGATGTGGGGAGATGGTGGCGCGTTTTATGACTGCTCCTTTGTCGTCTCAAACTGCATCCAGCTGCGCACGGACAACGCCTATAAAGTGCCGAACTTTGAAAGCCAGATCGATGTCTGCCGCACCAATACCGCACCGAGCACCGCCTTCCGCTCCTTTGGCGATGTGCAGTGCAAAAACATCATCGAAAACGCGGTGGATGACGCCGCCTACGCCATCGGCATGTTACCCGAAGATTTGCGGGAGAAGAATCTCTATGATCGTGGAGACGTGACTCCTTTTGGCCAGGCGCTGTCCTATTGCTACATCAAGCAAGTGTGGGCGTATTTGAAGGAGAAATCAGACTACGCCAAGAAGCGGAAGTCGGTGGATGACTACAACCGAAAGAATAAATGGCGCAAGCAAGGCTTGGCCATGATGCCAGTGAAGTATGGTTCAGGCTACAACCTCAAGCTTTTGGAGCAGGCCGCCGCCTACGTCGTGGTGAATCAGGCGGATGGCTCACTCGTGGTACATCAGGGCGGGGTCGAGATCGGTCAGGGACTGGCCACTCAGGTGCTACAAGTGGCGGCCTATGTCATGAATCTACCCATGAGCCTGATTACGGTGCGCGGAGTGCAGACGCAGATCATCCCGAACCCGACCAGCACCGGAGCTTCCGCAGGCACGCCTTACAGCTGTGAGGCCGTCAAACAAACCTGTCAGGTTCTGCGCGCCCGTCTCATGGAGTTTGGTTATGAAATGCTCAAGAGCCAGGGGAATGACTGGTGTACGAAGCAAGGAATCGACTTCTGGAATCGTGGTGAGGAAGGCTGGTCAGCCCCTGTATCCCCAGGCAACACCGTGCTAGTCTGGCAAAAGCTCATCAATCTAGCCTATTCCAATCGGGTAAATCTGATGGCCACCTTCTCTACCAAGATCGAAGGCGGCACCACCCAGGTGCCTGCGATGACCTTTAAGCCACAAAAACAACAGCCTGATCTACCCGGTGTCGTACAGAACCCCAATATCCCCCTCGGTGGTGGCGTGGACTCCTTTGTCGGCTTCACCTACTCGGCGGCGCTCTCCGTCGTGGAGGTGGACATCCTGACTGGCGAGGTGAAAATCCTCAGCTCAGATCTCGTCTATGACATGGGATGGAGCATGAATCCAGCCATCGACATCGGTCAGGTCGAGGGAGCCTTCATTCAGGGCGTCGGCTATCTGCTGACCGAAAAACTCGTCTTTGAACCCCAGGGCGCAGAGGAAGAAGGGCGGCTGAATACCACCAATACCTGGCGCTATAAAATCCCCGCCATCACCGAGATACCGCTGAATCTCAACGTGCATCTTTTCCCCCGAGATCTGGCCGCAGATGTGCCAGATGAGACGAATGACATCTTTTCCGCCAAAGAAGTCGGTGAGCCGCCGCTCGTGCTGGCAAACACCGTCTTCCTCGCCGTGAAGGCCGCCATCCGTGCCTCCCGTGTCGAGCGTGGGCTTGACGGGCTCTTCCGCTTTGATGCCCCCGCCACCGTGCAAGAGGTGCGCAGCGTCTGTGAGGTCTCCATCAAGGACCTCGCCTGAAAACTTCCCCCCGCACTCGAAAAACAAAAACCCATGAAAGCATACACCAAAACTCCCGGTGCTCTCGCACTGCTCCTCGCCAGCCTTGCTGGCATCTCGATGACAGCCGAAGCGCAGCTAGCCAAGCCTGCGGTTAAGCTCACCGCCGCACAGTCGCTGGAAAAGCTCCGCTCTATGAAATATGAAGGCCTAGGTTTCCCAGACTTCGGCTTCATGGTAACGCCTGCGGAATATCGTAGCACCTATAGCGACCAGCCCATCTTTAAACTGAAGACCGATTTCCCGAAGAAGCTGCCATCCAAGAAACCGGACTTCCTCGATATCGACTTCCAAAAAGAGCCGCTCAAATACATCGAAGCCGTGCGCGCCTATGCTTTTGAAGGCAACGTCATAGGCAATAGCGATCCCAAGGTGCCCAACGATGGCACCTCTGGCGATAACTGGAATCCCTTCCTCAATAAAAGTGCTCAGTGGTATCACATCCCTTGGCTGCACATGACACCACCCAGCGGCTTTCCGCCCAATGGCGGCACGGAAGGCTTCCGTGGTTTCATTAAAGAAGCCCCAATCAGTCGGTACCAGCTCGGCCCAGATCAGTTGAGTGACGATTATTCCGTCTATGCCATCACACTGGTGAACGACTTCGCTGGTTACAGCATGGGGAAGATGTGGGGAGACCCACAGATGCCAGACGTTACCGTTCTAGATAAGCGCTTCGGTGACGGCTTCCCTATCGGCACCGTCTTTGCCAAGCTTCTTTTTACAGATGCTCCTGAGACATCCAAGGGAGACAAAGTGGATTACCTCGAAACCAATCCGCTTACTTGGAAAGGCTACATCACGAAAGATTGGAACTCCCCGACACGCATCGTCAAGGACTTACATCTGCTACAGATGGACATCTCCGTGCGTGATGCACGTGCAGATCAGCCCGGACTCAGTGGGTGGGTCTTCGGCACCTTTGTCTATAATGGTAAGGTAGGGAATCCGAACCGCTTCATGAACCTCGTGCCATCAGGTCTGATGTGGGGAAATGATCCTCAAGTCAATGCACCGAACCAAGTGATCAATGCTCCCAATCTCTATGAGCCCTTTAAGAAGCCGGTCACAAAAACGACCGTCAATCCAGACCTGAAGCAGTCCGTCATCTTTGCCGATCAAAAACATCTGCCACCGCAGCATTTGGGCTACGGGAATCGGCTCAATGGCCCTGCTGACCTCACCACCAGCTCCTGCATGTCCTGTCACAATGCCGCGCAGTTCCCGCAGATCGCGCCGCTCGTAGCTATCCAGACAGGCATAAAGCCTTCCGATCCTAAGTGGATGGACTTCTTCAAAAACATTCCGTGCGGCAAAGCTTCAGATCCGAATGGTTACTCCACCGACTTCTCTTTCCAGGTGGCCATGGCGCTCACGAACTTCTTCCAAGCTAAAAGTGAGGCGCTCCAAGGCCAGTGGTCCGGTGAGTATATTGCCTCGGAGCTCCCTATCCACCGTGCCGGACCTGATGATGTGAAAAAAGCTGCGCAAGCTCATGAAAAGTAGTTCTACAGACAGGTAAACCTCCCCTCGTGTGAGTTCTGCCACCGACTTTATTCATCAATACAGTGTCCTTTGCGCCGCGCGGCAGCCCTTTGCCGTAGCCACCGTCATCGCCATCCACGGCTCCAGCGCTGCCAAGCCTGGAGCCAAAATGCTGGTCGGCCCAGATGGCTTGAACGCCTGGGGCTGGGTCGGCGGAGGCTGCGCGGAGCGGCACGTCTGTGAGGAATCTCTGTTCGTCATCAGCACCGGAGTGCCACGCATTCTCCAGGTCGATCTGGAGGAAGAGGTCTTCGGCGTCGGTATGCCCTGCGGCGGCAGCATGGAGGTCTTCATTGATCCCGTCCTGCCTGCACGCCGTTTGTGCTTAGCCGACGATCATCCCTTACAGGTAGCCCTGGCAGCCCTAGCGCAGCGCTCTGACTGGCAGGTCGAAAAAACAGCTACCGATCAAGCCCCGCAGTTAGACGGAGTCACATTGACCGACTTCCCACCGCCTGAAGCGCAAAAGACAGAAGCCACGGCCGCTGCGATTCACTGGCTGGCACAGCGCCTAGCTAGCGAGCGTGGACGCAGTGGTAAATCCCTGCGTAGGGTCAAAAACATGGCCAACGCGCTGCTGCCTCCACCGCCAGTGGGATTAGGTCGGCCCTGCCTGCTTTTGCTTGGGCATCACCGCGTCAATGAAGAACTCGCCTGGCTCGGCACATTCCTCGGCTGGCACGTCTGTCTTTGCGCGCCGCCAGGAGCCGCCGCATCCTATCCCGCCGAGATCGAAAGAGGCCACTCCAGAGCCGATCTCCCGCATTTAAACGCCAATACGCGCGCCTTTGTGGCCACCCAACATCGCGGAGACCACACCAGCCTCCAGCGACTGCTGTCAGCCCCTCTGCCTTACGTCGGCCTCATGGCCAGCGCCCGCCGCACCCAGCTCGTCCTAGAACTAGCCGACATGCCCACCGCCCCCGCAGCCCTGCACGCCCCCGCAGGTCTCGACCTCGGAGCCATCACCCCATTTGAAATCGCCCTGAGCGTGATGGCTGAGATGCTGAGCTTAAGCTAAATAATGCCTCACTTTAAGGCTTCTTAGGCTTCTTGGACTTCAGACGGAAAAGCTTGCTGTAGCTGGTTTGTAGATGGGTGGAGAGGTCGGTATTTTTCGGTGCGGGTTTGCCGGTGTGTTTTTCGATCAGCCCGGCCATGACATGATGCAGCGCATTTTCATGGGGAGGCTCGTCCTTTGGCACCTCTTTCGGAATGACTAAAGGTGTCACCGCTGGGATAGCTTTGCCTCTGCGCGGTTGGCTCAGGGAGAGCAGTCCCGAAAAGTCAGGGGCCGCTTTGGAACGCTCGGTCAGGTCGCCATTTAGGTTAAAGCAGTTCTGCACCGTCTTAATCACAGAGGTGTGATCATAGGGCGTGTAGCCACTGGGCCGTGCGATGGTGCCCTCGGCGATCCATGGGCTGACCAGAACGCAGGGCACGCGGACGCCGAATCGGTTGAAAAGGAAACCTTGCTGGCCGGGCTGCTGCGCGGCGTCTGGCGGCACCGCGCCGTTTTGTGGCGGGAAGTGGTCATAGCAGCCGCCGTGCTCGTCATAGTTAAAGATGAGCAGCGTTTCCTCAAAAGCGGGCGACTGCCGCACAGCATTGTAGATATCGGCGATTAGTTGCTCCCCTTTACGAATGTCTGAAGGTGGATGCTGATCATTCTGAGATGGGCCTCCATAATTGGGCTCTAAAAAGCAGTAGGAGGGCAACTTGCCGGTTTGGCAGTTTTGATAAAAATCACCCAGTGTGCCAAAGTTCGCGTCCAGCCGTGAATCATGCAGCTGCTCCATCGTCAGGCGTGTCAGGGAGAAATGCTCGCCATTGAAACCGCCCGGCAGATCACGCTTCCGCTTTGCGCGCTCGCTTTTCGTGCCATCAGCAGGTGGTAGCATATTCCCGCTGTAAACGGCCCAACTTAGTTCCGTGCGTCCATCATCAATCGCATCCTGAATCTGGTTAAAGATCGTCCTTGAGCGTGTGATGGCATCTGGCTGATTATTGACATGTCCGTCAGAGGTGGCGGCATGAACAAAGGATCGGTTCGGCAGCGTCTGGCTGGGCACAGAGGCCTGATACTGATCACAGACGGCGAAGCCGCGTGCCAGAGCACTCAGAACAGGCACCTGCTCCGGTGTGTAGGTTTTCATGATCTCACGCGGATCAGTCGGCGGATCACCATAGGTCAGCGTACCAAAGAGCATGGCGTTTTGGTAATTCTGCACAAAGCCCATATTGTTTGGCGCAGGTGGATAGAGCTGGCCGACTTGGTATTTGAGAAAGAGCTGATGCGTCGTGTCAGCAAATCCTTCTCCGGGATCAGGGTCAGGCAGTGTGAAGTCCACGGGATTGGGCACCGGCTTGCCGAAGCGTTTCTTGGCTTGCCCATTCTTTTCGACGGGCACTTTTTCGATGAATGGGATGCCGTCTGAGTCGATGTTGTCCAGTGGGTTCCAAAGCCCCCGATGGAGCCCTTCAAAGTCTTGCCCACGTGGGGCCCCTTTTTCATAGAGCCAGCCCAGCAGATTATCAAAGGATCGATTCTCTAGCATCAAGACGACGATGTGCTTGATCCGTTTACGCAGCGCATCAGGATTCGGTTGGATGTATTGGGAAGTGCTCATTTTGAGGTGGCTTTGCGGGTGATTTTTTTGGCGGTCACTTTTTTGGCAGTAGCTTTTTTGGCAGCTTTCTTCACCACAGGACTTTTTGAGGCCGTCTTTTTCACCGCTTTCTTCGTGGTGGCTTTAACCGCCGTTTTGGCAGCAGTCTTCTTTACGACCACCTTCTTCACTGGAACCTTCTTCACCGCCGTCTTTTTCACCGGTGGTTCGAAATTCGGGGCAGCTGGCGCAGAGCCATAGCCAGCGGGGGTTGTCGGCGCAGATTTCCCCGCCAGCAGTGCCGTCATGCTTTTGAAGAAGGCAGCATCACGCAACACATAGAAGGTGCCGCCGCGACCGTTTTGGCTACTGCTACAGGTTTGCTTGGCATAGGCGTAGCCGGAACTCAGTGCACCCTGCTGATTCATGTCACCAAAGATGGCCATGGGATTCTTTGGGTCTGCCGAAATGCCGATTTTAGCGTGGTTAAAGTTTGGCCCATCACCACCTGTCAGCCCGATCTCCTTGCCATCCCACATGCCTGTCGTGGCGATTTCTACCGCACCGGGCGTGCCCAGTCCAGGCCCCCAACATCCAGGGATCTCTCCGGCCTTGGTGCTATAAATCTCCGGTTCAGCCCACCAGCTGGCCACGCGTAAATTCACACTCTTGAGCTGAGCAGAAACCATCTGCCAGGGCGGCACTGCGATGGACGACGGCTTTGAAATCAGGGTCACACCACTGGAGAGGGTGGCCGTGATCACTTGCTTGCTCGTTGATTGTTTCCCGAGCGCTTTCGCTAGCACCTGAATGTCTGCAGGTCCGCCATTATTGAAGATGGACGGCTGATCCTGGCTGGTCGCGACACTGGCATTGGCTAGGGCCGTGAGTACTGCGGCCAGATCGTCCTTGGTCAGCTTCACGGCAAAGAAATGCTGACTCACCTCAATATCATCGTCGTTGATACAACCGAGAGTGTTACCATCATTCTGCCGTGGCTGAGCGCGGCTGGCAGATGCAGGCCAAGAAGGCGTCGAGACTTGTAGGACAAAGCCCTCGCCATCATCATTCCAGGCAGCCATACCCTTGCTGTGGCCCCAGGGTGACTCATGGTTTTCGATCGGATTATTGTAAAATTGGTCATTCCAAACCACATAGTAGTAGCCTGGTTGATTATAGACTTGGGCAAAGGTCGCTCCCAGTGGGTCTTTGAGTGTGGCCCCGAGACAGTTAACCCCTCGGCTTAAAGTCGGGTTCGCGCTGGTGGCAAAGACGTAGTTCTGGCTGTGACCCGATTTGTAATCATCGGTGACACCACCAAATATTCCTTTTGTACCCACTGGCGGCGGCACTCCATTGTCTGAGCATCCAGGAAAGCAGGCCGTATTAAATTTAAAGGCAAACATCCAGTCCACCGGTTGTTTGGCACCAGCCATAGGGCGCGGTGCTGGGAGTTTTGTTGATTTCGCAGCCATAGATTCAGTTTGTTCTAGCATTTGATTCACGGTGTTTAACCGCAAAAATTTTCCAGCAGACCTTGTTAGTCTGCCGCTACGGAATCCGACACACAAGAAATTTCTCTTCACTGGCTAAGATTATTCGTGAAATTCGTCCGAAAACACGCAGTCCTAGCAGGTTGAAAATAGTTAGATCCAGCCGCTAAATTTCTCGACTATGGTTGACAGTCGGCGATTCGTCGGCCGCCGACACTCCAAGTCAGTCGTTTAGTTCTTCCCGCTGCTGGCCTTCTCGATGAGTTGCAGAAACTCACCGCGATAACCTAGGCTGTCTTGACCTTTGCCTTCACGGGCAAGCTGACGGACGCGGCTCCAGTTCAGTTCACCTTTGTAGCTCGAATCACGCAGCATGAGGCCGAAGCCTGCTACGGCGGCGCAAAACTTGAACTCGCCACTGGCTTTGTCGATGGCGCGGGCGTCATCCTTCACGGCGACTTCGATGAGTTTGCTTGTGATTCCCTCTGGCTCCTTATAGCGCAGCTTCACCGTCAGAGCTTCCAGATCGGCGTTCGGGTAGGTATTGAGCTTTGGCGGAGAGGCCAATTGTTCAGGTTGGTATTTCAGCGGATCAACGGCCAAAGGCGGCGTTTCGCCAGCTTTCAAGTTCGCAGGCACGATCTCATAAAGGGCGGTCACACTGTGGCCGGCTCCGATCTCTCCCGCGTCCTTGCGGTCATCATTAAAATCCTCTTTGGCCAACACTCGGTTTTCATAACCAATGAGACGATATTCACGCACGGCCACCGGATTAAACTCGACCTGAATCTTCACATCTTTGGCGATGGTGACTAGAGTGCCTTGCATTTGCTCGACGAGCACTTTGCGGGCCTCACTGATGCTGTCGATGTAGGCGTAATTACCGTTACCTTTGTCAGCTAGAGTTTCCATCGTTTGATCCTTTAGGTTGCCGCGCCCATAACCCATTACACTCAGAAAGACGCCACTGCGTGCCTTTTCGCTGATCAGTTCTTCCAGTTGCTTCGGCGTGCTGATACCCACGTTGAAATCACCGTCCGTGCAGAGGATGACGCGATTCATGCCGCCCTTAATATAGCCTGCGGACGCCTGCTCATAGGCCAATTGAATGCCCGCACTGCCATGAGTGCTGCCGCCGCTTTGCAGTCGATCAATGGCTGCGATGATGGATGCCTTTTGAGTGCCGTTGGTGGGGGGCAGAACGACCTCGGTGCCGCCGGCGTAAGTGACCAACGCCACACGATCTTCTTTACCCAGGCGCTCGGTCAGGAGTCGCAGACTACGTTGGACGAGCATTAACTTGTCAGGGCTGCTCATCGAGCCAGAAACATCGACCAGGAAGACCAGATTGCTGGCCTTGTGTTCCTGGCCGAGGTCGCGTCCTTTTAAATGGATGCGTGCCAGTCGATGCTGCGGCTGCCATGGACAGGCGGCCATCTCCACCTTCACGGCAAAGGGCTGCTTCGCTTTGAGGTCTGGGCCTGGTTCGTCAGTCGGGAAGTAATTGATCAACTCCTCGATCCGCACGGCTTCTCGTGGCGGCTGGGTATTGAGGTTGAGGAAGCTGCGCACATTTGAGTAAGCTGCCGTATCCACATCAATGGAGAAGGTGGACAAGGGTTCGCGACTAACGCTGGTGAGGGTGTTTTCTGAGATCTGACTATACGACTCCGTGTTAGAAAATGCGTCTGCTCTGGTTGTTTGCGGGAGCTGCGTGGGATCAAAAGTGGCGCCAACAGGGTTTTGTTGCTGGTTATTCAGCACACTGCTGGGGAGGCTGATTCTGTCAGCCGTGCTTGCCACGGCTGCGCCTGCTATGGCGGTGGAACCAGTGTGGGTGTTTTGAGGGCTCTTCACGCTCAGCGCCGATGCATTTACGGATGCCGGTTGCTCCGTCATCGACAGCTGGGATTCGGTGCTTAGCGACTTAGTCTTCGACGGCTCCTTTGAAGTCAGCAGCTCCGCGGGCGCATTGACTGTGTTCATGGAGGCAATCTGATCGCTTTCGGATCTAGGTTTCAATGGCGTCGCCGATGGTGTGCCAGGAGTTTTGGTGTTGGCCGCCACTTGTGCTTTTTCGGCTAGCCTAACGCGGATCTTTCCTGGGCTGGAATTATCGACTCGAGCTAAATTACCTGCATCAGCATGGGGGGCCTTGAGTGTGGGCAGATAAATGCCCACGCCGACACCTAAAGCGATGACCGCCGCTGCTGCTGCCATGGGGAATGCGGGGCGCTGCCACCATTGGAGAGGTTTGGGTTTGAAGGAAAGGTTGGTCGATTTGGGGACTTCTAATCGGGGCTTCATCAGCCTCTGTCTTTGAGCCTCGGTCAGTGATAGGGAATCATCTTTGAGTTTGCTACTGAGAAACTGGCAGAACTCTTGAGTCCCAACTGCTTCACTATGCTCATCAGGATTCTGGTGAAGCTGGGCTTCGAGTTCTGCCGTTTCTTCGGCGCTGAGCTGGTTCAGCGCCCAGGCGGTGATTTGTTCGGGTTTCATGAATAGATCAGGCTTGCTAGGGGAGGGGAGTGTGGGGGCTGATGAGAATCTAGTGCTGAGCGTTCAATGCCAGGTCTGTAGCGGCTGCGGTCCCGGCCTCCAGCTCCTGCCATTTGCTGCGTAGAGCCTGCACACCGTGATGAATCAGGTAGCCGACATTGCCGATGCTGGTTTTCATGACTTGGCTGATCTCCTTGTAATCGAGATCGGAAATGAACTTTAACTGCACGGCCTCTCTTTGCCTCGTGGGTAGATCGGCAATGAGGCTGTGCAGAGTGGCCGAGGTTTCTCGCGACTGCAATTCATCCCCTGGGAGTGGACCCGCAGAGGTTTCAAGATCAAGTGTATCCGTTTCAATCACAACGAGTCGTGATTGTTTGCGCTGGTGATCCAGCGACCGATTCTTGCAGACTGTGAAAAGCCATGGTGCTAGGCGTTCCGTATCCAGGGTGGCGATGTGTTGACTGAGCTTCAGAAACACGTCCTGCACGACATCCCGTGCTTCTTCTAGATCATGGGTATGACCAAAAGCATACCGGATTAGCGGTCGCTCATAGCGCTCTAAAGCGTCTAAGAAAAGGCGGTGGTCATCGTGCATGCGAACGTGTTCGTGTAGCAAGACGCCAGCGCGTTCAGATTCTTGGGATGAATCTGCAATTATTCTTCGGATCGTTAAGAGACCTCCTCACTCTCTTCCAATTCCGCTATTGACCCGGCCTATCCTCCCGACTAGTCTGGGCATGCTAACTCTGGAGCACCGTGCTCTGAGGCCTAATGTCCACCCACTGATCTGCGGAAATGCGCCACGCCAGCACCCTGACTGCGCCAAATGCTTTGACTGGACCTGCGATTTTATCGCCGGGACGCCTCACCGTGACTGATTTCTGTCACGCGAACACCGGACCCACTGGGTTCCACCCCAGACTTAGCGGCACCCGATGGGGCTGCGATGAGCCGCCTCTGCGGCCCGTCATACGGCCCGTCCCTCAGGATGTGACACGTTGTCCATCCTCGGCACCGACCCTTAGCACGCTCCCTTGCGTGGTGCCTCCAACCCCACAGACACCTAGAACGAACGACCCATGTCAGATACTAACACACAGCAGCAAGGCCAAGGCAATCGCCGCCGCAATCGCCGCCCAGGCGGAAACAACAAGAGCGGCGGCTACTCCGGTGGACGCACCTCTACCCCGCGTGGCGGAGTGCCCCAGCAGACTGGCTTTCAGAAATTCCTGAGCGCCGTTACCTTCGGCTTACTCGGTAAGCCCGCTACCCTTCCGCAGGCGCAGCGCAGTGCACCGCCATCCGCCAACAGTCGCGGTCCGCGCCCAGCTCGTGCCGATCGTGACTCTGCCGCACGCCCACCTCGTGAGCCCCGTGGCCCGCGTCGTGAAAACACTCCCGTCGATCCAGCCTCGATCGACACAGATCGCCTCTATATCGGCAATCTTTCCTATGATGCCTCTGAGAGCGACCTCTTTGAGCTCTTCAATGGCGTCGGTGGCGTCCGTAATGCCGAAGTCGTCGTCAATAACCGCACGCAGCGTTCCAAAGGCTTCGCCTTTGTCACCATGAGCTCGGTTGAAGAAGCCCGCCGCGCTGTCGCCGAACTCAGCGGCAAAGAATTCATGGGCCGCCCGCTCCAGCTCAGTGGTGCCAAGCCCATCGGTAGTGATGATCGCCACTCTCAGGGTGACGAATCTTAACTCAAGGTAGTTGGGATCTACCGACTCACCGCCTGGCCCGCTCTCCGACTGGAGGGCGGGCCTTTTTTTAGCCTCCCTACATTTCATTCCCGTGCCCAAAACTCTGCGGCGCGAATGAGGGTTAGGTGTGAAAAAGTTCACAAAAAAATATTGTCAACTGCCCAAAAGGGTGATTTCGACAGGGTGATTATCCGAAAAATGTCACTATGCACCAACATCGAATTGAATTCGTGCTCTGTCTCCCGTCTGAGTAACGCGCTGAATCCCTTGTCTCATGGGCGTTCCAGCGTTTCGGTGTTGTTGAAAATCCCGCTCAACAGCAGAAATTGATTCTCAAAATCTTCCTGCCATTTCATCCGTTTTTTTAGTCATCCTGCCTCACCGCTTCACTAAATATGAACACACCGCTTAACCCGCCTACTCCCGTGATTAATGGCAGCCCGCTGCTCAAGTGGTTTCGAGCCAATTTGAAGACACCCATTACAGCTCTGCTGATCGCGTGTTTTTCCCTTTGGTCGATCCAATCCGGCAAGGCTGCGACGTTTGTCTGGGATATCACCCCTGGTGCAGTTGGTGCGGGCGACAGCGCGATTACGGGCGGATCAGGCACTTGGAATCTTGCCAATGGCAACTGGACCGCGGATCTCGGGGTAAACAATGTCTTGTGGGGGAATACCAGTGTGGATGATGCTATTTTTGGCGGCACTCCTGGCACAATCACCATCAACACCGGCACGGGTATCACAGCGAACAAACTTACATTCAATGTGGATGGTTACATTCTCAATGGAAACGCCGCGGCGGACGTGATCACTCTAGCGGGCACCACCCCCACTATTGGCGTCACCACCAGTGGACACACAGCAACCATTAATGCCATCCTCGCGGGAGCGGCTGGGCTGACGACGAATGGGGCGGGTACTCTGGCGCTCAATGGAGCGAATACCTACACTGGCATTACGACCATCAGCGCAGGAACGGTGAGGTTGCTCAATGCAGCGGCATTGGGTTCGAGTGCTGCGGCGACTGATCACACCACAGTCGCTGCGGGAGCGACTTTGGACCTCAATGGACTCACGATCGCCGAGAGCTTCGGGCGTGGTGGTGCGACACTGCCTCTCGATGGCTTCGCTGGCGCCACGGCTATCCTAACCAACTCCAACGCCGCGGTTGCCGCCATCACCGGCACCATCAACTTCGACGGCGGTGGAGCCTTCACCGTGAATGGCACAGGAAACATCACCCTCGACCGCGTGGCTAGGACGAACGGCACCACCGGCAATCCATTGATCACCAAGGATGGCGCGAACACCCTCATTCTGGCGGGCACGGCGGACAATGCTGCCCTCGGGGTCACCGTCAATGCCGGTGTGGTGCAACTGAACAAGGGCGGAACCGGTGTCCGAGCGCTGGGTTCCGCCTCCACCATTGGTGCAACTGGCACGCTGCGTTTGACCACAGGTCAGGCCAATGGCGATCAGTTGTTCTCGCAAGTCGATCTGACGAATAACGGCACTTTTGATCTCCAGGGCCAGGACGAAAGCTTCAACAACATGACCGGCACCGGTGTGGTGACCAACGGAGCCACGAGTGATGCCAGCGTGCTGACCCTCGGTGAGAATAACGGAGTTTTCACGTGGGGTGGCGTCATCCAAAATGGTGCGGGCACTAGCACGCTGGCACTCACCAAGGTCGGCACGGGCACCATGACGATCACGAACAACAACACCTACACTGGGGCCACCCAGATCTCCGGCACCGGTGGTGGACTGACCCTTAACTTCTCAGCGGTCGGCGGTAGCAATGATAACCTCATTTCTGCGTCGTCCCTCTTGACGATGAACAATACCTCGGCGTCGCGCACCCAGACCCTGACCCTCACAGGGGACACGGTGGCCAACAACCAGACTTTCAATGGCACCAGCATCACCGGCGCAGGCACACGGCACCAGATCATTGCGACCTCCGGGGCTGGTGGCAGCCTGACGCTGAATCTCGGGGCGCTGAGCATCACCTCTGGGGCGCTTGTGGACTTCGTGCTGCCCACCACTGGGGGGATCAACACCACGAGCGCGAACACTATCCTCGGCCCCCTCGTCACGGTGAACAATGGTGGTGCCTATGCACGTATCTTTGGAGGCCAGATCGCGGCCTTCACCGGTGACTTGACCTACGCGACGACGGCGAATATTGGCGCTCTGGGTGGTTACACCGCGACTGGCAACCTGCTGGTGGACAGCACTTCCACGGGCAATGTCATCCAGGCGGCGGGCACCACGGACCTAAGCACCCTCAGCATCACGGATACGACGGCCCGCACGCTCACCATCGGGGCGGGGAACACCCTGCGCCTCGGAGCCATGGGCGGCATTCTGCGCAGCAGTGCGGCGGGTAGCGTGGTGGTGGGGGATTCAGGCAATGCGGGAACCCTCACGACGGGAATCTTGGCCGGGGCCGACCTCGTCCTAACGAACGGCAACGCGACTGGCACGCTTACAGTGAACTCCATCATCGCCAACAACGCTGGCGGTGCGGTGGATGTCATGGCCAATGGTGCAGCGGCTGCGACCACTATCCTTGCCGGAGCCAATACCTATACTGGCACCACGACGGTGCAGGCAGGTGCGTTGCGTGTCACGAACGGCGCGGCCTTCGGCACGATCACAGGCGGGGTCACACTTCTTGACGGTGCGGCGGTCGAGCTTTCCGGCGGGATCTCCATTGGTGATGAGGCCCTGAGTATCCTAGGCACTGGCGTCTCCGCCAACGGTGCCCTGCGTAACTTTAGCGGCACCAACACTTATGGTGGCCTCGTGACTCTGGCGGGCACTGGTGAAATTCAGGCGGACACCGGCACCACCCTTATCTTTGACAGGCCGGGCGTGGCGACCGCGGTCACCACGGGCAGTGCCATCACCTTTGAGGCTGCGGGCACAAGTGTGATCACCTTCAATGATGCGCTGGTCACGACTGGCTCCGGCAACCCCACAATCACGAAGAATGGCACAGGTGCACTCAACTTCAACGTGGCCAACACTTTTGCCGGCACCGGAGGTTTTACCATCAGTGCTGGAACGGTCCGGATCAGCAACGGTGGTGCACTGGGCGGAAACACAGGCGGAACGTCGATAGGTGTCAATGCTGCTTTGGAATTGACCAGCGGCATCAGCACCAATGAGGCAATCACACTCAATAACACCACTGGCATCAGCACCAACGGTGCCATCCGTAACATCTCCGGCAACAACTTCATCAGCGGGCAGGTCACGGTGGACAATGGCGCGGGGCGCATCCAATCGGACGCAGGCGTGCTGACGCTTAGTGGTGGACTGCGCGGTGATCCAGACGCCACCACGGTCCGTGCCTTAACGGTGAGCGGTACTGGCAACGTCCATGTCACAGGGAATATCGTGGTCGGTGGCGGCACTGGTGGGCACATCTCTCTGACCAAGATCGGCACGGGCACGCTCACACTTTCCGGGACCAACGCTTCCACCAGCACCACCTCAGTCACAGGTGGCTCGCTTGTGGTGACAAATGCCGCAGGTCTTGGCTCCGGTGCAGTCACCGTCAATGGCGGGGGGCTGAATTATTATGCGGCGACGGATGCCCCGCTTGTCGTCGCTGGCACCCTCGGCATTACTGGTGGCGCAAGCACCGTCATCGGCGGCTCCATTGGTTCTACGGTCACGAGTGCGCAGATCAATGTGACTGGTGCTGCCACCATTACCAACGCAGCCCACCGGGTTAACATTTACGGGGTGCTGGGAACCACGCCCACCACAGGCACCTACACCCTGATCCAGGGCGGCGCTAGCAGTAGCCTGAATCCGACAACGGCCCCCACGTTGGGCACGGTTTTCAACAACACGAACTTCACGGTCGGAGCGTTCACTCGTTCTGCCACGGCGCTTCAGGTGGGCATTACGGCGGCGACGCCGATCACTGCCGCGTTCTGGAAAGGCGGACTTACTGGGGCCACAAACGTCTGGTCCGCTTCCAATGGCGCGACTCAGAGCAACTGGGTGGCCACCAGCGGCGGCGCGGATCAGGCTCTCGTGCCTGGAGCCGGAGCCGATCTGACCATTTCCAATTCAGTCGTCACCAGCGCCCCCACCGCGACGGTGCTCGGCGGGAACATGACGATCAAGACCCTGACCATCGCCGATACCACGAATGGCCTGGGTCTCAATGCAGATGGCAACACCTTGATCATCACGCCTGCCAGTGCCGCCGACGGCATTATCATGGCGGCAAGCGTGCCTGCTAGCGCCATCGCCGCGAACGTAGCACTCGGCGCGGCGCAGACATGGACGAACAATTCGGCCAATGGCCTCACCGTCAGTGGCGTCGTTAGCGGTGCCTTCGCGCTCACGAAAGCCGGCACCGGCCCGATGACGCTCAGCGGGATCAACACTTACAGCGGCGGTACCACCCTTTCTGCAGGCACGCTTGTGGCGGCTAGCACCCAGGCGCTCGGCTTGGCGGCGAACACATTGAGTCTGGCGGGTGGCACACTCGACCTCCAGATCGACAGCAGTGTCCCGGCGCACAATACGGCCGTCTCCGGCAATGCCACCATCGTCTCCAACCGCGCCACGAGCAATGCTGGTATCACTCACACCTTGGGCACGCTCAGCATCGGTGCCTTTGAGCTGGACGTGACCGCGGGGTTGAACGTGGCGAGCGGTACCGCCGGCCTCACCTTTGGCGCGACCACATTCACGGGTGCGCCCGCCTTTGATGTCGGTGCCGGTGCCAATCTGACTTTGGGTGCAATAACAAACGCTTCCAACTTTGCCACTATCAAGCAAGGAGCGGGTATCCTCACCATCGCTGGGGCGAATGCCAGCACGGGGACGCTAGCCATCAATGCGGGCACGTTGACACTGAACGCATCAGGTCGTTGGACGGGCGACGTCACCGTGGCCACTGGCGGAACGCTTCAAAATACGGGTGCAGGCACGAACGGTCTTGTCGGTAACCTCACCGTCCAGTCAGGCGGCGTTTTTGACAATCAGCAGACCGGTGCGGAAACCATTGCCGCCTTCAATCTCGAAGGCACCGGTATCTCCGGCACTGGCGCATGGGTGAATAACGCAGCAGGAACTACGGCAGGGACTTTGACATCCACGGCAGGCATCACCCTCACCGGCAATGCCAGCGTCGGCGGCGCAGGGAACATTGCTACCGCCAGCGCCATCAGCGGCACCGGGTTTTCACTCACCAAGGTGGGAGCTGGCACATTGACCTTAGGAGCAGCAGCCAGCACTTTCGATGGTGGGCTGATTGTCAGGGCGGGCACCGTCATCGGTGGCAACAATGCCAACACCTTTGGAGCGACCGCGAATCCGATCACTTTGGGCGACACTTCCGGTAGTGCGAACGCGGCGATCGTTTTCGTCAACGCAGCCAGCAATGGTTCTAATCCGATCAGCGTAGTCTCTGGCAGTAGCGGCACCGCGTCGATCACACTGGGTAACTCGACGGGTGCTATCGTGCTGAGCGGCCCCATTACCCTTGCCAAGGATCTGATTCTCACCAAGTCAGGCACCACCGGTGCCTCCCAAATCACTGGTGGCATCACCGGAACCGGCAATGTGATCATCAGCAACAATGCCACCACGGGCACCATTACCTTGGCAACGGCGGCGATCAATCCCACCGGCTCCATCAGCAATACGAGCACAGCTTCGGGTGCCACGACCATTAGTGCGGACATCGGCAGCAATGTCACTAACATCACCCAAAGCAGCGCCACGTCTGCCCTGACTCTCAGCGGCGCAAGCATCGCCTACACTGGCGCAACCAATGTAAGCGCGGGCATCCTAAATATCAGTGGAGACGCCGCCAGTGGTGCCCGCAGCCGCACCACGCTCAGCGTGGCTGGCGGTGCTACCCTCAATACGTTGAACGCCGCAGGTCAGGTCATCACCCTTAGCGGGGCCATCAATCTCGGTGCCGGTGCAGGCACCACCACCCTGGGCCTCGACATCGGGAGCCTAGCTAATTTTGACCAGTTCGCCTCTACGGCCGCTGCCACCACGGCCAATTCTGTCGTCCTAAACCTCAATGGCATCGGCGGCATCGTCGCCGGGAACTACGACCTGCTCACCGCTTCTAGCGGCTTGAACACGGCCAGCTATTCCATCGGCTCATTCGCAGGCGGTGGTGGATTCAGATACTCACTGGTCTCGGATCCGACCTATGTCCGTCTCACGGCTGCCGCCCAAACAGGCGCGATCTATTGGGGGGGATCCGTCAACAACAGTTGGTCGGCCTACAGCGGCACGAGCACAAACTTCGCAAACGATCTTGCGGGCACAAATGCCAACGGCACGCCCGGCGTTAACAGCAACGTCATCTTCTCCACCAGCACCCAGACCGCCGCCTCGCTCGCAACAACCCTCGACGGAGCCTTCAGTATCCGCGATCTGACCTTTAACAATCAGATCGGCAGCGGCCCGCTCACCTCAATCGGTATCGCCCCAGGTGTCGGCGGAAGCCTCACTCTCACTCCGACTCTGGCCAGCGCGGGGATCAACATCGAGACCGGAGCACCTGCTTCAATTGCGATTTCGGCCCCTATCACTCTCAGTGCAAACCAGACTTGGACCGTGGCCGATATCGGCACCAATTTGACCTCCAGCGGCATCATCAGCGGCACTGCAAACCTAGTGAAAGCAGGTCCTGGAACGCTCACTATCAGCGGTGCTCACACCTATGTCGGAACCACGACCGTCAGCGCGGGTGTTTTCCAAGCAGGAGCAACAAACGGCTTCAATACCACCTCGGCCCACATTGTTGACGCAGGAACAACCCTGCGGCTGAACAACTTCGCAGCCACCGTGGGTTCGCTGGCGGGTGCAGGCACGGTTGACAACCTCAACGGCACGGCTGGCCGGGCCCTGACGGCCGGTGGCAATAATGCCAGCACCACATTCAGCGGGGTGCTTCAAAACGGTGGTTCCTTCGGCCTCGGCCTCGCCAAAGTTGGCACTGGCATGATGACGCTCACAGGCAATAACACCATGACGGGTAACTACACCGTCAATGGCGGTCGCCTCGCCGTCACCACCGGCACCACGACCAATGGCGCGGGCCAGTTCACCGTGGGATCGGGAGCGACGACACGCGGCATGCTGCTCATCGGGACTGGGGCGAATATCACGACCACGGACATGGACTTCGGCAGCAATGCGACCAACGCGGCTGGTGCTGGCTATCAAACTGCCGGAACGGTCACTTTGACCGCAGCGGACGCAAATGGCGTCTTCGGCCTCGGGAATGCGAGCACGGGTTACGGCTACTATGAGATCAGTGGTGGAATCGTGAACATGAACCGTCTTACTCTCTCAAATACAGGCACGACTGGTACGGGCATCTTCCGTCAGACAGGCGGCACGGTGAATATCGGCACATGGACCACTGTCGGCCACGGTTCCGGCAGCGCTCTTCTCGACATTGAGGGTGGCACCTACAATTCCGGCGCAAACTTTGCCATGGGGGTGAATGATGCTGGAGCCTTTTCGGTGACGAATGTGCGTGGCACCGGCACCCTTGTGGCAGCCAACGGCAGCACGCTTCTAACCAACCGCGGAGACAACGCTGCCCGCGACAACATGACCAACGTGCTCAACGTCCTCACGGGCGGCACGATCCGCACGGCCTCCGGCGGCATTACCAATGGCACCACCACGGGTGCCACGAACAACTTCGTTCACATCAACCTCAACGGCGGCACGATCATCACCAATCAGGCCACCACAAGCCTCATCAACATCAACAATACCAACAGCACCCTCACAGCAAACAGTGGCGCCTTCATCTACTCCGGAGGCCTGACCGTAGACACCAATGGCCTTAACTCGACCATTCCCTCACCGTTACAGGCTCCGAGTGGCCAAGGTGTGCAAAGCATCGCCGTGAGCACGGAAGGCACCGGCTATATTGGCGCACCCATTGTCCGCATTACTGGCGGCACAGGCGCAGGAGCCACAGCGGTGGCTAACATGGTCGATGATGGCAGCGGCAACGGCACCTACAAGGTCGGCAGCATCACCATCACCAATCCAGGCACGGGTTACCTGAACACGGATGTGCTAACGGTGAGCTTTGTGGATAATGCGAGCGTCTACACCACGCAGGCCTCTCTGGGGGCCGTTTCCTTCAACGGCGGCAATACCTCCGGCGGACTCACCAAGACCGGCGCTGGCATCCTCACCTTAAGCGGAACCAACACCTACACCGGCGGCACCACGATCAGCGCCGGCACCGTCGCTCTTGGAGTTGCCAATGCCCTCGCGGACACCGGGAATGTCACCATTGCAGGCGGCACCTTCGATGTCGCCACATTCAATGACACGGTGGCCACCGTCTCGCTCCAAAGCGGCTCCATCACCGGCACCACAGGCACCCTGACTTCCAACGCCGCCTATGACATGCGAAGCGGCTCTGCCAGCGCCATCCTCGCTGGCAGTATGGGCCTGAACAAAACCACCGCAGGAACGGTGACTCTCTCCGGAGCGAATACCTACAGTGGCGTCACCAACATCACCGCCGGCACCTTGGCGTTCTCTGCTGCCAACAACCTCGGAAATGCCTCTGGCACAATTACGTTGAACGGCGGCACTCTCAACTACACCGGCAGCACCAGCATCAATTTGGCCGTGGCTAAGGTCGTCACGATCGGTAGCAGCGGCGGTACGCTAAACGCGGCGGACGCCGGTGGCACCCTCAATCTGCTCGGTGGCATCACCGCCGCCACAGCAGCCAATTTGACCAAGACAGGCCTCGGCACCGTCTCCGTCACGGGCTCAACCAACCTCAATGGCGGCAACGTCACCGTCAGCGCTGGCGTCCTGAATGCCGGCTTCACTTCGACGGGCCTGGGAGCCATCGACGTGGCCAACGGAGCCACGTTGAACCTTTACGATGCAGCCACCACCACGGTGGCCATCAATGGTCTCACGCTCGCCACGGGTAGCTCACTCGGCTTTGACCTCAATGCGCCGACGGTGAATGACATCCTCAATCTCACCGGCACCGCCAACGTCATCCCGACCGTCTCGTTGAACTTCAACAACCTCGGCGGCTTGGGAGTGGGCACATACGATCTCATCAACGTCAGCGCTGGCACGCTTACGGCCACTGATTACGTGCTTGGTATCGCCCCTTCCGGCCTGAACTACAACTTCAGCACCATCAACTCCAATCAGACTTTGCGCCTCACCACCAGCACCTTGAACTTGGTTTACTGGCATGGTGATGAAACGCCGGGAGGTAGTTCCTGGAGCACCCTAAACGGCGCCGGTCCCTTCTCCACTAACTGGGCCACCACTTCCACTGGTACCACCGACCTCGGTGCGCTCCCTGCGTCCACGGATACGCTGGTGTTTAGCAACACCAACGCCACTGGCCCCGCCATCACCACCACGCTGGACGGTAACTTCACCGCAGACAGCCTCCAATTCACCGACAATCCCTCCGGCGTCACTTCTGTGGCTGTCAATCAAGGCACCAGCGGCACCCTCACGCTCACCCCGGCTAGCGCCAATAACGGCATCGCCGTGGCTACCAACGCGGGTGCCATCAGCATCGGTGCCCCGGTCGCTACCGGCGCAGTCCAAACCTGGGAAGTGATCGGCGGCGGAACTAATGGCTCCTCTTTGACCGTGAGCGGTGCCGTGGCTGTCAACCATCTCATCAATAAAACCGGCGCTGGCACCCTCACCTTGAGCGGGAGCAACAGCGGCGCGGGCGGCATCAACCTCGCCTCGGGTTCCTTGATCATCGGCCACAGCAACGCTCTCGGCACCGGCCCCTTCACCATCGGGGCAGCCACTACCATTAACACTGGAGCCAGTGCCATCGCCAACGCTGGCAACAATGTGCAGAACTGGGACGGAAACTTCACCTTCACCGGCACAAACCAACTGAACCTCGGCACTGGGGCTGTCACCATGGGGGACAACGTCATCGCCACGGTCGCCGCACAGACTCTCACCGTCGGTGGGGCTATCGGTGACGGGGTTTCCACCTTTGGTCTCACCAAAGTAGGTGCGGGGACGCTCACGCTGAGCGGTGCCAATACTTATGGCGGCCTGACCAACCTCTCCATAGGCACTCTGAACCTCAACGGCAACAACTCTGGCGCTGCAGGCGGTGTCACCATGGCCGGCAGCACCAATCTCAACCTTGGGCATGCCAACGCTCTCGGCTCTGGCACCTTCACCATCAATGGGGGTACCCTGAACAACACCTCTGGCAGCAGCATGACTCTCGGTTCCAATGTGGCCCAGACCTGGAACAGCGGTTACACCTTCACCGGCACGCACAGTCTGAACATGGGCACCGGAGCCGTCACCCTCGGGGCCACCACCCAAATCGCCACCACCGCCAACACTCTGACGGTCAATGGAGTGATCGACGACGGTGCCAACACCTTCGGCATTACCAAGGTGGGTGCCGGAACGCTATCCCTCGGCGGCCTTAACACTTATGGAGGCGCAACTACCATCGATGTCGGGACGCTCGAATTGAAGGCGAACCAAAACCTCGCTGCTGTAACGAACACGCTGGTCTTCGGGTCCTCCAATACCACCGCCACCACGGGCACCCTCGACCTGTCAACTGCCAGCGCCACTTTCGGCGGAACCATGACCGTGCAGACCAACAGCTCTAGCGCGAACACCATCACCATCGGTAACAGCCAGTTCCTCACGGTAAATGGCAACGTGACCATCGGCAGCAGCGCGACCAGCAGTACGACCACAAGTCTGGCGGTGAGCGGCCTGGGAGCCTTCAACGTCACCAACACGGCTGCCGCTGGAGCCTTCACCGTGGGCGGCTCCAACGGCACTGGCGGAGCCGGAAACATCGCCGTAGCGGATTTCAGCGGCTTGGCCACCATGAACGTGAACCTCTCTGGCACCGGCAGCGCCATCACGGTCAATCCCAACCTCACGGCTGGCACCACCAACGTGAACAACCTGGATGCCACCCTGCGTCTGGCGGCCACCAGCACCCTGACGGCGACAACCCTCACGGTGGGTGGTGGCCCCACTAACAACGGCTCAGCAGGCCAGCGCAACGAACTCTATCTCGGCAGCACTTCGACGACCCTCAAAGCGGACACCATCAATGTTGGCAACGGGAGCCGAGATGCCGGCTTCATCGGCGGAGGTGGAGGCACCCTGACGATCACCGACAAAGCAGGAACCGGGCGTGCTGCATTGAATATCGGCACTGGCGCGGCTGCCACAGGTGCCATTGCTTCTGGCGGCAATGTCGTTGATTTGACCAACGTGAACGCGAGCCTGTCGCTTAGCACGCTGACCATTGGCGGCCAGAACCGGAACACAGATCGCTCTGACATCCTCAACTTCGTTTTGGGGACACTGGACGCCACCACAGTGGTGGTCGGTGACAACGGAGGCACTGCAAGCACCACCGTCGCAAACAACACTTGGACCTCCACGCTCAATATCGGCGGTGGCACCACGACGATCGGCACAGGCGGTCTCGAGATCGGTCGAGCCGACACGGCTGTGACGGGCACAGATGTCGCAAATGGCATCGTGAACATCACCGCTGGCACCGTCACCATCGCCAATAGTGCCGGACTTGCCTCTGCGGTCCGCCTTGGAAACAACACGATCGCCGCAGGCATCACCGCCAACGGCAGCCTGAACATCACTGGCGGTAACGTGACGGTCTCTGGTCACATCATCAAAGGAGCCACTACAGGCGCGGGCTCAGCGACTCTCACGCTGAATGGCGGTTCGCTGAACATGAGCGGGAATAACATCGGTGCCGCCACACCCACGGTCACTTTCAACGCCCAATCCGGCACTCTTCAAAACGTTGCCCAGATCAACGGTGGCGCAGGTCTCACGAAAACGGCGGGTGCTGGAACCAATACACTCATTCTGGAAGGTACCAATACCTACACGGGCAACACCGTCGTTAGCAGCGGCACATTGCAGCTCGGTAGTGGGTCGGCCTCTGGTAGCATGGCCACCACTAGCCCCATCAGCCTTGGCGCCGGGGCCACCTTTGCAGTCAAACAAAGCGACCTCGTCACCCAAGGCATTGAATTCAGTTCTGCGGCCATTACCGGTTTAGGGGGCTTCGCCCAATCTGGAACAGGGACCACCCTTTTGAATGTCAACAACACCTACAGCGGCCCAACCTCTGTCTCTGACGGCAATCTACAGGTCGGAGTGGCCGGTGTCGGTGGCATTACAGGGACGATAAGTGTCACGGTCATGAAAACAGGCGCAACTTACGCAAACGCCCCCATCCTTTCTGGATCAGGCACCATCGGCGGGGCAACGGTAATCGGCGAAAGCGGCAATCCGGCAAACAAAGGCATCCTAGCTCCTGGGGACAACGGCTTCGCTACAAACCGGACGCTGACATTAGCTCCTGCGAGCAGCCTCACTGTGCATGCAGGATCACAGGTCCAGATGGGCATCACCGCCCCCACAGGATTCGATGCGGGTTTTGCGAGCTACAATGGAAACGCGATCTCTTATCTCACGTCGCTGTCTTCTACGAATGATGGCACGTTTGGTTCAGCACCGGCGGCTTGGTTTGCTGCCCCAAGTTCTAACCAGGTGGATCACCTTGCTCTAGGCGGGGGATCTCTGACCCTCGGAACCAATAATGGCGGGGCTATCGCTGGCCAAGGAATCATGTCGATTTTCTCAAACTCGCTCGTTACGGGATCGTTAACGAGGGGACAGATCTTCAATTTGATTGATTGGACCGGCCTGCTTTCAGGCTCCTTCAATGTTGGGTCGGGCTTCTCAACGGGCGGGATACACGGCGACTTTGATCTTCCTGACATTTCATCCACAAACTTCGCTTGGGACACTTCGGCGTTCAGAACGCATGGTGTGATCGTCGTCGTTCCCGAGCCAAGCCGCTTGCTGCTGCTGTTCGTGGGTCTCTTCGGTCTGTTCTTCCGCCGCCGTCAGAACGACTAATCACTTCACTTCTCTAACTCCAAAGGCCGAAGTTTCAGTGAGGGACTTCGGCCTTTATCTTTCCCCTCAGATCTTCGTCCTGCCGTAAACCTCCCGACTAACTTGCCGTAGAGTTACGCGCTGTTCCGCACGCTGTGGATG
>JAIXOU010000005.1 GCA_027486585.1 Verrucomicrobiaceae bacterium | reverse complement strand
TTCTCCGATGATGACGGGCGGCTTTACCTCTACTTTGGCGTTTCGGCAACGGCTGGCATCTGGGGCGTGGAACTCGACGCCGCCGACCCGACGAAGCCACTCACGGCGCCCGTGCGTTTCATTGACTTCAATCCCAAAGAACGCCCCTGGGAGGCCCATGGCGAATGGAACCAAAACCCGAACAAAGGCTGGCTGGAGAGCGCATGGATGCTGAAGCGCAATGGCCGATACTACCTGACTTACGGCGCCGCTGGCACGCAATACCGCACCTATGCGATGGGTTGCTTTGTCGGCTCATCGCCGCTCGGACCCTTCACGCCTCAGAAGCACAATCCGATTCTGCGCACCACCGAGGGACTCCTCACCGGAACGGCCTCCGGCAGCATCGTGGCCGGACCGGAGAATCAACTCTGGGCCTTCTACACGATCCGTGCAGGCGTGGTTCACAGCTTCGAGCGCCGCATCGGGATGGATCGCGCGGAGATTGATGCCAACGGCGAACTCGTCGTAAACGGCGCGACTTCGCTCCCGCAGTGGGTGCCAGGAAAAATGCCGCCGAATGCGAAATCCGCCGATACCGGCTGGTTCCCCTTCAACGGCCTCACGCACACGCTCGGCTCCACCAGCGCACCGAACTTGCCGGGTCGCCTCGCCGTGGACAACGAGATGCGCACTTGGTGGCAGCCCGCCGAAGGCGACACACAGCCAACTCTTACCAGCACCTTCGGCGCACCCGCCACCGTTCATGCCGTGCGCCTCATCTGGCGAGACATCGGCCTCGACACGAAGCACGACGTGAAGCCCGGCCCCTTCCGCTACCGCGTGGAACTCGAAACCACCAAAGACGAATGGACCACGATTCTCGACCGCAGCGAGAGCTCCGAAGACCTGCTCATCGACTACCGTGAATGCAAGCCCACCACCGGCACCCGTGCCCGGTTGGTCATCCTCGGCTCACCGAAAGGCATCACCCCCGGCGTCGCCGAGTTCACCGTTTTTGGCAAAACCATCATTTCAAAATAATCCGACCATGAAACACACCCTCACGATCCTCACCACCCTTCTGCTCGCATCGCTCACTTCGCTGCACGCCACCGCTGCGCCGAAGCAGAAACCCAACCTCGTCATTATCTTCACCGACGACATGGGCTATGCCGACATCGGCTCATACGGCTGCAAAGACATCCCCACACCCCATCTCGACCGGCTCGCCGCCGAGGGCACGAGGTTCACCAGCGCCTATACCGTCGCCCCGATCTGCGTTCCTTCGCGCATGGGCCTCATGAGCGGGAAGTTCCCGGCGAGGTTCGGCGTCTTTAACAACGTTTATACACCGGAGGAAAACCAACTCTGGATGCAGCAGACCACGCTGGCCGACGTGCTCAAGGCGCGTGGCTATCGCACCACCAACGTCGGCAAATGGCATCTCAGCGGCAACAGCAGCGGGCACAGCGGGAATGACCTCGGCGGCTTCCAGTTCAAACCGCCTCACGAGCGCGGCTTCGATGAGTTCGTCGGCATTACCGGCGGCATGAACCCCTTTTGGAAAGGCAGCGAACTGGCAAGGCTGAAGGACGGGAAGTATGAGCGTTTCAAGTCGCCCGATTACCTCACCGATTTCTTCGGCACCGAGGCCTGCGAGTTCATCCAGCGCGTTCACACAAAAAACCAAGAACCAGCAACCAAGAACAAAGAACCCTTCTTCCTCTACCTCGCCTTCAACGCGCCGCACGCGATGTTGCACAGTCTCGACGAAGACCGGGCCGCCATCACAGCCGCCTACATCAGCCCCGACCGCCGCAAATACGCCGCCATGGTCCGCGCGGTGGACCGGAATGTCGGCCGCGTGATGGACAAGCTGCGAGAACTCGGCCTCGCGGACAATACCCTCATCGTCTTCACCAACGACAATGGCGGCGGCGGCAACAATGCCAAAGAGCACACGCGCAACACCGCGATCAACCGACCGTATCGCGGCCACAAATTCGACGTCTTGGAAGGCGGCGTGCGCGTGCCTTTCATCATGCACTGGCCCGGGCAGGTGCCTGCTGGCAAAACCTTCGATGGCATCGTGAGCACCACCGATGTCTTCCCTACCTTGGCAACTGCCGCAGCCGCCGACTTACCCACCGGACTCGATGGGGTGGACCTCATGCCCTTCGTCAAAGCCGAAAAATCCGGCCATGCTCACGACACCCTCTGCTGGCAGCAGTATGTCTGGGCCAAACCCAACGAACGCACCAAACCCGGCGGACTTGCAACGCTTATTTACAACCTCGCCGTCCGCAGCGGCGATTGGAAGGCCGTCAAGCTCGACCAATCCTTCGACGGCACAAACGACTCCCGTGCTTGGGAACTTTACGACCTCAGCCGCGACCCCGCCGAACTGAACGACCTCGCCACCGAGTTCCCTGAAAAGGTCAAGGAACTCAGCGATGCCTTCTTCGCCTGGCAGAAACAGATGCCCAAGCCCGTGCCGCCGCCCGCCGCGACCAAACCCGAAGCCAAGCAGAAATAGACCAAGCCATGAAGAACCCCGACCTCATCCTCCTCACCTTGCTGCTCGCTCCGCTGGCCTTGCTGCACTCCGCCGATGCGTGACGGTAAAATGGTTTTTCCGGAACCTACGAACCTCCCGCAATCCCGTCCGAATGACCGATTCATTCCACAACCACCAACCAAAAAGGAGTAATCCGTCAATGAAACCCACCCTTTCCCTCCTCTCCGAAACCATGAATCACTTCACACGCCGTTCCTTCCTTAAGACGGCCGCCTTCGCAGCCCCGGCGCTCATCGGCATGAATTCACCCGTCAGGGCGCAAAGCACCAGTGAGGGCAAGCCCGGGGTAACCGAACCATCGAAAATCGACGCATGGCTGCAGACATTGCGCAACAATTACAAATGGAAGGATGCCTCCGTCGATAAGCTTGTGGAGGACGCCTACCGTATCTGCGTGATGCCGAACATCCGCGAGCCGGAGGGGCTGCTGCGCCGCAAATGGCTGACCCCGGATTCTAAATACAACGGGCATTGGATCTGGGATGCCATGCTTCTGGCCGACCTCTTGAGCCTGGCTCCCGGGTTTGAACAAAATCTGCGTGATGCTTTTTCTATCTACTGGGATTTCCAGGATATGTGGGCCAGCCTGGCACCGGATTATGCACACGGGATGATCTCCAACAACGTTAAGCCGGGAAGCTACTCTCCTAACACCCAGGGGATTTGCATTATTGCTTGGGCCATGGAACGGATTGTCGCACGGCGGCCGGATCTTGGCCTGGTTACCGCTGATTCCCTGTCCAGGCTAGAGCGCTACCACGACTGGTATTGGCGCGAACGCGATCTGGATGACCTGGGATTGCTCACCGTCGGCACCTATGCCCCCCTGGCGCTGAAAAACATGTCCACGGAAAAGTGGTTCTCTGATCCGACGTTAGACACCGATAAACGGATACAGAAGACCATTCAGTCGGCTCGTTTTGAAAGTTTTGATTTTGAGCCGTGCATGGATGATCTGACACTTGCCCCGCACCCGCGTCGTGGTGGCCCGGCGATGTATGGCACGATCCTTTTGCCCGGTATCACCTCCTTTCTGATTCAAGCCGAGCAATCGCTGGCGCGGTTGGCTGAAAAGCTCGGCGACCACGCGATGGCCGAACGCCGCAATCGCCGGGCTAAAAAAGGAATGGATGCCATGCGCCGTTTGATGTGGGACGAGCAGGAAGGCACCTTTCTGGCGGTCAAGCGCGGATCGCTGGAAAAAATACGGATCCCGACCCTCGGCAGCTGGATGCCGCTCTGGGCGGGGGTTCCGACCAAGGAACAGGCGAAGAAAATGGCCGCCAAACTTCTCGAACCGGATTGGTCCACGCCGCTGCCGATTCCATCGGTGGGACGCAGTAGCCCCAAATTTGACGATGGCGGACTGCCGGTCTTACCTCTCGGCATCATGTTTCGAGGCGATGTGTGGGGGCCGGTGAACTATTTCATCTGCTGTGGCCTGCGAGATTATGGATATGCCGACTTGGCCGGCGAAATCACCACTCGCTTCCTTGAGAATGCCATGAAGAACGGTTTGTCAGAGTGCTATCACCCCGATAGCGGGGCACCTCTGCGGGCGCGGACAAATGATTTTGGAGCGGCAGTGGTTACCATGCTTGTTGACGGCTTGAGCAAAAAATACGCGCAACGCTAAAAATTCAGCTGATACGAAATCTAAAGGCAACACACCATGAAACTCGACCTCCCCCTCCTCCTCACCCTGCTACTCGCGCCGCTGGCCGAGCTGCACGCTGCCGAGCCTCCGGCGACCTTCTGCAATCCGCTGCCGATTCCCAATTACCCCATCGGCCGCGCTGCGCGCACGGCGACGAAGGGAAAGCCTGACAGCGGTGGGAACTGGCTCTTCGGACATCAGGAGCAGTTCCGTGAGCTGGGCGACCCGACAGTGCTCTGGCATGAAGGGAAGTGGTATCTCTACCCTTCTGTGGACATGGCTTGGGTCAGTGCTGACCAGGGCGCGACGTGGCAGCATCATCCGCTCAACGTTCGTGATTTAGGCTACTCACCTACTGTTGTGCTGCATCGTGGACGATTCCTCCTCGCGGCCAACGGCCCTGCCCTCTACGCCTCGTCCTCGCCCTTGGGCCCATTTGAGAAGATCGGGGATCTTCCTGCCGCCCGCAGCGCCAAGGATCCGCAGGTCTGGGACAAGATGCTGTTCTCCGATGATGATGGCAGGCTCTACCTCTATTTCGGGTGCTCGGAGGCGGGTGGCATCTGGGGCAGGGAACTGGACGCCGCCGACCCGACGAAGGCGCTCGGCGAGCCCGTCGAACTCATCCCATTCAACCCACGGGAACGTTCCTGGGAGGCCTTTGGCGAATGGAACCAGAACCCGAACAAAAGCTGGATCGAAGGTTCGTGGATGCTTAAGCGTGACGGCCAATACTACCTGACTTACTCCGCCGCTGGCACGCAATGGCGCACCTACGCCATGGGCTGCTTTGTCGGTTCCTCACCGCTGGGATCATTTCAGCCGCAGAAACGCAATCCAATCCTACGCACCGTGGACGGGCTGATCACCGGGAGCGCCGCGGGCTGCATCGTGGCCGGGCCGGAGGATCAGCTTTGGGCCTTTTACACGAGCCGTGCGGGCGCGGTTCACGCTCACGAACGCCGCATCGGCATGGATCGCGCGGAGATTCACGCTAGCGGCGAACTCGTCGTTCACGGCGCGACTTCGCTCCCGCAGTGGGTTCCGGGAAAAACGCCGTCGGACGCGAAATCCGCCGATACGGGCTGGCTCCCCATCAACGGCCTCACGCACACGCTCGGCTCCACCTCTGCCCCGAACTTGCCAGGCCGCCTCGCCGTGGATAACGAGATGCGCACCTGGTGGCAGCCCGCCGAAGGCGACACGCAGCCGACACTCACCAGCACCTTCGGCGCACCCGCCACCCTTCATGCCGTGCGCCTCATCTGGCGAGACATCGGCATGGACACCAAGCACGACGTGATGCCCGGCCCCTTCCGCTACCGCGTGGAACT
>JAIXOU010000065.1 GCA_027486585.1 Verrucomicrobiaceae bacterium | reverse complement strand
GACAGCGATGGCGACGGCATTGCCGATCTCCTGGAAGGTCATGACGCTAACATGGACGGTGTGGCAGACGTGGTGCCAACCAGCGCCGACGCTAACAATAATGGCATCGCTGATGTCTTCGAAAGCGCCGCCGCCCCACAAGACACCGATGCCGACGGTGTGCCTGACTTCCAGGATGCTGACGACGACGGTGACAGCGTGCCGACCGCCACTGAGCGCGGCACCGCCACCAGCGCGCCATTCCCGAACAGCGACGGCACCGACCGCCCAGACTACCTGGACGCCGATGACGACAATGACGGCGTGCTCACCCTCAACGAGCGCCCTGACAGCAATGGTGACGGCATCCCAGATGACCGTGACTCCGACGGCAATGGCACCCCTGACTACAAGCAATCCGACAACGATGGTGACGGCATCCCCTCCAGCCTTGAAGGCTTTGCCGACACTGACGGTGACGGCGCACCTGACAATGGTGACCTCGACAGTGACAACGACGGCATCCTTGATGCAATCGAGGCTCAAGTCGGTAACTGGGACAATGACACCAATACTCCAAACACACCGAAGGACAGCGATGGCGACAACGTCCCTGACTTCCGCGATCTAGACAGCGACAACGACGGCATCAACGACGTGATCGAAGCCGGTGGCACCGATGCCAATGGCAACGGCATGATCGATCCTCCAGCCTCAGGCCCTGCGGATGCAGACGGCGATGGCCTAGTCGATACCGTGGACAATATCGGTGGCACTGTGACCAACGGCACCGCTCTGGTCGTGCCAGACACGGATGGTGACGGCAAGAAGAACTACGTCGATCTCGATAGCGACAATGACACCCTCACCGACCTCCGCGAAGGTGGTAGCAACGGCACCGACGCCGATGGCGACGGCGTCGTGGACGGTCCAGACACCGACAGCGACGGTATCATGAACAGCGTGGACGGCCTGGCTGGTCGCGGTGATGCCAATAGCCCAGCACTGCCTGAGCAAGGTGGTGCAGATGCAGACAGCATCCCAGATTACCTTGATCCAGACAGCAATGGAGACGGCGTGCCTGACATTGATGTCAATGGCTTCGGTGCTCTCGATGTGGACGGTGATGGCGACATCGACGGACCGCTGACAGATGCAGATGGCGACGGTATCGAAGACCGCGCAGATGCTGATGCAGGTGCCTTTGGTGGCATCGTGATCCCAGACACTGACTCGGATGGCATCCCTGATCTCACTGACCCAGATGATGACAATGACACCATCCCAGATAGCGTGGAGTGCGTCACCGGAGCCCCATGCCCAGACACTGACCGTGACGGCATCCCTGACAAACAGGACCTCGACAGTGATGGCGACGGCATGTCCGACACCCAGGAAGTTGGCAGCAATGTCAACACGCCGAAGGACACCGACGGCGACACCATCCCAGACCTTCGTGACCTCGACAGCGACAACGACGGTCTCAATGATGTCCGTGAAAACGGCGGCACCGACGCCAATGGCGATGGTAAGCAAGACGGTGCAGACGCTGATGGCAACGGCCTGGTCAACACGGTCGATCCAGACAACGGCGGCACCGCTCTGGTAGCTCCAGACACCGATGGCGATGGCACCAGGGATTGGCGTGACCTCGACAGTGACAACGACGGCGTCACTGACCTCGTCGAGTCCGGCCAAAACGGCACCGACGCAGCAGCTCCGAAAGGCGTGGTCGATGGACCCGACGCAGATGGTGATGGCATCATGGACAGCGTGGACAACAATGACGCTGGCTTTGGCGAGACCACTGATCCAGTCCCAAGCAGCAGCGATGCGGATGGCACACCAGACTTCCGTGACCTCGACAGCGATGGCGACGGCACCAGGGACATCGTGGAAGCCGGTCTCGGCAGTAAGGATACTAACAGCGACGGCAAGGTCGATGGCAATGCAGACGCTGACGGCGACGGCTTGCTCGACAGCATCGACAGCGATGACGTGAACTTCGGCGGCACCGGCCTGCTCGATACCGACAACGACGGCACACCAGACACCACCGACACCGACGATGACAATGACGGCATCACTGATGTAGTCGAAGGCACCGGCGACCTTGATGGTGACGGCATAGCTAACAACATTGACCTTGATGCTGATGGTGACGGTCTCACGGACCAGGACGAAGGTAGCACGGACACCGACGGTGACGGCGTGGCCAACTACAAAGACCTCGACAGCGACAACGACGGTCTCAGCGACCTCCTAGAAGCCGGTGGTAATGATAACGGCACAGGCAAAACTCTCGGCACCGACGCTGATGGCGACGGCCTGGCGGATAGCGTGGACCCTGTGGTGAGCGGCGGCTTTGCTGGCACACCGCTGGCTGACGCTGACACCGATGGCGACGGCGTGAAGAACCGCATCGACCTCGACAGCGACAATGACTCCCTTAGCGATCTCCTCGAAGGTGGCAGCGGCGGCATCGACGCTAACGCTGATGGCGTGGTCGATGGCCCTGACGCAGATAGTGACGGTATCTCAGACAGCGTGGACCGCAACGATGCGCTCTTCGGCAACACCGCTGTGACATTGACCATCCCTGACTCCGATGGCGACAACACACCGAACTACCTGGAACTCGATTCCAACAACGACGGCATCAAGGACATCGCGGGCACGCCAAACGCAGCGCTCGATGCCAACGGCGATGGCAAAGTGGACGACACCACTGACACCGATGGTGACGGTATCCCTAATAGCCTCGACACCAATGATGCACTCTTCGGCGGTATCCCAGCTCCAGATGCAGACAGCGATGGCGTGAGCGACTCGCTCGACCTCGACGACGATAATGATGGCATCCCAGACACGCTGGAAGGCAGCGCTGACGCTGATGGCGACGGCTTGCCGAACTTCAAAGACCTCGACAGCGATGGTGACGGCATCTTTGACAGCGTGGAGTCCGGCAGCGCTAAGGACACCAATGGCGACGGCAAAGTCGGCACAGGAGACACGGGCTTCACCGGCTACGGCAGCAATGGTCTGGCCAACTCGGTGGAAGCCAATGACAGCGGCACCGCTGCTCCAAACTACAGCATCACAGACTCGGATGGCGACAGCGTGCCGAACTTCCTGGAGAACAACAACGTCGATACCGATGGCGATGGCATCAAGAACAACCTCGACAGCAATGACGACGGTGACGGCACAGCCACTGGCCAAGAACTCGGCGCAGGCGGTGCATTGAATCCAGTGGACACCGATAACGACGGCGTGGTAGACTACCTCGACAAAGCCACTGGCACCGGCGCTGACACCAGCGTGGCTGGCGCAGGTGATAGCGATGGTGACGGTCTCAGCGATGCTGAAGAAGGCCCGATCAGCCGCGACACCGATGGCGACAGTATCCCTGACTACATGGACACGGATGATGACGGCGACGGTATCAGCACCAACCAAGAAGGTCCGCTCACCAGGGACAGCGACGGCGACGGCATCGTGGACTTCCGCGATCTCGACAGCGACAACGACGGCTTGCCAGACAGCGTTGAAAAAGGCAGCACTGCCACCGTTCAAGACACCGATGGAGACGGCGTGCCGAACTTCCGCGACCTCGACAGCGACAACGATGGCCTCAATGATGTCACCGAAGTCGGCGGCACCGACGCCAACGGCGACGGCAAACAAGATGGCGCTGACGCCGACAACAACGGCTTGGTCGATACCAAAGATCCTGCCCATGCGTCCTATGTGACCTATACCATTCCAAACACGGATGGTGATAGCCTGCCAAACTACCTGGATCTCGATAGCGACAACGACCTGATCTCTGACCTCGTGGAAGGCGGCAGCAATGGCGCTGACACCAACAAGGACGGCAAGGTCGATGGTCCTGACACCGATGGCGACGGCCTCAGCGACAGCGCAGACGGCACACCAGCAGCCTTCGGCGATAGCGCCAGCCCTGCGATTCCAAATAGCGACAGCTCCGGTGGCGCAGACTATGCAGATGCAACCAATGGCAGCGCGCTCGATATCGACCGTGCTGGCTTCGGTGGTCTCGATGCCAACAACGACGGCGTGGTGGATGCCTTCGTGGACGCTGATGGTGACGGCATTGCCGACATCGCAGACACTGTGAATGGCAATGGTGGCCTCGGCTTGAAAGACAGCGACGGCGACGGCACACCGGATATCACCGACACCGATGATGACGGCGATGGCCTCACCGACGTGATCGAAGGTCTCGGCGACACCGATGGCGACGGCGTGACGGATTCTCAAGATCCAGACAGCGATGGCGACGGCATCTCAGACCTCACTGAAAGAGGCCCAACAGCCACCGCTCGCGACAGCGATGGCGACGGCAAGCCTGACTATAAGGATCTCGACAGCGACAACGACGGCATCAATGACGTGCTCGAAGTCGGTGGCACCGACGCCAATGGCGACGGTAAGCAAGATGGTGACGACCTGGATCTCGACGGCGTGGCTGACACGATCGACAATGCTCGTGGCTCTGTCACTAGCGGAACGCCGCTGGTGGTGATCAATAGCGACGGCGACGCAGCCCCTGACTATCGTGACCTCGACAGCGACAATGACTCCATCAGCGACCTCGTGGAAGGTGGCAGCAATGGCTTGGATGCTGACAAAGACGGCAAGATCGACGGCACCACAGATGCCGACAATGACGGTATCCTCGATGGTGTGGATGGCTTCACCGGCTTCGGCGACGCCAGCAGCCCTGCGCTGCCGAATAGCGACAGCGGCACGGCCAATGCAGACGCACTGCCAGATTACCGCGACACTGACAGCGATGGTGACCTGGTGCCTGACATCGACATGAACGGCAATGGCGGTCTCGACGCTGACAATGATGGTGACCTTGACAATGCTAGCGACACCGATGGCGACGGTATTGCCAACGCCGTCGATAGGCGCAACAGCACCACCAACAGCGGTGGCCTCGGCTTGAAAGATAGCGATGGCGACGGCACTCCAAACATCACCGACACGGATGATGACAACGACGGCGTGCCTGACAGCATCGAATGCCCACCAGGCGGACCTTGCCCAGACACCGATGGTGATGGCCTGTCTGACATGATCGACATCGACTGCGATGGCGACGGCATCAGCGACATGGTGGAAGGCACCACTGACACCGACGGCGACGGCGTGGCCGATGCGCATGACCTCGATAGCGACAACGACGGCATCAATGATGTGATCGAAGCCGATGGCGTGGACGCTAATGGCGACGGTCGTGTGGACATCGTCACCGATGTGGACCAAGACGGCTGGGCAGATGCCCTGGACAACGTGGGTGGTTCCGTGACCAATGGAACACCGCTGCCCGCTCCTGATACGGACGGTGATGGCGTGCCAAACTGGCGTGACCTCGACAGCGACAACGACGGTGTCTCTGACCTCGTCGAGTCCGGCAACGGCGCTGCTGACACCAACAATGACGGTAGAGCTGACGGCACCGACACCGATGGTGACGGCATCCAGTCCAGCGTGGACGGTAGCACCATCTATGGTGATGCTGGTTCATCTGTCCTGCCAAACACAGACGGCACAGGCTTGCCAGATTACCTCGACCTCGACAGCGATGGCGACGGCATCAATGACATCGTGGAGAACGGCCTGGCCGGCAAAGACACGGACAACGACGGCAAGGTGGATGGCACGACCGATGCAGACAGCGACGGTATCAACGATGCCGTGGACACCATCGTCGGACCTGGCGGTCTGGGCGTTGTCGATAGCGACAACGACGGCACACCTGACGCCACCGACACCGACGATGACGGCGACGGCATCCTCGACACGGTGGAAGGCACTGGCGATCTCGACGGCGATGGCGTGATCAACAGCCAGGACGTTGACTCCGATGGTGACGGCATCCGCGACAATGTGGAAGGCGCTACTGCTGACTATGACAACGATGGCGTCCTCAACTACCGCGATCTCGACAGCGACAACGACGGCATTAGTGATGCCATCGCAGCTGGTGGTGTGGACGCCAATGGCGATGGCGCGATGGACGGCACTGTGGGTGCCAATGGCATCGTGGGCGTCGGCTTGACACCTCGCAACAGCGACAACGACGCCCTACCTGACTACACCGATCTGGACAGCGACAATGACAGCGTGAGCGACCTCATCGAAGGCGGCAGCGGTGCGACTGACACCAACAACGACGGCGTAGCTGATGGCACCGACGCGGATGGCGACGGCATCAAGTCCAGCGTGGATGGCAAAGCCACCTGGGGTGATCTCAATAGCCCAGCGGCGCCTGATAGCGACACTGATGGCATTGCCGACTACCGTGAACTGGACAAGAACAACGATGGCACCTTCGACATCGTCGGAGCTGGTCGCGGTGCGCTTGACGCCAACAACGATGGTCGTGTGGACGGCATTGATGACGCAGACAACGACGGTATCCCAGATGCCGCTGACGTGAACCCAGCCATCTACGGCTTCGAGATGATCCCATCTGCTGACCCAGATGGTGACGGCATCCCAACGGACCAAGAAGGTCTCGGCGACCTGGATGGTGACGGCATTGCTAACAATGCAGATAAGGACACCGACGGTGACGGCATCCCAGACTCGATCGAGGCTGGTGCTGACCCTGCTAACCCAGTGGACACTGATGGCGATGGCATCGCTGACTTCAAGGACCTCGACAGCGACAACGACGGCTACAACGACGTCAATGAAGCGCTCGGAGTGGACAACAATCGCGATGGTAAGGCAGATGGCTTTGACCTGAATAACGATGGTGTGATCGACAGCGCTCTGTTCCCAGTGGACACCGACTTCGATGGTCAGGAAGACTTCCGCGATCTAGACAGTGACAATGACGCCCTCATGGACGCCGTCGAAAACGGCCAGCTCGGCACCGATGCTAACAACGATGGTGTGGTCGATGGACCTGACAGCGATGGCGACGGTATCATGAACAGCGTCGATAACAGAGTCGGCTATGGTGAGCAGTTGAATCCAGCTGCCCCTGTGGTGACGAACACGGACTTCGATGGCTTCCCGAACTACCGTGACCTCGATAGCGATGGCGACGGCTTGACAGATCTCGTTGAAGCTGGACTCGGCGCTCTCGATACCAACGGTGACGGCAAGGTGGACAACAACACCGATGCCGACATGGACGGTATCCCCGATGGTCGCGATGGTAAGGTCGGCTTCGGCACTGGTGTCATCATCGACACGGACTTCGACGGAGTCACGGATTCCCTCGATCTAGACGACGACGGCGACGGCATCCCAGATGTACTCGAAGGCGCTGGCGACACCGATGGTGACGGCATCACGAACAGCAAGGATCTCGACAGCGACAACGACGGCATCAATGATGTCCGCGAAGTCGGCCTGACCGATGCCAATGGCGACGGCAAGGCTGATGGCACCGATGGCAACACCGATGGCATCGTGGACACCGCAGCCACTGCTCCTCTCCGTGACACGGATGGCGACGGCACCCCTGACTTCCGCGACCTGGACAGCGATAACGACAGCATCAGCGACCTCGCTGAGAATGGTCCTGCTGGTGTGGCTGCGGCTGACACCAATGGCGACGGTATGCTCAGCACCGCTGACACTGGCGTCACTGACATTGACAACGACGGCGTCATGTCCGCTGCGGACGGCTCACCGCTGGCCTATGGCGACACGAGCGATCCAGCTCCGACCAGCACGGATGGCGATGGCACACCGAACTACCTCGATGGCGACAGCGATAGCGACGGCCTCACGGACCTCGTGGAAGCCGGACGAGACGCGGCTGCGCTTGATCCAGATGGCGACGGACGCATCGAAGCTCCTCAAAGCGCTGATGCTGATGGTGACGGTCTGGCTGATCCTGTGGACGTGAATGACAGCGCCTTTGGTGGTGCCATCACGGTGGACATTGATGGTGACGGCACCGTCAACACCGCTGACCGCGACATTGATGGCGACGGCATCCTCAACATCTTCGACACCGACACGGACGGCGACGGCATCCCGAACGCCACCGACACGGACGATGACAACGACGGCACAGCTGACGTCACCGACACTACACCGACCGGCGTGGGCACCAGCACCGACTTTGACGGTGACGGCATCCCGAACACCACGGACATCGATCTCGACAATGACGGCACCTTGAACATCCATGACACCGATGCAGACGGCAACGGCGTGGCCAACACCACCAGCACCGATGACGACAGCGATGGCACTGCCGACGGCACCGACAGCACCCCTGTGGGACCTGGCAGCAGCACCGACTTCGACAATGATGGCATCCCGAACAATCTCGATCCTGATCTCGATGGCGACGGCATTGCCAACGTCTTCGACACTGACACCGATGGCGACGGCATCCCGAACACCACCGACACGGATGATGACAATGATGGCACTCTTGATGTCACCGACACCACTCCGACCGGACTTGGCACGCTGACTGACATTGATGGTGACGGCACCGCGAACATCACTGATCCAAACATGGATGGTGACGGCACGGTCAATGCCCTCGACCCAGATGTGGATGGTGATGGTATCCCGAACAGCACCGACACCGACGATGACAACGACGGCACGCCGGACGTGACCGACCCAACACCGCATGGCCCAGGCAGCTTGGCTGACCTCGATGGCGACGGTATCCCGAACGTGGATGACGCCGACATGGATGGCGACGGCATCCTGAATGTCCACGACACCGACACCGATGGCGACGGCACACCGAACGCCACCGATGCTGACGATGACAACGACGGCACCCCTGACGGCACGGATACCACACCACAAGGCAAAGGCACTCTCACCGACTTCGATGGCGACGGCATCCCGAACACCACCGACATCGACATGGACGGCGACGGTATCCTCAACGTGAGCGACAACGACGTGGACGGCGATGGCATCCCGAATGCCACCGACACGGATGATGACAACGACGGTACGCTCGACGCCGCTCCAGACACCACACCGACCGGCCCTGGTAGCAATACCGACTTCGACAACGATGGCATCCTCAATGACGACGATGTGGACATGGATGGTGACGGCATCATCAACGTCCATGACACCGACACCGATGGCGACGGCACACCGAACACCACCGACACGGATGACGACAACGACGGCACGCTCGACGCTGCTCCTGACACCACACCGACTGGCAAAGGCACTGCCACCGACTTCGATGGCGACGGCATTCCGAACACCACCGACCCTGACATGGATGGCGACGGCGTGAATAACGTCAGCGATCCAGATGTGGACGGCGATGGAATCCCGAACGCCACCGACACGGATGACGACAACGACGGCACTGCCGACGGCATCGACACCACACCGACCGGCCCAGGTTCCACCAATGACATCGATGGCGACGGCATCCCGAATGCTCAAGATGTGGACATGGACGGCGACGGCCTGATCAACGTCTTCGACACCAACACAGACGGCGACGGCACAGCCAACAGCACCGACACGGATGATGACAACGATGGCACGCTCGACAGCGCCCCAGATGCCAGCCCGACCGGCCTCGGCACGCTCGCTGACAATGATGGTGATGGCATCCCGAACGCCACCGATCCTGATCAGGATGGTGACGGCATCGTCAACTCGCTCGACAGCGATGTCGATGGCGACGGCATCCCAAATGCCACCGACACGGATGACGACAACGATGGCACCGCTGACAGCACCGACAGCACACCACAGGGCTTCGGCACCGTGGCTGACCTTGACGGTGACGGCATCCCGAACAGCAGCGATCCAGACATGGATGGCGACGGCATCATCAACATCTTTGACACCGACACCGATGGCGACGGCATCCCGAACACCACCGACACCGACGATGACAATGATGGCACCCCAGATGTCACCGACACCACGCCTACCGGCCCAGGCACCAGCACAGACTTCGATGGCGATGGCATCCCGAACACCAACGACCCTGACCTTGACGGCGACGGCGTGAACAACAGCGTTGATCCTGACATTGATGGCGACGGTATCCCGAACGCAACCGACCCAGATGATGACAACGACGGCACCCCTGACGGCACGGACACCACTCCAAGCGGCCCAGGCAGCGCTACCGACACCGACGGTGACGGCATCCCGAACACCAGCGATCCAGACATCGACGGCGACGGCATCAACAACGTCTTCGATACTGACATCGATGGCGACGGCACACCGAACATCTCCGACACAGACAGCGACAGCGACGGCACAGCTGACCTGACCGACACCACACCTGGTGGCATCGGCACCCTGCCTGACATTGATGGCGACGGCATCCCGAACGCTCAAGATCCAGACCTCGACGGTGACGGCATCGTCAACACCCTTGACCCTGACACCGACAACGACGGTATTCCAAATGCCACCGACACCGATGACGATCAAGACGGCACGCCTGACGCTGCTCCAGACACCACTCCAACAGGCCCAGGCTCTGTGACTGACCTCGACGGCGATGGCATCCCGAATGCACTCGATCCAGACATGGACGGTGACGGCATTGTCAACGTTCTCGATCCAGACACCGATGGCGACGGCATACCGAACACCATCGATGTGGACGACGATCAAGACGGCACCGCTGACACCAGCGACACCTCACCGACAGGTCCAGGCACACTGGCCGATCTGGACGGCGACGGCATCCCAAATGCACTCGACCCAGACATGGACGGTGACGGCATCGTCAACGTGCTCGACCCTGACACCGACGGCGACGGCGTCCCAAATACCCTTGATCCAGATGATGACAACGACGGCACACCTGACACCACGGACACCACACCGACCGGACCTGGCTCTAACACCGACCTCGACGGCGATGGCATCCCGAACACCACCGATCTAGACATCGACGGCGACGGCATCATCAACGTGCTCGACCCTGACACGGACGGCGACGGCATCCCGAACACCACGGACACGGATGACGATCAAGACGGCACCGCTGACACCAGCGACAACACACCGACCGGCACCGGCACACCAACCGACTTCGATGGTGACGGCATCCCGAACACCACAGATCCTGACATTGATGGCGATGGCATCTTGAATGTCTTCGACACCGACACCGATGGCGACGGTATCCCAAATACCACTGACACCGATGACGACCAAGACGGCACGCTCGACACCGCTCCAGACGCCACACCGACCGGCCCAGGCCCCAGCACCGACTTTGACGGTGATGGCATCCCGAACACCATCGACAATGACCTTGATGGCGACGGCATCCTCAACGATGTGGACACCGACACAGACGGCGACGGTATCCCAAACACCACCGACACCGATGACGACAATGACGGCACGTTGGATGTCACCGACGCCACACCGACCGGACCTAGCAGCAATGACACCGATTCTGACGGCATCCCTGACAACGTCGATCTAGATGATGACGGCGACGGCATCCCAGACACCACTGAAGCTATCAATGCTCTCAATGGCGGTGATACCGATGGCGACGGCATCCCAGATCGTCTGGACCTCGACAGCGACAACGATGGCATCAACGATGTCCGTGAAGCTGGTGGCACCGATGCAAACGGCGACGGCAAGAACGACACGACTGGCACCCTCACACCGCCTGATAACGACAGTGATGGCCGCCCAGACTATGTCGATCTCGACAGCGACAATGACGGACTCACCGACATCAAGGAAAACGGTCCTGCCAATGCAGACGCTAATGGCGACGGCCTAGCTGACGGCACCGATACCGATGGTGACGGCATCCTCAGCAGCGTCGATGGCCAGCCTGCGGGTCGTGGTGATCTCAATGATCCAGCCTTGACGAATACCGATGGCTCCGACTTGCCAGACTACCTTGACCTCAATAGCGACAACGCTGGAGCCAAAGACATCGCCGGAAGCGGGCTGCCAGATGCAAATAATGATGGCCGTGTGGATGCTCCTGCAACGGATGCTGACAGTGACGGCTGGCCAGATGCCGCTGATAAAAATGACAACGCCTTTGGTGGTCCACCGCCATCTAACGACATCGACAATGATGGCATCCTCAATGGCGTTGATCCAGACATGGATGGCGATGGTATCCCGAACGATCAGGACCCTGATACTGACGGCGACGGCATCCCGAACTCGACAGACACCGACGATGACAACGATGGCACCGACGACAGCACCGACACCACACCGACGGGCTTTGTCCCAGCTCCATATGACACATGGCGCTCCTTGACCCCAGGTAGCGGACCAAATCCAAGCAGCAATGTTGATTTCGACCGCCTCACCGACCTCATGGAATACGCCTTCGGCAGTGATCCAGCGACAGGTGTGCCAGTCGTGCAGGGGAATACCAGCGCAGCAGTCTCCGGTAACACGGGTCTGAATGTCACGCCTGCCAGCAATGGCAGCTATGACATCTCCTACCGCCGTCCGTTGGGTGGCCGCAGTGATGTGACCTACACCCTTCAGCGGAGCACCAACTTGGCTGACTGGACCACAGTCTCCACCGTCCCGACCATCACCAGCAATCTGGATGGCACGGAAACCGTGAAGTGGACAGCTGCTGGTGCCGCTGGCAGCAAAGGCTTTACACGCCTGAAGCTGGATCTGGCTGCCCCTGCTACCACCCAATACACCTGGGTCGAAGGCTGGCAGAGCCCGACTGTAATGGGTCAGTATCAAACGGTCTCCCATAACTTCATCAAGAAGCCCGTGTACTCCTGCACGATCACCACAGCCTCAGGCAGCACACTCAATGTGCCAGCCACAGATGCTCGAGATCTGCGCACTTACATGGCGGCCACGAAGTCCTACTACGTGGAAATCACCAACGGATCCGCTGAAGGCCACCGCATCGACGTGAACTATGCAGCTTCCACAGCACAGAGCATCGCTCTGAATCTGAACAGTCCACATAACACCACGTCCACTCTGCCTAGCGGCTTGGATGGTGCCACCTTCCTGGTGCGTGAGCATGTGACACTGGCTGACATCATGCCAAAAGCCTCGTTCACCGGTGGCTCCACAGCCTCTGCTGCAGATCAGGTCCAAGTCTTCACCAACGGTGCTTGGGGAACCTACTACCTGCTCGATGCCCGTCCAGGTGCACCGGCCTTCTACTACTGGTCACTCCCAGGTGGTGTCGTCAACTATGACGGTCTCATCATCGCACCAGGCACCGGCGTCATGGGCAAACATCGTGTGACGACTGACAGTGACACCTTCACTCAAGTCGGTGAGGTGCGCATGAATCAGTTCCGTATGCGAGTCCCAGCTGGCACCTCCCTGTCATCAGGTGGTTATCCGCTGGATGACAGCCCGAATAGCCGAGCTCATACCATCGCCAATGGCTTCTTTGGAAGTGTCTCCGCCAGTGCCTCTGACCAGATCCAACTCTGGAATGGTGACACAACGCCGAACAGCCCTGGCTACGGAGTTTACTGGTTGCTCAATGGCAATGCCTCCAATCAGTTCTGGCGCCCAACAGCGACCTTCTCAAACGAGAATAACAACACGTTCCTCAAGGCAGGACGCAGCCAGTTCATCAAACGCGCCACCACGGCACCGGTCCTGAATCTGGTTATCCCACGGCCTTGGAATCCCTGATTCTAAAAGCAAAGACGGAGGAGTCCGATCCCCCTCCGTCTTTAGGTCACCCATACTCATTCAACATCATCCTTTCCTCTCCGCCTCAGTCAAAAAACCAACAGCTAAACCCACATCAAATCGCCATGAAACTTATCCGCAACGCCGCCCTCTCCATGATCCTGCTCGCCGCTGGATTCATCCCCCAAAGTGCCTCTGCCCAGTCTTTTAACTGGGGCGGGACAAACACCTTCGGTGGATCTCAAAGCACCTACTTTGACAGTGCTGGCACTGCCTTAACCACAGGTGCCGGCAGTGCTTACACCTTCGATTTTGGTTTCTTTAATACAGGCTTTAATCCTGGCAGCAATGACATCAGTCTCTGGAGTTCTAACTGGAACTCGCTAGCCACTGATAAGCTAGATGATTCACTCCCATGGACCTTTGGCGGCACCGCTTTAGTCAATGGCACAGCTTCCAATGGTAAGTCGGGTTATCTCTGGATTTATGACAGCGGTGGCTTCCTGGGTAGCAATGGCGGGCAGGCTTTCCTGGGCACTGGATCGACTTGGACACTGCCGACCTTCGGCTCCATTGATCCTGCTCCCACCTTCGATTTTGCAAATATGACCTCCGTTCTCTACGGTCAGGCTGACACCACCTTCTTCAGTGGTGCGGCAGGTGGCATTCTCGCCGGTGGCGGCACCATCACCACTCCGTTGGGTGACAATGCTTTTGAGGCCCAGTTAGGCTCTGTTGGCACGGCTCCCGTGCCTGAACCTTCCGGAGCCTTGCTCATCGGCTGCGTCGGCATCGTGACTCTTCTCCGCCGACGTCGCTTCACCACTCTCCGCTAAAAGGAACCACTTTCCACGGGCTGTGGAAAAGGTGTCTCCGACTGTTTTACCCGCAGAAGTTGAGCAATTCGGAGACACCACCTACCGCCAAAACTAGCGGTAAACACCTTCCCTCAATCACCGCATTTTCAGTGCGGACGGACCCTCCATGTCTTTTTTCCCATGAAAACGCTCTGGAACTATCAGCTCGTCTTAGCTTTGCAGGCGATCCTGCTACTTGGCTGCACGGCTGGTAGTCCGCTCAATCAAGCCAACGTTGTTTCAAGCCTGAGCAACAATCTGGCCCGGATTCAATCAAGCTTTAACGGCTTTCCAAACCAGTATGCACCGCAGCCGATAGCCGCCAGATATTATAACTATCCGACTCAGCCAGTTTACTATTACACGCCAGTTTCATACCAGACGACCCCACGGACAATTAGGTCAACCGTCGTCAAAGCAGCGATAAAGAAGACTCCCGCCAAAATCATCTCCACCACGGTCAAGCCCTCCTATCCAACCGTCGGTCATAGTGTTTCATCATCTCTTTTGTTAGCCGAGGTCGGCGTTCGTGCTCGATTTGTCTCAGCCTCCGCTTTGGCTCGTCCAAATCATCCGTCGATGAAGCCGACGTATATCACCATTCACTCAACAGGCAGCGCCACGATGAATGCCAATGAATACGCATCTGCCATGAGTCGAGGCCTGCGCTCCCGTCTGCGCCCAGGTGCCTCGCGTGCAGGCAGACTTTCTTGGCATTTCACGGTCGATTCGGCATATGCCATCCAGCATCTCTCGACCCATGTTCAGGGTGGTCACGCGGACTTTAATGGCCTCGGAAACACCAAGTCCATTGGCATTGAGATGTGTGAGTATCGAGGCATCAATCTCGGATCAGTCATGGACCGCACGGCCAAGTTAGCCGCCTACCTCATGTGGAAACATCAGATCCCGCTCAGTCATGTAGTGCCGCATTATCACTGGCCACGTCCCGGTGTAACGCCCTACCGCAAAGCCTGCCCGCATTTCCTCATGGACAATGGCCGCCCAGGTGCCAAGTGGGCCGCTTTTCAAAATAGAGTATTAACTCACTATCAGCGCATGCAGGCTCCAGTGACTTATGTCATGAGGTAGGGGGCTTTGCGGAGATCAGTAGCCGAGCCATGGGCTAAGCCATTTTTCGGTCGCGGCGACGGTCATGCCTTTGCGATTGGCATAATCTTCGACCTGATCCTTGCCCAGCACGCTGATGCCAAAGTAATGGGACTCGGGGTGACTGAAGTAGAGGCCGCTGACTGCGCTGCCGGGATGCATGGCCATGCTCTCGGTGAGATCGACGCCGGTTTTAGCAGTGGCATCTAGAAGGTCGAAAAGGATCGGCTTTTCGGTGTGGTCGGGCTGGGATGGATAGCCGGGTGCAGGGCGAATGCCGCGATAGCGTTCTTTGACGAGATCTTCATTGCTGAAGTCGCCTGGCTTCTCATAACCCCAGTCGTAGCGGGCTTCCAAATGCAGGTATTCGGCAAAGGCCTCCGCTAGGCGGTCAGCGAGCGCTTTGACAATGATGGAGCTGTAGGGATCATTGGCCGCGTCGAACTGCTGAGCAAAGTCATCGGCACCATGAATGCCGACAGCAAAGCCGCCGATGTAATCGGCGCGACCACTGCCTTTCGGGGCGATGTAGTCACTCAAAGCGTAGTTTGGCGTGTCCTTTTTAATGACTTGCTGACGCAGCGTATGAAAGGTGCAACGCAGAGAGTTACGGGACTCATCGGCATAGACTTCAATGTCATCGCCAATACTGGCTGCAGGGAAGAATCCATAAATGCCGCGCGGTGTGAAGCGCTTTTCGGCGATGATACGATCTAGCAGGTCATTGGCGTCTGAGTAGAGTTTCAGGCCCTGTTCTACGGCTTTCACATTCATTTCAGGATCTTCATGAGCAGAAGAAAAGCGGCCTTCAGTACTGATCCATCGACCACGCAGTTCCCAGCTGTGGAAGAAAGGTGACCAGTCAATAAAGGGGCGCAGGGTGGCCACCAAGTCGGGGCCTTCCAGCGTGCGTGTGCCGAGGAAGCTCGGCGTAGCGATCTCCTGGGTGGCCCAGTCACATTTGAAGGCAAGCTCGCGTGATTCTTCGAGGCTGAGAAGCTTGCGTTCCTTTTTCTTGCCGTATTCTTCGCGCAGGCGCACATGGCGTGCTTCGTTCTCTGCGATGAAGGCATCACGATTTTCTTCACTGATGAGTGAGGTGGTGACAGGTACGCTGCGTGAGGCATCCAGCACATGCACAATCGGTCCCGAGTAATGCGGTGCGATTTTGATGGCTGTGTGTGCCGCGCTAGTGGTGGCTCCGCCAATGAGTAGCGGCTGCTTCATGCCTCGGCGCTCCATTTCAGAGGCAACATGCATCATTTCATCCAGGGACGGTGTGATCAGGCCACTGAGTCCAATGACGTCAGCGCCTTTTTCAATGGCTGCGGCCAAGATCTTATCACAAGAAACCATGACGCCCAGATCTGTGACTTCGAAGCCATTGCAGGCCAAGACGACGCCTACAATGTTTTTGCCGATGTCATGTACGTCACCCTTCACGGTGGCCATGATGATCTTCCCACCACCTTGTTTGGCAGCCTCAGCGGGGATCAGATCGGCGGCGGTTAGGAATGAGGCAGCGGGTTTTTCTACGTTCATCTCTTGAGTTGATGACGGCACCCGCACAGTTTGAAATTGCGTCAGAAGTTTGGAAATGAATTCGGCATCATTCGTTAAGCTCTTGAATTCTGCATGAAGGTTGGACTTCACCTTTTGCAGGTAAGTGTCCGAATGAGGATCCTGAGCTGCAAGTCTATCGACACTTTCAGAAGCAAGAGCCGCAGCAAATTTCACCTCCAAGCGGCGTTCTTCGAGGCTTAGCCCGTTGTGAGGTGTGTATCGGAAGTCGTCACTGACAATGACGTCTCCGCCGGTTTGGAGAGCCGTTGCCGTTTTTTCAGCGATTTCGATCAGCAGCTCGCGTTCGCGGGCTTTCTTGACCTTCTCGGCCTCCATGAAAGGTTGGAGATACGCAACGGATTGTTTCATTACGCGGGCGCTTTTGACGACCTGAGGTAGGAACATTTTACCCGCGCCAAAGAGATCTCCAACGACGCTCATGCCGTCCATGAGTGGGCCTTCGATGACGAGCAGAGGCTTGCCGAGTTTATCCAGCGCTTCCTGAGTATCCGTATTGATGAAGTCGGTGATGCCACGCAGCAGTGCATGCTCCAGACGTTTTTCGACAGGTGCATCACGCCAGGCGAGATCGGCTTCGATCTTCTTGCCGCCGCCTTGGCCTTTGAATTGCTCGGCGAAATCGACTAGGATTTCTGTGGCGTCAGAACGGCGATTGAGAATGACATCTTCGACCTTTTCCAGCAGGTCTTTGGGGATGTCTTCATAGACCTCCAACATGCCGGCATTGACGATGCCCATGTCCATGCCTGCCTTGATGGCGTAGTAAAGGAAGACGCTGTGCATGGCTTCACGCACTTTGTTATTGCCACGGAAACTGAAGCTGATGTTGCTGACGCCGCCGCTGACTTTAGCACCGGGGAGGTTTTCTTTGATCCAGCGCGTGGCATTGATGAAGTCGAGAGCATAGTTGTTATGCTCTTCCATCCCCGTGGCCACGGTGAGGATGTTGGGATCAAAAATGATGTCCTCTGGCGGGAAGCCGACCTGATCGACGAGGATGCGGTAAGCGCGCTCGCAGATGCGGATTTTTTCGTCGTAGGTGGCTGCTTGGCCGTTTTCGTCAAAGGCCATGACGACGGTGGCGGCACCGTAGCGTTTGATGGCAGATGCGCGTTCTTTGAAGGCTTCTTCACCTTCTTTGAGCGAGATGGAATTGGCGATGCCTTTGCCCTGCAGCATTTTCAGGCCAGCTTCGATGATCTCCCACTTCGAGGAATCGACCATGAACGGCACCTTGGCCACTTCAGGCTCGGTTTGCAGCAGGTTGAGGAACTTGGTCATCGTTGGCACGCCATCGATGAGGCCTTCGTCCATGCAAATATCGATGACGTTGGCTCCGTTTTCGACCTGCTGGCGGGCGATGATGACGGCTTCTTCGAACTGGCCCTCTTTGATGAGCTTTGAAAACTTCGGTGAACCCGCAACGTTTGTGCGCTCGCCGATCATGAGGAAGTTGGCCTCTTTCGTGTGATTGTAGGGCTGCGATCCGCTCAGGCGCATGATCGTCTCTGGCTGCGGCACTTGGCGCGGTTCCATGTTTTCGACGGCTTTAGCAATGGCTGCGATGTGCTCGGGCGTGTTGCCACAGCAGCCACCCATGATGTTGACGAAGCCGGACTTAGCGAAGTCGATGGCAAAATTAGCCATGTCTGGTGGCAGTAGATCAAAGCCTGTGGGTGCCAGAGGGTTTGGCATCCCTGCATTCGGGTAGGCGGAAACAAAAGTGTCTGCTTTCGTAGCGAGTTCCTCAAGGAACGGGCGCATCTTGTCCGGTCCGAGAGAGCAATTCAGGCCGATGGACAGTGGCTTCACATGGCGCATGGCATTGAGGTAGGCCTCGGTGATCTGGCCAGAGATCATCGTCTCGCCACCAGGGCCGACAGCGGCTGAAATCTGAACTGGGAGCTCTAAGCCATCTGCCTCAAACACCTCGCGGATGGCCACTAGGGCGGCCTTCGCATTGAGTGAATCAAAAATCGTCTCGACCATCAGCGTATCGACTCCGCCAGCAATGAGCGCGCGGATTTGATGCGCATAGGCTGTTTTTACCTGATCAAAGGTGACGTAGCGGAAACTCAGATCCGTGAGGTCGGGGAATTGGGAAAGGGAAACAGTAAGCGGTCCGACAGCACCTGCGACGTAGCGTTTGCGTCCCGTTTTCTCAGCGATCTGGTCAGCCCATTTACGGCATTGCTTCGCGGACTCATAATTGATCTCCCAGGCAAGGTCGTTGAGGAACTTGTCGTCGATGATCTTCTGGAAGAACTCGGGGTCTTTGCGGCCACCTTTCTCGCGTGGATCTTCCACGAAGAATTCGCTCTGAGCGATGCTGGTGCCGGAAAAGGTATTGGTCTCGATGATGTCTGCTCCAGCCTCTAGGAAGCGGCGGTGGATATCCTCAATGATGTCAGGCCGGGTGATGCTGAGGATGTCGCCATTGTTCAGCAGGTCCTTTTCGTTCTTTAAAAAGCGCTGGCCACGGGCATCGGCTTCTTTGAGTCCATAACCACGAATTGTCGTCCCCATGGCCCCGTCGATGACGAGGATACGTTGGCGCATGGCGGCTTCGAGTTCAGTGCGGCAATTTGGGCGTGAAGGCATGACCGAAACTAGCGCCGTAGCTGGGCGGGTCAACCATCATATCGACATATCATGATCCGAGGATATGATTTTTTTACAGCTGCTTTTTGGAAGCTAATAAGGCCGCTTTTGCAGCTTGGATTTTTCCGTCGGCTTGATCGATCAGGGGGTCGAACATCGGGATTTCCTTGGCGTTTTGGCCCTGTTCATGTTTGCGGAAGCCGAAGAGGTAAGTCTCATTTTGTGGACGCCAGCGATTGAAAAATAGCTCATCCTTGTGCAGAACTTCTCTCGTGATTGGCTCTAGCTCGGCGTTGGCGAACGCGGGTGCAGCAAGGCCAAGTCCGATGACGAGTTTGGAACTAAGTTTTTCATAGCCTGCCTGGGTGTAATGAACCCCATTTTCAGTGAGTGGTTGGGCCGTGACTCCGGCCTTGGGCACCCCGCCCATGAGCTCAAAGAGGTCGATAAAATAGGTGTTTTGGCTGAGAGCGAATTTCCGCAAGGCGTCGCGGAAGCTGGAGAGGCTTTTATTGGCATAGGCCAAATCTGGGAGTGGTGCAGCAAGGGACTCTACTGGAGGTGGGCTGACAATGATGAGGCGCACTCCGGGAGCTTGCTTGCGCATGAGGTCGAGCAGATTCCGGTAGCCTGTGAGGAAGTTTGGCAGGCCGCTGAGTCCTTCGAAGGCCATTTCAGAACCATAGCAAAGCATGACGACGGTGGGTTTCAGCAGATCCAGATGGGTCGTGAGACGTTGAATGCCCTCTTCTGGCGGACCAAAATAGGAGCGTGCATGGCCAAAGACGGTGTCCCCACTCCAGGCGAGATTGCGGACACTGACTTTAGTGTCGCCAAGCGCTAATGCTAGTCGCGGCTCCAAGGTGCCATAGCGCTGCTCACGTTCGATGACTGTATTCCCGATGAGCACGAGTCGGTCGCCGTCCTTGAATTCAAAACTGTGCTTCTCCGGCTTGGCGGTCGGAGGTGTGACCTCTTGAGCGGTCGTGGTGCCAACGAGGGCGAGTGTGAGAAATACGGCTTTCCAGATCATGGTTGTCTTATTGGAGATGAAACGGCGCATCATGTCCAGATCCCTTTTCAGGGTTATCGTATTCTCGCGATTAGATCGCCGGATCTAGACTGAAAGTTTCCAGCACTTTCTCTGGCAGGTTTCAGGCGGACATATGAGTTTGTGTCGGTCACTGCGATTCGCTGTGATTCAAACTTTTTCAACGCCTAAAACTTCACCGTGATCTGGGCAGCCAGAAGGTGATTGCCTTCTTGATCGTTGCCACTGCGTTCGGCGAGGCTGTATTGCAGCTTGGCCTGCACATTCCGGCTGAAACGATGTCCCAGCGCTAGATCAAGGCGCCAGCCGTCATTGTCCCAGGCGCGGCTGGTCGTGGGGATGTCTCCAAACCAGCTTTGATTCCACCGGGACGCCAGCCACCACTGCGCATTGAGTTTATACTTGGCCTCGATGAAGCCGCTGAGCACTCGTACGGCGCCTACATTGGGGACTTCAAAACGGCTGTTCATTAGCTCAGCCCATATCAGCCAGCGATCATGCGCATAGCTCGCATCGAGTCCGAAGGTGGTTTGATCGAAGTCACGCCAGCTTGTGTCGATGGGCAGTGACGACTGTGATTCCGGCAGTAGATACGGACCATGACTGAAGGATGTGCCGAAGTTCCACTCAGGCGCTGGACGCCAGCCAAGACGCCCTGTGTAGGTCGTGCTCTGCCAGCCATTTTGGGTCGCATCCCAGGCATTCGGTCGGGATGAAAGTGAGGCGTTTTTTACTTCAAAGGCATAGTCGATCTGCGCGAGTCGGCCAAAGACCGAAACGCCGGTAGCATACGATGGACCCCAGATGATGGGTACCCAGGTCTGCGGATTATCGGGCTTGCCTCGTCTCCCCAGAAAACCGGCAAGCGGCGCAACGGCGCTGTCTGTCACTGGCAACATGTCGCCGTAGGCGGCTGGTGCTGTGACAAACGGATTTTCCCATGAGAGACGCCGCTGATTCCACGCACCAAAAGCGGTCGCAAACTTGCCAACCCTGACATGCAGGGCATCACTTTCTAGAGGCTTCCATTCGAGGAAGTATTCATCCAGTCGGGTCTGCCCATCGGGGGCAAACCCAGGATCAAATCCGCGATCTGTGCGCAGTTGGGCGTGCGCTCTCCAGTGCGCGCCAGCCTGGACATCTAACATGAGTGTCAGGCGTGGATTGAAAAATAAGGCATCATCGGTGTTTAGCAATCCAAGTGCAGGTGTCTCAGGCGCATAGGCCTCTAGATCCAACAGGCCGGAGAGATCCGCACGTAGGGAGGCGTCAGTGCTACTCAAGGTCAATGCCTTGTCGAGGCTTTCCAAAAACTCTTGGGCTGATGCGGGCAGTCGTAGCGCTAGCAGAGTCAGCGCGCAGACGATGAGCAGAGGATTAGGCACATTCATGGAGTGGACGATTTTAAGAGATGATGAGCAATGATGGATTCAGCGAAACCCTTTAATAGCAGGGGTTCAGTCGGTTTTGTCACAATCGCCGAGCCAAGCATGGAACGTGTTTTTTCATCCAACACAATTTCCCCAGCTGCGGCCACACTGCATAGACGTGCGGCGAGGTTCACACGATCACCGATCACTGTATAATCTGCGCGATTTTCAGCTCCGATGCAGCCCGCGACAACAAGGCCCGTGGTGATGCCGATGCCAACGCCAAGTGGTTCTTGTGTTTCGCGATTCAAACGCTCGCGTTCAGCCTGCATTTCTAGAGCACATTGCACGGCATTGTGTGCATCCTGACCATGGCTGGTTGGTGCGCCAAAAAGAATCATGATGGCATCTCCGGCGAACTGATTGATCACGCCGTGATGACGATACACGACCCGGGTCAGAGCGCCCATGTGCTGATTTAGCAGTTCGATCACCTCTCGCGGATCACGACCAGCGCTAAGGGCCGTATAACCGCGAATGTCACAGAAGATCACGGTCACTTCACGCAGCTCCCCCCCGAGCTGGATCTTCCCTGCCATGAGCTGCTCTGCCACGCGCGGATCGGCCACCATGCTGAGCACGGAGTGGTAGCGGTCTTTCAGCGCCAGCCCAGCCGCCATGTCCTGAAAGGCACCCGCCAGCGTGCGGATTTCGTGCGTCGTTCCGGCGCTGATGATGGGCTGGTAGTTACCCTGCTGGATTTCATGCGTAGCACGGACGAGGCTGTGGATCGGCTGGGCTATCTGCCGCGCCATTAGAAATCCGATTAGCGAAGCTAAAGCAACCGCTCCTAGCCCGAGAGAGATGATCTGAATCATGAGCAGCCGCTGCTGTGCCTCAAATCCAGCGAGAGAGAAAATAGACACATAATAGGCTGGCGGGAAAGATGCGCCTGGATTCAGACAATTCGCTACGAGCCGGTAGCCGACACTTTCAACCCGGAACATCCGCTCTGTGCTCATAGGCTTCTCCGAATCGGTGCTTTGCTTCAGCTCCTGCTGAATGCCTGCTGCCAGCTCTTGTGGAAAGGTTTTGCCGATGAGTTGTGCATTTAGCCACATGGCGGGCATGCCTCGTTTTTGCTCAAAGTTAGCGCCTTCTGGCAGCTCAAAATCTCTCATCTCCTGGCCTAGAATCAAGGCTCCGACAGTTTGGTCGAAGTTGCGGATGGGTGCGGATAAAATACGGTAGATACGGGTTGATTCCGACTCTGTAGATCTTAGCTCGATGTAACCTGCGGCCATGCTCTGCTGCGGTGAAGCAGACTTGAGCTGAGCATTCAATGCCACCTGATCCGTCGTTGCAAAAAGTCCGGCGTCAGCGCGGCTACCCGCGGGTGGTTCGAGAATGGCGCCTTCGGCATCGGTGAGGCGAAAGAAGTCGAAGTCATCCAGACGTAATTCGTCAGCAGCGACCTGGTAGGCATCAGGGTCACCTGCTTCCAGTACGGCGAAGAGCCGAACAGACTCAGACAGTCGTTTGGCATTTCTTTCCGCGAGTGTGATGTCGCGCTCTTGATCGCGCTTGAAGCTGGCGAACTGCTGCTCAAACATCAGTGCCAACATTTCGCGGTGGGCGGCATTATTCTGCCGTTGTGCGATGATCAGGCTGGCTGCCGTGGCGGCGGTGACGAGTCCGATGATGGCCTGCTGTAAGCGTGCGCGGAAAGTCATGATCCAGCGTGTGGCAGTCAGCGGGCTAGCTGCACCTGAGAGGTTTTACCTTCAATGATGGTGAGACGAGTCTGCACCGTTTTCTCAGAGGGCAGCATGGCTTTCATCGTGTATTCACCCGGCGGTATGAGGGTGATCTTAAACCGGCCCAATGAGTCTGTCACGGCGAACCAGGGTGTATCGAGCACGAGAATACGGCAGCGCATGTGCTGATGGATTTCACAATAAACTTTGACCAAACCTGGTTTGTCGAAGGTGATGCGTGGACTGAGTTCATTCTTGCGGAACCTACCGAGATCAAAGCGGCGGGGCTTGGAGTAGGAGAAGACATTGTGGAACTCATCATCCTGGTTAGGGAAGTCCGCGCTGGCACCTGTCTGTACGGCGCTGATGGCTGGGCGGAACTGATAGCCAGACTGCTGAATGCGCACCACTTCCCCCGCGCGCGTTTTGGGATAAACCATGCCTTCTTTCTCCAGCCAGACGATGGCGGGTGTCGCATTCTCAGGCTGGATGGGTTTGACCGTCTGCGGCTTGTAACCTGCGGCAACGGCAGGTGGTTTGACGGTGTCTAATGCGACCGTTCCCTGTACTCCGCCGCCTGCCCAGGCGCAGACAGACCACGAGAGTACGGCCAAGGTCGGGAGTATTGGAGGTCTCATTATCGTGCATGAAAGCCAGAAATGAGCTGGCTGCCAACTGCTTAATCATGCTATGTATAACCACATGTCTTCCCCGTTTTCGACCTTTGCTGATCCCGAGCTGGCTGCTCTGGAGGAAAAGCTTGCTCTGCGACGCCAGCAGTTCGCCGCACATTGTCTCCGTGAAAAGCCGACCGCTTTGATTGAGGGGCTACCCGTGTGGCTCACCCAAGCCATCCTCCGCTCCATCAGAGCCGATGAAAGCTCGTTCTGGCTGGCTACCGATGAAAGCCAGACGCTACTTCCAGTCTGGAACAATGGCCCTGATGCGGAGCGCTTTGTCGGCAGCTTTCGGCTGCCTTCCACGCAGGGTATCACGGGCTTTGTCTTCACCAGCGGCATGGCAGCCTGTGAGAGTGAAGTGTGTTTTAACCAGCTTCAAAATCGCGAACTCGATCACACCCTGGGGGTCCTCACCTGGGCGATGATTGCGGTGCCACTCACCTTTGCCGGAGCCACGCGCGGCGTGATCACAGCGGTGCGCCTTATCCGCCTGAGCGAGCTGCCGGAGCTAACGCGGGTGCCGATGTCGCGTGATGATTTCCCTGCCGCGTATGTGCTGCCGCCAGCCTTCAGCCTTCAGGACCTCAGCTCGCTAGAAGCCGCTGCATCCGCTGTCGGCAGAATCATCGAGCATCGCCTGACTTCATGGGTGCTCGGCACGGAAGAATGACCGCTATGACTGCCGCCGACTTTCAGCACAGCACTGGCAAAGGTGTCCGCATCGCTATTCTTGATTCGGGTGTCGATCTCACGCATCCGGCGCTGGATGGCCTACGGCTAAGGGATGATGTGGCTTTTGAGCGTGACGGGCAGTTTCTCAAAATCACTGAAGGTGGCGGTGATGTGATTGGTCACGGCACAGCCATCGCTTGGATCATCCGCAGCCTAGCACCTGAGGTTGAAATTGGCAGCTTCCGTGTGCTCGATGGTGACTTGCGCAGCCGCGCCACCATCATCTGGGAGGCCGCACGACTCGCCATCCAGCGCGGATATCACATCTTGAACTGTAGCTTTGGCAGCCCTGGTGAGGCACGCTTTGTCATGCCCTATAAGGAATGGACGGATGAAGCCTACCTGCGTCGCACGCACATCGTCGCCGCATGCAGTAATGAAGATGCGAACCTGCGCGAGTGGCCTGGCTGGTTCCCCACGGTGCTAACCGTAAATCTGGCTGATCTGCCACTAGATGTCTGGAAGCATCGCCCAGACAATATGGTCGAGTTCCTCGCCCACGGACTCAATGTCCGAGTTCCGTGGCAAAGCGGCTGGAAAGTCGTCACTGGCAGCAGCTTTGCCGCGCCAAGAGTGACTGCCGCTCTCGCTCGGCTGCTCTCGATTAGGCCTGATCTGAGCGTGGAAAGCGCAAAGGAAATGATGCGTGATCTTGCGCAAAGATGATCACTCAGCTCGTCCACGAATCGCCCGACCCAAGTAGCGGATGTATTCGGGGTGTTCTTTGAGCAGCTGTGAAAGAGCCGCGCGTTCTTTGCCATCGGCCTGACCTGCGGCAAAGCGGTCTAGCCGGGCACAGATGTCGGCTGCTGGATCACCGAGATCGTGGCCCTCCACGTCAGGCATCATGCGGCGGAGAAAGCTGGTCAGGATATCAAAATCAGGGTCGGTGCTCATAGTCGTCGTGGGGATTTACAAACAGCAGATGCTCGGAGCGGAAGAAACTTGCGCAGAAAGGAGAAATATTTTTCAGATCGACGGGCCAAGGATGGCATCTGCGCCTTCGCCGCAGGCTTCCATGAGGTCTTGCCATGAGATTTGCAGACTGGGTTCTCGCTTATGCAAGTAGTCTAACGTTCCCTCCCGGATCTGCTCCAGGGCTTCCTGCTTTTTGCGTGAGATCGTGCCTTCGTGGCAGCTACCCCAGAGCAGGCAGAGATCACGCTGCTTTACGTCTTGCAGCAAGGATAGACGCATGACGAGTAGGGCCTCGGCATCGACTTGCGTGAGTGAGTAGATCAGTGCATCCCGCAGCAATTGTGCGAGCGGAGTCTCCTGCGGCACAGCAGCTTCATTGTGGGCGAGGCGCTCCATCGGATCAGAGTCGCTGTCGTCATTCGTGAGATTTGTGGCAGGCACCATGCGGCGATGTTTGCGCAGGTATTCTAGCCAGGCATTGGCCGCCATCGTGCGCAGGAATCCACTCAGGGGACCGGAGCCTGAGTAGGCTGCCAGCTTCTTCTGCGCCCAGAGCTTTTCCATCACGATGCCGAGCACTTCATCAGCATCCGCAGCCGTGGCACCGAGGCCTGAGAGCTTCCTTGTGATGGTGGGCTTCAGCTCAGCTTCAAAGCGCTGCCAAGCTGTCGCAACGCCATCTATCAAGTCCTGGGCAAATTCGAAATCAGCGGCAAAAAAAGCAGGCGAGTCAGTGGAGTCAGACATCCACTGAGACTGACGAGACGAGCCAACAGGTCAAATGCAACCTGAGGGTGGAAGCAGCGCTAATCGGTGATCAGCCATTCCTGATTCTAGGATAACTGAGGGCAGTCCTTTTGTCCGTACAGGGGGGGCGTGAAAGCACGGAGAATGGAGCCAGCATGTTGAAACGCCATCTACCATCTCGGGGGCTGGTTACCCCTAAATCCGAGTGATTAGTGTGCCGACCTGCGGTTGATTTTACGGTCAGAGATCTGCGTCCATTTTAAGGACGTGTGACTTTAACCCGCATGAAACGCTTCACGCCGGGGCCGGATGGGACGTTGTCACGGACGGTGAGTTGGGTGCTTGTGTTGGTTTCGATCACGAGCCCGACGCTGCTCCAGGAGGTGAGATCGCTGCAGGCTTCGACCGTAAAGGTGACGTCGGTGGCGTCGGGGTTTTTCGGGATGCTGAGGCGTAGGTAGGTGTCCGCACTGATTGGAGCCAGGCTGCTCACTTGTGGAATGGCACTGCTGATGGCGCCATTGGTACCGATGGCGTATTCGAGCAGGTTCACGAGTCCATCACCGTCAGCGTCCAGGGCAGCCTCTGCGAGTTGGTTGTTTTCGTTGCCAGTGTTGCTAGTGTCTAGCCATTTGGCAAAGGGTGTGGTGTAGCTGGTGAAGTTCAGATCAAAGAAGGACTTTGTGCCGGTATCATCCGCCGTGAGCCGCAGACCAAAGCTGCCACTTTCGGTGAGTGTGGCCGTGGTGTCTGTCAGGCTGACATTGGCAAGGTTAATGCCGAGAGGACCGCTGCGGCGTGTCCAGAGGCTCGTGAAGGCGGCGGGCAGGCTGTCATCGGTGATGGTGCCGTCGAGAGAGATCGGTGTGATGCTTCCACTGGCGGTGGCGGAGACAATGGGGGCTCTGTTGAGGGCGGTGATGCTGAGGCTGGTAAAGGTGCAGGTGTTTTGCGTGCCGGTGGCTCCGCTGGAGTTGTTGACGAAGAAGCCGACCCACACGGGCGTGGTCATGATGATGGTCTGTGGCTGGCCGATCTGAGTCCAGGCATTCGGGCCATTCGTGCTGGTGTTGTGAGTGGCGCGGAAGCCGGTGACGCTGTTGCCACGGCGGACAATGCGCATCCAGTTTCCTGCACTGATGCCGCTGGGAACGCCGCCGCCGTTGCCACCAGCGAGATTTGTCCAATAGTAGCCGCTGTAGGCACCTGTGGGCATGCGGCCGAGGTGGAGCTGGGCTCCGCCTTCGATGCTCTCCGCGATGCGGATGCCGCCACTGCTGCTACCGGCGCCGGAGGTGAAAGTATTCAGCCGCGTGGTGATGACCATGTCGCCAAAGTACTGCCAGCCGTAGAAGTAGCCGCTGGTCGGGCCGTTGACGGTGTAAGTAGTGCCATCAAAGGTGGCGCTGCCGGCGGTGTTCGGCGCGGTGCCGCTGTCTTCATTGACCAAAGCTGGGCCGGTCGGCGCTGGGGTAAGCGTGACGTTATCAAAGAGGGCGGTGGCACTGCTGGAGGCGCTGTTGCTCGTGGTGGTGAGTCCGTAGTGCGCATCCGTGTTCAGCAGCGGGATGGCCACAGGGGTGCCCACTGCGGTCCAGTTGGTCCCATCACTACTGTAGCTGGCGCTGATCTCGTTGGTGGTCGAGTTGCGGTCGAGCTTGAGATAGAATGGCAACGCGGGTGCGGTGGCGGTGACGACGATGTCATTGCCGCTGGCAGCTCGCGTGCGGAATTGAAGCCCGGTGCCGGGCACGAAACCCAAAACGGCACGATTCGAGCCTCTGGCGAGCGAGTCACGGATGGTGACGCCTGCTAGGGCAGCGGTGGTGGAAAAGCTCGTCAACCGCGCCACGACACTGCCATCGCCGATGGCGCTGCGGACCATGATGTGGGCCTGATCGCTCGCGGTGGCGGCATAACCAACTCCAGTGCCTGTTTGGCTGAAAAGACCGCCATACTCGAGTCCTTGGCCTCGACGTGCGGAGGACGGTCCGAGGTCTTGTGTGATCCAATTTGAGGCGACGAGGCCACTGCCGATCACCATGGTGGCTTGGTCACTCACGGTGAATTGCCCGTCCGTGACGCTGATGCGCAAAACGTAGGTTCCTGGCGCGGAGAAGGTCACGGCGGTAGTCGTGGCATTGGGTGATTCGATGGTGGCGAGGCCAGGGCCGCTGACACAGCTCCAAGTCGTCGTGAGCGGTGAAGGTGTGCCATCATCGCTGACTTGCGCACTGACGATGACGCCATTGGTCGCGGCGATGAGTGGTCCAGGGGACGCTGGGCTGTCGATGAAGACGGTGGGCGGGATGTCATTGTCCACGATGGTGACATTGGCGAAAGAGGCCGCGCCGATGTCGTAAGTACCGCTGCCAAGTGAGAGAGTGACGTCTTCCGGTCCCTCGATGGCGCTATCGTTCACTGGCGTGATGTTGATGGTCTTGGAGACATCACCACTGACGAAGGCGACGGTGGCGGGAACATTCGCGTAGTCGGTGGTGTTGGTAGCGGTGCCTGCGACGGTGACATTGACGGTGAGGGCCACATTGGTCGGCGCGGTGCGGGTGATGGTGAACTGGCCGGGGTTTCCAGCCGTCTCTGAGGCGGTCGGATCATTCGCGGTGATGGTGACAGTGCTGCGATCATCATCGGCGATGGTCACGGTGGCGCTCGATGGTGTGCCGATGACGTAGCCGCTGCCTGCTGCCACGGTGAGGATGACGGTTTCATTGCCTTCGTTCGCCGTGTCTTGAACGGGCAAGACATTCACCGTCACGCTCGCTGATCCCGCTGGGATGGTCTGGGCGGTGTTGATGTTGGCGTAGTCCGTGGTGTTGGCGGCGGTGCCGGTGCGGCTGAGTGTGACAGCGAGCGCGTTCGTGGTGTCGCCGGTGCGGGTGAGGGTGAACTGGCCTGCATCTCCGGCTTCCGTGGCGCTGGCGTCATTCGCCACGATGCTCACGGCGGGTGAATCGTCATCGGTGATGGTCAGTGCGTGCGTCGAAGCGCTTCCGAGGACTGTATTGGCCGGATTGACGAGGGTGATGGTGAGGTTTTCGGTCGTTTCGAGCACGGCGTCATCGGTGATCGGCAGGTTGATGAATTTCACGCTCTCACCGGCGGCGAAGCTGAGCGTGCCCGTCGTGGTGGTGTAATCGCCGGGCTGCGTGGCGCTGCCGTCCGTGATGATAAAGTCCAGGCTGCATGTCGTGGTGGCTGGCGTGCTCAAAGCGACAGCGATTTGCGCGGTGCCTGCGTTTTCCACGACACTGCTCGCAGCCATCGCAAAGCCGACAAAGGGATTAGCGGGCGGATTTTCGTCATCGATGATGGTGAGGCCGTGGAAGCCGTTGGTGCCGATGTTGGCTCCACGAGCGTTTTGCAATTGGATCGTCACGAGGTTGTCCGGCTCGTCGATGGTGTCGTTGATGATGGTGAGAGGGATGTTTCCGGTCGTTTGACCTGCTGGGATGGTCAAAACGCCCGCAGGCATCATGTAATCCACGCCGGAGCCAAAGGCCGTCGTGTTGCTTTGCTGGCGGTAGCGCTGCTCGACGGTGTTGTTTTTCACCCAGCCGGTATGGACGCATCTGGCGTAATGCGTGCGGTCATCCCGCACCATGATGCCCGCCTGCGCACTGCTACCGCCGCCGCTGAGCGAAGTGATGCGGGCGATGAGGGTGAAATCACCACTGACCTCCGTGCTGGGGAAATGCGCCTCGTCATTGCTGCCGCCGATGCTTGCGCCGCTGCCATTCACCGTCCACACGCCGCTGCTGAGGCTTTCACTGCCCTGCGCATCGACAAAGCCGATGGTGCGGCCTCCGAGCGTGGTGACGGGCACTCCGCCGAGCGTGACATTGTCAAAGGTGGCCGTGGCGATCTGCCCATCGCCCTGCGCTGAAACCGCGAGTCCAGCGAGGATTTTTTGCCCGAAGGCGATGCTCGGAGCGACGGAGAAATTCGTCCACGTCAGGCCATCGCGTGACACAGACTGCGTGAACACATCGCTAGTTCGCACAGTACGCACCCACATCGGCAGGAGGAGGCTGGTGAAGCTGGCGCTGAGTGTGGCCGTGCCACCCGTCGTGGTGCGTTGCAGCGTGAGATAATCCCCCGTTGCGGCACCGGTGCCAAAGGCGGAGGCGTGGACGCTGTTTGCCGCGATGCTGGAGCGCAGCATGACGCCTGCGCGGGAACTGGTGCTTACATTGCCATTGCTGACGACGCGGGCGGTGATGGTGCAGTTCGCGGAGCCGGTGACCGGCACATAGACGTAGCGGAAATTGTCACTCGTGGTGTTGCTGAGGCCGTTGCCTGAGCTGGTGAAAGTATAGACACCACTGGCGACGCTGCTGCCGCCGGTGACGGTGCCGATGTTTGCAACAACCTCCGCGCCGAGGCTGCCGCTGCCATTGCTGACGGTGAGGTTATCCATCACTGCCGTGAACTGCGTTGTCGATCCCGGCGCAAAGGCCAGCCCGGCGAGGTAATCATTGCCCAGCGTGCTCACGGTTACGTTTGCGCCGCGCTGCGTCCATGTGGTACCGTCGTTGGATTGGAAATAGGCAATCGTGTTGCCGGTCTTCACCACACGAACCCAATACGGCACTGCACGCGTGCTGAAGGAGGCATTGCTGCCGTTGGTGCTGCCACTCGTTTGATATTCCACCGTCACATCACCGGCCTGCGCGGTGGAAAGCGTGACCGGGATGTTCACCGCACCTACATTTTCCTGAGCCGATGAGCTGGGTGCATTGAAGGCGATGGTGCCCGTGGCGGTGTCATTGTCTGTGATGTACATCACCGCGCTAGGTCCGCGTGAGTAGCTTCCAGTAGCGAATTCAAAGAGGATCGTCTCGGTGCCTTCAAAGAGCGTGTCATTGATGATGGTCACGGGCACATCCACGCCAGTGGCACCTGCGGGGATCGTTACGCTGGCAGGTGCGGTGTAGTCGGCAGTCATTGTGGCGGTGCCGCTGTAGGTGATGTTCACGGTCACGGCAGCCGTCGTGGCACCGAGGCGCGAGATGTAAAACTTCGTGGGATTGCTCACGGTGCCTTCATTGACATTAATCGCACCGCCGGTGCCTACTTGCGTGTCCACGACGAGGGTGTTCACGTTGTCATTGTCACGCAGCCAGGCGCTGGTGGAGGCGCTGCCGGGGAAGGTCTGATAGGTTGCTCCGGGCGTCATGGTCAAAGTGATGCTCTCCATGTCTTCGAGGTCGGTATCGTCCTTCGTGCGTGGAGCCAGATCAAAGGTGGTGGCACCGCGTGGAATCACCACGCCGTTTGGTATCGCGGTGGCGGTAACGCTATCGCGTTTGAAGATCACTCCGCCATCACCGACGGCCCAACCAATCGTGCTGCTGGTGCCAAAGACGCTGTTGAAGGTGCCGATGGCGCTGAGGTTCACGTTCGACCAGTTCGTGCCATTCGTGCTGACCATCTGGGCGCTCATGGCCCCGCTGGCGAGCAGGCTCGTCGTGCTCGCCGCCCACACGGCATTCAAGTCCGAGCTACTGGCAGAGGTCTGGCCTGCCCAGGTGGTGCCGCTGCCTTTGCGCACCACGCCGCCTGTGCCCACAGCCCAGATGTTCGTCGCATTCACGGCAAAGACGGCATTGAGCTGTGTGGTGACGCCGGAGGTTTGCGATCCCCACGTCGTACCATTCCAAAACCGCACCGCACCGCCATCACCCACGGCCCACACATTGCTTGCACCACTGCCATGCACGGCACGGAGATGAGTGGTGATGCCGCTGGTCATCGCCGACCATGAAGTGCCATTTGTGCTCCGCAAAATGGTGCCGCCATCACCGACGGCGAAGACATTCGTGCCACTGCTGCCCCACACGCCGCGAAGCGTGTTTGTGCTGCCGCTAGTCTGCTCAGTCCAGTTCGTGCCATCGCCTTTTAGAATGATGCCATTGTCGCCCACGGCCCACAGATTCGTCACACTCGTGCCCCACACGGCGCGCAGATGCTGCGTGGTGCCGCTGGTCTGCGCGGTCCATGCCGTGCCATCGCCTTTGAGGATGGTGCCATTGTCACCCACGGCCCAGAGGTTCGTGGCGTCTGCGGCCCAGATGGCGCGGAGGTTTTCCGTGCTGCCGGAGCTTTGCAGGATCCACCAGCCGAGCACATCGTAGTCCGTGCCATTCGTGGCTGTGCCGCCGAGGGTGAAATTCACTCCCACAGGCGTGTCGTCGGCATCCCCCCGCAGCGTTAAGCGGAAGTTTGCGTTCGTCGAAGGCTCCACGCCGTTCGCGGTATTCACCACCTCGATGTAGGGCGTATCGGCAGGGTTGTCATTGATGGTGATCGTGGCGGTGGCACTGCTGCCGAGGAGGTAATTTGTGGCATTGGCACCCAGATTCAGCACGACCTGCTCCGGCCCTTCGCCCTGGCCGTCAAAACGCGGCACGATGGTGATGGCGGCGGCGCTTTGACCTGCGGGGATCTGCACCACACCGGGCATCCACTCATAGTCCGCGCCATGCAGCGCCATCACGCCGCTACCCGTGACGCCGCTGAAGGCATAATAAACCGTCAGCGCAGCCGCCGTGTCGCCGCTGCGAGTGATGAGAAAGGTGCCCGTGTCCGCCGCTGCGCTTGGAGCCGTCAGATTGATCTCTGTGGCCGTGCTATCACTCGCGGTGACGTTAATCGTTTGCAGATCATCATCGTAAAGCGTCACCGTGCCCGTGGCGGCGAGTGGATCAATGATGTAGGCCGCATTCGTGCTCGAGCTCACGATCACGGTTTCCAGCGATTCGGAGATCGAATCATTCAACGGGATCACATCGACCGTCGCGGAGGCTGAATTGGCCGGAATGACCACGCTACCGCTCAAGGCCGTGTAATCACTGTCACTCACCGCTGTGCCAGTGACAGCGTAATTCACCGTCAGCGGCGTTGCTGTGGCCACGGCTCGTGAAATCGTCAAAAGCCCCGGCGTGGCGCCATTTTCCGTCGTCGAGGGCCGCGTGGTCATGAGGCTCACTTTTGGCAAAGTCGTGTCATCATCTGCGATGACCAACGTCGCTGTCGAAGCCGAGCCGACGAGGTAGCCATTGCCAGGGCCGAGTTGCAAAATCACCGTCTCTGGCCCTTCGCTACTCGCATCGACGACTGGCGTCACTGAGATGTCTAGAGTGGCCGAGTTTGCCAGAATGGTGAAGGTGCTGAAGCCCAGCGAACCCGTCGCATAACTCGGCGTGAGCGTGTAGTCTGTGCTGAGAGTAGCACTGCCGATGGCCGAGTTGACATTCACCACGAGATCCTGCGAGATGTCACCCGTGCGTGTGAGGCGGATGGTGCCCGCAGCCACAGGGCCTTCATTCGCATTCGGTGTGGGCGTGGAGAGCGTGACCACGCTCTGAGCCGTGGCCTCGAACGACGCACCGCTGAAGCTCGGCCCCACCGTGATGCTGTTATTGAACAACTCGCTAAACGAGTAGCCGTAAAGCAGCGGCGTGAGCGTGTAGGTGTTCGCCGAGAGGCCGGGGATGGTGAAGTAGCCGTCGGCATCGCTGATGACACCGTTCGCATTATTCGCCGTCACTACCACATCCGAAAGCCCTTCCCCCAGCAAGGTCACGCGCCCACTGATATTGAACGTCGTCACGGTGCCAACGGTAATCAGCTTATTCCGCGTCACCGTGCCGCCCTTCATGTCACTCACCGTGCATGTCACAATGTAGCTGCCCGCTGTGGGAAACTGTCGCGTCATCACATTTGAGTTCGGCGAGACGATCTGCGTGCCACCGCCGAAGTGCTGCCAGTTAAAGGCCAGCGGATCACTGTCTGCATCATTCGCCGTCGCGGTGAAAGTCACCGTGCCATTGAGCGGGATCACCTCCGCGCTGGCAGCTAGCGTCATCGTCGGCGGATTGTTCGTGGGGAAGCTGCCGAGGTTCACCTGCACGTCGATGTAGCGCGGCACATCACTCGCCGCCACCGTGGTGAAATGAATGCCGCTCTCCGTGTCCGAAAACGTGGCCCCAAGAGAGATCGCCGCATCCGTTTTGCCGTAAGGCGAGCCGTTCGTCGTATCGATGAGCTGGAAATTCCCGCCACCGCCATTCGGAAAGCGCCAACCCAGCTCAAAGCCACTTTTCATGAAAGGATTTGAGTCAAACAACGACCTCACCATGCCCCAGTAAGTGCGCTGTGTGTCTTTGAGGATCGTCATGGCATAGCGTTTCGAGGCATCGAGAGCGCCCTGGTCAAAGGCATGGATGCGATACAGCCCGCTCTGCGTCACCGGCTGGATGAAGGACTGCGGCAGCCAGCGCACCTGCGTTTTTGCCTGGGCATTGTACTGACCGCCCAGGGTTGAGCCACCCATGATGTCGTAGCTGTCGCCGTATTCCTGATTCGCGCCGTTGCCGATGCTGCTCGTGCCGGCAGTATCCCAGAAGTTCGAGTGTCCCAGACCAAACGCATGACCGATCTCATGCGCCCAGAGGCCCACATCATCACTGCGGCACCACACCGTATTGCCGCCACCGAGTCCGCCGTAGCTGCCCGGTCCTCCATTGTGCCGCATCACTGTGCAGTCGTAATCATTCCAGTCGAAGCCCAGCTTGCGTGCCTCCGCCCGAGCATCCGCCATGGAGATGCCCGTGCCGCCGATGTCGCCGCCATTGCTCGTATCTCGATTCACATACCATGCCTCATTGTGCGGCAGCTTGATCGGCGGAGCCACCACACCGCTGAGCGAAAGGCGGCCATATGAGGCCTTGGAATAATGATCCGCCACATCTCGCAGCGTCGCATACAGCCGCGCCTCGGTGGAAGGCAGCGCGTTTTGATCCGCATACGTTACATTCAACACGATGACCTTCACCTGGCCCAGCGACGAAGTCGGCGAGCCCGGCAAGATGCCTGAAAACGCAAACGACCCGCCCGTCACACCTTCACCATACAAGATCGTCTGATTTTGAACCGCGATGTGTGAGCCATCGCAGAACGTGATGATCTGCGTCGGCGTCTCCACGGCTGGCAGGCTCTCAGGCACGACAGCGGGCACATCTTTAGGATCGACGACCGACTTTCCAGAAACAGGGCAGCTGGCGATGACTGTTTTGCCTTCTGGCAGCCGCTCACCCACCTCCAGCCTTCGTGTTGGGTCATCGCTGATCGCAAACTCAGAGTCCATGGCCACGCCGTTGACGGAAGCCCCAGCCGTCCAAGTCAGCTTATTCGCCCGCTCGCCATAGACATAAGCGCGGTACGTCCCGCCCTTTTCCAGCTCCACCTCCCGATACGTTGGCACCGGCGGATCATTCCGATCCAGCGGCACGCCCTGCATCACGCGAATGGCCCCGACATGGTTCATCCGCTTCTCCAACAGCGAAACAATCTCCGGCGGCAAGTTCTGCCTCACCACCATCGGCACCGCCTTCTGGATGGCCTCACGCGGATTTTCAATGATCAGCGCCTTAAAAACTGGGCGACGTTCTTCAGCCAGCTGCTGGCCTTTGGCGATTAGTTCTGTCTTTTCAGTTTCCTTGGCTTGAAGGTAGTTTTTCGTCCAGTGGTCAAAGCGCTCTAGGACATCACTTGAGACCTGCGTGACTGCTGTTGGTTTGGTTTTTGGAAGTGAAGCCGTCTGCTTTAATGGCACTTCTACGTGAGTTACTTTATCAGCAGCCGGGCGTGATTCTGGCGCTGCGAATTTAGGCGCTAAATTGCTAGGCGCAGAAAGGTAGATGCCCAGCAAGCAAGCAAGGGCAATAAGGCATGTGAGCCACAGGGTTTGATTTAGGCGCATGGTTGACGTTGAGGTTACCTCGCAGACGATCTCAGATTCAAAGTGTTAGGGGAAGAATAAAATTTGACGGAATGATTTATTTTAGCCGCTCAGTCTAAGAGGCTAACAGCTGGCAGAGTAAAATCACATGAGGCGTGGGAAGACGGATTCTGTGTGGCAAGAGTTCATCTCCAGGCGGCGTTGTGTTCCGCGACAAGACACATGAACATCCTGGTCCTCCGTTTACTCCTGCGCCTCATCCTGGCACGAGGGACTCTCATGCTCACCTGCATTGCTCTTCCTGCTCTGGCAGTGGACTATGAAAAGGAGATTAAGCCGCTTCTCAAAGAGCGTTGCTACGCTTGCCACGGTGCTTTGAAACAGAAGGCAGACCTTCGACTCGACACCACTGCCGCTATGCACAAAGGCGGCGACGGGGGCGACATCCTCACGGGTGATCATTCGCTGTTGCTCGGACGTGTCACCACCACTGACAAGAACGACCGCATGCCGCCCGAGGGCGAGGGATCGATGCTCAACAACGAGCAGGTTGCCAAACTCAAAGCCTGGCTTGCTGCCGGAGCACCCGCGCCTGCGAATGAGCAGCCCGAGGCCGATCCGCGTGCGCATTGGGCCTATCAAGTGCCTAAATCATCCGGCAAGACGATGGATGCGCTTCTCGCCGCACGGCTTGCTGCCCAAAAGCTCAATCCACAGCCTGAAGCCGGGCCTGAAATTTGGCTGCGTCGTGTCTATCTCGATTTCATCGGTCTGCCACCGACGGCGGAGGAGATTGAGAAGTTTCTGGCTCAATGCGCAGACAAGCGGAGTTCCGTCGTCTCCTTGTCTTCCCCGTCCGCGCGGAAAGCTTGCGCAAGCGTGGTGGATCATCTGCTCGGCACACCGCAATACGGCGAGCGCTGGGCCCGCCACTTCATGGACATCTGGCGCTACTGCGACTGGTATGGTCTCGGCGCGCAGCTTCGTCATTCGCAGAAGCATCTCTGGCATTGGCGTGACTGGATCGTCGAGTCGCTAAACGCCGACAAAGGCTACGACCAGATGATCGTGCAGATGCTCGCTGCCGATGAACTTGCACCGGAAGATCGCGACAACCTGCGTGCCACCGGCTTCCTCGCCCGCAGCTATTACCTCTTTAATCGCACCACTTGGCTGGATGAAACCATTGAGCATACCTGCCGCGCTTTCCTCGGCTTGACGATGCAGTGCGTGAAGTGCCACGACCACAAATACGATCCCATCGAGCAGGCCGACTACTACCGCATGCGTGCCATCTTCGAGCCGCTGCATGTGCGCCTCGACCCATGGAATGGCGAACCCGACTTCGATAAAAACGGTCTGCCGCGTGTCTATGACCTGCATCTCGACAAACCAACTTTCGTTCATGTGCGCGGCGATGAGAAGAACGAGGATAAATCGAAGCCGCTGACGGCGGGCATTCCGCAGGTGCTGGAGTTTGCCGCTTTCCAGCCAGAGTCTGTCAAGCTGCCTCCTACATCTACCAAGCCGGTGCTGCTGCCGTTTGTTCTCCAAGATCATCTCCACGCCGCCGAGCGCGGCATCGCTGCAGCGCAGAAAACGCTTGAACAAGCACGGCTGCTACATGCCAAAGCGCCCCCGCTAGATGCCAAGCCCGTGGCGAAGCCCAAGGTGCTCGTTAAAGATGATTTTACCACCGCGAAGCCACAGCAGTGGGAGATCCTCAAAGGTGACTGGAAGCATTCGCCGATTGGCGTGCGACAGCATGAAACTGGAGCCGAACGCCACTCGCTGCGCTTGAAACCAGCCCCTCCCGTCGATTTCGAGGCGAGTTTGAGCTTCACCATTCGTGGCGGTCAGAAATGGAAATCTGTTGGTATCGTCTTTGACGGCGTGGGTAAGGACAATGTGATGGTTTATATGAGTGCTTTCAGTGGCGGGTCGAAAATTCAAGTCGCCTTGACCAATGGCGGCAATACCAGTTATTCAACGAACGGTTCAACGGCACGCACCATTTCGCAAGATGTCCGCTACACGCTGGATCTGCGTGTGCGCGGCCAACTCATCAATGCCAACATCAATGACGAGCCAGTTCTGGCTTTTCGTCTGCCGCAGCAACGTCGTCCTGGCCACTTAGCGATCTCAGCCTTCGATGCCGATGTCATATTTCACAGTTTCAAACTCGCCGAACTGGCTACAGATGCCGATTTACGCGAGCCTGCCGCCGACAAGTCAGTGCCGCTCGCGGATGCAAAAGGCGCCCTTGCACTCGCAGAAAAACAACTCGCTGCCGCAAAAGCTAAACCCGCGATGATTCGCGCCGTTTTCGCTGCGGATCTGGCTAAGCAGGACAAAGCACTCGCCCAAGCCGCCGCTGCCGCCGAGGCAAACTACAAACTCGCGCAAGCTGAGGTCGATCTTTTCAAAGCTGTGGGCGATTCAAAGGCCAAGGCCGACGCGAAGAAAATCAAAACCGCACGCGAAGCCTTGGAGAAAGCAAAGAAGAAAGCCGCAGCTCCTGGAGAGTCTTACACCTCCTTGCCAGCGAGTTTTAAGGCTCAGGAAGGGCCTGAGGAGAGCACCAATGCCACGGTACAGACCTATCCCGACACCAGCACAGGCCGCAGACTTGCTTTCGCCAAATGGATTGCCGACAAACGCAATCCTCTCACGGCCCGTGTGCTCGTGAATCAAGTCTGGATGCGGCACTTTGGCGCTCCGCTCGTTGCTAATATGGACGACTTTGGCCGCCGCTCACTCGCTCCGCTGCATCAGGACATCCTCGATACGCTGACGGTCGATTTCATGAACAGCGGCTGGAGCCTGAAGCATCTGCATCGGGTCATGGTGCTCTCCGAGCTGTATCGCCGCAGTTCCTCAAATGCGCAGGCCGCCGACGCCACTGTCACTGCCGATCCTGATAACGCGAACTACTGGCGCATGAATCCGCGCCGTATGGAGAGCCAGGTCGTGCGCGACAGCCTCCTGCATCTCGCTGGGTCGCTCGATCTCACGCTCGGCGGCCCAAGTCTCGATCCCGCGTCATCGGAGACTAGTCCACGCCGCTCGCTTTACTTCATCCAAAACGCCGAGACTGAGCACCGCTTCCTCGCCGTCTTCGACAACAGCAACGTCCTCGAATGCTACCGTCGCAATGAAAGCGTCGTGCCCCAGCAGGCGCTTGCTTTGACCAACAGCAAGCTTAGCCGCGAATGCGCCGACGCCTTGGCCGCAAAGCTTGGTAAGCTCGATGCGGAGCCTTTCGTGACGCAATCCTTCCTCACCGTGCTCGGTCGCCCGCCCTCTGATGCCGAGCGTCTCGCAAGCCTTGAAGGCTTCCAAGCATTGAAACAGAACCGCAGCCTGTTTTTGCAGGCGCTGCTCAATCACAACGACTTTGTTACTCTGCGATGAACTTCATGCATCAGCCCACACCTTTCCTCCGCCGCGACATCCTCGGCGGACTCGGCAGCATCGCGCTCGCTTCGATGTTGAAGGCGGAGGAAGGCTGGCAGCCGCCGAGCGGGTTGCCGGTGATGCCGCAGAAAGCGAAGCGGGTGATCTGGCTCTTCATGCGCGGCGGTGTCAGTCACATGGAGAGCTTCGATCCGAAGCCGATGCTGACGAAGTATGCAGGCAAGTCCATCGCTGAGACGCCTTTTGCCGGCGTTCAAGATCCAGAAAAGCTCAAGAAGGTGCGCGTGGTGGTGGTGAATGATGCGAACGGTAAGCAGCGCACGACAATTTATCCGCTGCAAGTCGGCTACAAAAAGTACGGTCAGTGCGGTATCGAGATTAGCGACTGGTTCCCGCACATCGGCTCTTGCGCTGATGAGATTGCCTTCATTCGCAGCATGTGGACGACGGACGACAATCACGGAGCGCAGGTTCAGTTTCATAGCGGACGACACATGCTGGAGCCGCGTGTGCCCACTCTCGGCGCATGGGTGACATACGGTCTTGGCTCCATGACGGACAATCTGCCTTCCTTTATCAACATGGGGCCGCGATACTTTGATATTCGCGACGGCCACTACCTTGGCCCAGCTTTTGATGCGGTAAATTTGAAGGTCGATCCAAAGAATCCGCTTACCTTTGCCTCACCCGAGATCGCTGTCGGCAAAAACGAACAAGCGGTGCAGTTCGATCTCATTCACAAGCTGAACATGCTCAACGCCGAGCAGTATCCTGGCGATAAAACGCTCGCTGCCCGCATGAAGAGCTATCAGCTCGCCTACAACATGCAGACCGCTGTGCCGGAGACGATGAATCTCGATGTGGAAAGTGAGGAGACGAAAAAGCTCTATGGTATGGACGACAAGGTGACGGAGCCCTTTGCGCGACAACTCATCGTCGCACGTCGTCTTGCCGAGCGCGGCGTCAGATTCATCCAACTCCAGCATGGCGATGGTGCAGCGGGTGCATGGGATTCGCATTCAGGACTCAAAAAGAACCACTCCATGCTCGCGCAGCAGGTGGACAAACCGATCTCCGGCCTGCTCAAAGATTTGAAACAGCGCGGCATGCTCGACGACACACTCGTCGTCTTCGCCACTGAGTTTGGCCGCACGCCCGGCTCGCAAGGCAGCGATGGTCGAGACCATCATCCCTATGGCTTTAGCGTCTGGATGGCCGGTGGGGGCACGAAAGGCGGCACGATCCACGGCAGCACCGATGAACTCGGCTTTCACGCTGTCGAGCATCCACATTACGTCACCGACGTGCACGCTACGATCCTGCATCTGCTCGGCCTTGATCCGCACCGCTTAGAAATCCCTGGGCGGAAGCGGCTGGAGAGGGACTTTGGGCAGGTGATCGGCCAAGTGCTGGCCTGATCTGAAAAATCCTTGAGGCGATTCGGAGCAGGGCAAGTCGCCATCGCGAGTGGGAATGAAAACCGAATCAAGGACGGGTGACTTTCACTCGCATGAATCGGCGAACGCCAGGACTGGATGGAACGCTGTCGCGGACGGTGAGCTGAGTGCTTGTGTTGGTTTCGATCACCAGCCCGACGCTGCTCCAGGTGGTGAGATCGCTGCTGGCTTCGACCGTAAAGGTGACGTCGGTGGCGGCAGGGTTTTTCGGGATGCTGAGGCGCAAAAAATTGGAAGTGCTCACTGGAGCCATGGTAATGACCTGTGGGTTGGTGCTACTCACGGTGCCATTGCTGCCGATGGCGTATTCGATGAGATTTAGGAGCCCGTCACCATCGGCATCAGCGGTGGATTCAGTGAGTGGGTTGTTTTCATCACCGACGTTATTTTGATCCAGCCATCGGGAAAAGGGATTGAGGTAGCCGGTGAATGTGAGGTCATCAAAGACGATGCTGTCACCATCATCCGCGCGGAGTCGGATGGTATGGCTGCCATTCGTGGAAAGCGTGGCGAGTGTATCTTCAGCGGTGGGATTGCCAAAAGTGATGAGGCCAGGACTGGCGATCTGAGACCATTGCAGGGTGGTGCCTCCCGGCGGGGTGGGCTGGCCATCATCGGTGACGGTGGCATTGAGGTTAAAGGGTGGGACATTGGGCAGGGTGCCGGTATCCACAACGGGCGCGATGTTTAGTGGCTGAATGCTAAGGCCGCTGAAGGTGCCTGTAGCTAATAGGGTAGGGGATTCGCTATCCACCACCAAGCCCACGAGAAGCGGGCCTGTCATGGTGACAGGTAAGCTGCCTGTCACCTGCGCCCAAGCACCAGGAGCCCCACTGACATTGGCTGCACGGTAGGCGGCGACGCTGTTGCCTTTGCGAATCAGGCGTATCCAATCGCCGACACTGCCGCCAGTCTGCAAGGTGCCTCGGCTGCCACCTGCGCTGCTGCGCCAATGGGCTTGGAAGCCGTCAATTGTGGTGTTTCCATAGAAGCCGTACGGGGCATTGTCGGTGGTGTCACGCAGACCGACTCCGCTCTGCGCATTGCGTGTGGCACCACTGTGACTGGTGAGCCGGGAGGTGATGATGCAGTCTCCCCAGATCTGCTGGTAGCGGAAATGGCTACCTGTCTCGTCATGACTACCATAGGCATTCACGGTGATGACGCCGGCGTTTTCACTGGAGCTGCCTGTGGTCGTGTAGTTCCCTAGATCTTCGCTGTGCAAGGCTGCTCCGTTCACAGCAGGAGTGAGGCTGATGTTATCAAACTGAGCGGTGGCGGTAGCATTTCCACCACCCGCACTGACGACCATGCCGACGATCAGATTGGTGCCCATGCTTACAGCCACTGGCGTGCCGACTTGAGTCCAGCTGCCTGCGGCTCCGCCGACGTCTGGCGCGGTGCTGGCGGTGACATTGCCGGCTGTGCGCTCTAGCCGCATCCAGCAGGGAAAGGTAAGGCCGGTGCTGGTGCTGGCGCTGTCCGCAGAGTTCGGGGAAGTGCGATTGCGGAATTGCGCCCCACCTGTGGCTGTCACGAGGAGATTGCTACGTTTGGCTCCCTTCCAAGAAGTGTCTCTCAAGGTGATGCCCGCTAGGCTAGTAACGGGGCCATTAATGCTTACAAGACGCGCAATGATGGTGGCATCTCCATTGCCACCAATGATCTGCCTGAACATCATATGACCACTATCATTGATCCCTGTGTAGCCCGTGCCTGCGCCGATGAGCGTGTATTTGCCACCGGCGGACTCCCCACTGATACCGCGCACTCCGGGTGGGCCTTGGTCCATGCCGATCCAGTTGGCATAGCTAAATCCACCTGCCTGCACGATGAGATCATCGCTAGCGGTGAACTGGCCATCATTTACCGTGATGCGCAGACCGTAGATGCCTGTGGTGGGGAAGGTGGCCGTCGTATTGGCTGCTGTAGCTGTACCAAAGTTGATGAGGCCCGGGCCAAAGAGCTGGCTCCACTGATAGAGCAGCGGGCTTGGCAGTCCATCATCTGTACCTGTAGCCTCAAGCATGAGACCGTTGCCGACATTGATGATCGTGGATTTGCTGCCTGGACTGCTGATGAAGACAGACGGTGGTAGGTCGTCATCAATGATGGTGACATTAGCTGTGGAGGGTGATCCGACGATGTAGGAAGCCGCAGCGCTGATGGAGATAACGACTTCTTCATTCCCCTCCGTGGTGCTGTCTTGAGTCACCGTAATGGGGATGGTGATGCTGCTGACACCGATGCCAAAGGTGCGAGGGGTGGTTACAGAAGTGAAGTCTGTACCATTCGTCGCGGTGCCAGAGACGCTGATGGTGACATTCAAAGCGCTGGTGACGGGCCCTGTGCGAGTCAGTGTGAATTCACCGGGATTTCCCGCAGCTTCAGAGGCTAGCGCATCGCTGGCAGTGATTGTGATGGTATTGACATCATCGTCCTCGATCGTGACGGTAGCGCTGCTCGGTGATCCTACCGTGTAACCACTGCCACTGCTGAGTGTTAGGATCACGGTTTCATTCGCCTCGTTGGCGGTGTTTTGAAGTGGAAGCACAGTGATGGTCTTGCTGGCCTCTCCGATGTCGAAGGTGATCGTTCCCGGCGTTGTGATCGCCGTATAGTCCGAGCCACTGGTAGCGGTTCCACTGCGAGTGAAATTGACTGTTAAGCTAGAGTCCACTCCGCCACTACGGCTAAAGTTGAAGGTGCCAGTATCCCCAGCTTCATTAGCCAGAGGATCCGTCGCGGAAAGAGTGACGATTGGAGTGTCATTATCGATGATGGAAAAAGTGTGCGTGTTGCTGGTGCTGAGTGCGGCATTGGCAGCATTACTCAGTGTGAGTTGCAGCGTTTCAGTCGTTTCGACGAGCAGGTCATCGACAATAAGAAGTGGCAGACTTTTGAAAGTCTCTCCTGGAGCAAAGGTCAGCGTACCGCTGATATCTGTGAAGTCCGTGCCACTGCCGGTGGCCGTGCCTGCTACGGTTGCGTAGTCCACGGTCACAGCCGTGCTGGCGGGATCGCTCAAAGTCACAAAAATTGAAGCAGGAGAGCTAGTTTCGGCTCCGCTAGATGTCGCCCCTGTAAAGCCAACCACTGGTAGCAGTCCATTGGGTGCATCATTATCCAGGATCGCATACGTAAAGGTGTTCGGTGCGCCGAGGATGGAGCCATAAGGATAACGCAGCATCACAGTCGCAAACTCGATGGGCTCATTGACCGTGTCATTGGTGATGTTCAGGGTAATGTTTTTGGTTTGTTCACCGACATCAAAAGTAAGAGTGCCCGGAATCAGGCTGTAATCCACGCTCATGCCTTCACCAGAACTGGTGGCTGAAAGTCGAGCGCGATATTCTAACGAAGTCGTAGTGCCTGCAACGGTGCCATACCAAAGAGTGCGTGCGCGGTAGTTGATTGCTTCACGAACCATGAGACCAGCCTGTGCATTGCTGGCACCGCCCGTAAGGCTATTAAGTCGAGCTGTAAGGGTGAAGTCACCAGAGACACTGGATGCTGCCATATGGCCCTCGTCTTCAGAGGAAGCTGCGGTGGGCATGATGCCAGCGCCAGAGGCCGTGATCGTCCAGGTGCCGTCACTTTTAGTTACATTCCCCGGCTCATTGACAAAGCCAAGGGTCCGTCCACTGAATGAGCCGCCAGTGCTAAGAGTGACATTATCAAATACAGCCTGAGTTAGTAATCCGTCACTACGCGCTGAGGCGGCGAGTCCGACGAGACAGAGGGAGCTTAAAGGAATCGTTTGAGCAGGCCCTGTGACGGTCCAGGTAATGCCGTCTGTTGAAGTCGATGAGGTGAAATCATTGCCAGCCCGCTGTAGCCGTAGCCAGCATGGTTTCCCGTATGTAGGTAGTGATTGTGAGTTCGCTGCGATGCCTCCATTGGTGAGTCGATAAATCGCACGATGAGACCCATGACCTACCTCGGCAAAGCAACTCATGTGGCGGACATTGTTTGTCGTGGATTCGCGTATCGCCACACCTGCTTTGATGGCTCCGCTATTGCCAGAAAGTCCTAACACACGTGCTGTGACCGTGCAATTGGTCGAGTTTGAAATCGGGAAATAGATCATCCGCCCATTGTCAGTTGTGCTTGTGCTGGAGATGTCAGGTCCGCCAGCAATGATGTTAAACAGACCGCCCGACTCCGTTTGTCCGCCAACTGGATTTTGAGTGCCTATAGCACTGCTGGTCATAGTGCCAGAGGTTCCGCCGACATCCAGCCCATTGACGCTGAGGCTGTCCATTTGGATATTGGCTAGAATTGCGCTACTGCCTGATGTCACACAAATGCCAGCTAGATAGTTGGCGGTTGGCATGGCGATGGTTTGAGTTGTTCCGCGTTGGACGAAGTTTATCCCATCCGTGGATTGCCAGGCTGAGAAGTTATTGCCAGAACGAATCACCCGCACCCAGGTGCCAGCAAGGAAGGTGGGCGTTCTAGGGCCTGTTTCCAAAAGGTAATCCACTGTTACAGGTGTCGTCGCAGGACTGGTCAGGGAAACGGGGATGCTCACCGCAGTGGTGCTTTCATTGCCACTGCTTCCGCTGGAGGTGAAGCTCACTGACTGTGCTCCTGCATCGTCGTCTGTAATGTATATTGTAGCGTCGGGACCTCGGGCATAGTTGTCAGGGTTTCCCGCGCTGAGTCGAAGCGTGACGGTTTCGGTGCCTTCGAAAAGTATGTCATTGCTAGCTGGTGTGGTGAAGCTTACATCGACTCCTGGGTTACCTGCTAAAATCGTCGCAGTGCCCGTTAAGTTGGTATTCACATAATCCGACCCACCCGTAGCTGTGCCGATGATGGTGTAATTGACGGTGAGAGAGTTTGTCGTACTTCCAGTGCGTGAGATATAAAATTTCAGGGTCGAGTTAAGGCTAGACTCAGCAACAGAAAAACCGTTTCCTGTGGCTACTTGAGGATCGACAAACACGGTTGGCTGATCGTCGTCACGCAGTTGAAGAGTCGCTGTTTTACTGGTGTCCCATAGAGAGTAATTGGAGCTGGTGTCCAACGTCAAAATCACCGTTTCCATTTCTTCGAGATCCGAGTCATTCAGGACAGGAACAGAGATGTTGGTCGTGACGGTGCCGCCTGTCAGTGTGATCGTGGTCGATCCTGCGAGTGCTGTGTAGTCGGTGCCTGCGGTGGCGGTGCCAGAGATGATGTAATTCACGGTCAGTAGTCCCGCTGGGCCACCTTTAGCCGTGATGCGGAATTGGCCGCTTGTGGTCGGCTCAGCTGCTATGGCGGAGCTGGCCATCACTTCCAGCAAAGGCTTGTCTGCTGGTAGATCGGTGATCGTCACAGTCCCACTGCTGACGGCACCAGTCCGGTAGGCATCATTTCCATCGGCAATGGAAAGTAGTACTGTCTCTGATCCTTCCCCGTAACCATCTAAACGTGGCATGATGGTCACGATGCGCTGCGTTTCACCAGCAGGGAAGGTGACTGACCCTGGCAGTGCATCGTAGTCTGGTCCATGAAGAGCAGAGCCAGACACACTGTAGTAAACCGTCAGTGCGGCACTGGTATCTCCACTGCGTGTGAGCATGAAGATACCGGGATTTGGTACTGCGCCTGGGGCTGCCCGATCTACTTCAGCCGCTGCCGCATCGGGTGTGCTAAGTGTGACGATCTGGCTGTCATCATCCAGAATTCTTGCGGTGATGGTATTGGCCCCAGCATCAGCGATAAAGGTAGCTCCAGAGGCAATGGAGAGACGAATGATTTCAGTGGCCTCTGCTAGGCTGTCATCCAAAGGGGAAATGCTGAACGTAACAGAATCGTTTCCATTGAGGATCGTAGCTGTTCCGCTCAGCGTGGCGAAGTCTGTGCCATTGCTGGCAGTGCTTGTTGCGGCAATGGTGTAGGGGACGATCAGATCTCCTGTGGAGTTGCTGCGTTTCAGTGTGCAAGTAATCGGCTGACCGCTGTTTTCAATAGTCTGGGTTATTGAGGCTGTGAGTGAGATGCGAGGTAGGCTGGTGTCATCATCTTGAATGGTGATCGTGGCAGAGGAGGGAGTTCCATTCACATAAGTTGAATCCAGTCCGAGGACGAGTTGCACACTCTCATGACCTTCCTGTGTGCTATCATTGATGGGCGCTACGGATACATCTAGCGTGCTACTATTGGCTGGAATTGTCAGGGTGTAATAAGGCGTGCTTGTGATCTGCACATAATCGGGTGTGAAAGTGTAGTCACTTGCCTTGGTGGCCGTCCCGCGCACTACAAGTGTATTTATTGTCAGTGGCAGAGACGTGGAACCAGTCCTCGTCAGGCGGAAAATGCCACTGGTTGGAGCTGATGCACTTTCATTGGCTGCAGCAGTAGGGGCTGTTAGAGTGACTGTCGGCAACTCGTCCACGGTAAAGTTAGCCCCAGTAAAGCTAGGGCCGACTGTGATGCTGTTGTTGAATTCCTCAGTGAAAACCAGTCCGTGACCAGCAGGTGTGACGCTATAACTACCTGCTGAGAGATTAGAGATCGTGTAGTAACCGTCAGAGTCAGTCAGGGTGCCGTTGCTGCCACTGGTGGTGACATTGACTCCTGTCAGACCCGTTCCGTTCTTTGTGAGGCGTCCACTAATGGTGAATTTACTGCCGCCATTGCCCACTGTGATGACCGCGTTACGTATGGCTATACCACCCTTCATGTCTGAAACCACGCAATTAAGTGTGTAGATCCCGCTGGTGCTGAAGCTTCGCGTGGCGGTGGCCGCATTTGATGATATGACACCGTCATGCCACCGCCAGGAGTAGGCTAAGGTATCGCCATCCAAATCAGCCGCGGTGGCAGTAAACGTCACGTTGGTGCTTGTCGGCACTACGGGAGTGCTGGGGCTGAGGCTCAGTGTAGGTGCATTATTTCCATTGAAACTGCCTAGATTGACTTGCACATCGACACTTGGTGGCGTGGTGTTGCTATTTACGGCGGTAGTGGTCATGTGAATGCCGCTTTCCAGGTCAGAAAAAGTGCTGCCTATGGCTATAGGTGAGTCGTTTTTCCCATTGGCAGATCCAGGGGTCGTATCCAAAAGTTGAATATTCCCGCCACCGTTTTGGCTCCATTTCCAGCCAAGAAGCATACCGTTTGTTACCCAAGAATTACTGGGGAAAAGGGTTCGATATTCTCCCCAAAAAACGCGCTCTGCATCTTTGCGTATTTGCAGAGCATAAAATTGACCCGACTGAAGACGTGGCGTGTCAAAAGCATAGAGACGGTAAAGGCCGCTGCTGGTGATTTCTGGGGTGAACTCTGGCGGCAACCAACGAATCTGGCTTTTGGCCTGAGCGTTATAGTGACCTGCTGAGGGTGCCGTGCTTCCCATATTGTCATAAATATCTCCATACTCCTCATTACCTCCAGGACCTGCGATGCTGGCGCCATTGGTGAGCCAGAAATTTGCATGAGCTAAACCAAAGGCATGCCCCACTTCATGGGCGATGGTGCTGACATTGTCATTTCGCATCCAAACCTCACCAGAAGAATTACCAAAACTGGTCGGAGATCTTGCGCCACCATTCGCACGCACACAAAAGCAGTGATAATCCTGCCAGTCATAACCAGCAGCACGTGCGGCCAGCTTGGCGTGGATCATCTCAGCACCTAGACCATCGACTTCCTTAAATCCTGTAAGTCCGTCCGTCGTGTCCTTGCCTTTATACCAAGCTTGATTTCGTGGCAGGCGCACAGGTGGTGTCACGGTAGCTACCAGTGTGAGTCGTCCATAGGATTGTGTTTGATAGAATTCGGCGACCTGCTTTAGCGCGTCCAGCATGGTTGCTTCACTGGCTGGTGACTGTCCTTGATCAGCAAAAATGGCAGGTACGTAAAGCACCTTTACCACACCCACGGAAGGCACTGAGGCCGCAGGCATTCCGCCTGTAAATGATTGTGCGCCGCCAGTGCCGGCTTCACCCAAAATAAGGTTTTTTTCAAAAGTCTGAATGTGCGCGCCATCGCACAGGAAAACGATTTCCTCTCCTGTCTCCACGGCTGCTACTGTTTCAGGAACCGCTAAAGTCGCTTCTGTAGCTTCACGCTCCGTGTCTTTCCCAGAGATTGGGCACACATCGATCTGCTTTTTGTCCGCAGGCGGTATCTCGCCTGGCTCCAGCCTTCGCAGGGGTGATGGACTCAGAGCTAGGTCGCCATTCATTGCGACGCCGATGATGTTCACATCCGGCTTCGCCTGATAATCAAACTCAAGACGACCAAAAACATGAGCCTCGAAAGTGCGTCCTGCTTTCGTTTCAACATACCTCACATAAGGCTTCTCGCCATTTTGAACTGAGTCAGGGCTAGCTGCATAGGTGCGTAATTCACCCCGAGCTGCTACCCGCTCTTCAAGTTCTTGAACAATCTCAGCAGGTAGCTTTTGCCTGACGATCATCGGCACAGCCTCTGCTAGAGCAAGACGCGGATCGTTCTGGATGATTTGGGTGAAGATTGGTCGGCGAGCTTTGGCTAATTTCATCCCTTCTTCGATTAAACTGGGTCTTTCTGTCTCGGTAGCTGCCAAGTAGCTTCGACTCCAGTCATCGAAATGCTTCAAGGCATCAATGGAAGGGGGGACAAATACTGGCATAACTGGCCCGACTTGATTCATCGTTGCTTTTGGTAAAGGCGACACAGCAGTAGGTTTGGCCAGTTGATGTAACTCTGGTGTGGCAATCTTGGGTGTTAGATCACTGGGCACAAAAAGGTAGATGCCAATTAAGCATACCAGGGCAATAAGGCTTGCGAGTCCGAGTGTGGTTTTTAGACGCATGGTGGTGGTTATCGTTACCACTCAGACGATCTCAAAATCAGCCCGTTAAGGGAAGATTTATTTTTTGGCTGAATCCGTTTATTTGACTCGGGAAAAGCACAAAACTTTCCAGTGATCAGTCGCCTAGATGCACAATCCCACGCTCAATGGCTATGGCGACGGCGCTGGTGCGGTCAAAGGCGTCCAGCTTGTCTAGGATAATGCTGATGTGTAGGCGGATGGTCCCCATGCTGAGTTGCAGTATGTCCACGATTTCCTTGGTGGAATGGCCTTTGACCAGCAGCCGTAAGATCTCCAGCTCACGCGGGGTCAGGGGACGGCGCTGCTCGCGTGCGCGGATTTTAGCTGCAATTTCCGGTGGGAAACAGGCGGCACCTGCGGCGATCCGGCGGATGGCGAGCAGCACGTCTGCACATTCAGAGGACTTCGTTAGGTAGCCTTTAGTTCCGGCGTTGACAGCGCGATAGATGTCTTCTTCGCCATCAAAAATGGTCAGCATGAGAACACGCACATCGGGGAACTCGGCCCGAATGGACTCCAGTGTTTCCACGCCTGATTTGTCTGGCAGATGATAATCCATGATCACGACATCGGGTTGATGTAGTCGGTAAAGCTCAACTGCTTTTGCACTTGTGCCAGCCTCAGCCACAACGGTCATGTCGGGTTCATTGTTGATCGGCACGGCTAGTCCTAATCGGGTGGCAAAGTGATCGTCCACAATGAGGATTCGGATGGATGTGCTTTTTTTCATACTTGAGGTTGAGTTAAAGGCGTTTGTCCGAGTGATGCTAGGTCATGCGGCTCCCTGGAAATTCACTCTAGGAGCGGAGAGTTCTACGGTAGTTCCTGTGCCGAGCTGACTGTGAACGTGAAGTTGACCACCGATTTTTGCGGCGCGTTCACTCATCCCGCTAAGTCCGAAGTGGCCAGTAAGTGCGTTGGTTGTATTGGGATCAAAACCGCAGCCATTGTCTTGAATGGTGAGTTTTAAGCTGTCATTTAAGTACTCGAGGTGCAGTTCAATCTGCTGCGCTTTTGCATGATGAGCCGCATTGGCTACCGCTTCTTGGGCTACACGTAGGAGATGCGTTTCTAAAGTGCCCGAAAGTCGTGTGGGTGTGCCACGTATCGACACCTGAAACATTGCACCACCAGAAGTGGCCGTCGGCCTTAGTAGCTCTTCCAGTGCAGCTGGTAGGCCGCGCTTTTCGAGCGTGACGCTACGCAGTTCACGAATGGTACTGCGTGATTCTTCACGTGCTCGGCGTAGCAGTCGCCGCGCCAAATCTAGGGGCTGAGCGGCAGGTATTTGCGTTCCATGAATTCTCTTTGCCGTGTCATCTAGCAGCATGGTCACCCCGACTAGCTCCTGTTCCAGGGTGTCATGCAGATCTCGCGCGATGCGTTGTCTTTCTTCCAGGGTTGCCTGTTGCTGGGCCTGCTGGCGGATCACGTCAGACTGTGAGCGCACGACCCACTGCAAGGTCAGTGCCCAGGCTCCAATGGCGATTGCGAGGGCAAGCAATGAGCCAAAAATCCAGCGTGCACGCTGTTCCCCCCACCAAGGTTGTCTAGCGGTGATGATGATGTCCTGGGGGCTTCGCAGAAGCAGGCGAAAGCTTGTGGCATTGCGTGGTATGACGAGTGGGCGCGTGGAAATAAACTCACAGATGCCAGTTAAGCTTAGCCTCATGCCTGACATGAGTGGCTCTAAAGGAGAGTCCGGAGCAGCTAAGAGCACCTCAAAAACTTGGCCCTCGGCACGGCAAATGAGATTTTTACCTTCACGGCTGGGCACCAGTTCTAAAAAGTCAGCTTCTAGCGTGACTAGCTCACATTGCTCACGACTATGGCGCGTCTTAGCGGGCTGTAATTCTATAGGCTGTGGGATGGGGTTAACGCCAGTCTTTTTCACGTTGATGGCGCTCAAGCTTGGGCGAAAAGGCGTCACGATAGGATAGCCTTCTGCTTCGACTTCATCTCCGACAGAGAGACTAAAGGGCTGCGCTGTCTGGACAAACATGCTGCCGCCTTCTCCTCGTAAATAAAGGCCACGACCAGCAATCACATAAGTGGTTACTCCCATGACACGCACCTTCTGCCGAAGTTTTGACCCGACTCTTAGCAGTTCTTCAATGGGGACCAAGGGGATCACATCTTGAGGTTTGTCTTCCGTTTCGATCATGAAGGACTCTAGGCCTGATACAAACAGCAAGCGGCCTGACATCTGGCGCTGATCGTTGAAGTGGGTTCCAGTGATACCCCGCACTCTAACCTGTCGCTCCACGAGCTGCCAGGGTAGCTTTTTGAGTGGTTCATTCTGTGGAAGGATCGCACGGATCATGTGGCCTTCCACCTCCACATCCACGATGAGGCTGTCGTCACTGAATGACGTGCTTTTGACAACGGCCTGCACCTCCACTGGACGTGCATCCATGGCTGGAGTGAAGAGCTCTTCAAAGTTGACTTTTTGATACTGAGGCAGAGCTCCAGATCCACGAATCTCGATGGTTGAAGGCAGCACTACAGGAAGAAACTCGCCAGGACCGACGTGTCCCTGGACTTGCAATTGTGAACCGATCATATAGGGAACTGCTGGTCGCTGGTCTTCCGATACTCCCACGCAGATTCCATCAACACCATCATGTACAAAGAGAACCCCCCAGGCTGGATGATAGTAGGTGACGATGGCATCAAGCTTCACGGGTCGATGAAGTTCCCGGTCTTCTGGACTCAGCGCTCTGATGGCGGCAGCAGACGTCAATGCCTCTTCTCCTGAACTCACCTGTAGGAGGGTGAGCCATGCCATGATGGAGAGGCATTTTTTGACGTTCATGAGGCTATGCTAGCAAGGGTTACCGGAAATCCCTAGTTGTTCGATTGGCTAAAATTCAATCTCAACAGAGTTTGCTTGGTCTTGCCAGTTCTAAATCGTGGCCCTACCGTCTCAGCCCATGCCAAAAGTTCGCAAAGCAATCATTCCCGCCGCCGGTTACGGCACGCGCTTTCTTCCCATCTCAAAAGCGGTGCCAAAGGAGATGCTGCCGCTCGTGGACAAACCCGTGATCCAGTATGTGGTGGAGGAGGCCGTGGCCTCGGGTATCACGGACATTCTCATTGTCATCAGTCGTAGCAAGCGCGCGATTGAGGAGCATTTTCATCCAGCATTTGATTTGGAGTCTGAGCTTGAGGCCAAAGGCCGCGTCGAAGAACTTGAGGCCCTGCGCCGAATGCAAAGTATGGCACGTATTCATTTTATCTGGCAGCCAAAAATGGGTGGTCTCGGAGATGCTATCCTCTATGCCAAGGATCATGTAGGCGATGAGCCCTTTGCCGTCTTGCTCGGTGATACTGTGGTGACAACTCAAGACGAATCACGTCCCGTCACGCGCCAACTCGCCGATGTGGTGGAGCTTCATGGAGGCTCCGCCGTGGCGCTTCAAGAGGTGCCTTTGGAAAAAGTCAGTCGCTATGGCATTCTCGGTGGCGATGAAATTTCTCCAGGTCTCATTCGCGCAACGCAGTTCGTCGAAAAGCCCAAGCCTGAGGCGACGCCATCAAGACTCGCCGTGAGTGCACGTTATGTTTTATCGCCAAGCATTTTTGCTCATTTGGAAAAGACACCGAAAGGGAAGGGGGGAGAGCTGCAACTGACCGACGCTATGGCTTCACTGATGAAAGAGGAGGCTCTACATGGTCTTCGCTATGATGGGCAGAGACATGACATCGGTAACAAATTGGATTTCATTAAGGCCAATCTGCATTTCGGCCTACAACGTGCTGATATCGGCCCGGCGTTGCAGGAGTATGTGCAGCAATTAGCGCGCTGATCACGGGGCCGCTCTGCCAAATTTGCGTTCAAGCTCACCCATGGACATTTGGATCAGGGTGGGCCTGCCATGCGGGCAACAGTAAGGCATTTCACAGGCAAATAGATCCTCAAGCAGTGCCTGTACTTCCGGGATGGAGAGCTTGTCATTGGCTTTCACGGAATGCCTGCACGCACTCATCACGATCATGTCTTCTCCTAGCCTGAGTGCTGAGCTTTTGGAGCTTAAGCTTTGCAGTTCTTCGATGACCTGATCTAGCCATGCCAGTGGATCATCTACCTTTAAAAAAGTCGGTACGGCTTCGATCTTAAAGGTATTCGGGCCAAAAGGCTCTGCTTCGATGCCGAGCCTCGTGAGCGTGTCTAAATTCCTCTTCAGGATGTCTGCATCACGCGGGCTGGTTTGCAGCATCAGCGGCATCAGCAGGCGCTGAGATGGCACGCCACCAGTTTCCATGGCTGCACGGATTTTTTCAAAATTGACCCGCTCATGAGCGGCATGTTGATCCATGAGCACGAGGCCTTCCGTGCTTTCCATCAGAACATACAGCCGATGCAAGATGCCAATGATTCGGAAGGTGGGCATCGCAGGCTTGGCGGGTGGCGCCGCTATGACTTCAGGCACTTCCTCATGCTTTGGGATCGGTTGAGTCGTGTTTTTTTCAGGCTCAGTTTGATCCGGCTCAATAACGGCTACCTGTAAGGGCATGCGCGGCGCAGGAGTGGCCACAGGGATTCGCAGCGGCACTGCGGGTAAGATGAAAGCCTGCTGCGTCGGTGCAGGAATGCTGGATTCTGTGCGCAATTGTAAAGCAGGCTGGGGAGCGCGTACTCCTGAATTTTGCAGTCCTTCCGGCAGTTTGTTCGCATTCTCCAAAGCGCGCCTAACTGCCTTTGCTACCACATCACGGATGCTGAAGCCATCATGAAACCGCACCTCTTTTTTGGCAGGATGCACATTGATGTCAAAAGCCTCAGCATCCATCTCCAGAAACAGAAAAGTCACGGGATACTGGCCTTTCATCAATGAGGTATGAAAGCCTTCACGCAGGCCATAATTGATGGGCTGACTTTCGATCGGACGCCCATTTAAAAAGGTCAGTTGCTGTTGCCGATTAGACCGGCTCAGGCCTGGGCCTCCGATATAACCCCAGACGGCAATGCCCTGTGCTTCGAGGCGTTCTACTTCAATCAAACGATTCGCCAGTTCATCTCCTGCAAGTCCACGGATGCGTTCCAGGACATTCTGAGCACCTGGCAAATGATAGGCCACTCCACCATCACGAATGAGCGTGAAAGTTACTTTGGGATTGGCGATTGCATGAGTCCGGAACTGATTTTCGATGTGCGAATACTCTGTTGCCTCTGTGCGTAGAAATTTGCGGCGCGCTGGTACATTAAAGAACAGGGAACGCACTTCAATGATCGTGCCTTGGTTGCCGCCGTGATCTTTGACGTTGGCCAGTTTACCGCCCGTGATCTCGATTTCAGTGCCGCTAAGGGCTTCTTTTTCCCGTGTCGCGAGTCGGAAACGGGACACACTGGCGATGCTGGGCAGGGCTTCACCACGAAAACCGAAGGTCGCAATCGCAGCCAGATCCTCTTTGGTCCGTATCTTGCTAGTAGCATGTCGTTCCATGCAAAGCAGCGCATCCTCACGATCCATCCCACAGCCATCATCCGTGATGCGCATGAGTGCCGTGCCGCCGCGTTGCACCTCGACCGTGACATGTGAAGCGCCTGCATCCAGGCTGTTTTCCACCAGTTCACGAATCACCGCAGCTGGCCGCTCCACGACCTCTCCCGCAGCGACTTGGCTGGCGAGTGCGTCGGAGAGAATTCGTATTTTAGACATAAGGCTGCAAAAACTAAGGGGGCTGCGCTCGTAATCCTTGCATGTGATGAGCGCCTGTGAAAAGGGCAGTCATCACTTTTTGTCACAAAAACACCATGATCACTCTCACCGACACCGCCGCAGTTCATCTCCAGCAACTTTTGCTTGAGAAGAATGCTCAAGCAGGATCTGGACTTCGAATTTTAGTCGAAAAAGGTGGCTGCGCTGGCTGGCAATACACGATGAAGATTGATCAAGCTCAATCTGTTGATCGTCTCTTTAGCCACAATGGCGTTTCATTGATCGTTGATCCTCAGAGTCTTACCTTCCTTGAGGGTTGCCGTATTGACTACCTTGAATCACTGAATGACTCTGGTTTCCGTGTTGATAACCCTAATGCTGAAAGAAACTGCGGCTGCGGCACTTCCTTTGAACCCAAGGCCGCCTAGACCTTTGAACTGCAACGACTTGTTCACGAATTTATTCACAAAAAAGCTTTTCTTTCCAAATAGAGCCATTATAATTTGAACATAATTAACCAAGATAATTTAATAATTTTCTCATAAATGCTATGCATGTACGATTTCTGAGCGACGGCAACGAATACCGCTCCTACGGCGGTGGTAATTTTTCCAAAAAAAAGGAAGGTAACGGAGGGATTTTTTGGTGGGCTATTCTCATCACTCTATTAATGGGTGCTGCCACTTTTTGCTGGTTTTTCAGCATTATGGTTTTTGCGCATCCTGAGAAGCCCTTCAATTATAAGATGCTCGCCAAGTTTCATAAGTTGGAGCCTCTTCGTCCATGGACGACGTTCAGTGTGCCTAATGGCAAGAAGTTGAATGCACGTGAGTTGCTCACCGAATTCTTTCCTTACAGTCTTGAGCAGATGACCGTGAAGAATGATGTGTTAAAGCGTTCCTTCATTCGCAACTACAAGCATGATCAACCGATCTATCTTTTGGGAGCATACCAAGTCCTCAGCTTGCGGATGTTGACGGAAAAGGATGTGATGTCTTCAGGCTGGGTTGTACGCGCACGCTCGACCGATCTTGAAGATGTCGATGTTGAATTTCTCCTGCCTGGTCTAACCGTAAGTGATGAACCTTTCAGGGTTGGTGATACTATTTCGATAGACGCGAACAAGCCGCAAGTAACAGCTCTGCATGTGCAGCGTATGGACGGTGACCGTATCTGTGTCACCGCCATTCCCTTGGCTTATAGCAGCTTTACCAAAAGCGCCGTTGCTGTAAAAATGACGCCGCCAGCTCTTCTTAACATGGATGCCTATTGGCCCGTCACTCGTGATACTGGTTCTGCTATGGCTAATGAAGAAATAGCAGGCAAAGAAGTCGCTGCAAAAAATTAGTTAGAAGTTTATTTGTCTGATAACCAAAAACGCCGCAATGCAAGTTGCGGCGTTTTTAGTTATAACTTTAACGTAATTTGTCACTGTTCGAACATGAGTCTCGCTGACTCTAGGTCGCGAGTGATCTGTTGTTTCAGTTCGTCGATCCCAGTGAATTTCTGCTCAGGGCGGATGAAGTGGCCGAGGCGTACTTCTAGATTTCGGCCATAGAGATCACCGCTCCAGTTAAAAAGATGGACCTCTAGAGACGGAGCCACGCCTTCATTTTCGACGGTGGGGCGGACGCCGAGATTGGCGATACCTTTTTCTAAACGGCCTTCGATCTCGACTTCAACCGTGTAGACTCCGAAGGGCGGTAGTAGCTCGGCTTCTGGACGGACATTGGCAGTGGGAAAGCCGAGTTGACGGGCCAGCTGGCGGCCATGTTTGACCTCTCCATAAAGTGCGTAAGCGCGTCCGAGCAGGCGACTGGCTTTGGCTAGGTCACCCGAGATGACGGCATCTCTGATGACGGTGCTGCTGACGATGACTCCCTCTTCGCGAATCGGAGGCATGCCATAAACGGCAAAGCCATGTGCCTGCCCCTGATTCATAAGCAGGTGGATATCACCTCCACGTCCTTTTCCAAAGGTCCAGGTGTATCCCACGGAGATGCATCCGAGCGGATGACAGTGCTCCACGAGTTGATCCATGAAAGCCTCTGCTGAGGTGGCGGCAGTCTCTGGGGTAAATGGGCAGAGCAGTGCAGTGGAGATGCCCATGCGCTCAAGGAGCAGGCTTTGATAAGCCAAGCCACAGAGCATCTTCGGGGCTGATGCTGGCCGCAAAACGCGGAGTGGATGCGGTTCAAAGCTCATGACGACTGCCGTGCCCTGGTGCTGGGCGGCGTGCTCTTGAGCGGCTCTGATGACTTCTTGATGGCCACGATGCAATCCATCAAAAACCCCAATGGCCAGCGCTACAGGACCAGGAATGGTACTGAGGGCTTGAAGTGAATGGAGGATGGTCATACGAGTCTGAATTAATGTGCAGGCGGCGTGCTTGCAAGACAGCCTTTTTTTTGTGGGAATGTGGTCATCAGTTGCAGTTTAGTGCCTATCTTTACTGTTGCCTCCTTCCACCATAAAGAATAATCTCAGTGCATGATTATGGAAGCAATGCCTGTTGTGCAGCAACTGAACTCCCGTGAGAAGCGTCAGTTAGCCGTTGAGCTTTGGAATTCGGCCGACTCTGAGGATGGTGAGGTGAGCGTCGATGATTCTATCCTGGCGTTGATCGATCAACGTCTGAAAGCACACGCCGCAGATTCAGGAGCCGTTTCGACCTGGGACGAAGTCAAACAACGCGTCTTCGGTTCCCATGGCGTTTGAGATCATTTGGACTGCTGGTGCTGAGGCTGATTTACAGCGGCTTTATGATCAGATTGGCGACCATGATCTCGCTTTGCAAGTGTTGCATCAGCCCTTGGAGCATATCCTAAGCTTGCTTTCTGAGTATCCAGGTATTGGTGCTGTGGTGCGAGGGACTCGGCGTGTGCGGCGCGTTCTCGCTGGGCCACGAATGAAATACGGTCTGTTTTATGTTGAGGAGGGACGTCGCATTATGGTTCATGTATTGATGGATATGCGAGAGGATCCGCAGGTGTTACGCAGACGCATGGCTGGTATGTGAATTTGACTCAGGGCAAACGCATGAAATGAATAACTGGGTATGGTAAATACTCGATGAACAAATCACTGTACAAATTACCATAACCACTGATGAGGGTATGGATGGAAGCCACCCTTATCACCACTG
>JAIXOU010000102.1 GCA_027486585.1 Verrucomicrobiaceae bacterium | reverse complement strand
CACGAGGGTGATCTTTCCCTCGACGGCCTAACGAGTCTGTCCGATGTGGCAGCAGAAGCTTTATCGAAGCACGAGGGTACTCTTTCGCTCGACGGCCTAACGAGTCTGTCCGTTGCGGCAGCGCAGGCCTTGGCAAGACACGAGGGTGACCTTTCTCTCTGGGGCCTGACATACTTGTCTGATAAGGCTGCCGAGGCCTTGGCGAAGCACGATGGCACTCTTTACCTCAACGGCCTAACGAGTCTGTCCGATGTGGCAGCAGAAGCCTTGGCGAAGCATGATGGCACTCTTTACCTCAGCGGCCTAACGAGTCTGTCCGATGCGGCGGCTGAGGCCTTGGCAAGACACGAGGGTGATCTTTCCCTCGACGGCCTAACGAGTCTGTCCGATGTGGCAGCAGAAGCCTTGGCAAGACACGAGGGTGTTCTTTCCCTCAGTGGCCTGACGAGCCTGTCCGACGCTGCGGCGATAGCCTTGGCCAAACATCAGGGAGGAATTAGTTTTGAGACCCTTCCACCGGAAGACCTGCAGCGCTTTAAAATTCTACGTGAGCAACAACGAGCAGCCATCACCTAGTCAATATCGCATCTGGGAAACGTTCCCATTTCAAATTAACAGCGAACGCATTCCATGCCTCAAACAATCACACCCGAAACCGCGCAGCAAGAAATTGATGTTTCTTATGATTATGAATGCAACTGGAGCAGTTACTCATCAATAACAGACGAAGCCGCGAAGGTCTTGACGAATTACATGGGCAGTCTTTAGCGCATGAGAATAAGCAACGCTATGAGTCCATAAAAACTACGTCAACGACATCGTTTTACGAGCCAGCCTTGAATGCGCAGCACTGCTTTGTTTTTTGAATCGAAATTATGCTTGGTTGGTGAGCTGCGATGATCGTGAGATTTCAAGCAATGGGATTTGCCTCATTAGCCTTGATAGATGATCGTCTGCGCTTTTCTTGATCACAGCTGCCAGTTCAAAATTTTGATCTTTGATGGACTCGGCCCATGCTTCTGCAAGACGATCACAGGCTTCAGAAAATGCCAGCAGGACAGCCTCATACCCGTCTGACGTCGGTGCTGAGGATTGTGACTGAGCGGCAGCGGTCACTTCTTTGGCAGGGAGTTTAGAAACTTCACAACCTTCTTCATTTTTGCTGTTTTGAGAGGGCATAAGTTCCTCGGAGCAAAGCTCGTCCATCGGGTATGGTTCCGATATCCGCTCATGGCACAGGTGAACGGCTCGTTGTCCATTCGGATAAGTTCCAGCGACTCCTTGAATTTCAAACCCATGTGCCCGGAAAAAAGCCATGGCCGCCGGATTCTCCGTTTCTGCGGTAATCGCTTTTAGTTTCTGGACACCTCTGAGTCGCGCCTCATGGAACATGATGGTTGATTAGGCCCCTGGCAACCCCTTTGCGCTTAAAATCCGGCGATGCCACCACGCCGTGAATAATACCTTCATCCGACTTCCACTCCACAGCAAGAAAGCCTGCCACTGAGCCATTTACTTCGCAGATGGAGAACTGGATATTTTGAACAAGCACGCCGGGGACGGCATGCCCATTCAGCATTCTCCGAAACACCTCCACATAAGGACCGAAGACGGTGAACTGGTCGGCTTGGTTGAGGATAAAGCTGTGATCTGCATCACTCATAGGGCGCAGTGTAATCAGGGGATTTGCTGTCATAGTCGTTGTTGTTGTTGTTTGCAGTTGATAACCTCGTACCGATCATTAGTAAAGTTGTATTTTAAATTACCGAAGTCAAATTACTTTTCAAAAAGCCACAATTGGCGGCTTAAATATATGAAAATGAGTTAATTATAAAATCACAAGGCACACACCCTTATGGATATCATTCATTCGATGATTTAAAAAACAATTTGCACGGAGCTTTTAATGTGGAATTATAAGGCTATAAACACCGACTCGACCAAAAAGGATCGCAAACCAGACTATTTCACTCTAACAGCCCCATGAGCCCAAGTATCTCGGATCTTATCGATCTGCACAAAGCCTTGCATAAGCCCAAACAACTCAAGAACCAGCCCAAAACCATCCTGACTGCCGAAATTGCCACCAGTCTGCTACCTAGAAAGAACCCAAGGAAAGACCTTGATGCAGACAAATTCACGGACATCGAAGATGACGCGGCTCTCGTTCTAGCAGCCCATCAGGGCACCTTATCGTTAGACGGGCTGACTCATCTATCTGACGAAAGTGCCGAGGCTCTCTCCAAATTTCGTCATTCACTTTTCCTGAACGGACTAACGAGCCTTTCCGAGACTTCCGCGCGCTCTCTAGCCAACCATATTGATCAACTTTATCTGAATGGAATCGAGCACCTCTCCAAAGGGGTGGCTGAGGCACTGATCACACACAAGGGATATCTGCGGCTGAATGGCATCCAACGACTTTCCGATGAATTGGCTCTGCTTTTAAGCAAGCCGTCCGGCTGTCTTTATTTGGATGGATTAATGGAATTCCCAGATACACCGGGGCATATCGCCCTCGCTCATTACCTTGCTACACGGCACAAAGGCACTTTGAAACTCAATGCGATCAAAGAACCACCCCTCCCGATCCTTGAAATTTTAGCAACCCATCAAGGAGAGCTAGAACTCAGTGGCTTAGAAAGCTTGAGCCTTGAAGCTGCCAAGCTCCTCACCAAGCGAAAAGATAATTTCACTCAGCTCCTTGGCCTCAAATCTCTTGAGGATGATGTTTATATGGAACTGCTGAGCTATGCCTTCAGTTGTTGTTCGGATGATGATTCAGATCGGCCCATGCAATTCGTCTTGTGTGGAAGACGCCATCCGGAATTGTTTGCCTCGATTTTTGAACCTTTGTCATTCACGTTCGATTTTACTCGAGCAGATGTAGCAAGTGATAAGGAACTGAGTCCAAGGCCGACTTTAAACCCTAGGCCTAACAGCCTCAGAAAATCTCTTCCACTTCTTCGTAGCAGCGAATCTAAACCACTTGCTATCGTGCAGGAAGAGGAGCCGAAAGATGAGTCGTGGATCGAAGAGGAAAATGAAGCCCTCACGAGATTGGCGAACATCACAGAACAAGAGCGTGAGATGTATCGTGCCTTCATGGGTTGGGGGGGAGAAAGCGCCTTGTCCTTCGCCAAAATCGGCAAACGCTTTTCCATGACCACCTCCGCAGCACGCATCATTTGTGAGCGTGTGGAGCAGCGTCTGATCACTTCCAAAAGCTTTCCACCAAAGACTTTTTATAGCTCGCCTCCAGCACCTGATGAGCATAAGCCGCGTGATGGTGCGCCGCTTCGCAAAACCCAGGATGTGCTTTTTCTGGCGCTCATGCTTGAGGGCTGCCGCAAGACAGGGTGGATGGAAACAACCCTTGATGCATCCGGCCAGCAAAGCTGCCGCGTCATTCCTAAGCCAACGACATCAGCAGTGAAAGGCCAGCAGTTCTGGAAAATGAAGACACTCAAAAAAGCCCTTTTTGACCATGAATTCTGGGAGGTCCGCCGACTACGCCGACGTCCCGATGGCCACCGAATCAAGATACCAAGAGGCCATGTCCTAAAATTCCCAATGAGACGCGGAGCTGATCCCTTACTTTCGTCAGAAACATGGAGCGAGCATTTTCACTCCTGGGCTAACGTCGAAGATCTGGTGGTCAAGCCTGGCGAACTTCTCTGCCCCCTTTGTGGGCCGATGCCACCCCTCGTCGTGCCGGTCACCTCCCCTTCCGAAACCTGGTCCATGGCCTGTGGCAGGAGCTACCACTTTTACTGCTGCTCTGGCTGCCTAGGGGCCTTTGATCATGACTTAGCCATGATGAGCTAGGATGAATCCTCGTTTCCCTTGATGCCAATCTCAAACCTTCAATTCACTGATGAATAATCGTCGCACCTTCCTCAAGCAGGCCGTGGCCTGTACCCTGCCCTCCATTCCAGCTTTGAGCGCCACGTCGAATGCTCCACTCCAAATCGAATCGTATCTGGATGAAGAAGAAGAAGCCTACTACAGGGCTCGCTATCTCTGCTGGTCTAAAGAAACCGAGAAAACCTGGCTTCAATTTCTGGGCACTGGTTTGAAAAGTTTAAACACAGATGTGCCACACAACGATTTAAAGATGGAGATCAGTGAATGGTGTGAAAAGATCGTCACAAGCCTTGATGAGCGAAGTTACTTCAGCATGGAAAATTCCACGTTCGAACACAAAAAACCGATGGTGACCAACCTCGCGGGAGCCATTCGCCAAGTAAAAGCAGCTGAGAAAAAAGTGATCCATTGCCTCGATCTGCTTCGTCTGATTTCGCCGATCCAACATTTCCAAGAAAACGATTCTTTAGATAGGAATGAACCCATACCAGTCACCATCCAGCTCACACGTCTGAAACGCTATTATCCAGAAGTGTTCGAACAACTGGCACAAGCTACAGTCTCACAAGAGCTTGTGAGATTAGAGGAAGCTTTGGATGAATGGTCTCAGCAGCTTGAAGAGGAAAAAAAGCAGGAAGCCCTGCTTCAGATGAATGAAGGCTTGGCCTTTTTGAGGGCGGACACCATCGCTGGCTAAAACCATGTCGAAAACCTTCCTCCGCTCGCTGGCTGGGCGAAAGCCCAATGGGTTGAATCACTGGCTTGATACTCACCGGGGTAGCCCCCGAATTGCCTGGTATCCTTCGGCTGGGGATGATTGGCGGGATCTGCTCTTTTTGAGTGAACGCTACCGACGCCTGTCCCCTGCCCTCCATCAGGAGCCGGCTGAGCCCGAAATCTACCTCCACACGGATTACCTCGCAGGCGACTACTTCAATCCCTTCGCTAACAATGTTCTCATGCAGGATGGTCCTCGGACCAGCATCATCGTGCTCCATGAGGAAGTTTTGCCGCACTTGCGCCTCGCGTTTCATCCAGATCTCGTGGACTGCAAGCCCAGCCCCGTGCTTGGCAAGGTCTCCTTCATGCTGCTACGTATAGACTCCAACCAGCTGGGCCGCTGGGAAGTGCCGGTGATCTATGCTGCTGTCGAAAACACCGCCATGGCAGACATGATGCTGAAGCATCAAGCCAAGATCAGCCATATCATTCAGATGCGCTTTGGTCATGGTCTTGGCGGGGGAAGGATCCCACCAGGTTTTCTAACCAGGCTTGTGGAGCCTCTGCGGACCGAAGCCTTTATCACCGATCGCCAATTCGAATTGGGCATGACTATGACCGTGCCTCATTTCGAATCCCTAAACACGCATGAGCCTGTAGATCTGAATTCCTGGACTGTGGCACGACGCCGCCACACCGTTCCATGGAGCGGTTACGAGCCTGCCAAATTTTTCGTACGCCCATGAATCCCCTCAAACTCTTGTTTCGCTATGGGTTGACTTCGTTGGCACTCTGTGCGCTTGAGAGCACAGGCCTCTACAAGCCACCTGCGGCCGATTCGACCGCCGTCTCTTCTTTGAAGGCAAAAAACATTTTGCTGCGTCAGTTGGAACTTCGCGACAAGCAGCTCGCCAAGGCCACGAAGCGTGCACTTCATGGTCTGACAGGCAAAGGTCTGAGCCTTTTTGAGGAAGATCAAAAAAATTGGACCGATTGGCGAGAAGAGTTTTTCTCGGATACTTCTAGCCAACTGCGATCCGCCGCGGAACTCAGCGAGGAAGAGCTGGTGACCTGGACCGAAGAAGTTCGACGCCGAACTTCCTGGATTCATGGGCTCATGGATCATCGCCATCAGAAGGATTTGACCGGCTTTTGGAGCGATGGTGCGGGTGGATACTTCAGCCTAGTCGAACAAGGTGACCAAATTCACTTCTTGGCGAGCTGCGCTCGGGGTGCGACTCGTCATCTCGGCTCTATTCAAGGCAGAGCCAAGCGATCCGGCGAAAAAGCCGTTTTCACCATTTCGGAATTCAGCGACGAACCGACCCAACTGGAATTCAGCTTCGTGCAACCCTGGATCATTTTAAAAGGCACTAACACCGGACCTTATCATGGAAATAGCGCCTACTTCGACGGCCACTATGCGAAGATCGCTCCACTCTCAGATCATGAAAGACAGGTGGTTATTCAAGCCACTCGGCAGCAGCCTTGATTGGCGTTTTTTAGCGCTGTGTTCTAAAATAAAGCGATTATCTAAATGCACCAAAAAAGCCGTTTCATGGCAATGGCTGCTCTGAACGCAAAGCGATCCATCCCCGCAGCACTCTGTAAAGAACCCAGATACCAATGATGGCAATCCCCAGAGGTGCAGTTAGAAACCCAATCAAGACCAGCATCAAGGGAGCAGAAATCGTAAAGACCAGAACACTCCAGAGCAGTGCCCACCAGAACGTGCGTATCTGCCAGCTGAAATGGCTCTCAAGCCAGGTGCCAACCACCTCACGACGTCTAGCATAGTTCATCACCAAAGCCACGATGGAGGGCACGCCAAAGATAAAGCTTCCCACAATGGTCACCGCTCCAGTCACCCCAATGAGCACGGAGATCAGGTGAAGCGCGTAAATGACGTGCGTGTAGGTGACGAGCGATGGATTTTGAACTGGGATGATTTGGCTCATGGCGGCGGCAGTGATCCAAACAGGGTGAACATTTGAATGCGTCTGAGCAAGCTGCGATTTAAGACGAATGCTGCAAATCCAGCCAGATGCTAAACGTGGCCTTAAAATCGAAAGCCATCATCGTGCGATGCACTTAGGTTCCACAGCCTCTGAATGTCACAAGGCGTCACGATGTTTGATGAGGCGGAACATGGTATTAGGCATTAGAAGGTTCTCCGTAGGCTGCCATTGCTGTATTCGGCTGTGCGACCAATTTGAGATCCGTGAAAACGGAGCCGCCACTGACCCGGACACGCAACACGTCAGACCCGTAACTCCGCCGAAGGCTGCCATTCACGTATTCCTGCACACGGCCTGCTTGGATACGGACAGTCATGATGTCGGCTGCCTCGACCGAACTGGGGACAACGATGGGCTAAAGGCAGGCGAGAAGAAGGAGGTGTGTTTTCGTGGTGCGATTCATAGACTGGTGATAAAATCCTTGATGGCGACAAAATCTTCGTCGGTTAGGGCCTGGTTTTTCATCTCAGGATGAAGCTTAAGATGCTCTACGATCAGGCTTTTAGCTTCCTCCGTGTTGCCCAAGAGACATACGTAACAGGCGAGGTTGTAGCGCACAGCATCAGCGCTAATCTCGGATAGTCGGTGCCATTGACGGAGTAGCTGTGCAGCTTCATCTGGCTTGTTAATTCTTTTGAGAGAACTCGCCAATGACTGCACCGAGCTAAGCGTTTCGGGATGCTCCGCCCCCAAGGCTTTCTCTCTGCCCTCAAGTGCCCGACGATACAGCGCTTCGGCGCTAACGTAGTCGCCTTTAGATTTGAGCAGATTCCCTAGATTTCTCACAACTGTCAGCGTGTCGGGATGCTCCACTCCCAAGGCTTTCTCACAACCCTCCAAAGCCCGACGATACAGTGCCTCGGCGCCTTCATAGTCGCCTTTGTTTTTTAGCAGATCCCCAAGATTGTTAACGCTATTTAGCGTACTTGGATGCTCCACTCCCAAGGCTTTTTCTTTACCCTCCAATGCCCGACGAAGTAGCTCCTCGGCACCCTCGTAGTCGCCTTTGTCGCTCAGCAAACGCCCAAGATTGTTCACGCTTATAAGCGTACTTGGATGGCACGCTCCCAAGGCTTTCTCATAACCCTCCAGTGCCCGACGAAGCAACTCCTCGGCCCCCTCGTATTCACCTTTGATTCTCAGCAGAAGCCCAAGATCGTTTACGCTAGACAGCGTGCTTGGATGCTCCGCTCCCAAGGCTTTCTCTCTGCCATCTAGCGCTCGGCGATACAGCTCATCGGCGCCTTCGTAGTCGCCTTTGTTATACAACAGAATTCCAAGATTGTGCACACTACCAAGCGTGGCGGGATGATTCACTCCCAAGACTTTCTCTCTGCCCTCAAGTGCTCGGTGACACAGCTCCTTGGCACCCTCGTAGTTGCCTTTGATTCTCAGCAGAAGCCCAAGGTTGTTTACGCTAGACAGCGTGCTTGGATGCTCCGCTCCCAAGGCTTTCTCTCTGCCCTTAAGTGCCCGACGATACAGCGCTTCTGCTCCCTCATAGTCTCCTTGGGCTTTCAGCAGACTCCCAAGATTGTTCACGCTAGTTAGAGTATCGGCGTGTTCTGGACCATAGGCTATCTCTCTGCATTTCAGAGCACGACGAAAATGCAACTCTGCTTGATCCCACTTCAGTCGTTCGTAGAGCAATCGAGCAAAGTTCGTGTGCGCTTTTGCATCGCTCAGCTTCCCAATTTCTCCCAACATGCACGGCAACCACTCCAACACCTGCGTCTCCCAGCGCAGTGTTTTAGTGATGCCATTGTCATTCTTTTCACGCACTCTAAAAAAGTGCCACAGCCGCTTCCCGAGTGCCTTGCTGCCAGTTTTAGGATCGGTGTAAAACCTGCCGGAACCTTTCCCAGTCAGCCATTCACCGAGCGTCTTGTGAAACAGCATCATCCCCTTTGGTCCATTCACCAAGTAGGCTCCCAAGAGTGATCTCATCTGTCGCGCTTCCTCTTTGCCAATCCCCAACACTTCCGCTGCTAGTGCCAAGGGCAATGGCCCTGGCGCGGCCAGAACCAGACGCAACAACGGCTGCACGGTCTCCGCGAAACCAATCGCTCCAAAGCGCCGCTCGAAGCCCTCGTAATACTGGCTATTCAGCCCTGCAAGCCCCGATTCCATAACCTTAATCTGCTGTGGCTTCAGCGTGCCTTCCTTTAGACCTTCCTCCACCATGCGCAGGTAAAGAACCATGCCAGAGCACTTGCCCACAAGCATTTCAGCGATCCGCTCGCGCTCATCTTCAGGCAACTCACGAAGCCCCTCCATCGGCAGAATACGCTTCCGCGCGTAGCCGCGCAGGTCGGCCTCGTTGCGTCCGTCCGCTGCAATCTCGAAGGGCTTAAAGCGCTGCAGGTGACCACTGACGAGCGCATCTGGGCGACTTGTCACCACGAAACTGATCCACTTCGGCAGTTCCAAAAACTCTCGATTGATCAACGCGGCCAGTTCATTACGCCCCTCATCCTCTCGGCTTACCTCGTCCAGTGCATCCATCAGAATCACCAGCTTGTGCTCTCGCCAGATCAGACCCGCCAGCGGCCCAGCTAGCAGAAGCCCGAAGAGGTCCTTAAGGTTCTTTTTGGCCAGCATTTCTAGGGCTTCGCGAACCTGCTCCTCCCGCGATCCGGCGTGCAGCCCAAGACGAGAGAGCAGACGGGCGCGGTAGTCATCCCAGCGCAGGGCCAATTGAAAGGCCAGCGTACGCACCGCTCGTAGGGGGTCACTCAACTCCACGCTCTGATGATCGCAGAACCAACTGCCCACCACCGCCCCACGAAAGCGGTTGGCGATTTGCACCGCTAGGGCCGTTTTACCAAAGCCTGGCCCAGCCTTTACCCAAAAGACACGGGAGTCAGGCTGTTCATTGAGCCAAGATTCTAAGGCTTCGAAACACCACTCCCTACCAGTAAAACCCTCCAAATGCTGTGCAAACTTGGAGTCGAAGTCCGAGGGGCCCAGCACTCGGCGGAGCACCTCGCAATCTGAGGCAAAGCGAGTGGCCTCGCCCTCCACCCGGCTGATGATCTCCAGCAACTTTTCTTCGTAGAAGCTTTCATAGGCCTGCGGATCGGGTGCCTCTCTTAGCTCCCGCCATTGGGTGAGATCCGGCCACTGCAGGTGACTGATGGTGGCAGGAATGCTCTCCTGTGGCACACTTTCAACCATGACGGGGTAGACCGTACCAAAGTGATGCAGTGCCATAGCGATCTCGTTGCGGCACACGCCCGGGTCGCGCGTGGAGTGAATGGAAAGGAAGGCGACTGCCAACTGCGAGTCATGGATGCCACGCGTGATGATTCCACGCCAGTCGTCCCAGGTGCCGATCTGCTTGTAGTCAATCCACACTTGGTGACCACGCTTTTCTAGATCTTCCTTGAAGCGATCCACCAGCTCGCGGTTGGCGTCGTGGCCATAGCTGAAGAAGATGCGCCGGGGCTGAGCGGCCTTGGCAGATACGTCACCAGTCACCGCCATCAAGGGAAATTGTGGTGCTGGAGCGTCAAAGCGCTCTTCGCAGGAGTTGCACTCCCACTTGCCAGCTTTGGCCTTGTGGACGGTATCGGTAGAAGTGCAGTAATGACAAAGCATGGGATTCATACGGCGGGAGTGAAGATCATCAGAAATTTAAAGACAAGTGATGAAGTCCTTGATGGCGGCGAAATCTTCGTCGGCAAGGGCTTGGTCTTTCATCTCGGGATGAAGCTTGAGGTGTTTGCGAAGCAATTGCTTGGCCTCTTTGGTATTTCCGGCAAGGCATGCACAGCACGCGAGATTATAACGCAAAACATCCTCGCAGACCTCGTCGAAACCACTTGCACTTCGCAACAAGATGACCGCATCATTGTATTCACCTTTTTCTCTTAGCAGAACTCCCAAGCTGTCGATGCTTTCAAGCGTATAAGCATTGTTAGATCCCAGAGTTTTATTGCGCCCCGCAATGGCCCTGCGATACATGCGTTCGGCGACCCTGTATTCGCCTTGTAATCTGAAAATGTCACCGAGGATGTTGATGCTGCTAAGCGTGTCAGGATGCTCAGCCCCGAGCACTTTTTTTCTCACAGCTATTACCCAGCGGCAGCTCTCTACAGCTCCTCTGTTATCACCGCTTTCACTCAGCAGCAACGCGAGATCATGGCATGTGCCAAGTGTATCGGGATGCTTCGCTCCGAGCGCACTTTTCATACCGGTAACAGCCCGACGATACATTGTAACAGCTCTTTTGCAGTCGCCTTTGTCCCACAGCAGAGATCCCAAAGTGAGAAGTTTTATCAACGTATCCAAATGGTCCTTGCCTAACAGACGCTGAGAGGTAACTAAGTCTCGACGATAGAGCGTTTCCGCACTATCGTAATCGCCTTTGATTTGTAGCATGTTGCCAAGATTGTTTACGCTAGCAAGCGTGTCGCGATGCTCCGCTCCCAAGGCTTTTTCTCGGCCCTTCAGCGCCCGGCGATGCAGCACCTCTGCACCATCGTAGTCGCCTTTGTCACTCAGCAGGTTCCCCAAATTGTTCACGCTAGCCAGCGTATCGGGATGCTCCGCTCCCAAGGCTTTCTCTCTGCCCTTCAGCGCCCGGCGATGCAGTGCCTCAGCACCCTCGTAGTCGCCTTTGTCACTCAGCAGTATCCCAAGATTGTTGACGCTAGCAAGCGTGTCGCGATGCTCCGCTCCCAAGGCTTT
>JAIXOU010000023.1 GCA_027486585.1 Verrucomicrobiaceae bacterium | reverse complement strand
GGGGCGGCCTATTAGCGCCGCGTCCCTACCAGGAACCAAGCACCGACGTGTCCTTCATTCCATTCTCCATAGAAAGATTGCGAAGGATGAAAGCTCAAAGAGCGAAGGAGGAAGGAGGAAGGAGGAAGGAGGAAAAATAGAAGATAGAAGATGGAAGATAGAAGATGGAAGATAGAAGATGGAAGATGGAAGATAGAAGATGGAAGATGGAAGATAGCGGATAGAGGTCGGAGGTCGGAGGTCAGAGGTCAGGTAGGGACGCGCTTCATCCTTCGCAGTCTTGCTATGGAGAACGGGTGCGCCGCGTCCGAATTCCGGCTCCGCGTTCGGGGCCTTCTCTTGAATCATCGGACGCGGCGCAGCGCGTCCCTATCATGATCATCGTAGGTTCTGCCGTCTGGGGCTTGGAGTCCCAACGGGACGGTCTATCGCAGCCCAGGGCAGCGCCCTGGGGTTGCCAAGCAAAGACATCCGAGCCCTGAAGGGGCGGCCTAATAGCGCCGCGTCCCTACCAGTAACCAGAAACAAAAAAACTTACCTCCTCCCATTCAGAATGATCTCGTTCAGCTTCTGCCTCAGAGCCTCCAGCTCGGTCAGTGTTGGAGGATCTGAAAACCCCGAGTCCAGGGTGCTGATGCTGTTGGTGTTGTTGCTCGTGCCATTGATCGCGCTGTCCAGCTGAGCTTGACTGACCTCCCCTGGGGCACCATCGCTGCCGCTCATACCGTCACTGCCGCGTGGGATGCCGAAGGTGAAACGCACGTTGCTGCCATCAAAGCTTGTCTGCACCCACGCAGGCTGACCAGGATCGAGTGTGCTCACACCATCCACCACCGCTTGAGCAAAGGGCGGGCCTTGAATGCCTTGCGGCCCCTGATTGCCATCGCTGCCGTTACTCCCTTGCGAACCTGTGCTACCATCGTTGCCACGCGGGATGGCGAAGTTGAAGCGCACGTTGCTGCCATCAAAGCTCACGCCAACCGTGGCCGATTCCCAGGGATTCAGCGTCGTCACACTATCCACCACGGCTTGGGCAAAAGGTGGCCCCTGCGCGCCATCCTGCCCCTGCGGGATTTCAAAAGTGAAATGCAGCGTGTTGCCGATGACGTTCACACTGGCATTGGCCGGACTGCCCTGCGGCAGTGTGTTCGTGCTGTCCACCTGCGCGGCGGTCAGCGCCGGCACAGCGTCGATCAGGTCTTTGAGACCGTTGAATTGTCCGCGAAACATCGCTGAGGTGGCATCCGCATTCGTGGCTGGGATAGTTGGATCAAAGGACATATGAAAAAGAATGAACCCGCCGCGCAGTGACGGGTTGGGTTGAGATTTCATGACCCGTGACTGCGCCACAGGTGGTTTACTTGAGACAGACCCGTTTAAGAAAGCGTGATGCTGACGATGTCACTCGCCAGACCCACTTCCACATTGTCGATCACGCCCATGGCCTTGTACTCACGCACTTCCGGTACGGCGGGATTGGCCAGCGGTGCTGTGTCGTAGTAGGGCGATCCAGTATCGGCGATGAGCCGCGTCCAGGCCGAGGTGCCACGCGGACGGCAATACACCGCCAAAGCATCGACACCGCCTTTCACGAACTCGATCTTGATACGACCACCGTCCAGAGAGATCTTGAGCACGGGTTTATATGCGCTCGGATCAAAGGCAGGTTCCACCGCCCTCAGGCCCAGCACACCCTCACTGCCAGAGTCAGGGTAGCCCGGCAGCGTCTTCCAGTTACGGATCATCGCACGGATGGCCTGTTCATTGACAGCGGTGCGCACCTCCTCCACTGCACGTGCGCCTTCCAGTGCACTCTTAGCGTTATCGGTCGCCTCCATGACAGAGATTTGGTTATCCGCCACCTCTTTGGCTGCCGTGATGGCAGCTGGAAGAAGCCCAAATTTGGCCCCCTCCGTCGTTATTTCTTGGCTGATTTTTTTCCACCAAGGCAACTTCTCACTTCTTTTGTTGGGATAGAAGTCCATCGCTTTACCTTTCTTTGTGTGGGCCAGCCCCACGGGCACGGCGGACGGAAAAGGATTAGACTGGTCGAGTCGGTATCCCGAATCGAGTTTCCAGCCCCCATCAAGTTTGATGATTCCGTTGGCCATGACTTTTTAAATCGTGTGGTTGGACCTTTGAATTCAACTAACAGACTGGTTAGTAAAAAGGCTCTAAAAAAGCGTTCAAACAATTTTTGAGTCGTCATTAAAATTCCTCAGAACAGTCTCGTTCCGCCACAGGTCCAGCAGTGATCGCGTTAGATTGACACCGTCATTCTCGGGCACCACAAGCGCAGTTCACCGCAGGATGTCACCCACCTAAAGCGCCAGTCCTCCACCCCACATCTCCCTGACGCCTGCCTACGAAACCACGCCGCCAGCCCTCGGGTTCACGCCACCAGTCCTTGGGTCCACGCCACCAGTCCTTGGGTCCACGCCACCAGCCCTCGGGTCCGCGCCGCCAGCCCTCGGGTTCACGCCACCAGCCCTCGGGTTCACGCCGCCAGCCCTCGGGTCCACGCCACCAGCCCTCGGGTCCACGCCACCAGCCCTCGGGT
>JAIXOU010000104.1 GCA_027486585.1 Verrucomicrobiaceae bacterium | reverse complement strand
GGGTTCGATGACGGGTTTTACCATCAGCCCCAAAAAAGAAGCCGTGAATCTTCGCCGACTCCGTTGCTTCAGGAAATTCAATCTCGGTCGGGCGGATGTCGGAGCCGTATTTTTCTTCGAATTCACTGAGCAAAGCGAACCCGGATTCTGTACCGCCATCTTCGGATGTGATGACGGTCATGCTGTCCGGAGCCAAGATCATACAGCCGAGCGTCGAGGCGTAGTGGCCAGCTAACAGTCCGCGGGGTATAGTTGCGTCGTTCAGACACCACACATCGTAGAGGTCAACCTCTCCTGGCAGTAGAGACCATCGGTCTTGGACATGCGCGCAGGTGAAGATCAAGCCGCCGCTGATCAAGCCTAGCACTTCGCCGACGGTGCATTCGTCCGCTGAGTTTGATGGGGGCACGAGAGACTGGCTTATAGGGGGCGGAGAGCTTCTCGAGATGATCGCAACAACAGATTCAATGATGGGACGCATGGGTTTCAAGACGGTAAAGAGGAAAGATGTTTCAGATGTGGATGTGCTCAAGTTCCCGTGGCAAAGCGATGGACGCGCTGCAGTGCGGGATCATCACGATAGCAGGAGGGTAGTTGGCTCCAGAGGGCGGGGGATTGGCGAATTTGAGGGCCAAGGCCCTCGCGCATGAACTTCAAAAGAGTGCCATCCTGTTGCAGGCTCTTTGGCACCTTTTCCCAGGCGCTTGCGTCTTCCTTCACCTGTTTTTTCCAGTGCTTCAGGCGCAGTGCGGTAACCTGCTTCCAAGTTTGTTTTTCTTTTGTTGGCAATTTCAGGTCCGACATCGCCATGTCGCTGAGTCCGGGGCACTGCTTTACCTGTTGGAGAACCTGCGCGGCGAGTGCTTTCTTCTCCTCTTCGCAAAGGCTTGCCATTGTGGTTTGAAGTTTCGGGTGGGAGCGCAATGATTCTGGCACCTGCGGCTGGAAAAAGGGATGCTTCGTGACAAAGAGCACCCAGCCTTCCACGGCGGCTTCATGGATGAGCGGATGCAACTGCTGATCGGCGGGTAGCGCGCTAAAATTCCATGGCTGCTCCCTCAAGGCGGCCAAGGCCTGCGCACAACGTGCGAGTTCCAGTCTGGGTGAGTGCTTCCACACTTGCACGATGGACAGCGTGGCCTGCGGTTGCTGCAGGAGGGCCTCGAAACAAACCGCGGCATAGTCAGGCAGCCGATCGCTGGGGAGAGGCGGAGGTGTTTGTTCCGAGTAATCGGGCGGGATCTGAATCAAGAGGCGCAAATCTGTAGGCAAATCTTCTCTTTTGACAATTTTGCGGTCCACCAAGCGCTGAAGGCTTAGGGCTCTTTGGTCGAGGCTCACAGATCGCGCCCAATTGATCTCGCCTTCAACGCGCGCGCTTTTGATTTCAGCATGATCGCGAAGGAACTCAGGGCACTGGAACCAACGATCGACATCGCGTCTGATCAGTTCCGCCCAGCCTTTCTTGCTTGCATGAATAAGCTCTCTGTCATTCTGAAGAAAATTAGGGCATAGATCCCACTTTAAGACATCATACTTTAGCAACTCCATCCAGCCTGTTCTTAATGTTAGGATGAAATCGCCATCTTCTCGAAACTCCTGCCAGAGGAACTCAGGGCACGCATTCCACTGGCTGACATCACGTTTGAGCAGTTCCATCCAGCCCTTTTTGCGGGCCTGCATCAGTTCCTCGTCCTTCTGCAAGAACTCAGGGCAGTGGACCCATTGTGTAACATTACGTTCGATTAATTTGGACCAAAAAACTTTGCTAGCAGTAGCATTGTATCCAAGCAGTATTTGGATTGATGCCTCATCAATCCACAGATGGGTAATACCTTGCCATGGTTGGATACGGCATCCAGCTTTCTGTAGCCATTTCATGTTTACTGCACCATGCCATCCATAATTGAACCGGATAGATGAACCTCGGCGATCAACATAACTAGCTCGGCGACCAGCTAGGGATTCCACTAAGATCCGGAGAGACTTGGTCTCTAATCCCATGGATTTGCGAGCTTTTTGAATTGCTTGGCATTCCAACAACGCACCAAACATATCTGAATGTGTTTGCAGCTCTAGGGGGCAGGATGTCCAAGCATTTGGATGGCGTTTCAAATAGCTAAGCCAGCCAGCTCGCCACGCTGCCTGAATCTTTGCTTCCGCCTTTAATTCAACTGGACACCCATCATAAATTTCGACCGTGTAACGAATTACAGAGCACCAGCTGTCAATATCCATTCCGAGGCGCCTGATTTCTGGATCCTTTCTGAGTTCTTCGGGACACGCACTCCACTGATTGACATTACGTTTAAGCAACTCCATCCAGCCTGTCTTGCGTGCACCAATCACCTCCGCGTCCTGCTGCAGGAAATCAGGGCACGTATTCCACTTTGAGACGTCACGTTTGAGTAACTCCATCCAGCCCATCTTCCGAGCTTGAATCACCTCTGCGTCCTGCTGCAGGAAATCAGGGCACGTATTCCATCTGGTGACATCACGTTTGAGTAGCTCCATCCAGCCTGTCTTTCGTGCATGAATTACCTCCTCGTCCTGCTGCAAGAACTCAGGGCACGTATTCCATCTGGTGACATCACGTTTGAGTAGTTCGACCCAGCGAGTCTCGAATGCTTGTATGAACCCAACGTCCTGTCTAAACTCGTGCTGCAGGAGATTAGGGCACGAATTCCATCTGGTAACATTACGGTTGAGCAGCTCGATCCAGCCTGTCTTTCGTGCATGAATTACTTCCTCGTCCTGCTGTAAGAACTCAGGGCACGTATTCCATCTGGTGACATCACGTTTGAGCAGCTCCATCCAGGCCGTTTTTAATGTTTGGATGAATCCACTGACCTGTCGAAATTCCATCTGCAAGAACTCAGGGCACGTGTTCCATTTGGTGACATCACGGTTGAGCAGCTCCATCCAGCCTGTCTTGCGGGCTTGAATCACCTCCTCGTCCTTCTGCAATATCTCAGGGCACTGATTCCACTGGGCTACATCATGTTTGAGTAACTCTCTCCAGCCCGTCCTCAACGCTGCCACAATTCTGGGCTCTTGCGCCAAAGC
>JAIXOU010000128.1 GCA_027486585.1 Verrucomicrobiaceae bacterium | reverse complement strand
CTGGCAATTGCCCGGAAACGATGGTCTGCCCGCCAACAGCGGCAGCACTCGCACGTTGATTGCCCCGCTGGAAAGCGAGCGGCGCTTCTTCAGACTCGATGTCCAAGAACAATAAATTTTCTTTGCGCCATGTTTCGTCATTTCATTTTCTTTGCTCTGCTTTACGCGCTTGCCACTTCCGCTCGTGGTGAGGCCATGCTGCAATACTTCAATACTTCTTGGGTGGAGATCACGAATAAGATGCCTGAGATTGCAGAGGCTGGTTACTCATCACTTTGGTTGCCGCCACCGACGAAGGGTTCGGGCGGATTGTCGGTTGGTTATGATTTGTGGGACCCGTTTGATCTTGGTGGCAAAAATCAGCGGAACTCGGTGCGGACACGGTATGGAACGGAAGCGGAGTTGATCCGTTTGGTGGAGACGGCGCATCGATTTGGCATCCGGGTGTATTTTGATAACATCATGAATCACCGCGCCTTTGATGTGCCGGGATTCAATGAGAACACCCCGATCGACATTTACCCCGGCATGGTGCCAGAGGATTTTCATCTGCGCCGGACACAAGATGGCTTTTACCGGAAGTGGGACAATACCCGCTCCTGGACAGATGCTTGGCAGGTGCAGCATCTTGGCTTGGCGGACCTGATCGACATCGCGCAAGAACCTGGGACGACGAACCAAAACTTTGGTCTCACCGAAGGCAGCACGGCACTAAAAATCAAGTTCATCCGCGACTATGATCGACCCGAGCAATACTACTTTGATAAAAATGGGAACTACATCGGCTTTGGTGGCCTTCTCACCATGGCGCGGCAGCCAGCAAACCTGGGACCCTCGGCCACAGACGCCCAGGCCAAGGCTTGGGCGCAATCCTATCTGAATGCCAATAAGGCTGTGTATGAGGAATACGTGGAGAATTATCTGAACCGCGCCGCACGCTGGTTGATGGATCGCACAAAAGCAGACGGGCTGCGCCTGGATGCGGTCAAGCATATCCGAGCAGACTTTTTCGGGGCTACGTTTGGCGCAGGAAAGGACAGCAGTGATTATGGCTATAGCGGTCAGGTGCAGCGACAGTTCAACATCAGCCGTGGTTTCTCCGATACAAATCATCGTGACACAGTTTTCAGCACGGATGCTGGTCGCGATGATGCCATGCTCTTCGGCGAGCATCTCGGCGAGCCGCCGGCTTATGGTCCATTTGTAGATTCCGGCATGAGGCTGGTGGATAACGATCTGCGCAGTCAGCTCAATAGCCGCCTGGGCAATCCCTCCAGCGGCCTGCAAGGTTATGACTGGGCAGGCGTGGGCGGCTTTGCGGCGAACATCGGCGTCACTCATGCGCAGAGCCATGATAGTGATTACGCTGCCCGCCGTGAGCTTCAGCATGCGTTTTACTTCCTGCGTGATGGTCTGGGCCTATTGTACACGGATGGTAATTACCAAGCTGAGACTCTGGGGGAAAGCGGTGGTGCTTTCCCGCGCCATTCCAACACAAGCTTCCTGGGCCAATGGGCAGATGGTCGCGTGCCTAACTTGCTTTATGTGCATGAGCAGTTTGCTCGTGGTTATCAGCTAGGCCGATTCAGCGATGCCGATGTCGTCGTTTGGGAGCGTCTGGATAAGCGTGAAAACGGCAACATGAGCGATGCAGATGCTGTGACATTGCTCGTCATGCTCAGCGATAATTATGGCAGCGGTCAGGCACGCGGTTTTGCGAGTGCTTTCCCAACAGGAGCTTATCTTTACAATTACTCCTGGTATGGCGGCGGCTTCTTCAAATTTAAAGAGGAGCTGTCATCCACCGTGCTACCTGCGGGTGGTTACTTCCTCTTCTCATGGAAGAATCCAGACCCCAGTGAACTCTGGGCAAATCACGGCGGCAGACCGATCACCATCACAGAAAATGGGGTTGAGGCTAAAACCGTGATGGTGAGTCGCCGTGATGGTCCCAATGGTGACAAAGCTTTCAATGGTGGCACGCTGCCAGAGGCTTCGCGGCCAATCCTGCCAGCAGATACGAATGTCACGGACTACACCTACAGCGCTGTCATTCCGCGTGTCACCAGCAGCACCGGCGTGCGCTTTGTCGCTCGCGTGGATGGCTCGGCTGAAAATGTGCTCATGAAGCTGGATGGCGGTATTGACTTAAATGGCACGGTGCCCCTCGGTGTCACTGATCCAGCGCTGCGTGACCGTCCGCCTGCGGTGAGCAATGATATGTTCCTCGGTTATGAACAGCCGAATTTCGTCAGCCGAATCCATCCAGAGCTGTTCGCAGCTAAAGATACGGCACGAAATTCCACAGGCAGTGCGGGTGCTGAGACCTTCACTACCACGACGGTCGTGAATGGCACCTCCCCAAAGTTCATCGATACCAACACGGCGAGCTTTCTGTATCATGATCCTGCTGCTCCAGTTGGCAATCTCACGCCGACTCGCAATCAATACGATGCCTCACGCAATGAGATGTGGGTGAAGACAAACAGTGTCGGAGGTGGCTACAAGTCCTTCCTTTACTACACCACGGATGGTTCGAATCCCGAAGGCAGTGCCGGACGCGGTGCTGGCACGACAAAAGTGGTGGAGATGAGTTATCGCCATAACGACGATGGCGGCAGCACCAACTGGTGGAGCGCTACGCCACTGCCTGGCGACTTCACCGTCACATCCAAATACAAAATCGCCATTCATAAAGAGGCTGCACCAAGCTGGTGGCCGGGCAATGCAGACGCGGTCACTCGGAAAAAGAAAATGCAGACCACCTTTGAAACCAATGCGCTGGCTATGGATCTGCTGCCTGTGCGTCCGCACAATGATTATGGTGTGACTCAAACCGGCCTCAGCGAAGGCATGCACGTCATTCGTGCTAGGGCCTTCTTGAGTCGCGCTGGTAAGGCCAGTATCTACAACACATTCACGCAGAGCTTTTATTATGATGCCTCACGTCCACTCGGAGAAGTGCGTTTCCCAGAGAACAATGGGGATACCGTTGGCGGCAGTGAGTATGGCCTTGTCATCCGCACGGACTCCAGCGTCACGGAAGTGTGGTACAACATCGCTGATTCAGACGCCTCCAATAACGACAGCGTCACCCGCAGCCAAAATGGCAATGGTGGCGGCTTTGAACCCTTCAAAGATACCAACCGCAACGGCAATCGAGATGCTGGTGAAACCTTCACCGATCTCGATGAAGATGGAGTGTGGGATGCCAGCCTTCCAGTCTCCTGGGTCAGGGCCACGGAAGTGACGCCGACCAATACGCCCACAAATGCCAACTATGTCAAAGAATGGCGTTTCACCTATGCCAACATACCCGCCAGTGGAACTGCCACCATCAATGTAAGGCTGCGTGAAATCAGCTCTGCTGCCTACAAGGATTTTAATCTAAGCGACACCGTCGGGCACTACACCACACTTGTCCGCACGGTGAATGTGGATGGCCCAGACAACCGCATGTTCGTCGCTTGGCCACCGAATGATGAAGACGCCATCACGACCGGCTATGTGATGAAGGTGTACTTTTCCAAAGACCTAGCTACAGGCCTCACCGAGCAACAGCTTATCGACCGCTTCACCATCCGTATTGGCTCAAACGAAACTGGCAATCTGTCGGCCTACCCGCGTGACACCTATGACATTGTGTATGATGAGACCAGTGATTATCACGCCCTAGCTTTCCCGCTGCCCAATATCTACAACGACCAGCCGGACTACATCCACCGCATCCAGATCACGCTGGACCGCAGCTCACCTAACCCTGATGTGATTGCCACACGATTGGTCAAGGCGGAGCCGTCCTTCATCCCTAGAATCACCATCGCCACACCGCCGGAGTTGGATCAGGACGGCAAGCCGTATGAAGTCATCTTGCCAGATGTCGCTAATCCTACAGCCGAGCAGCGACAGTTTGTCATCCGTGTGACCACCTCGGCTGCAGCAGACAGTGTGGTGTTGACGGTCAATAATGGGCCCATGACCGTCAACATGACGCCAGTCACGACTGTAGAAGGCGGCAGCAAGCACTGGGACTACACCTGGAGCGGCATCACGCAGGGCGAGTTCCGCTTCACCGCGAAGGTCTTTGATGGCCCGTTTGAAAACCATGAAGTGAGAAATGTGCGGGTTTTTTTCCGCCAAAGGACGTCGGCGTCGGCGTCCGATCCCGATGACGACGACGACGGCCTTCTCGATGCCGATGAAGGCACCGCCACGCCACTGCCCAATGGCTTTCCAGCGGATGATCCACGCTTCAAACCCAATTCCGAACAGTGGACGAATGGCGAAGTGCATATCTACAATGCCTTTGGTAAAACCGATCCTCGCAGCCCCGATACCGACAGCGACGGCCTACCCGATGCGCTGGAGGTCGGCTGGCGTCTTGCTTTGACCGTGGGTGAAGCTTACGCCGATACCGGTTTTGGCTTACCTCTTGTCGGTGCGGGCAATGGCGTGTTTGATTGGACAGACACGAATGCGAATGGGCTGCATGATGTGGGTGAGGCTAACGAAACCTTCACCGACTCCAATGGGAATAACAAATTCGACTTCGGCACCATCCTCACGACCGACACGAATGGTGATGGTAGTCCCAATTTTCGTGGCGACCTCGATCCACCTTTTTTTAACACACTTGATAACCTCAACAAAGTTCCGGGAGTGAATACCGCTGCTGAAGGTGGGGACCGTGCCAGGCTGCTGCGTGGCTCCATGACAGATCCTGATGATGCTGACAGTGACAATGATGGACTGCGTGATGGCATTGAGGACGCCAACAAAAACGGCTGGATGGATGGAGATGGTGCCAGCCTCGCGGCCAATGCTGCGCCAACGCTAGCACGAAGCTGGCCAAACAAAATACGTGATCCAGCTGAAACTTGGACCGAAACCGATCCCAACAATCCTGACACCGATGGTGATGGAGCCCGCGATGGTAGCGGTGAAGATAAAAATGGTGATGGCATGATCGAGGGTGACTCCAATAACAATCGCGTCTGGAATGCCGGTGAAATTTGGACCGAGACCGATCCCCTCAAAGCTGATACCGATGGTGATGGCCTGCCGGATGGCTGGGAAGTGCGCTATGGGATCGATCCCCTCATCAGCGGCCTCGTGAACTTACGCGGTGCAGCGCCTGTGATCGATGATGGAGCTACCGGCAATCCTGACGGCGATGCATTTAACAACCTCGCTGAGCTCACGAACGGAACCAATCCGCGTGAGAACAACAACATCACTCCGCCACCACCAGGCCAGATCCGCATTGGTCCGCAGTCTCCCATTGTGGCTGGTGGTGTAAGCAATAGCCGTGAGTTCACCGACTGGGCCATCGAGGACCTCGTCATGCTGGATGAATACAATGGCGACGGCACCAACAATCAAGGCACAGACATTTTCCGCAATGCGGATGGCTTTGATAGCAGCCGAGACATCGTTGCCTTTTATGCTCATGATGGTGGACCGACGGCCAATGGTGGTGATGATCTGATCTACTTCCGCATCGATTTTCAAGACCTCGTGGCGTTTGCCGAAAATGGCGGAGTCGATGCTTACGTCGTCATTGATTTCAATAGCCCAAGCAGTGGGGAAGCCGCACTCCCAGATGAGATCGATACCCTCACCAACATGAAATGGGAGGTCTGCGTGGCTGCTTACTCCACAGACAATGGTGCCGTCTATGTGGATACCAATGCCGCGAGCAACTCCATCAGCATCAACCAAAGCCTCACACCCTTTGGCGTCGTCCGTCGTGACCAAAATGCTGCCAATGGTTTTAAACGAAGTTGGTATAGTAGCACCATGGATGCTGTGGAGTTCAGCATCAGCCGCCAAGCCTTGCTAGATGCCGGCTGGAATGGCAATGCCAACACCTTGAACTACCAAGTCTTCACCACCAAAGACGGCACTAACAATGGCCCATCTCCCGCACGTGGCGCAGGTGACCTCGCTGACCGTAGTGACATCCGTGATAGTATCCTGGACGACTGGGTCGCCAGCGACCATTGGCGCGCGCAGCCAGATATTCGCGGCGCTGGCAGCGTGCTGAAAGCATGGTTCGGCCCCACCAACACAAACAACGATCTTTGGAAGCGAGCCAAGGTCGTTAGCCTCATGCATGAAAGCCGCCCGCTCATGGCGGGCAACGAAGTACAGGCACTCATCAATAACGGCGCAGGCGCAGGCTGGCACCGTCCGTTGGACGTGCATGATGCCTATGACGTGCCCATGGCGCTGCACATCACTCCACTGCTCGCCAGTGCTATCCAGTGGGCCCAAGTAGATCCCACCGTGAACAAACCCTGGCGTGATGGTCCGTCTTTTAACAGCCGCGTCGGCACCCTCGCTGCCCAGGATCACCTCGACTTAATCGGCACGACCTACAGCGACCACATCCTACCCTATTTCCCCCTCACCTTCACTCAGACAAACATCGCCGACGCCAATACGATGCTCACAGAAATCTACGGCGCATCTCCTAGCGGTAACGTTTTGTATCCCTCCGAGCGGGTGCTGAATAGCGCCACCTTTAACCTCATCAGCGGTAGCGGTTTTAGTTTTACCTTTGCGGATCAGACACGCCACATCGAAAAGTGGTTTGGCCGTAGCGCCTCCCTCAGCAACGACGGCTATCGCATCAATCGCATTCACGGTGTGAAGACCTTTGTGCTGAATGACAATCCCGGTGAGTTTCGATTCCAAACCACCGATGGCGGGCTCAACACCTCCCTACGCCAGCTTTTCAATCGCAAAGCCCGCAGCAGCTCACAGGATCAAGTCGTCATCTTGCCGAGTGACTGGACTGACTTTACCTCCAAAACCAATGCCGATGGTTATGATGCCAATATCGCCTGGATTGCCAGCCATCCTTGGATTCAACTCACTACACCCGATGCCATCGCAGCAGGTCAGGTGGACTCCAATCGTGACGGCACGCCGGAAGCCTGGCCTTTTATCGAACGCGGCACACCTGCACTGCCGATGGTTTCAAAGGACTTCGTGCATTACGCCTCTCAGGAAAATTACGATCACTGGTTCTTTGGGCAGGCACTGCGTGAGGAGAGTCTGCGAGATAAGATTTTCAATCTTCGCAGTGCCGCTCCTCTGCCCGCTATCTTTGGTCAAGTCGGTGTCAATGGGCTAGCCCATACCGCGTGGACCTCTGCCAATAGCCTGACGAATCCTTTGTTTGGCCGCCTAGCGCGACAGAGCTTTCACGGAGCCATGTGGCTCACCGCGTTTCACGACCAAGCTAATCCTAACTCCGCCAAATTCAGCACTGGCGAATACATTTTCCCAGACACCAGTTTCAACAACCTCGCGGGCTTTTCCAAAGCAGCACAGAGTCAATTCCGCTGGGCTGCTGTGTATCAGAGAGTGGCTCAATGGGCCAGCACTGCTGCCACCCTCAGCAACAGCGCCAGCGCCACTCAGGAAGACACGGATCTGGATGGCGAGAACGAATGCCTACTCTTCAATGACCGAGTCTTTGCCCAGTTTGAGCGCATCGGTGGTCGCATGACCTGCGCTTTTGTGCGTGATCTGAATACGGGACGCGTGCTACAAACAGTCGGCAATCCCCACAGCTACTCCGGCTTTGAAACCGAAGATGAAGGCAACGTCAATGTCGTCGCTGGCAACGTCGGTAGCTACCGCACCAGTGGCTTCAAAGATTGGTATGCCGCTGGTCCCAATAGCATCGCCTACACCAACAACCTCTACACCGTCACGACTACCCCAGGTGGCTTCACTTTCACCAGTGCCGATGGTATGATCGCCAAGACCATCACCCTCGCTGCACGCGCCAACTCCCTGCGTGCTAGCGTGGCCCTCACGGGCGGCGTGACCACTTTGTATCAGCGTCATGGTCTCAGTCCACATTTGCAGAACTTACTCTCCAAAGGTCAAAATACTCTCGGCACACTTTTTAGTGCAGGCGGCCTCGTTTCGCTCACCAACAATGCTAGCGACGGCATCGTCCGCACCTATGTCAAAGCTATCACAGCAGCCACACACGTCACCGGAGCCATTGATGACGAAGTGGCTACACCATTTGATACCCTCAACATGCGCAATCAAGCGCAGACCCAGCAGGTCGAGTTTGCTTTAACCAACGGTGCCGCCTTTGACCTCGGCTTCGAGACCGGCCCAACTCTGAGTGAGTCGCTGGATGGCGACACCTTGCCCGATGCCTGGGAATCCGCCAATGGTCTCAGTAACAATGACCCTCTCGGAGTCAATGGCGACAGTGGTAACGCTGATACGGACCGCTATAACAACCTCGAAGAATACATCCTAGGTTTGAACGCCAGCATGAGTGACCTTTACCAGCCAGTGCCAGTGAAGATCCCTGGCGGATTTGAAGTCACCTTTCCTACCATCCCCAACCGTTGGTATCGCGTCTTTGCGAGCGACAATCTCACCAGTTGGACGGCCATCACCACTGACCAACTCGGCACGGGTTCGAGCATGGTCATCACTGATCTCACGAGCAATCCTGCCCGCTTCTACAAAGTCGAAGTTCGTCTGCCGTAAAGAAAGTGGAACAGGTTTCTAACCTGTTAATCGCCGAAGCGGCTGACTTTCAAACTTCATCCAACGAACTCAATTCTCACCACGAGCAAATACCTTCTCTTAAACCAAACAGGTTTCAAACCTGTTCCACTTTCTTTTTAAATGCCCTTTATACCTTTTAACCCAGTCGAAAACGTTCAGCGCACGCGCCGGGCGTTGCCGCATTGGTTTCAGGAAGGTCGAACCTATTTTGTGACCTTTCGCCTTGCGGATTCGATGCCGCGAGAGAAGAGGGAACAGCTCGAAGCGCAGCGGAATGCCTGGATGCACGCACAAGGCTTGAAGTCTCTCGATGAGATCGAATTTTTGTCTGAGGAGGATCGTAAAGAATACCACCGCATCTTCACCGTGAAGATCCACGATTTGTTAGACGCTGGCTACGGTTCCTGCGCGCTACGTGACCCCGAAAACGCACAGATCGTTTCCAATGCATTGATGTTCTTTGACGGCCAACGCTGTGAGATGATCTCTTTCGTTGTCATGCCAAATCATGTGCATGTGCTGACTTGCCCAATAGAGCCACACAGTCTTTCCGAATTACTCCACTCCTGGAAACGCTTCACCAGTAGAGAGATCCACAAACGGACAGGTGAGACTGGCACCCTCTGGCTTGACGAGAACTTTGATCACATTGTCCGCACTGAGCACCAACTCGAACACTTCCGAAACTACATCCGCGACAACCCAAAGAAGGCCCGTCTGCCCGAAGGCACCTTCATTCATTATGACAAAAAAAGTGGAACAGCTTTCTAACCTGTTAATAGCCGAAGCGGCCGACCTACTCAGACCAATCCACTCCTAACCACAATAGACTCACGAACGTCTCTCTTTCTCGACTCATCACTGACTCCGACCGAACAGGTTTTAAACCTGTTCCACTTTCCTCAACTTTATGTCATCGCTTATTCAAAACCTATTCTTAACATTGATGCTGCTCTTTGTTGGCACGGCTCACGCTTGGGTCGCTAATGAAGTGGATTTCCCGGGTGATGGCCAAGGGTGGGATCTTGCCACGACGAATAGCTACAAATTCACTGGGCCAGATGGCAGCGCGGAGTGGTTTCGCTTTGAGTGGACGGCTTCAGCCGCAGACAGTGACTACAATTTCAAAATGGTCACAGGAAACAACTGGACTCAGGACTACGGCGGTAATCTCATCTTTCCGAAGAATGAGCTGGCCATCCTGTATTACCAACCTCTAGGAGATTCGGCCTCTAAACTCAGTGGCGGTGTCACTGGTGGGAAGCGATATCTCTTCACCGTGAAAGACCCAGGTCTGGCCAATACCTTCATCAGTGTGATGGAGCTGAGCAGTGCGCCAGTAAGCATCACCACCGTGAGCCGTAACGCCACGACAGGACTCATCACGATCAATCTCACAGGTGCACCTTCGGCAGAAGAAAAGATCTATGTTCGCTTCACGGATAGCAATTGGACTTACTCTCAAGTGATCCAGGCACAGGTGACTGGCAGCACAGCAACGACGACGATCCCTGATCTGAAGGACGGCAAAACCTATCAGTGGTATGCCATGACGAGCACGGCGACCCCCGACAAATTTCACAACAGCTACGCCACCGATGCCCTGACGATTAGCTACCGTAAAGATGTGAGCGGAAACTTCACCATCACAGGCGTCCCACGCATCAGTAATCTCACCATCAATAGTGCTTCGGGTCCGTATCAAACCACGAAGTTTTTCATCGATGAGATCGCGGCAGACAGTCTAAGTCTGAATGTGAGCACGACTTTCAATGCAGGCACAGCACCGAGCGAAGTGCAGGTGGTGACGAATCTGAATCGCCGTGAGAAGGCGGACCAGGATAACAATGGGGATGGCGTCGCCGATGGCATCTTGCCACCACCGCGTGATCTGGCGACGACAGGAGAAACGCATTTTTACAAAGCCTACGCCATGACAAATAGCAGTGGTAGCACCTGGACCACCACGCTGCCTGTGACACGCACGGGGGCCTACCGAGCTACGGTGCGTTACCGCTTTGGTGCGGGCACTTGGTTTTATTACGGAGACCGTGACCATGCGGTGGTCGTAAGTCCGAAAAAGACGCTGGAGATGAGTCTGTATGAGATCAACACTCTCACCATTGAGGCCACCGCGAACAATCAAGCGGGGCGCAGCACCTTTGTCGATTTACTCAGTGCTGCTGATGGGGATACCGATGGTTATGACCACATGAACCTGGACTATTTTAATTCGATCCAGACGAACTGTCTCTGGTTCCAGCCCATTCATCCGACAGGTGGGCTTGGCGTGGAAAACGATCCCGCGACCTCTGCGCCTTATGTCCCTGGCAGTCCGTATGCCACGAAGAATTTCTTTGCTGTGAACCCAGCCTTTGGTAGCGCTAATACCGAGTCCTCAGCGATGACAGAATTCCAAAACTTCGTGGCCAAAGCTGATGCTTACACTGGCAGCGTGGGCACCATCAATGTGATGCTCGACTTTGTGGCTAATCACACCGCCTGGGATGCCATCTATGGTCAGGCCGGAGTGGATCTCGGCTTCACTGGCAGCGCGACGACCGCCATTCCAGTGAACTGGTATTCCCGCACGGGTGACTACGGCCAGCCTGCGACTTACTTCACCAGTCTGACGGACAAAGACAAGGCCGTGGCTCCTGATCGCAATGACTTCGGTAAATGGGCAGATGTCGCAGACCTCTACTTCGGGCGATATTCCGCGCAGTGGCGTTACGATAGCTATCCGACGGAGGCCTCCCGCCCACATAAAAACGAAGACGACTTCGTGGACTTCAACAGCCTCAGTCCTGAGGTCATCAAACTCTGGCGCTACATCGGGCAATATCCCATTTATTGGCTGCAGCAGACCGGCCACTCGCTTAATAACAGCACCACTGGCACTTATTCTCAGCGGCTCATCGCTGACGATAAAGGCATCGACTCTCTGCGCTGTGACTTTGGTCAGGGACTGCCAAATCCACTGTGGGAGTATATCATCAATAAGACACGCAGTGCGAAGTGGAATTTCGTCTTCATGGCAGAGACCCTGGATGGCGCAGAGCCTGGCTACCGCAGCAATCGTGTTTTTGACATCCTCAATGAAAGCATCGTCTTCCAGTTCACAGGCAATCCACCTGTGAATAAAGAATGGGCTCTTCAGAGCGCGCTCGAAAGTCGCCGCAGTGGCTACCGGACAGGAGCCATCCTTTTAAACCTCACGGGGCATGACGAGATCATGCCTGACAACGACACTTGGCTCAATGCCACACGTTATGGAGCACTCTCGACATTGCCTGGATTGCCGATGATCTTTAATGGACAGGAGCAGGGCATCCAGCGCTTTAATCAAACCGCGAACAATTGGCACTTTGATGGCTTTGAGACCGATCACGAGCTGAACTTCGGCAAACGCGTTCCGCATTTCAAAAAATGGAATCGAGCTCAGTTCTGGACCAATCCGCCGCCGAACAATGGGGGTCTAGCCCAGTGGTATGGCCGAGTAAACTGGGCTCGGCTGAACAGTCCTGCCATCAAGAGCATCAATCAATACTACCTCGACCAAAAAATCGGTGGTGGCACACCTGCGGATAACATCTTTGCCATCGCCAAGTATGAGCAAGCCAGCGCCAGCCCCGCGTTCAAAGACGTCGTGCTCTGCTTTGCCAATCTCTTTGAGCACAATGCTACTGCCCCAGGCACGGGAACCACGACGCATTATGACACCAGTGAGACCTTTGATATCCGTGGTGGTGTCGGTGATCCACTGTGGAATCTGCTCGGCCTACAAAACAGTGCTGCCCGTCAATACAACGTCCGCAATCTTGCCAGCAGCAATGCCACCGCCAATCTCTGGCCGTCAGCACGCACGGGCAGCGACATTTATAGCAATGGCGTCTTCGTCCGGCTCAATGGTGGCGTCGGGCCTGCCGAAATCACCGATGATGGTGCGTTGGTCCAGTATTTGAAGATCGTCGATGTAACCCCGCCGCCAGCCAGTGCGCCGCGCACCAGTTATTTCCAGATCGGTAATGAAGGAACCTTCACTTGGACGAGCAATGCGGGTCCCCATGACAACATCACTGGCTACCGCATCAGCGTCGGCACCACAGCTGGAGGAAGCAATGTGGCCAACAACGTCAGCGTCACAGGCACGAACTACGTCTTTACTGGTAGCCCTGGGCAGACCTACTACGCCACGCTCACCGCCGTCAGCGGCGCAGGGGTGAGCAGTTCTGCTGGCAGCTCAGATACAGGCAGCCCCAATCCGAATAGCCAAACTACTGCCGTCATGCTGCTCAGCCCGACTGACGATCAGGACAATGATGGCACCAACAATCAAGACGAGGCTGCCGCAGGCACGAACCCATTGGACCGAACAAGCCGCTTCGCGATCACCGATGTGACACGGAGCGGCAATAACATAAGCCTCAGTTTCCCAACGGTGACCGGGCGGTTCTACCACGTTTATAGCTCCACCGACCTCGTATCCTGGACTCTTGAGGATGAGCCTGCGGCAAAAAATCGCGCAGGCACAGGCAGCCCGATCAGTTTCACGGACCTCAATGCAGCTGGTTTACGGAAATTCTACCAATCCCAAGCCACCACCGGCATCATCCCCTAACCAATCATCACAAGCTTCTGATTCGCAAGATTTTCAGCCGCCATTTTGGTCAATTAAACAATTGATCTCTAGTGTAGGAGTCCTCAAAATTGCATCCCACCAAAAACCATTAGAAAAAAAGATCCTATCTTTCTCTTCTGTCTGTCTTTGCCCAGCCCATGAAAATCAATCCTCAACTCCGCCCTCTCGTCGCAGGCCTGCAACTCGCCGCGCTAGCTCTCTTCGTCGGACAATCGTACGCCGGAAATACCTGGGATGGTGGTGGTGGCGATAATAACTGGGGCACTGGCGCAAACTGGAGTCCAGATGGCTCGCCTGCGCCTGGGAGTGGAAACGATATTTTCTTCGGTGGAAGCACAAGACTATCCCCATTCAATAATTACACCAACTTCGACGATTGGAGGAACATCACCTTCAATTCGGGGGCGGGCGCGTTTAATCTGTTTGGCAATTCGATCGATCTATTTGGCAAGATCGAAAACCTTAGTTCGAACGGGCAAAGCGTCAGCCTGACTTCCATTGCACTTAATAGCGCTAACAATGAATTCAATCCTGTTAACGGTAACCTTACCATTTTCAGCACTAACATCTTCACCAATGGAAATCAGCTAAAGATCTTTGGCAATAACGGCAATACCCTCACCTTATCTTCTGGAACGGTTATTCAGCAGGGTGGTAGTGTCTCATTGAATCAAAATAGCACGGTCATCTACAATAGTGCACATACCTACACAGGAGATACTTTTGTGAATGCAGGAAAGCTTCAGTTCAACACTGGTAGCTCTGCGACTTCAACGACGATTCGTATTGGCGACACAAGTGGTTCTGCCAATGCAGAGATGGGTCTAATCGCAGCGACAGGCGGGCAAACGCTTGGCAATACCATTGTTTCTCGTGCTGGCAGTTCAGGCGTGCGTAGCATCAATTCACAAAATACCAGTGGCACTAATACCTTGAACGGCGTCATCGCTTTAGATGCAGCAATGACCATCACACAGGCACTTGGCGGCAACCTCAGCCTTTCGGGGAGCTTTTTTGATGTGAAACAGCAGGCATTAACTGTGAATGCTCTGGGTTCTGTTGATATCAGTAAACCTTTGAATAGCTCATTTGCCTCAGGCGGTTCGTTAATAAAACAAGGTTCTGGCACTTTAGTCCTCTCAAACACTTCGAATAACTACACTGGAACAAACAACTCCACTCTTAATGCAAATGGCACGCAGATCGCCGCTGGTACTCTAGCCATCGCTGCTGATACTAGTCTTGGTCTGGCTCCAGCAGGTGCTTATAATAATATCCAATTCACTGGCACGGGCACTCTTCGTAGCAATGCTTCCATTAGCTTGAATTCAAATCGCAACATTAGCATCGCTAGTGCCGCTACAGCCACTTTTGATAACAATGGCAATACCTTAACTGTTAACGGGGTTATCAATGGCACCGGAGGCAATTTGGTAAGCGCTGGCTCTGGAACAACGGTACTAACGGCTGACAACACTTACACCGGCACAACTACGATCAGTGCAGGAACACTTCAAATCGGCAATGCAACCTCTACCGGCAGCCTCGGCAGCGGTGCCGTGACAAACAATGCGGCACTTGTTTTCAATCGCTCTGGCAACTTCACGCTGAGCAATGCTATTGGTGGCAGTGGATCGCTGTCACAAAGTGGCAGCAATACCATCACCATTGCCAGTGCCAATACTTACACAGGGTCAACAACCGTGAATTCAGGCACATTACTCGTGAGCGCCAATCAAGCACTTGGCACTGCTGCAGCTGGAACCACGGTGAATAGTGGTGCTGCACTTCATCTTAGCGCTGTTAATTACTCCACCGCAGAAGCTCTCAGCATTAACGGTGCCGGAGTCGGTGGCACTGGTTCTCTATACAATGTCACTGGCAGTAGCACCTATGCTGGACAGATCACAGCCGTGACCAATGCGACTATTGGGGCAGCGTCTGGCAGCGTCTTAACGTTAACAGGAGGTCTCGTGAAAGACGGCACCACACTTACAGTTTCTGGCCCAGGCCGCGTGAACGTCAACACGGTCGGAATCAGCGGTGCTAGCGCTAACAGCGATTTGATCGTCAATGCCGCAACCTTGGTCACCACTGTGGCCAGCACCTACAATGGTCCAACCTCCGTCACCAACTCCGGCACCTTGGTTGCAAACAATACCTCGGGCTCGGCCACAGGAACTGGCAATGTCACGGTTTCTACCAACAGCACACTCAGCGGCACAGGCGCAGTGATTGCAGGTTCTGGGAACTTTGTCACCATCAACGGCACCCTACAGATAGGTGATAGCACCTTAGGATCACCCGTCGCCTCCAGCTTTACTCTGAACTCAGGTGGTGGTAGCACCGTGCTAGGTTCGGGTAGCCTGCTGCAATTTGACCTCTTCTCTCGCGGTGGCGACCTTAGCGGTACAGCTTCAGCGGCTGACTACATCCGCCTTTTTGGTGGGCTAGATGCTACAGCAGGCGGCACTCTGGTGATTGCTAATAACGGAGTCACTGGATTTGCCCTGGGCGATAAATGGAGACTCTTTGATCTCTCTGGCCCTGGAACAATCTCGGGGATGCTGGGTCTGAATTACTCTTCTCTCGGGCTCGGCCCATCTCTTTCCGCTAGCTTCGACAGCGGAACAGGTATTTTCAGCATTGTTCCTGAGCCTTCCCGCATGGTCTTGCTGTTCATGGGAACTCTTGGCGTCATGCTTCGTCGCCGTCGCCGCTAAATTTCCTCTTTTTGCTTCCTCCAAAAAGCCGTGCAGCCCAGCACGGCTTTTTCATAAACAGCTCGGGAGCTTGTGAAATTTTTCACAAATACATCTTGCTGCCATTTAGGCAGCGTAGAATAGTCTGAACCACCCCCTATCTGATGCCTACCGTCACGCGAGACTACGAATCCCCAGACACCGCTGCCCAAGCGGCGCGGCATCTTGAAAACATGGAAGAGACCACGACGGACCTCGTCGGTGAGAAACTCGTCCTCAACATGGGTCCCTCTCACCCAGCGACGCATGGCGTGCTGCGCATGATTTTAGAGCTGGATGGTGAGATCATTACCAAGGCTGAGCCGGACGTAGGCTACTTGCATCGCGGCGACGAAAAGATCGCCGAAAACATGCATTACAACCAGTTCGTGCCATACACGGATCGGTTGGATTATCTGGCCCCACTGGCAAACAATGTGGCTTATGCCTTAGCCGTTGAAAAACTCATGGGCTGGGAAGTGCCGGAGCGTGGCCGTGCCATCCGTGTCATTTGCTGCGAGCTTGCTCGTATCTCCGCTCACCTGCTCGGAGTCGGAGTGTTCGCCATGGACGTGGGAGCGATGACCGTCTTCCTCTACACCTTCACCGAGCGTGAGAAGATCTACAATCTATGTGAGCAGCTCACAGGTGCGCGTTTCACCACGAGCTACACGCGTGTCGGTGGCCAGATTCGGGATCTGCCAGATGGCTTCATCGCCGCTGTTAGGAAGTTCCTTGATGAAGTGGAACCTGTGATCGAAGAGACGGACAAGCTGCTCTCCCGCAACGCCATCTTCATCGGACGCACACAGGGCCTTGGCATCATCACCAAAGAAGACGCCATCGGCTACGGTCTCAGCGGCCCAAATTTACGTGGTTCAGGTGTGGAACACGATCTGCGCAAAGCTGCCCCTTACCTCGATTACGAGAAGTATGAATTCGACATCCCTGTGGGCGCTCAAGGTGACTGCTATGATCGTTACCTCGTCCGCATGGAAGAAATGCGTCAAAGTGTGCGCATCCTGCGTCAGGTGCTGGACCAGCTGCCTAGTGGACCGATCAATGTGGCCGATGCGAAAGGGCTGCTGCCAAATAAAGAGCGCGTCCTGATGAAGATGGAGGAACTCATTCATCACTTCATTCTTGCCACTCAAGGCATTGATGCACCTGCTGGGGAAGTTTATTTCGGTGCCGAAAATCCTAAAGGCGAGCTCGGCTTTTACATCCACAGCAAAGGCGGCGGTGTCCCCTATCGTCTCAAAATCCGCAGTCCTTCCTTCCTGAATCTAAGCGTGCTCTCAAAGATCATGCCTGGGCACATGCTGAGCGATGTTCCCGCTGTGCTTGGCAGCCTCGATTTCGTCATGGGTGAGTGTGATCGGTAATCATGCGCTGCTAGAAACAATCTTTTATCTTTAAACACGATGGCTCTGGCAATTTCCGCTGAACTCGAAAAACAAATGGATGAGGTGATCACCCATTACCCCATGTCAAAGCGCAGCGCGGTTCTGCCCCTTCTGCATCTCATGCAGGAGCACTTCCGTTTCATCAGTGATGAGATCGTGAACTGGGTAGCAGCCAAGCTCAGCCTTGAGCCCATCCAAGTCTTAGAAGTAGTCACCTTTTATCCCGGCTTCCGTCAGTCAGCTCCCGGCAAATACCACATTCGCGTCTGCCGCACCCTTTCCTGCGCCATGGCGGGTAGTTATGAGCTCATGGATTCCCTTTGCCAGACGGCTAAGATCGATCGCAGCCACTGTGATCATCATCACCCCATCGCCGTCAGCGAAGATGGTAAATACAGCATCGAATTCGCTGAATGCTTAGCCAGTTGTGGCTTTGGTCCCGTCTGCATGGTTGAGGACGACTTCTTTGAAAAGGTGGATCCCAGCAAAGCGGCTGAGCTTCTGGCCAAGTATCCTTAAAACAAAAAAGCGTAGCCCAAGAGTGAGCTACGCTTTTCGGCAAATTAGAAAGGAAGTGGATTAACGCCAGGAGACGATATCGTCTTTGGTGTTAGCAATCTTATCGGGTCCGTAGCTTTGGATGGCAGCAGAAACGGAAAGAAACTTGGGAGCTCTTGCAGAGATTCTTTGGTCATTGTTGCTGGCATCTGGATTGGCAATTCGATTGTCGAAATTGGTATCTAAACGGATGCTGTAAGGCATCCCCCAGATATCAACCAGTTGCATAGGTGCTCCCGTGCCTGTGCCACCACTTGGATCAATGACGCCAAATGTTTGCCCATTTTTGGCAAACGGAAGATCGATGAACTTGATTTTACGAGCATTCAAATTGGGAGAAGCTCCAGGATCTGTTTGAGCCATCAAAATGTTCACAATCGGAGTTTGGCCATTGGTAAGAAGCGGCGCCGCATCATCTCCACCCGCAGTGCCAGCACTGGTAATTGGAAAACGATTGTATTCGGCTTGATAGCGACTGATGGCGACCTGTACGTCTTTCATCGTCGCCTTAATGCGTAGGTTGTTTGCATTCTGCATGACCTTGTTTGTCACCGGCACAGCCAGCGCTGCAAGAATGGCGATGATGGTAATAACGACGAGCAACTCCACTAGGGTGAAGCCACGCTTCGAGGAGCGATAATCTAGGCGGTTCGATTTCATGGTTTTTGATTGGGGGGTAGGAAAGCTCAGCGATGTCCGCCACCTGACGTTCACAGCCTGAACTTTGTTTATCCAAAGTTTAATCAAAAATGACCCCGTTCGTCAATACTTGATCCAACAACAACAAAACACAGGCTCTTTGACAGACATAGCTTTGCTCTCATTGAAAGCCGATTCAATGATCCTATTTCCCTCCGACAACGGTTGCGAAGTAGGCGATCGCTTTATCAAGCCCATCAGATAATGGCACGGTGGGGTTCCAACCCAGTTCTTTTTGCGCCAAGGTGATGTCTGGGCGGCGCTGCTTTGGATCATCGCCAGGAAGTGGCAAATGTGTGATTTTGGACTTTCCACCCACTTTTTTCAGCACCAGATCCGCCAGTTCTAACATGGTAAATTCGCCCGGATTACCAATATTGACGGGGCCTGTGCAGCTGGGGTGATTCATGAGACGCACAAAGCCTTCGATCAGATCGTCCACATAGCAGAAGCTGCGAGTCTGCGTGCCATCACCATAGATGGTTAGGTTTTCACCTTTCAGTGCCTGAACAATGAAGTTAGAAACCACACGACCATCATCGGGCAACATGCGCGGACCGTAGGTATTGAAAATGCGTACGACTCGAATATCGACGCCATTTTCACGATGATAATCAAAGAACAGCGTTTCTGCCACTCGCTTACCTTCGTCATAACAGGCGCGGATCCCGATGGGGTTCACGCTGCCCTTGTAGGACTCGGGTTGAGGATGGATTTCGGGGTCTCCATAGACCTCAGAGGTTGATGCTTGGAATACCCGTGCACCCGTGCGTTTTGCTAAACCCAGAGCATGCATGGCCCCAAGGAACGATGTCTTGGTCGTTTTGATCGGATTAAACTGATAATGCGGCGGTGAAGCTGGACAGGCCAGATTGTAGATCTGATCCACTTCAAACTTATAAGGATCACAGACATCATGCCGAATCAGCTCAAATCGTGAATTTCCAAGAAGGTGCTCAATGTTGCGCTTTCTACCTGTGAAGAAATTGTCCAAGCACAAAACCTCATTGCCTTCATTGAGCAGTCGTTCGCTGAGATGGGAACCGAGAAATCCGGCACCGCCGGTGATTAAAATACGCATAAGATAGGATCGTCAGACTTTGATTATGAATCAGTAACTTCGATTGATAAACCAAAAAGAAGGAGAACCGGACACATTCGTGAAAGAGTTCTTCTCTTGCCCCACCTGCACTTAGCCGTTTTTTCTCCAAAGGACGTAACAGCGCAAAGATCACGGAATAGTACGAATCGAGGTTTTAACGACCGCACTAAGATACGTGACTGAACTAATTTTGGTTTTGGGCACGCCGAATAGGCACGTCGGCGATCAAGGGGTGATCATTTCAGACAGGATCCAAGACCGAACTGAATGGCAGGGCTATGATCCATGGATTCATCTATTTTGTAATGGCAGCTACTGTCCAGACCTGACACACTCTTCGAACATCACTCCTCCTATGTCAGCCTTTACTCTCACGGAATTCGCCCATCAAACTTCGCAAAAAGACGCCACGAACGATGCCTTTGAACTGGAATCCCCAAACATGCTGGAGGTGCGTCTGGATGGTCGCGTCTGGACGAAGATGGGCACCATGATCGCTTATTATGGCGATGTTCAGTTCAAGCGGGAAGGTGCCTTTGAAAATGGCCTCGGGCATTTCCTGAAAAAAGCTGTGAGTAGTGAAGGAACAACTCTGACCAAAGCAGAAGGCCAAGGCAGGCTCTATCTCGCCGATAACGCCAAACGCATCACCGTATTACGTCTCAGTGGCGACTCCATCATTGTGAATGGCAATGACGTACTGGCCTTTGAAAGCACGATCAAGCATGAGATCACGATGATGAAAAAGATCAGCGGCATGATGAGCGGTGGCCTGTTTAACGTGAAGCTCAGTGGCACAGGTCTCATTGCCTTTACCAGTCATGGACCACCGATGACACTGATCGTCTCACCTTCACATCCGCTGACCTGTGATCCAAATGCTACAGTCGCCTGGAGCGCTGGGCTAAATACAGAACTCAAAAGTGCGGTGACTCTCAAGACACTCATCGGCCGTGGCAGTGGCGAAACTTTTCAGCAGCGTTTTAGCGGAGAGGGAATCGTCGTCGTGCAGCCATACGAGGAAGTCATCCACGCAGGCACAAGGTAAGGCTACGGCAGTTTAATCAGTTTTACCCGACCCGTGAGGATGGGCGTGCTAGCTGCTGACGGCATCGGAGAGGTGTTAGCATCAGGCAGCTGCGGCAGCTTAAATTGACCGACGCCTTGATAATCTCCTGTGGCTATGGAGTCGCTTTTGAAGCTGGGTATGATCAGGCCATCATAGGCGATGGGGCTGCGCTTGATGGGGATTTCATTGACGGAGTCAGATAGATCTAAAGTGCCACTGAATAGACCCGTAGCAGGAGTGATCTTCAGTTTGGTGAAATAGTCCGAAGGATATTGAAAAGAGTTGTAGGCATATGCTGATCCATTGGCCTCGATCTCGAAGACTGAGCCAACAGCGGAGTTGTTATCGATTCCAGCTTGGCTAAAGGAGATTTCCGCGTTGCCTGTATTGGAGACATCCTCGAGATCCATAACGATTTGGCCACTTGCTGGCGCGATGTATTTTCCACCGCTGATTTCCAGCGCGCTCGGGAACCAGCCGTCGGTGTATTCACGTGTGGAGGTGAGGCTCGGAAGCCTACCCCAGGAGGCATCCGTGAAGTCTTCGACAGTTGAGTTTGCATAGCTGGGCGCTGTGCCGCCGAGGGTGATCTTCGGAATGGCCATGAATGAGCCGCGATCTTTGTTGATGACGCTGTAAGCAATGGTGGTGCCATCAGTGTTGATGACGCTGCTTCCAGTCAGGGCACTGCCGTCACCCAACTTACCCGCGAAGGTAGTGACGCCTGCTGGAGTGACGGTGGCAATGCCATAACCTGCACCTTGGGGCAGGCTCTGATCTCCGGCAGTCACAGATGGCTGCATGATGGCAAAGTGGTATCTGCCTGCATAGGGTGCTGGAGTGAGGTGTCTGGTCCATGTTTTGAAGCTGGCGGTTGATGGCACAGCACCACTGGGGGATGGCACGCTAGCGGTGATGGTACCCAAGCCGCTGGCACCAGAGCGGGAGGAGTCATAGTCTAGGCTGATTGTCACTGTATTGATCCCACTCAGGAAGGTGGCCGAAGCCGTGGCTGTTGTAGTCGTCGCAGCGGTGATTTGACCGGTGAAACTTTGGGTTGTCCCACCGGCGATGTAGCTGCCGGAAAACACGCCTGTGCTGGCAAAACTGAACTGCATACGGCCACCGAAGTAGTTATTCACCGTCTCTTCGCGGTCGATGAGGCCAATGCTTGTGCCGATGAGTCCCGCAGGCAATGCGTTTACCTTGAGTGGCACTGTCACCGAGGTGCTGCCTTTACCATTAGTGGCGGTGATGGTGACTTGTCTGGTGCCGACGACGCTTGCTAGCCCTGTGATCTGAAATTGGTGATTGCCTAGATCCACCAGACGCAGGCCTAATGGTAATCCAGTTGCAGCCCAGGAAGTTACTTTCGTGCTATTTGCTGCTGAAAAAGTGGCTGATTGGTAGGAAACACCAATATTGGCCTCGGCAAAGGTGATGGTGGGTAGCTCTGGCTTAACAGAGGCGGTGCCAACATTCCAGGTGGCTCCAGACAATGTATCGACGATGCTGCTAGACGGCAGTCCAACTTTGCAAACATACTCGCCTGCATTGGCACCGAGCGCGGAAATTTTGAGGGATCGGCTGTTATTGCTGAAAATGAACTCATTGCCCGGCGCAACAGCAGTGGATGATCCGTCTTTAAACCAATTGACCGCACAGTTGCTGGAGGCCGCCTGAGTGATGGTCGTTTCAAGAGGTGTTCTAGCCGCATCAACATAAACGGCACGAGTCGCCACTTCATAAACACCGACACGCGCAGCAGTGGATGGCACAGAACCAACGGGGTTAGTGACATTGCAGGCGTAGCTGCCACCGTCGGCGATCTGCACAGATTTCACTTCATACAGGGGGTTCGTAGCTTTCGGGATGATTTTCCCGTCCTTCGTCCATTGATAGGCTACCGGCCCACTGCCTGCGGAAAGAGCCACGCTGAGGGTCAAAGAGCTGCCCACGGCCAGCAGACGATCAGCTGGCTGGCTGGAAATGATCAGGGCTTCATCGTTATCCTGAATGGTCATTTCATGAGGGGCTGTGATTGCCGCTGTGACGGTGCTTGGCAGAGTGCCAAATGACAAAGTGAGAGTTTCTGGCCCTTCGGCACGGAAGTCTCCTCGAATAGTGATCGGCACAAATTTAGCCAGCTCACCCGGCCTAAAGACCACTTGCAAGGGCGTGGCCAAAGTCACGTCAGCAAGGGGCCCAGTCAGCGTCATGCCAGCAGATCCGCTAGTATTCAACGGCACAGTGACCGTCGTAGCGGCGGCTTTGCTCAGGCGAACGAGCACATTGGCGACGGTTTTGTCGATTTCTGGCTGAGTCGAGCTTCCAGTGTCAAAGGAGATCTCTGGCGAGGCTGTAGCAAGGCTACCGCTCGCGAGGATGGTGCCCTGATCACCCAGCGCTAGCAGCGTATTCCCAAGCGCAAGACCATTGAGTGGCAGTGTGGTTTTTGTCACTCGTTCTTTCCAAGCCAAGCCATCAAAAGAATGCAGGACAGTGCCCACGCCACTCGCACAAACAAACTCGTCACCAGTCCAAAGGACGTCATTCAAGGCTAGAGAGTCAAAATTCCCGTCAAGTAACTCAGGCACATTCGTAGCGGTGTTCCAAGCCATCGCATCAGTCGAGCGCCAGATGTCTCGTAACTCTCCCACAGCTACCCATTGAAAGCCGGACCAAGCAACCGCGTAAAAATCTCTTTCTCGGGCGGGGTTCGGGCCATTAGCAGAGGTGGAAACCGGCGCAGACCAACTCACCGCGTCTGAGGAGGTCATGATAAGACCATCTCTACCTACGGCCACGAACAAGCTACCATTCCAAGCAATGCCTTCCAGGGGAGTGATCGTGCGGATGGTCCGGCGCGTCCAACGATTGCCATCTGGAGAGGTCAGCACGATGCTACCAGCAGGCCCGACAGATAGCCAATCTTCCTGATTCTGACCACCGACGGCCACGAACTGGTTCCCAGCCCAGATGACCTGCTTCAAATCGAGCGTGCCACCAGGTTGCGTCTTGGGGCTCCAGCTTGTGCCATTGTTGGAGGTTAGGATCACACCCCGTGGTCCCACAGCAGCAAAGACACTGCCAGACCAGGCGACACTGTGCAGCCCTCCCTGTTTCAAGGGTAGCTTTTGCTCTGTCCAAGTCGTGCCATTAGGAGAGGTGAAGGCAAAAGGAGAGTCTTGGGCCACAGCAACAAATTGACTGCCAGACCAAACCGCTGCGCTCATGCGGGTAAAGGAGTCAAAACCCTCGCTGCGCGAAGTCCAGTTGATTCCATCGGTAGAAGTAAAGATGCTGTGGGATCCTGCGGCGATGTAGGTCGAGCCGGTCCAAAGAATTTCGTCTAAATTGCCGGTAAGAGACGCCGCTCGATGTGTCCAAGGAAAGCCTGCGGCCGAAGTACAAGTAGAGACAGTCCCAGAGCCGATGGCAACGATTTTACTGCCCGTCCAGACCCCGGTGAACGCAAGGCCGGCACCAAGAGCACGGGGAGTCCAGGCCACTCCGTCCGTAGAGGTATAGACGTTTTTACCGCTCTCTTCAAAAGCCACCAACGTCGTGCCGGTCCAAATGACGTCCGTAAGCTCAACATTGGATAAAGCACTGCTACGGTCTGTCCAAATCTTGCCATCCTCAGAGGTCAAGATCAGAGGAGCTATCGTTGACGTCTGCGAATTGGGGTCATAATTGAAGTGAGTGCCTACGGCAGCCCATTTCGTGCCACCCATCGACACAAGGCCGCGGGGAGTGCCCTTCGTGCTATTGGGAACAGATCTCTTTTCCCAGCGCACGCCGTCTGCAGAAGCTAAGAGCACGGGACGATCTGAATAATCCACGCCAAGAGCCAAGAACTCTGACCCAGCATAAACTAAGTTGGTCCATTTCGCTGAAAAGGTCTCTGGGATCTCTCTCTTGATCCACGTGCCCCCACTGTCTGTGGAGCGGATAATCGAGCCGTCAGACTCACTAATGCCGACGAAGATCCCAGTGCCAAAGGCCACATCTCTCATCCTTTTGTTAGTGCCAGTTTGCTTCTCTGTCCAAGTGGCCCCTTGATCCGTAGAGACGAGTGCTTTGCCACCGCCATTCACCAAGACCACACTCTGTTGAGAGGTCATAGCCATTCCTCCAAGATCAGGGCTACTCGGGCGGGGCTGGTTTAGTGCCCAGCGGCGGCCGATCTGTGTAGCCGGATCATCGTCGTTGATGTTGACGGCATATTTGACGCGGTCTCCTAGGCCGCTTTGCACTGAGCTAGAAAGCGTCCCCATTTCAATCAAGATGTCTTCATCGCTGCTTTCTTCGACTTCGTCATTTACGATAGTCATGCTGATGGCCTTCAACGTTTCCCCAGGATTAAAAGTCACTGATGTCGGCAAGCCTGTGTAATCACTCGGCGAAGTCGCAGATCCGGTAATGGTAAGCGGAATCGTCACAGCGCTCGTGATCGGCCAAGATAATTCCAGCCCGACAGAAATGGTGCCGGCACTCTCTGCCACGATATTGCCTGGATCTGTGCGCACACTGAAGTTCACCAGAGGAGGCCCATCTCCATCGACAATCGTGATGGTTTGTTCCTTTGGCGCTTTCACCCACACACCTGCCGTCGCTCCTAGGGTGACGATCATCTGCTCTTCATCATCAAAGGTGCCCTCCACCACACTATCATTGATCAGCTCGATTTCCACGATCTGGGCTGACTCACCGACGCCAAAATACACAGGTCCAGGAGCCGTGTAGTCGCTCCCCTCAGTCGCCGTGCCTGTGACTACGAGAGGAATGCTCAGCGCCTGTGTCGCAGGTTTGGAAAGATAGACCGTCACCTTAGCCATGCCATCACTTTCCAGCACCTTGCTATCTCCGGTGCCTACACTCACTGTCGGCAGTAAGTCACTGCTGAGCACGATACCGCTGGAGCCCACAGCGAGGACTTGGGTGCCATCCCAGACCATCGACCCCAAAGCGTCTGTGCAGCCTGTTTCTTGAGTTTTCCAGGTGATCCCATCCAGCGAAGTGAGCGCTGATCCGCCGTCGGTCACCGCCACAAAATTACTGCCCGTCCAGACAACACTTGTGACGCTGGAAATACCAGAAACCGCCCGCCTTGTCCAGGCGATGCCATTGGGCGAAGTCCAGATTTCAGAGAACAAAGAGCCTGAGGAAGTGAATCCAAGACCAGCAGTCACGATGAGAGAGCTATTTTGAGTCACCGAGTTAAAACTATTGTTTGCCATGGCTGCAACCGTGCGGCGGGTCCAGGTCGTGCCATTTGGAGAGGTGTAGAGGGTGCCGTAATCACCGACGGCCACCCATTGAGAACTTGTGTAAGTCACCGCATTCAGCCCACTCGCCGTCGAGGTCGAAGGTAAGGTCTGCTGAGTCCAAGTCACGCCACTATCGGTGGAGAGATAAATCACGGGGCTGAAGCCACTTCCGTTAAAAGAGCTGCCGACAGCCACCACATTATTCCCAGAGCGTGCGAGCCCCCTGATACTGGCAGCCGGAAACGGGTCCGTCACAGCCCAGGCGCTACCATTCGCATTCGTAGAAGTGGCTAATTGGCCGTCAGTCACTGCTAAAAACTGACTACCATTCCAGACAATGCTTTTTGGGGTGCCACTGAGCCCTGTCGAAACGACCGTCCAAACATCCCCGCTCGTGGAAGTTTCGACATTGCCAGAACTTCTAAAGTCTTCACTGGCAGCGACAAACACACTGCCAGAAAAAGCCAATGCCGAGCGTAAATTCGTAACTCCAACGGTAGAACGATCCACCCAATCCTTCCCGATCTGAGCCAGCGCTGATGCGCCGCTGATGGAAAATAAGGCCAGATAAAAACAAGGAACTGCTTTTCCAAGGAGCGAAGGGACCATAAATCGTGTTTTCATAAAGAGGAGTAAAAGGCTTACCCGCTTAGATATCATCGAAAGACGCACAGTAAAATCAATACTCCTAGGCGACTAAATCAGCTTAGCTTAAATCGGGGTTACCCCTCTCTGAAACAGGCCTCTTTATTGAACGTTACACGACAATCGAAAATCGTTGAGTTGCACCAGAGCCCAGTTTCACAAAGGTTCTTTGACTCGATGCGGCTGTGTCTAGGGTGGCACTACCCGAAAAGCGACAAAGCCTTGTGGAATCCATGACGGATGCAAATCGGCGGTCAGCCATTCGCGCTTTAAGGTTGAAAGGCCTTGAACCTTGAACAAGGCACGCAGCCCTTCATACCTGCGCCCGCCTTGCCTCCACAGCCTTTCCATCTTACTCGCAACGAAATTCATGAAGAACCCAGATTAAAGATCAAAGGTAGCGCCGATCCAAACTTGGCCGGAGACCAACCCAGAGGGCAGAGTTCCCTTGGGCGGCGGAGCTAGGAAGAAACCTTCGCCATGGGGGACTTCATTATTGGGAAACATCATGCCACGGAATCCAACGGTGCGGCGAGGATCATCCAGAGTCACTTGGCCCGTGAAGAAGCCCGTGGGCGCGTAGAAGCTGACCCTTAGATTGCTGGGATTAGGCCGCGCAAACCGAGCCGTATGAGCAGCAGAGAGCGTGAAATCTGCATCGACGAAAGCCGTGGAATCTTCCAAATCACGACCTGCTGCGGAGAGTGAGAGGTAAGCGTTGTTAGATCTGGACTCCATGTAAGGCAGCAGAAGCTGACCCGCCTTGGGGGGTGTGTATGGCGTCATACTGGTGATCAGACTGCGACTCCAGCCAGCCGGGGCGATGGGATCTCTGGGATTGGCGTCCCGATACCACCACACCGGTTGCGGATAGAATCCTTCATAACGCGTCGGCACCTTCATATCGCCGATCAAGACATCCCGCCTAGATTGCGGTATAAAGAAGGTTGGAACCGTTCCGCTCGTTGTGACATAGCTGCTGCAGGTAATGCCTTGACCATCTGGCAAGGTGCCAACGAAGTTGGTCGAGAAGTTAGCGTTGACTTGCAGGCTGCCAAAGCCCGTGCCGCGCAGCACATCTTCGGCCTCTATCACCTCGCCACTTTTTTCGGGTTGCAGCAGCACCACGTGACGCCCTGCTGGGTCGATATACGCATCCCCTGTGCGGCGATAAACGACATCTAACATGGCAGAAGTGGTTTCGATTTCCCCATCAGGATCGGTCCATTCAAATAAGATGGAAGCAGCGGGCCGCAGCGTCATTTTGAGATTCAATCCTTGAACGACGTTTTCTGCCCGAGCCACAAAAGCAGATTCATCCCCAGTGAATTTTCCACTCAGCCGAATGACACGAGATTTAAAGGTCAGCTTGCAGGAAAAACCACCGTTGGGAGTCACGGTCATCTCTCCTAAATAGCCACTCTGTCCATTGATAACTGGCAGTTGATAGAGTGTGCCACTGTAGGTTCTCGTGAAAAGGTCGATCTTTGATGAGCCTACAAAGTAAATCTGCTGAATGCGTGGGCTACTGCCGTAGCCATCAGACGTCCACAGCTCAGCCAAGAAATCCCCCGCCTGAGTGGGTGTGCCCGAGATGTCGCCCGTCGTGGCATTGATCGTGATGCCCGGCGGCAGTCCTTTGGCATGGAAGGTCACGGGGATTTCATCGCTGGGTAGGTAACCCTGTTCTAGATAAGCTTGGTTAAGCCTCATCCAGCGGACACGTTCTGCGGTTGGGGCTCGTGGCTTGCCCACGGATTTAATGCGGTAACTGAAGCCCGAGGCTTCTGGACCCGATTCTCCCATCACCAGATACACGACGGCGGTTTGGATGCCCTGCGGCATTCGGTCGATTTGAAAGATGGGCTGTTGGTGCGAAGGCGTGCTTTCAAGACCGTTACCGAGCCAAAAATACTTCAGTCCAGGCCCCCAGGCGTGGGGCTCCAGACGCAGTGATTTCCCCGCCTCTAGCGTGACCTCTGCCATCCCTGTTTCATACACGGCGACCAAGAAAGGTGGCGACTCCCAAAATCCAAACGCGTTCTTAGCCTTCAGTCGATAGGCACCCGCGCTCTCCTTGGTGACGGCGGGCAAAGTCAGTGTCAACGTCTCCGCATCACGCACGGTCCGTCCGTCCTTGGTCCAGCTCAAGGTCATCGGTGAATCACTGGTCACACTTGCTACGAGGCTGACTGAGCTACCGAGCTGCGCCAGCTGATTGATCTCACCAAAATTGTGCCCTTGTGGCGCAGTGCCTTGAGCCAGAGCCCATCCACCCTGAAAAAGCAGCATCCAAGCCAGCCAAAGATAACCGCTGTGTGTGAGTGAAAGAGAGCGGTGATTCATCAGTAGTGGGCGGTTGATCAGATCACTTTGACAAAAGCAGCCTAATTCTGACAAGAAATCTTTGAGAATATTGAGCCTGCGGAATAAAAACGCCCGTTGAGATCAAAATCTCAGCGGGCGTTTTGACGAGTTCTGGAAGACGAGGTTACTTCACCTTGATCAGCTCTACGACGAAGATCAGCGCCTCGTTCGGGCCGATGTCGCGACCTGCACCACGGGAACCGTAGGCAAGCTTGGAGGGGATGAAGAAGCGGAACTTGGCGCCCTCTTTCATGAGCTGCACGCCTTCTGTCCAGCCAGCGATCACGCGGTTCAGGGGAAACTCGATGGACTCTTTCCGCTGATAAGAGCTGTCAAACACCGTGCCATTGATCAGAGTGCCTTCATAGTGCACTTCGACGGTGTCCGTTGCCTTTGGGCTCTTACCTGTGCCTTCGGTGAGAACGAGGTATTGCAGACCGCTGGCGGTCACTTGCACGCCTTCTTTCTTGGCGTTGTCTTCGAGAAATTTTTCACCTTTGGCGAGTGCGATATCGGACATGAATGTAGATAGGTTAGGGTTGGGGGTTAGAAAGTATGGAGGCTTGCAAGGCCTGAGGCAATATGACTTTCAACAGTTTCTATCAGCATCCTTCTTTACGCGGTCCATTGAACTATTGCGAGTGGGAATAGGGCAAGATGGCGAGTATCAACGCCTTGCGGCAGCGCAGCACGCAGCTCGCTTCGGCAGGCGCCCTGCGCGTATTCCATTGATGGCAAATGAGCACGCACAGGCGCGGCGGTTTCGACCACACGTAAAGTCGTAAATATTTCCGTAGTGGTTATCTGCTTAATCACGGTTCCATCTGGCTGAAGGGCGAAGGCCAAGATGGTATCTGGGCCAGACCACCCAGCAGATTGTTTCCATCTCGCAGCAAATGCTATCCACCAAGCACTCTGATCTTGATGCCCCAATGGACGACGCAGCGTGAATATGGAACGACTCTGCCCTGCCTGAAGGCCGGAGCGAAAAAACCAGTCAGTTACTGAATCTCCAAACCCTGCGAGACTGGGCGTGATTTCCTGACCACGCGCTCGTCCCAAGGTTTCGTTCCTAACTTCAGCGAACCGTTCCCTGTCGAACACGAGGTAGCATTCGCGACTGGCACGCAAGCCACCTCTAAACGCCTCCGGCAAAGTGAAATGGTACACGCCACGGAGGAAGCGATTGTCAGAGGTGCGCGTCTCGCGCAGCATAGTTCCTTGGCCAGCCGCCGCCCAGGTGAACGCCTGCCGAAAATCCTCTGGGGTCAGAGCTGGGGCTGGGCCGCCATAGTCTTCTGGCATGCCCATGGATTCACGAAACAACTGATCCAAAGCTGAGCGTCGAGACAAGAGGCGCTGTACCGCCTCATCTACAGCCGAGTCAATGGCATGGGAATTCTTTCCCCAATCGGCCTGCTGCATTACTTGCGAAACATTAATGGCTTCATGAACCTCTCCCAAGATCATGGCTCGGTAATCCTCATCCGCGACCTGACCCATGCTGGCTTGCACGGCGTCCAGTTTCACGGCGATTTTGGCCGAGATCTGGCTGTCCCAACTCAGAGGCGCACGCAAATTAGCTACACGCACGATGTGTTTTTGGCCATAGCGGTCCAGCCGCCCAATGCGCTGTAGCAGTCGCATTGGATTCCAAGGAAGATCGTAATTAATCTCTAGGTGACATTTGCGGTGGAGATTGGCTCCTTCGCTGCCAGCCTCGGTCGAGATCATCATGGTTCCACTGGACTCAAAATAGGCACGCTGTCGCTTTCGCTCATCGAGTGAGAGCCCACCGTGAATGACAGCAATTTTTTCACCTAACTTTGTGAGCTTTTCCGCAAGCCATTCCTGTGTCCGACGGTATTGAGTAAAAATAAGAATCCGATCTCCTTCCTCGCGGAATCCATTTCCTGGCGTGACCAATTCCGAAAAAGAATTCCACTTACTGTTCACCGTCAGTGCTCGAATGCGCGAGAGGAGATTCGTGAGCGCGGCTTGTTCACGAGAATCTCCAGAAAAGGCGAACTCTTGGCCCAATGTTGCGCTTTCCTCGAATTCGTCCTCTGCGTTGTCTGAACCCAACAAGCGATTCTGCAAAGCAGACTCTAATGCAGCCCAACTGCTAGCCGCAATTTTTTGGAACGTGTGCATTGCCAGCGCCCGAACCAATTGGTCGCCGCGTCCCTGCGTAGCAAACTGCATCTCGACCAAGACATAGCGGGTTAGCGCCTCAAGGACCTCCCGTTCATCATCGGTGATCGAGATGTCTATCGTCCGCGATTCATGTCCCTTAAAAATTGAGTTGCCCGCCCAATCCACAGCACGGCGCTTTGCAGTGCGCGTAATACATTCCTCCAAAACATTTGCATCCGAAAGCATTCCACCTGGCACTGCCGCAGTTTCAGCTTCCACTTGGTCAGGGCGAGCGAGTTGAAGCAAGTATGCAAAGCGCAAGTCATCGCCCTGATGTGGTGTGGCTGTTAACATTAGCAGGCGGGGTGATCGCGGCATTCCATCGCTTTTTTCCTCCCATTGAACAACTCGTTCCTGAACAAGCCATTCAACAAAGCGGTAATTTTGAGTTCTTATCAGTTCATTGCTGAAAAATTCGCGCTTGGCAGTGAGACGATGAGCCTCATCACATACAACAAGGTCAAAACCAGGAATCTGTTTGAGCATCTCACGAAGGCGATCCTGCTTCAGAGTGTCCAACGAGCCGAGAATAAGATTGTGGGATTTCCAGCTCTGCACGTGGTCAGCCTTGAAATCCCGGCCGGCAACACTGAACTCAAGGCCAAAATGCTCGCTCATCTCATCCTGCCATTGGAGCACCACGCCAGCTGGGCAGAGAACCAAAATCCGCGAACGCGGATCATGCTGGCGCAAAGTGGCAATGATCAAGCCTGCCTCAATGGTTTTACCCATGCCAACATCATCTGCGATCACATGCCCAAAGCGGCGATGCGCAACGATCTTTTCCAACAGAAACGCCTGATGAGGAAGTGGCGTGGTAAAGGAACGAATGAATACTCCTGTGCGGCTGTTCTCCGCCATCGCCAAGGCAGTTGCCATTCGGCGCTGGAAGTCCTCGCCAGAACCCCACTCCTGCGGCTCAATTATCGCACCGGATTGAATTGCCGGTGCCAGACGAATCACGGACTCAGGCATTGATGTGAGGCCGGGAATCCAGTCGAAGGCTACCTGAAAAGTGCGCTGCTCATCAAGCAGATTGTCGTCAATAAGGCGCACGATGCCAAACCCATATTCGAGATGGTCAGGATGAAAGACTCGGGAGCCAGTTTGAATGGAGGTCGAAGGATTCATCGTGGGTTCTTTAGTGAATACCATTGTAAGGGGAGATCAAAGAATGGAAGAAGCTCGGGGGCCTGCTTGGCAAGCATTTTATGGCAGTGCGTGCTTAGTGTGCATAGCGACTGAAAATCGTATGCACGCCATTCGGCCTCTGTGATCCAGTTAAGTTCTCGCATTATCCTGCGAACGGGCGCATTCGTGTATAAGCATGTTGGATCGAAACGAGTGTCCCGAATGAACCCAATCCTTCGAAGCTCTCTCATGATCCAAAGCAGCGGTGCAGTCATCGATTGGCCGATAACCCCCTTCCATCGTTCGCCATCGGCCAGTTTGCCGGACTTTAGAAACATGATGATGTCATCAGGGTGCTGCGCGAGTTCAATATACTCGCAGAGCACAGTAGGCAGGCTGTCTTCAAAAACGAAGATTCGCAACTTCTGGAAGTCGTAGAAAACTCGACGCCACAATTCTGCAGCCTCACCAGCCGCGTCCAAGGTCATGAATTTTTGATGAGATACCTCATCAAGTATTCGTGCAAGTTCAGAAGCTTTTTGATTTTCTGCCAAAATACCGCGAGGCACCAACTGACTTTCCCAGAATTCACGAATCACGACCGGTCTGCAACGCGCTCCAAGCAGGCTGCCCATGCAGAAAAGTCGGAACCACGCAGCCTTGCTTTGATTTGTGTCTGCGTTACGCAGCAAGGCCGCTTGTGACTGATCATCACCTACCAAGTCTGGCGGGAAGATGAGCCGTCCCATCCATCCAGCCAGAGTGAACTCCTCCCGTGCTTTAGCCACGTCCCAGCAGTTCATAATATCCTCGATATCAACACTTAGAGTCGGCGCAGCCTGAAAGTCTTCTGGTTCGGGCAGCCATCTGCCAAAGTCCGTGAAGATTGCCGCCAGATCAGCACGAACCACCAACATTGCTTCGTCGATCTCCTGCCGAATAATCGGATCGTCAGCAAAGTCCAGGTGACTTATGCGATCTAGCACCATACGGCACTCCTCCTTGTCTAGACCCGCCGACAGCCGCTCCTCAACATGCTCCCGCAGGCGAATGCGTCTCCCTGGGTAATCTCCAAATGTTTCCAGTGCGCGTGCAACCGCTTCGTCGATCCAATTCACAGGCAAGATTGTGAGCGATGGCGGCAGTTCCAGTGAATCGTGAAGTCGGCGTAGTAATTGAGACGGAAATGCATATTCACGCCAAGGGCGCAGACTCGTGCCGTCAGGCAGATGCTGCCAAAGCCAAGTTTCAAAAGTCTTTAACGCCGAATGAAACGCAGGACGGCACGCTGCCTGTAACAGGCTGCTACCACTTGCCAAATTGTCCCACTCAAGCCATCGCACCCATGCGAGCCAGACATGAATATCTTTACCACTGTTGATGATACAATGACGGACAAGTGAAAGCACCTCTTTCATGCCCATCAAAATTGCATTGTCATTGCACGGATCGGGCAAGAGACCTGATCTGCCGTGATCCGTTACGAAATCTGAGTTGATGAGAAAGGGGGACCAAAGTGAATGTTGTTCCAAAGCAAAAGTTCGATAAAGAAAGCGACTCTCGCGTGGCACCGGCACCGGCATTCCTGAACTGTCCACAGATACTGCCACACCGAGGCGCTGACCTTCATCCAACAAGCTTCGCCGGACGAGGAAAGCATATTGTAGTCCCTCTTTCGACTGGATAGCTACGCTTTCCCATCCCTCTGATGAAGATGGGTATCTTCGCAGGGTGAACTCCAATTCCAGTTCACCATTCAACCAAAGGCTGACCGCATCAATGAAGCGCAGGAACACCAGTTCCATTGGCTGGTAGGCGTAGATGTGTCCCCGGCGCTCACTAAGCAATTCGGCTTTTTTATCAACGGCAACGGTAAATTCGAAAGTGGTCGGCCTGCCTGCCTGCTCAGCATCGGGCTGAGGGTCTGCAGGAGTTAAAAGGAGCAGGTCTTCAACCTTGAATTTGTATTCACCACTGGTGACGCTGACAGCATCAGTCACCTGAAACACCGACTTGAAGCCACGGTTAAAGCGCCCCACTTCGTTCTCTGTATGGTTGGGCATGGCCCCGAGGGCACAAAGCCTGGCTATGTCATCTTTTCTCGAATTCCCTTGGCCGTCCTCCTCATTGAAGCATCTCCCCTGGTGTGTGACCTGCACCGCCCAGCCAGGTGAGTGTGGCAGGCCGCTCATGCGCACCTCGAAAGTTTTGCAGGAGGGAAGCAGATTCTTCTGTCGGCTGGCGTAAGCGCTTTCTGCGTTCTGTAAAAGCTCTCGCATCACATGCTTTCCTTCATATCCCATGTCGGTAGCGTGATGCTGAACCAGTCGCTCCTTGATCTTGGCACGGTTCTCTCGGTAGAATTTCCCCAAGTTGCGTCCGCTTTGAAGCACTTGTGCGATTGCCGCGTCATTTGGACTAATGCTTTTGTAGGCGAATAAAATCTCGCTGACACGAGTTCCCTCAGATGCTTTTGGAGCACGGGTGGGGACAGATATATAAATCGCTTCTTGCCCGAGGAATTCACAGAGACCAAAAGTGCTCTTGGTGACAGTGACTTGCATTTCCATGCCGTCGCGTTTGCGAGTCCAACGCAATTCGGGCGTGCCTGAAGCTGCTACCAGTTTCGCATGCGGCAGCAACTTCCGCAGCCTTGCGAACCAAGGATTAGCCTCCAGCCCTGGCGGTAGTTCTCCGGAAGCCATCTCCACTAAGTCTTCTTCGTCTAGCAGATGAGGCGAGAACTGCTCCAGTGGAATAGTCTTAGCCCGCAAGACACGGACTCGTGCCAAAATGGCTGGCATAGGTTCACAGCCAATAAAGGCGCGCGCATCGTGACCTCTGAGAACACAATATCTGGGCGTCACGTCGGTTGGTTCACTTTCCGTGAGTTCAATCCAGTCGCAGAACTCATTGACTCGGCGCTCTCTGTTTCCAGGCAGCCCGATCACCCAGTTACCCGACACATTTGCCCATAGAGTTTCCAAGGCTGCAAAATGATCTTCAACCAGACTGCGATTAGACCAACGGTGGAACTCGCGGAGCAAATTCTCTCCAAGAAACGCAATTTCATTCAGTGTCGCCTGATTTAGGTTCAAGACCTTCAACCCCATCTGATTTAGCACTCCCTCGCTCTCCAAAAACTTCACTGCGCTCAGTTCAAGCCAAGGAGGGGCCGCTGAATGTTTAGACATCCAGGACAGCATGTGAACACGGACTGAATCTCCCAACAGCAACATCGTGCCGGCCGGAACTGCTGCCGCCTCGTTTTTCAAAAGAGAGGTGATTGCCTTGGCGGCTGCTTCGAGAACTAATCTTTGCCATGCGAGAGGCAGCCTGTCGGGTTTCCAGTTTGTTGCCGAAATAAGAAAATTCAGGCGATCCGCACGGTCAGGAGACTCCTCTTTCAACCGTCGATTGAACTCAATTTCTGCCCGCTGCTTGATTCGGATGATAAAAAGCACCTCGTATGCATTCAGCAAATCCCATGAACGAAGTTGATCCAACATTTTCCGTCTTCTCAGAGAATTCAGTTCATTTGGCCGCCGCTTCCAGGCCTCGACAATTCCACTGAGCATTTCCACTGGTTCCTCGCCTATCCAAGTATCGACCAGTCGAACCCAGGCTCGTCCACTTTCGATCCAGATTTGCTCAAGTGACTGATCAGCGCGTGTGAGGGGACACCGAGGGCGGGACATTCGCCAGAATTCATCGCCAGCCTGCTGGAATTCTTCTTTGGTCATCCGCAAAACTTCGGCCCAATCAGCCGGCACCTGAGCCGGATCCATCAGCAATGACAAGAAATGATTCACTGAGATGCCGTACACATGAAGTTCCGCAAGGGTCCAATTACGACCCAGCCAATTCACACTCAAGTATCGGAAAAACTCATGCCATTCTGGTAAAAGACTGACAGCAAAATTGAGACTGCTCGCCTCGCGAAGTGAGAGCATCTCTCCGCTAGTGCGATCAAGAAGTACATGGTCAAGAGCCTCCTCAATCATCCGTGATCTGGAGTAGCCTCCGCTTGATTTTGAATCTGTTCCCAAAACAATCTTGATGAAATTCCGCCAAAAAAACTGGTTTTTATCCGTGACCAAATTCGCGACCGTCTCGAAAAGTTTCTGGGCTTTCTGAGTGGTTAAAATGTCAATTCGCAAACTGGCCACACCACCCTCAGCGAGAACGAGAGGATATTGCTCCTTCACATCGTCTGAAATCAAATCGCCAATCGCCTTCCATGCGTCAAGAATTAATGACCCTGGTTCCAACCTCAGGGAAACGGCTGTTTGAGGAGGTGTGACACCTCCCCATAAAGTCCTTAAAGAAGGAAGCGGAACTAGTGCATCTTGTAGCGCTTCCGCAAAAATTCGTGAGCTCGATCCCGCGGGCACACTGTCTTTATCAACGGGGAAAAAATCCGCAGGATGCCAAGTGGAATGCCAAATATGCTGGTTATGAGCTGCCCAATCAGCGAGTGCGTGAGCTGATTCCGTTAAATATTCTCGGAGCTTATCTGCTTCGGCAGGATTCCAATCCGATCTCGCTAGGTTGGTAGGAGCGGGAATATGCAAATGAACGGGCCAAGCCCATGTCAGCGCAGGCAGGGGCAAATAGGCATAAGCCCCGCCATTTTTCAGTGAGAATGCAGCATGATCGGGCTCTTTGAGCCGAAAATCCGAATCGGCAGGCAACGCGATGCGCCACGGACATTCCGAGGTGTAAGGTGCCGGTTCTAGCATGATGAACCGGTCATTGTGTGTCGACTCTGGTCCGCTAAATTCGAGTGTCACGCGTTTGGCAATTGCTCTTGATGTGACACGTCCAATCTCTTTGCCCTTTACCATGCGTAAAGTGTGGCCCTGGAGAGTGATATGACTCAGGTTTTTTAAAAACAGGGGACACAGTTCGTAAAGAGTGTCCACTTGGCCTGCAATTCGTTCTGCAGCCTCCTTGGCTCCAGCTTCATGCAGATTTAGAGCGAACCATGTACCTTGTTCAGAATGTTTGGCGCGAAATTCCGCAGCGCATTCGGCAAGACTGCTCGGAAGCGCCTTATCAGGGGTAGCGCAATACTCAGGCATACAATGCCCCAACTCATAGGTTGGCCTTAGTGGGTTGATGTTTTTGGAGCCATGAACCGCCAGCGAGTCGGTCAGACGATTCAACACCACATTATCGGGCATTGATTCGTCGGTCCTACTGAAAGCGATGGGCAGACGGAAACCAAACTCCTGCCGCGCTTTCTCGCCCCAGGAAAAAACGAGAACCTGCTGGGCAACCCGGTGTGACGCCTTGAAGCCTATACCAAAGCGGCCGATGGTATCAGCAGTGAGTCCAACTAGTTCTCCGTCAGAGTGAACAAAGAATCGGCAAAGACCAAGAAGATTTAGCGGGCGTAAAAAGCGACCGCTGTTGGCAACCAGCAGCCATCCTTCATGAAGGTGAACTAGCAGAGTGCTTGCTCCAGCATCGTCAGCGTTTTGGGCCAACTCCCCTAGATAATTGGCTGCTAACGCGCCTTGCCCGAGTAGAAGATCCCGAACTTGAACCTGAGCATCACCACCTGGTTGATGCAATTGCAACAGCCAGTCTGCGTATATTGCGTCACACTGTTCCATTGGCGACAGAGCCTCTAACTGAGCAGCAACTTCATTCCACTCATTCAAAGTGCCTAGATCTGCCTGCGTAAGTCTACCTTGCGTGGCTGCAACAAAAGCTTCAGGGTAAAACTTTGGCATATGTGGTGAAAAGTAAAATCAAACAATCGAAAACGACTAGGGCGAAGACTTTTCGGAGAGTTAGGTTGATGAAGCTAGGGGCTTAAAACAGCATTACAAGGAGAACTCGGATCGGACCAAAAATTCTGATCTGATACGTTGCCCAGAATGGCAAAAACGTCTGATTACTCAGCATAAGTTTGGTGGAACTACTCCCTACTAATTTGTGTAATGGTCTTTGGAAAAAAACTGCTAAGCTCTACTCATGAACCGTGATCACGCTGTTTCCCAAATCAAAGACCGTGCTGCTTTCGACCTCGTCATCATCGGTGGCGGCGCTTCGGGACTGGGTGCGGCAGTGGATGCGGCGTCTCGTGGCCATTCCGTGCTTTTAGTCGAACAATCCGACTTTGCCAAAGGCACCTCCAGTCGCAGCACCAAGCTGGTGCATGGTGGCGTGCGATATTTAAAACAAGGCAACGTCTCCCTCGTCCTAGAAGCCCTGCGCGAGCGTGGCCTGCTGGTGCAGAATGCTCCGCATCTGGTGCACAGCCTGCCGTTTGTGATCCCGAACTATCACTGGTGGGAAGGGCCCTTCTACGGCATCGGCATGAAGGTCTATGATGGGCTGGCTGGGAAATTGGGCCTCGAACCCTCCCGCTACCTGAATCGTGAAGACGTGATCGAGCTGTTGCCGAACATCGAGCAAGAGGGGCTCAATGGCGGCATCATCTATCATGACGGTCAGTTCGACGACTCGCGTCTCGCCATCAATCTAGCGCAGACCGCCGTGGAGAAAGGGGCCGTGCTGGTGAATTACATGCGCTGTTGCGGCCTGCTCAAAGACGGCCTGCATGTCTCTGGCGTGCGTCTGCGGGATGAAGAAAGCGGCCATGAAATGCAGGTCCAAGCCAAAGTCGTCATCAATGCCACCGGCGTCTTTGCCGATGCTGTGCGCCAGATGGACGACGCCTCGGCCAAGCCCATGCTGAGTCCCAGCCAGGGAATCCATTTCGTCCTGCCGCGCGAGTTTCTCCCAGGAGATACTGCCATCATGATCCCAAAGACTGATGACGGCCGCGTGCTCTTTGCCGTGCCCTGGCATGGGCGAGTCGTCGTCGGCACGACTGATACGCCTGTCGCCAGCGCCAGCCTAGAGCCGCGTGCCTTGGCGGAGGAGATCGACTTCATCTTCACGCAGGTCAGCCGTTACCTGACCCGCGATCCCCAGCGTTCCGATGTGCTCAGCGTCTTTGCTGGCTTGCGACCCCTCATCAAAGCCGAGGCAGGCAGCACCGCCGCCCTTTCACGAGATCATCTCATCACCATCTCCGACTCAGGGCTCATCACCCTGGCTGGCGGGAAGTGGACCACCTACCGGAAAATGGCCGAGGACGTCATCGACCACGCCGAGATGATCGGCGCGCTGGATCACCGCCATTGCGCCACGCACGAGCTGCCGATTCACGGCTCCGAAACGACCCCCAACGATGAAACCCACCTGCACTACTATGGCAGTGACGCACCGGGCATCCGTGCCCTCATCGACGCCGATCCCACGCTCGGAGATCGGCTGCACCCACGGCTCGAGTTTCTTAAAGCCGAAGTCCTCTGGCATGTCCGCCATGAGATGGCCCGCACCGTGGAAGACGTCCTCGCCCGCCGCACCCGCGCCCTGCTCCTGGATGCCCGCGCCAGCCTAGAGGCAGCGCCTGTCGTGGCCCGCTTGATGGCCGAAGAACTGGGCAAAGACAGGCTTTGGGAGCTGGAGCAAATCCACGCCTATGAGCTTTTAGCGCAGGGTTATCTTCTGCCTGTCTAGTTTGGCCGCCTTTTTAGCTAGTCCACTGAGACAAATCTCGACAGATTCCGCTATTCTTGGTTAGTCTGCGATAATTCGTAACAAATCACGACATGGCTAAAAAACCGACTCCCAAAAAAGTGGCCGCGAAGAAACCCGCTCTAGCGGTGAAAAAGTCTCCCCTGAAAGCCAAACCGGCCGGCAAGCCAACGCCCGTTGCGAAAAAGCCAGCGCCCAAAACCGTGGCCAAAGCACCCGCTAAACCGACCCCAAAGCCTGCGGCTAAAATACCGCCTGCGGCTAAAACCGCGCCAGCTCTCCTCGTGAAGAAACCCGATCCCGCGCCAGTCGCTTTCGTCGCCGCGACACCGCCTCCCCTTCCCTCAGCCCGACTCGCGCCGAAGACGACCCTGGCCACAGCCGGATCACTCACGCTCAGCGTGCAGACTTCTCAAGGAGCCGCAGCCAATGGAAACACGCATCCGGCCAATATACTGGTCGTCATCACCAGCGGTGGTGAGCCCGTCGTGGATCTCAACAAAGATCACTTCACGCTCATGGAGCATTTTGAGATCGGTGGAGCAGGCTCCTCCTTCAGCAACAGCATCACCTCTTTCCGCAATGCCGGCACAGGAGCCTACCTGCTCCAAACCCGGCCCAGCAGCGGTGCTCCCTGGCGTAGCGGCCACCACCTCGGCCAGCTCCTCGTCTCTTCAGACGACGACCGCCAAGGTCAAGCCGCCCTTAAGATCATCATCCGCTAAGCAAAGCCGCCGCTCGCTAAGAAACTCTGGAATTTTAGACAGGTATCCGACCGGTGTATCCTGACAGCCACACCCCGACCTCTCTGAGTCGGTGAACGCTAAAGCCCCAAAGATTCCGCTTTGCAGCGCGTTTCTTTACGCTCCAATCCTCTCATGAATCGCCGTCACTTTCTTCAGTCCTCCGCTTTCTCCGTCGCTGCCGCTGCCACGGCCCAGCTTCGTGCCGCCCAGCCCAAGCTCATGATCGGCATGGATCACTTCTCCGTCCGCGCCGCCGGCTGGAAGGCCGCCCAACAGATCGACTATGCCGCCTCCCTGAAGCTGGACACCTGCTTCATCTCCGAGCTCAGCGTCTTCGAGTCCTTTGAAGACGCCTACTTGCAGGGCCTCAAAGACCAGGCCGACAAAGCCGGACTCAAGCTCTATGTCGGCACCGGTGGCGTCTGCCCCAGCTCCAACACCTGGAAGCCGACTTATGGCACGCCCGAAGAAACCCTGGCACTCACCATCAAAACGGCCAAAAAACTCGGTTCACCCGTCGCCCGTTGTTATCTCGGCAACCAAAAAGACCGCAGCAGCGACGGCGGCATCCAAAAACACATCGAGGCCACCATCAAAGTCATCCAAGCCAACCGCACCCTGGCGGAAGCTGAAGGCATCAAAATCGCCATCGAAAACCACGCGGGCGATATGCAAAGTCACGAGCTCGCCGCGCTGATTGAAGCCGCCGGTAAAAGCTATGTCGGTGCCAATATCGACCCAGGAAACGCCGTCTGGGCCATGGAAGAGCCCATGGCCCACCTCGAAGCCCTCGGACCCTACACCCTCTGCTCCAGCGTCCGCGACAGCATGGCCTGGGAAGACGAAAACGGCGCTGTCATCCAGTGGACCGCCATCGGCGAGGGCCTCGTCGATTTCGCAGCCTATGCCAAACGCTTTGCCGAGCTTGCCCCAGGCGTGCCGCTTCAGGTCGAGACCATCTCCGGCTTTGCCAAGCCCATGAATTGGAAGAAAGACGAGTTCTGGGCCCCCTTCCCTGGCTATCGCGACACCCCCGCCTTCAAAGCCTGGGTCGCCTTCACCCAAAAAGGCAAGCCCATCCCCACCTTCAAAGCCCCCGACGGCCCAGCCAAAAAAGACGCCGAGATCGCCTACCAAAAAGCCGAACTCGAGCGCAGCACCCGCTGGCTGCAGGAGCACGTTTGAGAAAAGTCACGCTATGGTTGCTGCCCAAAGCCTTCATCATCAAAGCTCAGGCAGCCGCCAAGTTACGACTCTCCTAATCCGTCCATCCGGCGTATCCTCAACTCTTGCCAAAGCTTGACCTCTGGAGATTTCTGATTTCTCCGTTTCCATCAACTCCTTGGAAAAAAAGCCCTTTCTTTGCATGAACGCCACCCCTTCACTGCAACTCAAGCCGGTTAATCCACAAAAAATCTGGGCGAATCTGTTTTGTCCACAATGATGTGTGGGTGAACAATCTCGACCAAAGAACAAGTCTACCGTCCGAGAATTGATAAGGATAGCACATGACTACCACTGACAAACTCAGGCAAACGCTCAAGATTATCGCGGCAATCCATCTCGTGTTGTTACTCGTAATTGGTGCTTTCAGCATATACTTCGCAAGTCGTGCGAGAACGCTCAAGGGTACTGAGGAAGATGCGAGGCAGACAGCTCAGAAGATCGAATCACGCATACAACGATCTTCGACTATTGAGAGCGCACAGAACGAAGCTCGGTTGGCTTGGAAGTCGGGGGAGAGCACTTGGGACACGCTTGTTGGTGTCATGACGAACTTCTCCAAAGGACTGCAGTGTCTTCTAGCCGTCCCACTCGTTACATTTGCTCTTGCGCTACGCACATTATGGTACAGCAGGGCTGTCATTGAACCGTCAAAGCCTTGATAGAAATCATGAGCACAACCATCGCAAAATCGAGGGCGAAAATGAATTTAAGAAGCGCCATGACCAAACTCCGACTGACTGTCTCACTAATCATTTCCGCCGCATTTCTTGGTTCGGGTGCCAGCGGTCATGAATACCCACAGGATGCAGTGCTCTACTCGGGATCAATCGGTGGCACCAAAGTTATAGTAACGGCGTCATGCCGGCCGTTTGATCGAAGTGCCCACAAAACCACACCGCTCATAAATCGTGGAACCGAAGATAGGCCTGACTGGAGATCAGCCACTGTTGATGGAATCGATGTTGTTGGCACAGACGAGACACTTCCAAAGGACGGGATACCTCAACTTTCCAGCATGATAATTGTGTTTGGCACCAAGCGGGTCGAGATCCCAGCGAAGCATCTTCATCATGTATTTCTGCCCAATTTGTTTCCGGCAACCTTCTCGAGTGACCACTATGTTTCGACTCTCATCGCTTTTTCGGCAGACGCCAAGGCGGTATATATTAGTCTTGGAGTTGGTGATGGCGGCGGCGCTGGCACATATAATCTTTTCGTTACCGATGACGGGAAGGTAGACAGCAATCCTATTCAACGACCAGAACCATAACCACCAACAGCCGGAACAAACCGGATAAAGGCAATCGCTCAAATGGCATCTGTCGTGTTATCGACGGTTGCCCGCCGCAATTTAACCCGAAACATTCATCAATTAGCGCGCCTCCCGTAGAATGAAAGCCATGAAGACTAAGCTCCGAATTGCATGGCTTGCGGTTCTAAGCCTTATCGGCTTGTCGGGGGCATTTATTTGCGGGCCATCGCTGCTTCATCGCGTGCTTTCGGCGACCACAACCACAACTGAACTGCAGCGGCACAAATCCGAGTGGGTGCGAATAGTCCAGTCGGAGCCGCAAGCGCTAAACGGTCCCAATCGCGGGACGTTTCAGCAATATTCAGCCGAAGCGTTTCGCTGGTTCAGAGTCCGTGGCATGATTGATCCGACATGCGAGGACACGACACCTGCGCGCGAATGGTACGAGCTTCTCGCTTATTTTATTGGCGGTCACCACTCAGCACTTCCGCCAGAACTACCCACCACACAGTAACACCGAGACCAGCTATGATCACCAAGGAAACACTGATTGCGTTCTTTGCCGACACTCGGCGCATCGCTCATCGGTGGCCAATGGATCTACGCACTAAATTCACGGCGTGATCAATCTGTCACCTCGACCATCAACTGGTGTCGCTGAATCGCCTCTCGCAGGCGACGAAACAAAAAGATACCCCAGACCCGAACACTCTCTGGAACTCCAGAGGCGTGATGATGAATTTCGACAAAAAACAGGGCGGGGCTAATGCGGTCAATATCCACGAAACGAAGTCGATAACTCGTAAATAGTGAGCCCACCGTTAGCGCCTCTTGATCGAGTGTGACCTTGCCGAGTGGCCAGTCGGCGCGGTGGAACGCGCCGCCACTAGCCACTTCTAAGCCTGCTCGACTGGAAAACAACGTGTTCATTTGTAGTGAGTTGTGCGCCCAAGCTCTGGCACGCGATAGGGCGGCCCAGCGGGTGTGAACTCCGTCGAACATGGTTCCTTTTGATTTACGGTCAACTCAACGATAGCAAATAGCCATCCCCACCTTCAAAGCCCCCGAGGGTGCCGCCAAAAAAGACGCCGAGATCGCCTACCAAAAAGCCGAACTCGAGCGCAGCACCCGCTGGCTGCAGGAGCACGTTTGAGGAATGATCTCGCCAGAGTAGCAGTCCCAAAGCTCGGACCCTCCGATCTTTGGTTTGATTGCCTTTCGATGACTTCTCTCTCAGGCGTGCTCGCTTTCCGCCGTCGCCGGATCCTCGGGTTTGGTGGCGCGCTCAATCCAATCGTAAAGCATCGGCAGTAGAAGCAGTGTGAGCAGGGTGGAGGAGATGATGCCGCCGATGACGACGGTGGCGAGTGGGCGCTGAACTTCGGCCCCTGGGCCATGGGCGAGAGCCATCGGCACGAAGCCAAGCGCAGCGACGAGTGCGGTCATCATCACGGGGCGCAATCGAGTTGCCACGCCATTTAACACGGCATCTCGGACGTTCATGCCTTCTTCCCTCAGCTCGTTGAAGTAATTCACCAGCACGAGGCCGTTCAGAACGGCGACACCGCTCAGGGCAATGAAACCCACGGCCGCAGTGATGCTGAAAGGCATGTCTCGCAGCCAGAGAGCAATGATTCCGCCCGTCAAGGCAAGGGGGATGCCTGTGGCGACGAGGAAGGTTTGACGCAAGCTACCGAAAGCAAAGAAGATGAGCATTAAAATCAGCGCTAGTGCGGTCGGCACAACGATGGCTAGGCGAGCGCGTGCTTCTTTGAGGTTTTCAAAAGTGCCACCAAACTCAAAGCTGTAACCTTCAGGGAATTTCACTTCCTTGGTGATGCGAGCAGACGCTTCATTGACGAAGCTTTCCATGTCTCGACCGCCAGTCACGTTAACCAGCAAAGCCGCACGACGCTGCGTGCGTGAGTGGCGAATAGGTTCCACAGTTTTTTCCATGCGGATATCGACAGCGTCCCCGAGCGAGATCATGCCGAAGTCACCTACGCGCATCGGCAGACTTTTCATGACTTCCTCTTTGGCTCGCTCTTCTTCGGGCAATCGTACAACGATGTCGCGTTTGCGATTGCCTTCGACGACTTGTCCGGAAACTTCGCCACCTAGACCAGCCGAAACGGCACGATTCAGTTCCGCCAATGGCATGTTGTATTTGCCAAGAACTTCACGCTTCACTGCCAGCACCACGGTGCTCGTGCGTCCGTCGGTTTCCAGTTCGGCTTCACCACCTGGAGTGCTGTTGATGATGTCGCGAGTCTGCTCGGCAAGCTTTTCCAGCACATCGAAGTCGATGCCATAGATGCGGACTGCGAGTTCAGCCTTGGTTCCTTCCATCATTTCATTGAAACGAGTTTCGATGGGTTGTCCGAATTCGATCGTCTGTCCTTCATGTTCCAAGTTGGCTTCTTTCTCGATAGCTGCGCACAGTTCAGCCTTGGTGGTAGGCATTCCGGGTCCTTTAGGCCACTCCGAGAGGGGTTTGTAAAAGACGTAAAAGTCCGTTTCATTCGGCGGCATCGGATCGGTCGCGACTTCGCTGGTGCCGCTGCGCGTGAAGAAGCAAGTCACCATGGGGAACTTCTCACGCACCATTTTTCCTAGCTCCAAATCTTCATGCACCGATTCTTTGAGGCTCATGCCGACCTTGCGATAGATCATGGCGGCGATGGAGCCTTCATCGAGTTTCGGCACAAATTCGGCTCCCAGTGTGGTAAATTTCCACCCGCAAAAAGCGAAGAAACCCACAGCCATGAGCGTGACAAGCCAGCGCATTTGGATCGCAACACGCAGCAAGGGCTGAAAGATTCGATTCAGCGTGGCAATGATGAAATTCTCTTTTTCAGCGATGTTGCCGCCGAGCAAATACGAGCACAGAGCTGGCATGAGTGTGAGAGCCAACACCAAGGCCCCGATGAGTGCAAAGATGACGGTCACCGCCATGGGTCGGAACATTTTCCCTTCGATCCCAGTCAGGGTCAAAATGGGCAGATAAACGATGGTGATGATCAACACTCCAAAGAACATGGGGCTGGCCATTTGCTTACTCCCAGCAAGAACTTCTCGCGAGCGTTCCGCGGGGGTGAGCACCCTTCCGAGGTGATGCTGCTTCATGCCTAGACGACGCACGATGTTTTCAACCATGACAACCGCACCATCGATGATGAGCCCGAAATCGACGGCACCAAGGCTCATCAAATTACCCGACCAGCCACCCTGCACCATGCCGCAAATGGCGAATAGAAAGGAGAGTGGAATGGCTAGCGCCACAATAAGTGCAGCACGCCAGTTGCCGAGTAAAACAAGCAGCACGACAATCACGAGGACAGCACCTTCAACGAGATTTTTTTCCACGGTACCCACGGTCGCTTCGACGAGATCCGAGCGCTCATACACAATGGTGATATCCATGCCGGCAGGCAGCTTCGTGCGGATTTCTTCCAGTCGTGGCGCTACGCGATGGCAGACCGTGCGTGCGTTTTGGCCCATCAGCATCATCACGGTGCCAAGAACGACCTCTTGGCCATCCATGGTGGCGGCACCGCCTCTGAAACCGGCACCCCATTGAACTTTGGCAAGATCTTTGACACGCAAGGGTTCCACAGCAGCACCGAATTTAATGGGTAGATTGGCGATCTCTTCTGCCGTGCTGACGCGCCCGACACTGCGGATGGTCATCTGCTCGCCATCACGATTGATGACACCCCCACCAGCGTTCTCCACATTACCACGGATGATGTCGGCAAGTTCGCCAACGGTCATATTGGCCGCCTTCAGCTTGTCGAGCATGGGTTCGACCGTGACTTGGCGTTGATGGCCGCCGTTGCTGTTGATTTCAGCCACTCCCTGCACCGTGCGCAGCATGGGTTTCACAATGTATTCATGGGTTTCCCACAAGCGCATGAGCCCCTCACGCTCATCTTCTGGCCGCTCTTTGGCCTCCTTTTTCCAGTGCACCGTGTAGTAGAAGATCTCGCCAAGACCCGTACTGATTGGTGCAAGGCTGAGGGTGCTGCCTGGCGGTAAGTCCTGCATCACACTGGTCAGCCGCTCGTTGACGAGCTGGCGCGCGCGGAAAATGTCCGTCCCATCTTCAAAGTCGATGGTGACTTGGCTCAGGCCAAACTTGGTGATGGATCGTGAGTCCGTGACTCCAGGCATGCCTGAGAGTGACATTTCAATGGGGCGGGTCACCGCACGTTCGGATTCCTCTGGAGCCAAGGCAGGCACGGCTACGTTGACCTGCACTTGAGGGCCAGTGAGATCTGGCACCGCATCAATCGGCAGATGGATGAGAGAATAGATGCCTGCTCCGAGCAGGCCGAGTGATCCCAGCAGCACGAGGGCACGCTGACGGACAGAAAATTCGAGAATGTAATTGAGCATGATCGCGACGGCGAAAGTGGATGAACGCGATTTGGCTTATTGAGCCAACTTGATGCCAGTGAGTTGCTCGAGCTGCAGACGTGCATCCACAGCGGCAAGTTGAGAAGCAAGCACGGCGCTGACGGAGTCAATGTATTGGCGCTGTAGCTCGGTGTAGGTTGCCAAGGGTAAGGCCCCGAGACGGTAGTGCTCATCGGCTTCCGCTGCGGCTTTGCGGAAACTTTCGAGAGTGTCGCTTGGCCATTTGACGAGTTCTTCGACATGCAGCCGATAATGGCTGGCCTGGGAAGCAACGTCTCGCTCGAGCTGCCGCATCTGCGCGGTGAGCATGACTTCCGCCTGTACTTCCTTAGCCTTATTGGTATCGATGGTGCCTTTGTTACGGTTCCAAAGCGGCAGAGGAATGGAGAAACCAATGCCGACCTGTGTTTCGCGAGTGCTATTGGTCTGTCTCTGGATGTAGGGAACCACCGTGATCGAAGGCCAGCGTTCATTTTGTGCCAACTGGACAGCGTAGCCCTGCTGTTCGACATCAAGGATTCGTGCACGCAGATCAAAGTTCTTTTTGCGTGCCTCGGTCAGCAGGGATTCAAGAGCAGGCGGGGGATTGAGGATGAGATTCTCCCGGCGCAATTCTAGAGGATGCTCTGCCTTCTCACCGAGGAGTTGATTGAGTTCAAAGCGTGCTGCTTCGAGCTCATTGCGGGCCAGCGTTGCCTCCGAGCCGAGGGTCAGGGCGTTGGCTTGAATGATCAAGGCCTCTAAGCGCGGGGCCGCACCTGCCGGATCACGCTGGAGGAGCACTTCCGACAGCGTGCTGAAGCGCTTGGCCACCTCTTCAGTAGCGCGAGTTTTTTCCTGCGCGGCGAGCATCTTCCACGAAATGGTACGCACTCGACCAGCAAGCGCGGCTCGAAACTGCTCGAGACCGAGTAAGGCGAGTTCGATGTCTTTCTGCGCGATGGCTTTGCGAAGCGAGAGTCGGCCAGGCCACTCAAAGGTTTGTGTGAGCTGCACGGCCCAAGTCGGACCATCGCTGACTTTGTTGGTGGCTAAATCCCGCACCCGCCAGTTACCGACGCCGGTCATGAGATCTGGATTTTTAATCTCACCCGCTTTGGTTTTGTCCCCTTGGGCGACATCGATTTGAGCTTCGTAGTATCGAAGTTCAGGATGAGTGGCGAGAGCCTTTTGAACGAGTGAAGTGACACTGACGGAGTCAGCAAGAACGGATGCAGAAAACAGCATCGAGAGAGAAAAACAGAATACGGATAAGCAGGGTTTCATGAAATGAAGGGTCGAAAAAAGAAGAGACTTGAAGGGTGCAGACCGCTGCGATTTTGAGCGGACCATGCAGGCGATCCATGAAGTTGGATCATGACAGGCTTAGTTAGCCGTCTCTCAACAGCGCATGACGATCATGCCGTTCTTGATCCATTGGCCGGGTGACCAAGCGGGAACGGGTCGATGCTGAACGAGATGCGTTTTGGAGGTCCAAACAGGCTGCTCGAAAGTCCAAGCAACAGCGCAAACAGTAGCTGCAGGGCAGAAGAGATCACTTTGTAATCGGTGCGTTTGACTGTCGGCCTCTTCGACGGATTTGAAAAAGAAGACATGGTCCTGTTTGCCAGCTTCAGACACCGCACCAGCCAATGCATCCTTAGATGGTTGCGCTTGTGAGTTGGGTGACGCTTCACTTTCCGCATGGCCGAGAACCACCTGCATCTCTCCATTCTGCGACGAGCAAGCCTTGACCGTATGATCACCTTCAAGCTTCAACATCAAAGCTGGGGCAATGCCTTGATAAGACAGCAGCCACACCACCAACAACACGCCATGCACCAGCCGTGAAAACGGCGTGATTGAGTGAGTGGTTGGCTGGGAATTCATGCTATTTCTAAGTATCGGAGCCCGAAGACGTAACTCCCAAACGAGTCCACGACCACCAATCATTCTTTTTTTCATGCCAAGTAGTATGCATGAATCGGGTCCGTGGCCGTTTTTTCACAGGATTGGCAAGAGGCAGAGGAGTAACAGGATTTTTTCAGACCTGTGAATCCTGTAGCCTAGGTCTCTTGTATTTATGGTGCCTAAGCCCTGCCTTTTGATAAGCCGGACCACGTCCGCCTATGCAAGCAGCCGTTTTTTGATGAGCCGGACCACGTCCGCCCCTGCAAACAGCCGTTTTTTGATGAGCCGAACCACGTCCGCCCCTGCAAACAGCCGTTTTTTGATGAGCCGAACCACGTCTACCCCTGCAAATAGCGGGCGTGTCCGAAAGTTTGGGGCGTGTCCGAAAGTTTGTGTTTCGGGGATTTGGTTATGTTTGGTCTGGGGTTGTTTTTTGATTGAGCGCATGCGCTCAATCAAAAAAATCGCGACCCGAACTGGATCGCAAATT
>JAIXOU010000114.1 GCA_027486585.1 Verrucomicrobiaceae bacterium | reverse complement strand
CCTTGTGGATACCCCTGCGGCATTGGCATTCCGGGTTGCATTGGATACCCTGGAGGATAGCCCATTGGCGGTTGCCCAGGATAACCCATGGGCTGCGGATAGCCCTGCGGATAACCTTGCTGAGGGTAACCTTGTGGCATTGGCATCCCAGGCTGCATCGGATATCCCGGAGGGTAGCCCATCGGCTGGGTCACAGCACCCTGAGGTGGAACAGAAGTGTCGCTTGGCGGATTTGGAGCTGGAGTATCAGACATGGTAGAAAAAATGAGATGTGTTCAATCTAAATCACGCAGTTGATTCAGGTTTCTTGGGGCCAACGAAAAATAAATTTAAGCACCACAGCCGGCCAGTGCGCAGGAGGCCGGGGCCAGCTCACGGACTTCGTCGGCCAGAGGTGCCTCCATGCTCGGGTTTGGCTGTTGCGCGCTGAGTCCGAGCTCACGCAAAAGAGCCAAATCTTCATTGGCACGAGGATTAGCGGCCGTGAGCAGTTTGTCTCCGTAGAAAATCGAGTTAGCACCAGCAAAGAAGGCCAGCGCCTGAGCTTCACGGCTCAAATTCGTGCGACCAGCACTCAGGCGGACCTTTGCCCGAGGAATGGCAATGCGCGTCACGGCGATCATGCGCACCAATGAAAAGCTATCCACCTGCACATTCTCACCCAAGGGCGTACCCTTCTGCGGCATGAGGGCATTGATCGGCACGCTCTCGGGATGCGGATTGAAGTTGCTGAGCACTTCCAGCATTTTTAGGCGATCCTCAATCGTCTCGCCCAAGCCCAGAATGCCACCACAGCAGACGGACATCCCAGCATCCTGCGCATGGCGGATGGTGCTGAGTCGGTCGTCAAAGGTGTGCGTTGTGACAATGTTTGGATAATGCTCAGGAGAGGTGTCGATGTTGTGATTGTAAGCTGTCACACCAGCTTCTTTCAGAATGCGGGCCTCTTCACTGCCCAGCTCACCGAGGGTCACACAGACCTCCATGCCCAGCGTGGCCACGTCTTTTACGATATCGACCACTTGATCAAATTTTTGAGTACCAACGCGGACACCTTTCCAGGCAGCGCCCATGCAAAAGCGGGTAGATCCATTGGCGCGGGCAGCAAGGGCGCGCTCCATAACTTGTTCCCGGCCCATCAATTTCTCCGCCTTCACGTCGGTGGTATAACGAGCACTCTGAGCACAGTAACCACAGTCTTCACTGCAACCACCCGTCTTGATGCTTAGCAGCGTGCACAGCTGCACTTCATTGCTGGTCCAATGCTCTTCATGCACTGCGCGTGATTGCTTGATAAGATCAAAAAATGGCTGGTGATAGATGCGGTGCAGGTCTGTGTAATTCATGCTCAACCGCTCTTCTGCCACGAAACTGCTTATCCAGCAAGAGAGAAGCTCCACCTTGCCTTCACATTATTCACAAAATGGGATGTTCTTCACGATGGTTGGCTAGAAGTGCCTTTTCTGCGAAATCGACGGAACTTTAGCGCAGGCGCTGAAACTCGGGCAGCATCAGGACGGTCCAGAGGCTGTCGGCAATGGCTTGTTGGGTGACTTTTTCGCCAATGGCTGAGCTGAAGGCACTCAACTCAACAGAAGTAGGCTGTCGGCAGAGGGCGGACTGATAGAGCCAGGTGATGAAGGCCGCACTGTCTGGCCAGTTTTTGGCACTGAGATTTTGGGCACCTTTGGAAAGCGTGTCGGTGAGGATGGCTCCGTTGGCCAAATCAATGGCCTCCAAAGTGGTGAGGTCGTCTGGGCGCATAGAGACGATTTGATCACGATTGGGCCTGCCAAGACTTCGCATGAGGAAGTCACTCTTTAGCAGGCTGGCCCGGACGGGCTGAAGGCTGCCCTGGGCGGCCTGAGCCAGCAGAGCGGGAGCCTGCTTTTGAATAAGCGCGCTCCAGACAGGCAGCGATTTCACTACGGTGACGGGTTTCCAACCTTGTTTGGGCAGAGCTCCGAGGCGGCCCTCTTTGCCTGCGGGTGCGGTCGGATGAAATTCCCAGGTGCTGTCGGTGATCAGGCTTTGTGATTTGCCATTGGCCAGCCGAACGAGCGCCTCGAAATAAGCTCCTGCGGCGTTTGGGCCTGCACCAGCGTTTTTAGCGATAATGACGATGGTGTTGTCTCCAGCGATCAATGAGGTGTGAAGTGGGACGGCTTCCATCTGCTGCCAGTCGTCGCTCTGACTGACTTTACGACCATTGACGTACAAAGTGAAGGCGTTGTCGCAAGTTACCACGGCTGAGGCGCTGGTCACGGCAGCAGGCAGCGTGAATGTCTTTCTCAGGGTGAGGGTTTCACCTGCTGGTGGTGCACCTGCTTTAGCGCTATCTCCCCAGATCCACTGGGCGCTGAGCTGGATGTTTTTCACAGCCGCGGGGTCCACTTTCCCGCGCATGACTGGGGCGTCCATCTTGGCGGGCGCTGTGCCGGTAATTGTCCAGACGGCGTCAATAAACTGCTCGGCGGTGAGCCGCTTGCTACGGGGACCTGCATAGACGTAGCCTTGGCTATCGGCGTCTGGCTTCAGGATCTCTGCCTGACTCTGATAAGCTTGGGAGCTGGCGATGAGAGTGAGCACTTTTTTCAAATCATACTTCTGATCTGAGAAGTCACTGGCCAGGTAATCGAGCAGGTCGCTGCTCCATGGCTCAGTCTGCATGGAGTCCACGGGATGAACGATGCCACGCCCCATGAGTCGATGCCAGAGGCGGTTAACGAGAGTGCGCGGAAAGCGACCATTCTCGGGATGCGTCAGCAGGGCAGCGAGTTGTTTTAGGCGCTCGGGTTGCGCCGCCTTGGGATCGACCTGACCCAGCTCAGGGAAGAGCCACGAGGCCTGCGCCATGCGACCGGTAGGCTTATCACAGCGGGCGATGTCGAGCGGCCGTGTAGAAAAGATGGCAGCAAGGCCGTAGGCTTCATCCAGCTTCCAGCGATCAATAAAACTGTCGTGACAAGAGGCGCACTTCATGTTGATCCCGAGAAAGCTCTGAGAGACACTTTGGGCGAACTGAATCTCTGTGGTCTGCCCAGCACTGACCTCACCACGCCATTTGATGCCTTCGATGAATCCACGGCTCTCATCTCCAGGAGGAGCGATGAGCTCGCGGGCCATTTGATCCGCAGGCTTGTTGTGAATGAGCGAGTCGTAGAGCCATTTGCTGATCTGCTTGCGTCCTCCAGTGATGAAACCGGTGCCACTGTAGTCGTTGCGCAGCAGGTCATTCCAAAAAGTGAGCCAGTGCTCGGCATAGGCTTGGTCGTTACTCAGCAGGCTTGCGATCAACTTGGTCCGCTTATCTGGGGCGGTGTCGCTCAAGAACTTCTCAAGCGCCGCGGGCTCTGGCAGCAGGCCGATGAGATCCAAATGCAATCGGCGGGCAAAAGTGGCGTCGTCGATGGGAACCGGTGGCTCGCGATGATGATCGGCGAGGTATTGATCGAGGATGCGGTCCAGAGGATGGGTGCGATTCTCCACAGCAGCTGGCAACAAGGGACGTCGCGGTTTTAGCGGAGGCTCATAAGCGGGTTTTTTGAAAGCAAAACCCTGCTCCCAAGGCAGATCCTCAGCGATCCAGTTTTTCAACAAGGCAATCTCGGCAGCGCTAAGGCGGTCACCTTTCGGCGGCATCTGTTCGTCGCTATCCGTGGAGAGAATGACTTCGACGAGGCGGCTTTTGTCCGGACTGGCTTTAGCGATCACGGGGCCATTTTCACTGCCATCGATGAGGGCTTCACGAGTATTGAAAGAAAAACCGCCCTTCTTTTTGTCACCTGCATGGCACTCGGCACAGTGCTTTTTTAAAATAGGCACGATCTGATGGGCGAAGTCCACAGCTGCGCTAGCAGAGAGAACAGAGATCAAAATTGAAAAAGGGAGCAGGCAACGAAACATGTGAGATCAACATAACGCAGACTAACGAGGTCTTTCTTGCGCCAAGGCGCACTTGACCGTCAGACTATCCGCGCCCAAAAGAAACATATGGATCTCATCAACAATGCTCCCAATGTGCCGTCTGCGGTCGGCCCCTATTCCCAAGCTGTGCGCTCAGGCAATTTATTGTTTTGTTCGGGTCAAATTCCAATCAACCCAGCTTCTGGCACGATCGAGGCGGCTGAGGTAGAAGGCCAGGCCAGGCAAGTGCTGACCAATATCAAGGCTCTGTTGGCCTCTCAAAATCTGGAACTTAGGCAGGTGGTGAAAGCGACCGTCTTTCTCAAAGACATGGCCGACTTTCCAAAGGTGAACCCAATCTACGCAGAGGCATTCGGAGACCATAAACCTGCAAGGTCCACGGTAGCGGTGGCTGGACTGCCCCTGGGAGCTTTGATTGAGATCGAAGTGATCGTTGAACTGACCTAAACGGTCAGACCACTTTAAGGTGTTTCGGGTTTCCTGCGGAATCCCTGAACACGACCGTCTCCGCGATAGAGATAGACTTTCTCTAAATCTTCACGGCGCATGATGATCCAGGGAGACAGGAGATTGCGGCCATTTTTGGTGTACACAAGATTGTCAGCCAGCTGAATGCAAGAATGGTAAGCATCTCCTGTTTTAGCGTTCAGAAAGAAAAGAATATCCCCATATTGATAGGGAGGCTCTACGGGTGCGAAGTGTTCTAAAACTGAGTTTGTGGCGAGACGCTCGTCCAGCAAATACTCATGGGGATCGTAATTGAAAAAATTCAATGAGGTCCAATGGCAGTCAGGGAGTCGCCCATGCTTTGCCAAGTCAAGGTCTGGATAGGTGTAGATCAGTTTTCGAGCAAGGGCGGGCAATAAATGAGACAGCGGCAGTGCCTCAATGCCATCTGTATCAATGATGGATTGAATAAGCGGATCGATGTCTTTATGACGATTCATGAAGGCGGGCGACCAGTAATGGGAGAGTTCGGCCACGTTCGAGTCATGATCCACTTCCAGCTTCACCAAGATGGAGCGTGTGCGGGTCATCGCTTTGAAGATGGCCCGCGCATCCGCATCCGAGGTGGCTGAGTTCATCAGAACGGAAACATCACTGAAGGCGGTCGTCTCTCCACGCTTGTAACTGAGCTGCTCAATGAGAGCGATAGTTTCCGGACGTAGCTTACTGGTTCGGAACCAATCTTTGATTTCTTGACCGACAATTAGGACTGGGTCCACCTGATACTCGTTGACCTGATTTTTAGCGAGTTCGGTATAAATTAGGCTACGAGATTCAGGCGTCATGGCCATGAGATCAGCAATAGCAGGGAAAACATAAACATTGCCGTCTGCTGTGATAAGCGTTTTTGGGTCTAGCAGAGCCGTGATCATGCTCTGAGAAAGATTAGCGGATTTAAAAAGTTCCGGCAATTGATCTTTCATCGACTCTGCGAAGCCCCAGCGTGGATGTGAACTGGGTAGAGGGAAATTTTCCATCAGAGACTTTGGAGCCTCAAGATAGATATAAGCACAGCGTAATCGGCCCCAGGGTCCAGGGTTGAGGTAAAAAACATTAGGATTTACCGATGTTTTGACGGCCGAGTTGATCGTTTCTGTCACAGTCTTTGTATCAGACTGCGCGACGAGCAGACCCAGATCTTCGAGGCTGGTAATTTGACCAAAAGACAGGTCGAGGAAGAGAAAACTAGAGAGAAAAACCGAGGGACCAATCTTCGTGAAAAGTCGCGAAAATGATCCAATTGGTGGTTGGATGATAGGCATGGAGGGGGGATGAAAACTAGACTAGTTTAGTTTTTCCGCATCTTTTGTTTTGCGTGAGTCCAAATTAAAACCTGCATTCTTTGAATAAAATGTCTTGGGCTCAGGCGAAAAAGTTGATATTCCTAATTATTCGCTGTTCTCCCATTCCGTCGATGATTCGATTTTCCCCCCAGATAGTTTTAACATACACTAGTCCCCCTCGTGCTGGCCTGCTGGCTATAGCCGGCCTCGCAGTCTGTGTGCATGTCTTGGCTGGGCCGAGCTCTACGGTAGGTATTGCCGAAAAAGAAGTTCAACGGCGTGCAGCCATGATTGAGACTCAGGCGAACCGGCTTTCTGAAGCTGGCACCCTCTATGAAGCAGGGAACGCCGAGGCAGCCTATGCGCTGTATCAGGAGATCTATCAAAGTGTTCCCGACATACCCCTGAGCCAAGAAGTTAGAGCGGTGGCCCGAGAAGGCTATGTGCATTCAGGCCTGAGAAGAGCCAGTGAACTGATGGCTACAGGTAGCTATCCTGAGGCTCTCAAGATTCTAGATGCCATCGATAGTCCAGCTGTGGCGAAAGGTCGGCGTGAAATCGTGGAACTTCGTGCCCGTCTCAATGACCCGGATCGGTATCCACGCGCGCTAACCCCCAAACACATCAAAAATGTGGGAGAGGTACAACGCCTGCTTACGATGGCCGCGTCCCAACAAGAGACTGGCCTGTATGATAAAGCACTCAGCACCTACGAAGAGGTGTTGCGTATTGATGTCACAAACTCTGCCGCACGCCGTGGCATGGAACGTGTGGAAGCAGATCGTGCGCGCTACTTTGAAGCAGCTAAAGATCATACTCGCGCGAGGATGCTGAATGGCGTCAACGAACTCTGGGAAGATAAACCCCGGCTCAAAGCTGAAGACATCAGCGCCCTTTTCGGTGCTGAGCGCGCACAGCAAGCTGACTCGGGTCAAAAAAGTGGCCGGGCTAGCATCACGGCTAAACTGAGAGACTTGAGGATTGAGCGTGTTGACTTCACAGCAGCAACTTTAGAAGAGGTTTTAGAATACCTGAAAGTTCGCGCACGCGATCTTGACCCTACCAAAAAGGGCGTGGATTTTGTGAACGGCGTCTCTGGCGATGACGCCTTGCGCCCAATCACCCTCAATCTGGTCAATGTGCCGATTGAAGAAGTTCTGCGCTATGTCACTCAGGTGGCTGGGGTGAATTACCGTGTCGAGGAGTATGCCGTTCGAATCGTGCCTTTGACAGACACGAACCAGACCATCATTTCTAAAAGCTATCGAGTCCCGCCTGATTTTATCACATCAGCACCAGCAGCCGCAGCGGATCCATTTTCAGCTCAAGCGCCCGGGGCAGTAGCAGCAGGCACACTCGTTCGCCGTCTTGGTGCCAAAGAATTCCTTGAAAGCCGTGGCGTGATTTTCCCCGAAGGCGCAGGAGCTAGCTATAACCCTGTCGCAAACATGCTCACTGTTCGAAATACGGCAAAGAACATCGAATTGATCGATGGACTCGTGGAGCAGACTCTGAACACGGCTCCGAAAATGGCCGTGGTCGAAGTTAAAATTGTCGAAGTCAACAATACCAAGTTGGAAGAATTTGGTTTTGATTGGTTGCTGAACAGCTTCGGGACAAAAATGACCTTTGCCGGCGGAACCGTAGGCAATGCACAGAGTTCAAACTTCCGCGTGAATGAGTTCCCGGAAAACTCTGCCCTAGCGGCCACCAATGTTGGGGTTGGATCATCAGGCCTCCGTAGTTCAGGCAATTTAGGTAACACAACCATTGAAGATGTCCTCTATGGCTCTGTCACGCCCACTTCGAAAAGATCTCCTGGTGCCTTGTCTCTGACAGGTGTTCTAACTGAACCTCAATTTCAGGTAGTCTGGCGTGCTTTGGATCAAAAAACAGGCATTGATTTGGTCTCAAAACCTTCCGTCATCACGAAAAGCGGCCAGAAAGCAACGATCGAACTCGTTCGTGAATTCATTTACCCAACAGAGTACGACCCACCACAAATTCCGACCAATGTTGGTGGAGGAACTTTAGTTCAAACCTTCGTTGGCGGTGTTCTTGTGTCCTCAGTTGTTGTTGGGGCTCCAGCTATACCAGTCACACCGACCACGCCGACAGCTTTCGAGACGCGTCGTGTGGGTATGATATTGGACGTAGAGCCGCAGATTTCCGAAGACGGCAAAACAATTGATCTGCTGGTCACACCCGATTTAACGGAGTTTCTCGGCTTCGTGAATTATGGCAGCCCGATCAATCAAGTTTCGAGAAACTCCAAATTAGAGTTAACTCCGAACATTATCACCCAGCCTATTTTCACCTCCAAGAAAATCGTCACGGGTGTGAAGGTTTATGACGGCCAAACGGTTGTTCTGGGCGGATTAATGTCCGATCAGTCGATCATGATTAATGACAAAATCCCCATCGTGGGTGATTTGCCTTTTGTGGGTAAATTTTTCCAGAGCAAGGTGAAGCAGAAGAGGGCTAAGAATCTGCTCTTCTTCGTGACGGTGAAGGTGGTTGATCCCTCAGGTAACCGGATCAATCCAGATATGTGATCAAGGCTTGATAGCTGAACAAGCGTCGAGCGTTATCACTCCCTATGCTTCGCGCTGCTTTCTTTCTATTTTTTGGAGTTCTCACGCAGTCGCTCACAGCGGCAGGGCGTCAAAATATTCTTTTCATTCTGAGCGACGATCAGTCTTACAAGACGGTTTCCGCTTATCCAGAGGCCTTGCCAGGTGTTCAGACACCGGCCATTGATGCTTTGGCCAAAACGGGGGTGCGATTCACTCATGCGTACATGGGAGCTTGGTGCATGCCTTCACGCTCTTCCTTACTGACCGGACGGCATCCGCATGGCATCGAGTCCATGCGCATGGAGGGCAAGTATCCGGCGAGCGAGTATGATCCCGAAAAATGTCCCTTCTTCCCGGCTGTGTTAAGAGCTGGCGGTTATCACACAGCCCATATCGGCAAATGGCACACCGGCACGGATAGTGGGTTTGACAGAGATTGGGACTACCAAATTGTCTGGAATCGGCCGAAGCACCCTGACAATGCAGGAGCTTATTATGGGGATCAAATTTTGGCCTTTAATGGCGTCGAAAAAAAAGTCTCTGGTTACTCCACTGACAACTACACCGATTGGGCCTGCGACTACATTTCGGGGAAGAATCGTCCCGCAGATAGGCCTTGGTATCTTTGGCTTTGCTATGGTGCCATTCACGGTCCGACCACACCAGCGGATCGACATTTAGGACGGCATGAAAAGGACCCCGTCACAGTCCCTGCGGACATCTTGGGACCACGCCCAGGAAAGCCAGATTACCTGAATGAAACGCAGTCCTGGAAAAAGGACGCTCAGGGCCAAATCGTCGCCATCAAAAGTGGAGAATCTTTTGGCGATGTATCCAATAAAAAATCTCTGCCATACGCAGACTACATTCACCAGGTGAATGACTGTGTTGCAGCTTTGGATGAGGGCGTAGCCAGAGTGATGCAAGCACTCAAGGACAGCGGTCAACTTGAGAATACGCTGGTCATCTTCACCGCAGATCAGGGCTTTGCCATGGGAGAGCACGGCTTCCGCACCAAACTGGCGCCCTATGATGCGAACTACCGCAGCCCCCTGATCATTTCCCAGCCCGGCACCCTGCATGAAGGCAAAGTTTGCCAACGGCCAGTCAATGCCACGGATCTCGTCGCCACAATGAGCGCAGTCTCTGGGGTGAAGATTCCGTGGAAAACACATGGCCGTGACCTGACGCCACTCTTAAAGAACCCAGAGCAGGCTGAGTGGCCATTCCCATGCTTCTTTGAGGCAACAGGTGACCACTATGGTAGCGACGTCTCTCGAGTCATGAAAAGCGACCCCAAGGAAGCCATCCACCATCATGTGCCGTGGTATGCTGCCCTGAATGACGGACGCTTTAAATACATCCGCTACCTACAGCCGGGAGTGCCCGAGGAGCTCTACGATCTGAAATCAGATCCTGAAGAACTCACCAACCTGGCCCAAGACACAAAACAGCGTCAAACCTTGGATCGGCTGCGGAGATCCACCGTTGAAGAACTGCATCGGACTGAGGCTACTTATATCGATGACCTGCCCCAGCTTCCGACTGATTGATTGGCGTTGATCCTGCGCAGGTGCTTTGATCATAGCATGAGTCAAAAATCGCTCCCTATTAACGTTGTTTGTGCTGTTATTCTGAAGCAGGGCCGAGTTCTCTTGGCCCAGAGACCTGAGGGAAAACGCCTTGCAGGTTGTTGGGAGTTTCCAGGAGGAAAAATCGAAAAAGGGGAAACGCCAGAGCAAGCGCTTCATCGCGAGATCTTGGAGGAGCTGGGGTGCCAACTCCAAATCATCCAGACAGGGCCTGCCGTGCCGTGGAGCTACCCGTGGGGAGAGATTGTGCTGCATGCCTTCCTTTGCGAAATGACGGCGGATAGTCCTATACCTGAGACGCGGGAGCATCAGGCTTTCAGATGGCTTCTAAAAAACGAATTATCTCAGGATGGTCTAGCCCCTGCTGATGGTCCAGTGGTGGATTGGTTACTGAAGGCATGCCCATTTGAATCCCCACCAGATATAGAATAACCAGATTAAAAGAGAAAAACCATAATAATTATTGATATGATACAGCATTTGTGATTTATTTGTCAGAATTACCCTCTCAAATCCATGCACTCTCCCCTGACTTTTGTGACTCCAGAGATGGCCTTTGCCAGTTTCGACCTTGTCAGTTTCGGATCGATTCGCGTTCCACCGCATCCCTTGCGTTTAGGCTTTCAGCTAGACATCATCCCTTCGGAGTGCCCGAATCAGATTGTTTTTGGCCTTATTTCCCAGCATCGGCCCCAAGTCAATGGGCGCGCTCAAACACACGGATTCGCCATTCGACTGGACCTTCTGACAGGTGAAATTTGGGATCTGCTGAATGATTCTGGCCTAATCGGCATGGTGGATGAGCCAGATAGGTTTCACGCACGATTTACAGACGAAGAGCCCATGCTGCTTAGCTGGGAAGTGGAGCATTTGGGCTCTGCCCTTATTCCGCGTCTCCACATCGGTGGGGAAGAGTGGCTCTATCCCGCTCTAAGCTGCCCAGATGACATGATTATGGATACCCTGGCCGGTGCCGCTGGTGATAAAGGCAGCACCATGACCGCCTTTATGCACCCTGCTGTCTGGCGTGAGGTCATTTGATTCATGATCTTTGATTGACGATCTGCGGTTTAAATTTGCAAAGCATCGGCCTCCTCGCTAACGCCTCTGATGCTCAAGTCTTCAGAAAGTCGCATCCTCGTCACAGGCGGAGCCGGATTTATCGGCAGCGCCCTCATTTGGGAACTCAATCGCCGTGGATGTGAAAACATCCTCGTCAGTGACCGCCTCTGCACCGATGAGAAGTGGAAGAACCTCGTCCCGCTACGCTTTCACGACTACATCGACGGCATCGATTTAGAAAACAAGGTCCGCACTGCGCCTGAAACCTTGGGGAAATTTGATGTCATTTTCCATCTCGGAGCCTGCTCTGCCACCACAGAAAAGGATGCCGACTACCTCATGCGGAACAATTATGAGTTCACCAAAATTTTAGCTGAGTGGTCTCTTACCAAAAACACCCGCTTTGTCTATGCCTCATCCGCAGCCACTTATGGCGACGGCGCACTCGGCATGGATGATCAGATGGTAGATCTGCATCGCCTCCGCCCGCTAAACATGTATGGCTATTCGAAGCATCTCTTTGACCTTCATGCCCAGCGCACAGGTATGTTACGCCGGATCGTTGGCATGAAGTACTTCAATGTCTATGGCCCAAATGAAGATCACAAAGCTGACATGCGCAGCGTCGTTCATAAAGCCTATGGGCAGATCCTGCAGACCGACAAAGTGCAGCTCTTTAAATCCAACCGCCCTGACTTCAAGGACGGCGAGCAGATGCGCGACTTCCTTTACGTGAAGGACGCCATCCGTATGACCCTACATCTAGCCTCTGAACCACTGGCCAGTGGTCTCTACAACCTCGGCTCAGGCCAGGCTCACACCTGGGTTCAGCTTGTTCAGGCCATCTTTGCCGCACTTGGCAGAGCACCAAACATTGAATTTGTCGAAATGCCAGAGCACTTGAAGTCGAAGTATCAATACTACACCTGTGCAGATGTCTCCAAGCTCATCAAAAGCGGGTATAAGCAGCCACTTTTCACGCTGGCAGACGCCGTTCGTGATTATGTTCAAGGATATCTCATCGGGGATAAGCGCCTCGGAGACGAGGTCATTTGAGTCCATTTCCCTGCACCTTCACCCAGTAAAATCAGCTTATTCTGACAGAACGACAGGCGGCAGACGCCTATGAAAAAGAAAATATAAACGAAAAGGAATTCATCGCATCATTTGACACTGTCAGGTATGCGTGTACTTTCGCCCCCCTTTCCCCAGAAAGCCCCCTGTATATGGCAAACGTCCAAGTTATCCTCAAAGAACAAATCAAAGGTCTCGGTGCCGAGGCTGATGTCGTGCAAGTAAAGCGCGGCTACGCACGCAATTTCCTAGTCCCACAGGGCAAGGCTTACGATGCAACAGCAGGCAACCTCCGTCACCTCAATCACCTCAAAGCCATCCGCGCAACGCGTGAAGCTGCCGAGGTACAAGAAGCTGAGAAAATCGCCGCTAAGCTGAAGAAGCTGAAGCTCAAGATGACTCTTCAAACTGGACAAGGCGGCAAAGCCTTTGGTTCTATTACCACGATCGACATCGCTAAAGCCGTGCTGGAAAGCGCCGCTAAAGTGGAATTGGATCGTCACCAGATCCAGCTCGACAAGCCAATCAAAGCCTCCGGTACTTTTGAAGTGCCTGTGAAGCTTCATGGCGAAGTCAGCTGCTTCCTCAAGATCACCGTCACAGCCGGCGAAGCTGGCGCTGATAGCTCCGAAGAATCTGGCGAGGAGTAATCCTTCTAACTCAATTTAAAGCCGCACTCAGCAATGGGTGCGGCTTTTTTGTGTTTTCAAACACTGTGAAAAATACTCAACTTTAGATAGCCCCTAGGTTGTACTTGCCAGTCATAGGGCCAAGGCGTCATGCTATGAACCTTATGCGTTTCATTCTCGCCGCCACCTTCCTTTTAGCCATCAGCTCCCAAGCGATCACGCCGGATGGAAAACACAAATTAGTCTTCATTGCCGGAAAGCCATCTCATCCACCAGGGATGCATGAGTTCAAGGCCGGCAGCATGTTGCTGGAAAAATGCCTCGCCACAGTGCCGAATCTGATCGTGGACCGTCATGAAATGGGCTGGGTCAAAGATGAAGCCACCTTTGCCGATGCAGATGCCGTGGTGATCTATGCAGACGGCGGAAAAGGCCATCCAGCGGTTCAAGGAACACATCTGGAGACCTTGCGCGGACTGATCGCTAAAGGCGTGGGTTTTGGTGTCATGCATTACGGCGTCGAAGTCGTGGCCGAGAACGGTGGCGCCGAGTTTAAAGAGTGGCTGGGCGGTCATTATGAAAATGCCTTCTCCTGCAATCCAATCTGGGAACCTGCCTTCAGCAGCTTCCCCGAGCATCCGATCACTCGTGGTGTGAAACCCTTCCAAATTTCCGACGAATGGTACATCAACATGCGCTTCCGCCCTGGCTTCAAAGATGGCATCGTCGCCGCTGAAGATGCGGGAATGAAGTTTGTGCCCATCCTCGTCGCCACGCCACCAGATGCGACCCGTGATGGCCCTTACGTCGCCCCTAAAGGCCCGTATCCCCACATCCAAGCCGAAAAAGGCGCGCAAGAGTCCACCATGTGGGCGGTCGAACGCGCGGACAATGGACGCGGATTTGGTTTCACCGGTGGCCACTTTCATAAAAACTGGGGCAATGCTGACTTCCGCAAGACCATCCTCAACGCCCTGCTCTGGGTCAGCAAAGTCGAAGTCCCTGCAGGCGGTGTCGAATCCACAACCAGCGAAGAGGATCTCAGCAAAAATCTAGACACCAAACCCCTGCCTAAACCCAAAAAGACCGCCATGCTGACTCCCGGCGTCTTCCAGCGCTAATCCATCTCTTTTTTAAATAACGAACAATCTCATGAAACCTCTCCTCACTGCACTTTTTCTGTCCACCGTCAGCGCCTATGCTGGCGACTTCGTTTCACTCTTTGATGGCAAGACCCTAACAGGCTGGCATGCACCCGATGGCAAGGCTCCCGGCGCAGGCTGGGTCTTTGACCAAGGCACTCTGCATCTCAATGGCACACCCGGCGGCATGTTACTTTCAGACAAAGAATACAGCCAGTTCGAGCTCGAATGGGACTGGAAGGTCGAAGAAGGCGGCAACAATGGCGTGAAGTATTGGGCCACCAAAGTCGGCGGCAAAGAGTGGCTCGGCATCGAGTACCAAATGATCGACGATCACAAACACCCGGATGGACTCAAAGGCGGTAGCCACACCACCGCTTCCATTTACGACATCAAGCAGCCAGCCGCGGACAAACCCCTCAAACCCGTGGGTGAATGGAACACCAGCCGCATCGTCGTCCGGGAAGGTAAAATCCAGCATTGGCTGAATGGCGTGCTCGTCTGTGAAGCCGACACCAAGACCGATGAATGGAAAACCATGATCGCCGCCAGCAAATTCAAAAACAAAGCCGGCTTTGCCCCAGGAAAAGGCCACATCATGCTGACCGATCACACCGACAAAGTGTGGTACAAGAACATCAAGATTAGAGAGCTCTAAGTTCGAACACAGATCAAAAAAGAGGCGGGCTTTTCGAAGTCCGCCTTTTTTATGCAGAACCCTCCGCATTCTGGCGAATGCGCCTACTGCGCCTCGTAGGCTCGTTCGCCAGAACGAGGGTTAGAGGTGGTTTTGCAAGAGGCTCTTCAGCCTGGATTATTCATGAACATCGTCGTAAAACCGCCCAAAAGCTTGGGGCTGCAAGGCGGTCGCGGTTTTGAAAGGCTGAGTGAATTAGTAACTGCTCAACAGCTTTCAAAACAAGCCCAACGCAGCAGACTCGAGCTTATCAGCGTTTGCAGTCGATGACTCGCGAATATCCGGTTTAGCTCTCAGGATAAACCGCCACGGCCATCACGCCTTCGGCAGGTAACCAAGTGACCACTTCGACACGACGGGGCGAGGAGGAAGTCTTTGAGTCGCCAAGGTTTTCGCGGACGGCTTCGACGACTTTCTTCTGGGTGTCTTCATTGACGTCACTGCCGAAGAAATCAGCCAGTTTGGCCAAAATAGGAGCGGAAGAATTCATGCCGACGATGGTCACAGGCTGGCGGCTCTGGCCACTGGCAACGATCTGCTCACGCATGGCTTCAGGTGTCAGACCACTCGGCATGAGAATCAGACGACGCAGACGCGCCACCGTTGGAGTGCTCACCTGGGGCTTGGGAGCTGAAGTCACCGAAGAAGCTGCTGCTGTCGGCGGTTTGATGGACTTGGTCGGCTTAAAAAGACGTGATTCCGTGGTGACCGATTCCTGCATCGGCATGGGAGACCCCTCGACAGGAAGCGGCAAAAACACCTCCTGTGCAGACAAGCCTGCACTGGAAAGGCACAGACTTAATAGGCTAATTAAACGGGGGGGGAGAAACACAGGCTGCGTTTTTAACAGGCCGACGAATTTTCGACAACCCTAATTTTGAATTATTTTCAGCTTTTCAGCCCGCGATGTAATCCGCAAAAGCACCGATGATGATCGTGACAGACATGGCCCCAGCATCAGGGAAACCGATGCAGGCCTCGCCCAGTGTTTTGGCACGACCAAATTTGGCAACCATGGCTTTGCTGGCCTCCAGGCCCGCAAGCGCAGCGGCACTTACAGCAGCAGCAGCTTCAGGCAGAGATTGACCCGTGACAGTAGCAGCCGTCTCAGCGGCAGGTTGCATGGCATCCACGACGGTTTTATCACCGACGGCGGCACCACCACGCTGTTTCACGCCATCCACGCCGGCTTGGAGAAAGGCCGCCAATGCTGCTGAATCGAAGCTTTCCACACCCGAGAGTGCTTTTCCGCCATTGCGGAAAAAGGTGCCAAAAATAGCGCCCGAGGCACCGCCCATGCTGCTCATCATTTTGGTGCCAACGATGACGAAGGCTTTTTCGATGCTTTCAACATCACCAGCCATGAGGCCTTCTTTGGCCGCAGTCATGCCGCGTTCCATGCCGAGGCCGTGATCGCCATCACCGAGATTACGGTCGGCTTCGGAGAGTTGGGGTTCGGCTGCGATGATGCGCTCGCAGGCGAGGAGGAGCATGGATTTGACGTCTTCTTTGGTGAGGCTGGCTTTTGGCATGGTCGCCGATGTTGGATGCCTGAAAGCAGGCGTCAATCAAGAATGCACGGGAATGTGAAATCCCGCACCTTGCCGCTGATGAAAAATTGCGCCAAGATCTGCGACATGCTCGCCATTCCTATTTTGATCATCGCCCTCTGTGTCGGCGTCTGCCGCTGGGCGGCTGGACGCTTTGAAGCGATGCTAGCACGCGCCTCAAAGGAACCCTCCCCAACAGCACACACTGGGGCCGAGGTAGCGCAGCTTTTCCTCGCCTTTGAGGAAATACGTGATGTGGAAGTCGTGGAGCACAATGGCACCGTGACGAACTACTTTGATCCAACCCGGCGGCGCTTGTTTCTCAGTCGAAATGTGAATCAAGGAACCACCATGGCAGCCTGGACGCTGGCCCTGCATGAGGCTGCCCATGCCACACAAACGGGCGAAATGCTCGGTGATGTGAAATGGCGGCAGTCCGTGATCAAGATGACACGCTACGGCCCAGTCTTCGCTGCCGTCGCAGCTGCTTTGATGATGTTTTTCCTGAAATTCCCGCCCCGCTTCGCGCTCATGGGCTTCGGAGCCATGTGCGTGATCTTTTTGCTCCTCAATGTAGGCACACTGGCCGTGGAGTTTAATGCCAATGCCAGACTCAAACGCTTTTTGGAAAAGCATCTCAGTCACCGTGTCTCAGCCCACGAAAGATTAGAAGGCTACCTGCACCGTGCCGCGACGAGAGAAGTCGGCGATCTGCTCAGCTCTCCGCGCTATTTCTTTTTCAGCGCTCTGCCTGGCTCAGGTGCCAGCCGCCCAGTGAAGACCAAGCCAGCAGCGGGCAAAGACGAAACGGATTCATTGTAAATCGCTAGCGTGATTGACGGCTCCAATTCCCTGTCCTAACCGTACTGCATGTGTGTGCTAGGTGTCTGGTTTGATAGAAAGCACACGCCGACCGATGCCCTACCATGAAATGTGACGTATGCGAAAGTGAAGCCACTGTGTTTCTGACCCAAATCATCAACGGTCAGATGACCACGGTGAATCTCTGTGATGCCTGCTCCCAAGCCAAGGGCGTCACCGATGAAATGGGCTTTGGTTTAGCCGAAGCTTTCCTTAATCAACCAACGCCGACCAATGACGTCACTGAAGGTGTTTGCGAAGCCTGTGGCTTCACGGCAGCTCAACTGAAAAAAATCGGACGTATGGGCTGCCCTGAATGCTACTCAGCCTTCCGTGATGGCTTGGATGGCCTGCTCAAAGCCATGCATAAAGGCACGCGCCATGTCGGTAAAACGCCAAGCAAGATCACTCAAAGCCGCCATGTACAGGGAAACATCAATCATCTCCGTGAAGAACTAGCAAATGCAGTTCGTGATGAACGTTATGAAGACGCTGCACGTCTAAAGAATGAGATTGATCGTATGCTGAATCCAACGCCAGATGCTGTCTGACAAATCACCGTGATGCTTTTTAAAACCCTCATCAACCACCCTGCCGACTGGATGCAGGGTAGCGGACCGCACTCTGAGATCGTCATGACCTCACGGGTCAGACTTGCGCGCAATCTTCGTGGCTTCCCATTCCCTGGTTACAGTCAGGAACATCAGCGGCTGGAGTTAGTGCAACTGGCACGGCCTTGTGTGGATGCCCTACCTGAGATGAAAGATGGCTACAGTGAGGACTATGCAAAGCTGAGCAAGACCCGCAAACAAGTCATGGTCGAGCGTCACCTCGTCAGCCGTGAACATGCGGCACGCGCCAACGGCTGCGCCGTGGCTGTGGATCGGAAGCAGAATCTCTCCATCATGATCAATGAGGAAGATCACTTTCGCATCCAAGGCATCCGTCCAGGCCTGAATCTGCGCAGCGCCTGGCAATTGGTCGATAAAGTTGATACCGAACTGGAAGGCGCCCTGCCCTACGCCTATGACGAGAAGCTTGGCTACCTCACCGCCTGCCCGACCAATCTCGGCACAGGCATGAGAGCCTCGGTTATGCTGCATTTGCCAGCACTGGCACTCACCGATCAGATCAATCCGGTGATCAAAGCCGTGGGAAAAATCGGTCTTGCCGTTCGCGGGCTCTATGGCGAAGGAACTGAAGCTCTTGGCAATCTCTTTCAGATTTCAAACCAACACACCCTGGGTGAAAAAGAGAGCGAGATCATCTCGCAAATCGAAAAAGTCATCGAGCGTGTCATCAACTCTGAAACCAACGCACGGCAAAAGCTGGTGGAAGATAATCCCAACATGCTGCAGGACCAAGTCGGCCGCGCTTATGCGATTTTACGCCATGCTCACATTCTCGCATCAAAAGAGGCACTGAACTTGCTTTCCCTGTTACGACTGGGTGCAGATCTCGATCTGATATCCAACTGTGACCGCAGCCTGCTCGACATGCTTCTTTTAGAAATCCAACCCGCTCACCTCCAACTCCGCGCTGGGAAAGATCTCAGTCCCGAAGAAAGAGACCTGCGCCGTGCGGAAATCACCCGCACGAGGTTGCATTCTCTCGCCGGACCTTCTAACGTTTCCAACAACCAACCCCCACCAGAGGCACCAACCTCTGATTTACCCGATGAATAATTTCACACCCCGCGCCCAACAGGTCCTCGCTCTGGCTCGCAAAGAAGCCGACCGCTTCAACCATAATTACGTCGGCACAGAACACATCCTGCTTGGACTCATCAAGCTCGGACAAGGCGTCGCCGTCAATGTCCTTGGAAAGCTTGGCCTCGATCTCGAAACCGTGCGCCTACAGGTCGAGCAGCAAGTCGGCTCAGGTCCAGAGACCAAAATGGTCGGCAATATCCCCTACACACCCCGTGTGAAGAAGGTGCTTGCTCTGGCCAGCAAAGAAGCCAAAGCCCTCAATCACAGCTACGTCGGCACAGAGCATATCCTTTTGGGCCTGCTCCGTGAGGGCGAAGGCGTGGCCGCGCAAGTTCTGCGTAATCTCGACATCAATCTCGACAAAGCCCGCAACGAGATCCTCAAGGAACTCGATCCTAATTTCAGCGCCAGCGAAGAAGAGGACGACGAAGACGCAGAGCCAGTCACCCCCAATGGCGGCGGAGAAGACGACGCCAAAAAGAAGAAAAAGAACGAGAAGACCCCTGCCCTGCGTGCCTTTGGCCGTGACCTCACGGAAATGGCTCAAAAAGGCGAGATGGACCCCGTCATCGGACGCACCGAAGAAATCGCCCGCGTCATCCAGATCCTCTGCCGCCGCACCAAGAACAATCCCGTGCTCATCGGGGAAGCTGGTGTCGGTAAAACGGCCATCGTCGAAGGCCTCGCCCAGGAAATCATCAACGGCAACGTGCCTGAAATCCTCCGCGACAAGAAAGTCATCACGCTTGACCTCGCCCTCATGGTCGCAGGCACCAAGTATCGTGGTCAATTTGAAGAGCGCATCAAAGCCGTCATGGATGAGATCCGCCGAAGCAAAAACATCATTCTCTTCATCGATGAAATGCACACCATCGTCGGTGCCGGCTCAGCCGAAGGCACGATGGATGCCAGCAACATCATCAAGCCTGCTCTTAGCCGTGGCGAGCTGCAGGTCATCGGAGCCACCACGCTCAATGAGTTCCGCAAATACATCGAAAAAGACAGCGCCCTCGAACGCCGCTTCCAACAAGTGAAAGTCGAAGAGCCGTCGGTCGATGACGCTATCAAGATCCTCATGGGCTTGAAGAGCAAATACGAGATGCATCACAAAGCCAAGTATAGCGACGAAGCCATCCGCAGCGCCGTCACCCTTAGCTCACGCTACCTCACCTCCCGTTTCCTTCCTGACAAAGCCATCGACATCATGGACGAAGCTGGCTCCAAGGCCCGCATCGGTGCCATGACCCGCCCGCCTGAGCTGAAGGACATCGACGCCGAGATCGAAGCCATCCGCGTGGAAAAAGAAGTCTCCATCAAGGATCAAGACTTCGAAAAAGCCGCTCGTCTGCGCGATAGCGAAAAGAACACCAAGAAACGTTACGACGACATCTTGGAAACTTGGCGCAGCAACAACCAAGAGCGCATCGTCGATGTCACGGACGAAGACATCATGAGTGTCGTTTCCAAGTGGACCGGCGTGCCGCTCCAACGAATGGAAACTGCTGAAGCTCAAAAGCTCCTCAAAATGGAAGCCGAGCTCAAAGGCAAAGTCATCGGCCAAGACGAAGCCGTCATCGCCATCAGCAAAGCCCTCCGCCGCAGTCGTGCCGACCTCAAAGATCCGCGCCGCCCGATCGGATCGTTCCTTTTCCTCGGCCCTACTGGCGTCGGCAAAACCTTCCTGGCCAAGAACCTTGCCGAATTCATGTTTGGCACCCCAGAAGCGCTAATCCAGATCGACATGAGCGAGTACATGGAGAAGCATACCGCCAGCCGCCTGATCGGAGCACCTCCCGGCTATGTTGGTTATGAGGAGGGTGGTCAACTTTCCGAAGCCGTGCGTCGCCGTCCTTACAGCGTCGTGCTCTTTGATGAAGTCGAAAAAGCCCACCCAGATGTGATGCACCTGCTGCTTCAGATCCTGGAAGAAGGCACCGTCACGGATAACTTCGGACGTAAGATCGACTTCCGAAACACCATCATCATCCTCACTTCCAATGCTGGAGCTGAGGTCATCAAACGCCAGACCAGCCTAGGCTTTGCCGCCATGGGTCAGAATCAGGCCGACAATGGTGCCATCAAAGAGAAGATCACCGAGGCTGCTAAGAAATACTTCAAGCCCGAGTTCCTCAACCGCCTCGACGACCTCGTTGTCTTCCGCATGTTGGAGAAAGCCGAACTCACCCAGATCGTCGATCTCGAAGTCAGCAAAGTCGTCAACCGCCTCAAGAAGCGCAACATCAACATCAGCCTGGACACCAGCGCCGTTGAGTTCCTCATGAAGGAAGGTTACGACCCCGCCTACGGAGCCCGTCCAATGCGCCGCGCGGTCGAGAAGAACATCGAAGACCCACTCGCCGAGCACCTCCTCCGTGGCGACGTTCGTGAAGGTGATGTCGTGAAAGTGTCCTACGACACCGAAAACAAGCGCCTGAAATTCGCCGCCGAAAGCGCCCCGAAAATCGTCGAAGAGTCCGTCGCCTAATCACAAGAACAAACCCTGAACTAAAACGCCGACGCTTACCCGTCGGCGTTTTTGTTTACAAGGCACTCGTTCATTTCATTCGACATTGGGTCAGACACGCCACGACGATGGACCCAAGTGATGATCGACCTAACGTTGTCAACGGGTTCAACTTGGACCTAGCCAAGCTTTTTCTTGCCCCGCTCATCCAACTCCACAACCCCGTCTTTCAATCGAATGACACGTGTCGCGCGCTCGATCATCCGCTCGTCATGAGTCACGAAAACGAGGGTTTTACCTTGAGCATTCAGGTCGTCAAAAAGATTCAGAATTTCTTGGCCCGATTTACTATCTAGATTTCCGGTGGCTTCATCCGCCAAGATGACAAGAGGGCTGTTGGAAAGCGCACGGGCAATGGCGACGCGCTGCTGTTGACCACCAGATAACTCGGTCGGTTTATGATGCAGACGATGACCGAGACCGACTTGATTGGCCAGTTTTTCTGCCACCTCACGCATCCTAGCATCGTCTGCCCCACCGTAATACATGGGGATAGCGATGTTTTCTAACACGGTGAGCTGCTGGATCAAATTGTAGCTCTGAAAGATGAATCCAAGATTCCGATTCCGTGCTTCTGACAAGTCGTCATCGTCCAGAGTGGCCACGTTTTGCCCACCCAGAAAGTAATCACCGGTGGTTGGCTGATCCAAACAACCAAGAACATTCAATAAGGTGGACTTCCCGCATCCTGAGGGTCCCATAATGCAGACGTATTCACCGGGATGAATGTCAAAGCTGACGCCTTGCAGGACTTGACTGACGACATCGCCCATCTGGTACGATTTGCGAATGTCGCGGAGACTGATGATGGGCTCTGACATCAAATGCAAAAAACAAAAGCCTGACGATTAGGATGCAGGGCTAGGCTTGGCAGCAGCAGCCACAGCTTTGGATTTTTCTTTGGCCTTAGGCTTACCAGGTTTTTCTCCATCGCTTGGAAAGACAGATGGAACATCAGGCCTCGATTCTTCCGTATTGGCACGCTTAGGCAGCGATAATGCGACGCTTTCTCCAGATTGTAACCCATCACGAACTTCGATGAATTCGTCATTAAACACACCCGTTTTGATCGAGCGCCGCTCTAGCTTGCCGTTGTTGCGAATGTAACAGAAATGCTGATCCGCTTCGACCTCGATAGACTGCACTGGAACATAGAGGACCTCGGCCAATTGATCGACAATGATTTCAGCCTTGGCATTCATCCCAGGCTTCAGCCAAGGTTGATTGCCGATGATGTGAATATTGGCTGGATAGACCTTCAAGTTAGGTGTGTAGCGGCTGCTGCTGGAGTCTGGTAGCAATGCTAACTCAGCGACGCGCCCTTCCAGCACCTTGCCGGGCTCAGCGTCCACACGGATGAGGACAGGCTGCCCGACTTTGACTTTCTTCACCTGGGACTCGTGGATCTTTACCATGACACCCATCTGCGCCATGTCTGGAATGGTCAGGATGGTCTGGCGTAGGCGAACGCTGGCACCTTCTTCAATGCTGTTGCTGTAATTGTAGGAAGCACCTGCATCAAGATCACCATAAGCCACGAGTCCCTGCTGCGTAGCTTTGATGGTGCAGGCTTTCAGTTGGCGCTCGAGTTCTTCAGTCTTGGCGAGCTGCATTTCATAGCGGCGCTTGGAGGTCTGAAAACGTGTCTCTGCCTGTGCCATTTTAGAGCGGTTGGCACGGACAGTGCGTTCCAGCTTCGTAAGGCTTTCCCGATAGGCAGAAAGCAGCATGGCACATTGCTTGGAGAACTCATACTTGGTAAAAAGGCCAAGTTCTGTTTCCGCTGTTTTTAGAGCCAGCGTGACTTTCTCATACGCCACTTGGTCCAGTTCTAACTGGGTCCTGGTGATGAAACTTTTGGAAGACAACCGCTCTGAAGATTCGACTTTCTGTTTAGCGACAGAGAGTTCCGATTTCCGTAAAAGAAGCTCATCTTCGAGCTGGCGCAGCTTTTGCTGAGCCGCTCCATCACCACTGGCCTGACCTTCCAGAAATGGAGAAAAGTCGATGCGCTCGGAACTCACGCCAAGACGCTTTTTAGCAAGTGCTGAAGAAACTGCCTTAGCCTCAGGCTCTTTGGCTTTCCCTAAAGCCGAAGTATCGGTCGGTGTATTGGACTGCGTGTCCAAGACGGCTGCAAATTTGTCCAACTCGTCACCAGTGGCAGGCAGGTTGGCATCTGTCAGGATCTTGGCAGTGAGATCGCGACCGAGGTATTTCTCAAAGTCCATAAGAGCGAAAACCCCAGCCTCTTTCATATCGCGGACCAAACTTTGATTCTCGCTACGCTGAATTTCACGTCCTTCATCAGCATCGATATAAGTGGCGACGGTCGTTTGGAAATCGATCTCGTGATCTTGAATACGAGCTTTTAACTCAGAGCTGTCCAACTCAACGAGCACCTTGCCATCTTTGATATCGTCCTCAGTAATCAGGTAGCCTTCTGGAATGATGCTGATGATCTTGGTAGGGATTTCAATCTCAGATTTGACCTCAAAATTCTGCAAAGCGCGGATTTCCCCACCCTGGAGCACATCCACCTGCAAAGGACCAAGCTGCGCGGTAAAGGTCGGCACTTCTTCATTCGTAGCGCCGTCGCCGGATAGGGTCATCCAGGCAACGACGCCCAGCGCCAAGCCTCCGATGATGATCCAAATTTTCCAGTTAGCCTTCTTCATGGTGCGTCTCCCTGTACCTTTTCGCGTTTTAATACGTCTGCCCAAGCCCCATCTTTCTGAATGAATAAGACTCCCATGTCCGACCAAAGCTGAAGTCGGGCCAGATTGAGGTCGATCAATGTCGAGATGGCCTGATCGCTCGCCGTAATCAGACGGTCAGAAGATTCCACAAAATCACGCGCTGTTCCCTGTCCTTCCGACATCAGTGCCTCTTCAATTTCCAATCGTTTTTGAGCAAGCGTCAGGCCTTGCACCGCAAGGGCATACTGACTCTGGGCCAATTGAAGCCCGCGCCAATCACTGCGAATGGTCTTGCGTAATTCTTCTTCGGCCAAATCGAGTCCACGGCGTGTCGCCTGCTCATTGATCTGTGCAGCTCTGAGATCATTGCGTTCCGGCAAGGTATTCAAATTCAGATCCACATCCAATCCTCCCTGAACCCTTCGCTGACGTGGATTGAGCTCCAACCCCTCATTCTCACCAGGCGTGCTGATTTGATAATTCATGAGCGCATTCACAGTAGGCAGTGTGTTTTGATGCGCGATCTTCACTCTACGGCCAGAGTCAGCGAGACGATCACGGACATTGTAGATATCAAGCCTGGTAATTAAGGCCGTATCGACCATCTCATCCATGGTGCCTCGGGGATCAGAGACATCTAGTTTTGTCAGTTCCCTTGAATCCAAGATAAGCCGCTCGGTCACCGGCAGACCTAGCACCACCTTAAGGTCATCAAGTGCGTCTTCATAAGTCCGAATCGCCGTCATCCATGTGCGTTCATAACTCAAGGTTCCCTGCTCTAGCTGCATGAGCTGAGATTGAGACCTCATATTGGCCTCCGCCAGAGCGCGATCACGTAAAATGTTACGCTGACCTGCCAAGTAAGCCGTGTACCGATTTCTAGCCTGCTCACGTGCCTGCAAAGTCCGCATGTATTGCCGGGTCACATCCACCGCGAAGTTCTTCCTGTATTGGGTGAAATCACGAATGGCATAAAGCACATTCCTTTCATCCTGACGCAAAGGCTCAACAGCGGCCAAGACACCGACGCCTCGCAACAGCGGCTGTGCCAATGTCACAGCGGCCTTGGAATCACTGAGGCCTTTGACATTGCCAGTAAAGGTGCGAGTGAAATCTGACGTGAGATCAAGGGCTAATACGGCGCCCGTTTTCATGAGGTATCTCAGTCCAACATCCCCTTTGCTAAGCAAGGTAGATTTCCTGACAAAATTATTCACCCCAGCCTTGGTCTGAGACTCCGTGAATGTCGAACTACCTCCACCATCAGCAATCGGGCCATACTGCTGTCGAGTCCGAGTAAGAGCCAAAGCCTGGAGATAGACGACTTCCTTTCGGGTTAGATAAACCCGGTTCCGATGAACCGCAAAATCCAGGGCATTAGCCAGAGTCAACACACGTGCGCCTTTTTCGATGAAGGCTCGCTTGCCCAAAAACTCTGAACCTTCTGTCTTCACCATGAGTTTGTCCAACTGCACTGGCGGTGGTGGCATGATGCTGAGCAAAGTCTCATCGTCGGCGTCTTTCACGATCTGCTTCTTACTGCCAATGATGCCAAAGACCTGTTTATCAGCCCATCCTTTGTAAAACTTCTGAGTACAGCCTGTCATCAGCACCGAACTCAGCGTGGCCAAAGCCAAGGCAGAGCAGATGTGACGATAAAAAGGCATGAAGAAACGCTGGGGTAAAGTGGGACAAGAAAATCCGAAAAAGGATTCAGATGGTCTCAGGTTGTTGGGGGGTACACTTAAACGCGGTCAGGAGCACAGATCTATCAATGGAACTCTAGTCTTCTGAACTGTTGACCCAAGAACATCCAAGCTCTACAGCGGCCTCGCGCAATCTTCGGTCACTGGTCCAAAGTGGCACATGATGAATCTGGCAACTGGCCAGAATCTGAATATCGTTCCAGCCGATTCCGCGCGCAAACAATCGGCGATTTTCGATCAATGCCAAAGACTCGCGTTCAGTCGCAGGCTGCACCATTTCCATCTCCCGCAGATCATGCAGAAAATGGGCACGGTTCGCTAGATTCCCCGTCGCTAACTCGCCAATGACGATCCAGTGCATGACCACTTCTCCCCGCCAGAGCATGTGGCCTAGCAATTGGTCTTTGCCATGCAGAAAATTGATCCAGACATTAGTATCAGCTAGCACCATAAGGAATTGTTTTTTCAGCAACCTTTAGCGAGGGCGTCATGAGAATGTCCTCTGAGGCGCGTCTTCTCACAGGCACGTCCAAATCAGGCATAGAACCGCCCAACGCAGACAACCTCCTAGCGGACTCTCTGTGAATGAGCGCCTCAAGCCCCATGTGGATCAATTTCGTTTTTTCAGCAATACCGGTCAAACTGGCCGCCTTGGCCAAAAGACTGTCTTCGATAATCAATGTCGTTCTCATGCGCCAAATGATGCATACGCATATGCATCATTCAAGCATTTCTTCAAATCATGTCCATCGAAACCAGAATCTCACGCGGCTTTGCGCCATCGCCAGGACCAATGATCCCGCGATCCTCGAGGATATCCATCATGCGGGCTGCGCGACCATAACCCAGGCGTAACCGCCGCTGAAAGAGACTGGTCGAGGCCTTTTTTTCCTGGCGCATGACTTCTAGGCATTTCTCTAAGGTCTCCTCTTCCTCCGAGTTGACGCCACCGCCACCTTCTTCGCCATCGCCCATGAAGTCGTTTCCTTCGTCATCGACTCGGACATCAAAGACCGGTTTACCCTGGGAAACACAGTGCGCCACGAGATCGTGCAGCTCCTCATCCGTGACGAGGGCACCCTGACTGCGGATCTGCTGAGCTCCTCCAGGCGGCACATAGAGCATGTCCCCTTTGCCAACCAGATTCTCAGCACCTTTTTTATCCAGAATCACTCGGCTATCCAGCGCAGACGATACCTGGAAAGCGATGCGAGTCGGAATATTCGCCTTAATGACCCCCGTGATGACATCGGCACGCGGTGTCTGAGTGGCTACGATGAGATGAATGCCAGCCGCACGCGCCATTTGGGTGATTCGGGCGATGGAACCCTCAATGTCAGCCGGAGCCGTCTGCATCAGGTCCGCCAACTCATCAATGATGACCACAATGTACGGCAGCGTGTCTGGAATCTCCAACTGCTGACTGCGACGCGGAGGCGGCTGGGAATCGCCATGCCAGATACCGCTATCGTCTTCGAGGTTTTCTACCGGCAACACCTCAGCCTCAGTGTCTGGAGCCAACTCTTCCCAAGGCGGCGAGGTGCCGTCCACCAGATTATCCGCAGCAGCTGCCGCTTTGGCAAAAGCCGCTGAGACGCGCACATCGTCCGTCCCGGCACTGGTGGTCGCTGGTTTAGCCCCAGAACTCAGTACAATGGACGGCTCCTCTGTGACAGGCATCGCTGCTGCAGCAGCCGCTCTGCGCGCCTCATTGTCCGCAGCACGTTTGCGATTGCGATTATTGAAGACCTCGAAATTGCGGCAGCCTTCATGAGCAAACATTTGGTAGCGATTTTCCATCTCCTTGACCACCCAGCGGAGCGCCATCAGCGCCTTCTTCGGATCAGTCACCACAGGCAGGGCCAAATGCGGCAGCTCAGCGTAGGCCTGCATTTCCACCACCTTTGGATCGATCATAATGAACCGCAGTTCATCCGGTGCAAACCGGCACAACAAGCTGGTGATGATGCCATTGATACACACCGATTTCCCCGAGCCCGTCGCACCGGCCACCAGCAGATGCGGCATTCCAGCGAGATCGCCAATGATCGTCTTGCCGTAAACGTCCTTACCCAGCGCGATCGGAATCCTCGCCTTGCCATTCGCAAAGATGTCGTCTTCTAGCAGTTCACGAATACGCACCGCCGTCTTCTCACGATTGGCCAGCTCAATACCGACCGTGTCTTTCCCAGGAATCGGAGCCAAAATATTGATGCGCTCCGCACAAGTCGCCCGGGCGATGTCGTCATCCAGAGCCGCGATTCGCGCCACACGCAGACCGTCCACGGGGCGAACTTCATACCGCGTGATGGCTGGCCCCCGCGTGATGTCACCCGCCTCGACCTTCACGCCAAAACTGGCCAGTGATTTAATGATCGTGTCCTGAATCGCTAGCAGCTCGCCTTTATCCGTCGGCAACCGTTCCGTATCATCCGCCCAGTGCAGCAGATCCAGCGCCGGCAACTTGTAATCTTTGAAGCGGACCGTCAGTCCACCGAGGGAACCATGAGGTGCCTGCTCTATCTTTTGAGCACGTTTCTTTTCCCAAACATCTGAAAGCTTCGGCTTATCTTTATCCTCATCTGAATGCACTCGCGGTGCCGAGGAATCAATGATCTTCGGCTTCTGCGGCTCAAAGGTCAGACCCAATTCAGGCGTAACCAAAGGCCCAGCCGGCCTACCATCCGCACGAACTTCATCTTTAGCCGGACGCTTTTTCTTCACCGCCACCTGAGCTGCCGGGCTGATCCCATTGGCCTCAGCCTCGGCCATTTCATCCTCCAGTTCCCGACGGATACGGGCACGCTCGATCATCATCGAGATCTCATGGCGAATCTCCTCCATCACCTGCACTGGATGCAGTCCGCTGGTCAGGAAAAAGCCCACCGCATAAATCCCACCCAGAATCACGGTCGAACCAAACACACCGAGCAGATTGGAGAAAAGACTGCCCCCAATCAAATACCCCAAGCCCCCACCACCACCCAGCGGCGTGATGTCATCCTTCGAACTCAAAATGCCCTGCACCTCGATAATAGCCGCCGCGCTGATGATCATGAGCACCACGCCCAGCCAAGAGCGACCACTGATCTTGATGTTAGAAGAAAGCTTGCACACCCCGAACCAAGTCAGGCTAAAAGGCAGCAAATAAGTAGCCCAGCCCGCCAACGCCAGAGTGTAGCCCGCTCCGATAGCCCCCAGCACGCCAATGAAATTATGCCGCACACCAGCGCTTTCCTGAGCCGTGCTAAAATGCGACCACGCAGGCAGATCCCGAGGATCATAAGAAATCAGCGCCAACAAATACATCGCCGCCAGAACCAGCATCCCAATGCCAATGGGATCGTTCCAGGGACTATCTTTCTGCTGGTCACGCGAACGTGCCGGACGTGCTGCTGTTGCTGCCTGTGCCATGCGTTTTTAGAGGAATTCGGGATTAATCGCCCACAATTACTCAACTTATCCAAAATATCAACAAAACTCAATCACGACGGAGGAAAAATCTGGCTATAGGGATGAAATAGCTGATATCGGACAATATTCTTGAAAACAGTGAACAATATTCTTGCCTCTCAATGATTTTTTTGAGATCAACTAACGGTGTTAATTAATTGATTCACACAAAGTATGTCCAAAAACTCGTTGCATCTGAATCCCCACATGAAACCTTACGTACAGGTTCTCCCTCGCTTTCGTAGTCCTTGGGCGGCAGCGATTCAAGTGTTGGCTTCAATTTTATTGAGTCTTCAGCCATTATTAGCTGAATCATCATGGGTAGATGTAGATCTTGATAGCATTCCAGATCAGTGGATTGATCCTTCAACTAGTCAAACATTCACATTGCTTCAACTAGATACCATCGGCATAGACATTGATTCAGACAACGCTACTAATGTCGAGGAATTACAATATAATTCTAACCCATTCATTTTTGATACAGACGGGGACGGCCTTGGTGACGGCGATGAAATCCATTTGGCAATTCAAAGCTATGGGAAACCATTTTCCTTAACAACCTGGGATAGTAATGGCGACCAAGTCAGTGACTTTGATGATTTTTACGGATCTTTCAATGTAACGTACACGAGTGGAATTCTCCCTCAGTTTCCAAATGCCAGCTATTCAGACTACGACGGAGATGGAACAAAGAACCCTTTTGACTCCTACCCACTCGATCCACTGAATAACGATAATGATCAGGACGGTTTGAATGACTCCATTGATCCCGATTCGGCTAGCAGCGCCAACTACAGTTTTAACAATTATTTGAATTGGCATGGTGACGCGCTAGGCGATGCGGATTCTGATTCGATTGCAAATTATTGGGATAGTTATCCTTATGATGCGAACAATGGTAGTCCTGATGGCGATGGTGATGGATTAAACAATGAATCAGATCCATATCCAAGCGATCATTCAAACTATTCATCTACTAACGGCCAATATTGGTATAGCAGTGTTTTGGGAGATTCGGATTCTGATGGCTGGGTGAATTATAATGATCCTTGGCCCTACGATTCAAACAATGGCTCATCCTCGGGAAACAATGACTCAGACAGCGATGGATTAACAAATGATCAAGATCCTTACCCAAGCGATTATTCAAACTATTCTTCCACAAATGGTCAATATTGGTATAGCAATGTTTTGGGAGATTCAGATTCCGATGGCTACCCAAATCACTCTGATGCTTGGCCTTATGACTCAAACAATGGTTATGTTTATTGTGTTTGGACTTACCCGCAAGATTCGGATTGGGATTCCTATACTGATGACATAGATCCTTATCCTTACGATTGGAATAACTACTCTTCTAACAATTTCATTTATTGGTACAGCAATGTGTTCGGAGATAATGATTCAGACGGAGTTTTCAATTATAATGATGCTTGGCCTGATGATCCACGGAATGGAGCCCCGCCAGACGAGGACACTGACAATGATGATGACGGAATTGAAAACTCAGTAGATCCAGCGCCAAACGACACATCAAATCATAGTGTAGCCAATGGGCTGGATTGGCCGACAAGTCCGCTTGAAGACATCGACAACGATGGAACTGTCAATTTCCACGACCTCTTTCCTTGGAGTAAATACGATGGGTTAGCCGATTTCGACGGTGATGGCATTCTCAATAATAATGATCCAGACCCAAAAAGTGCCACCAACCTTAGCCCAATCAATGATATAGCATGGAGTCAGGATGTTTGGGGGGACTCCGATCAAGATGGACTTTTGAATTATTGGGATGGTGAACCAAACACGTCAAATCGCCCAGCTGAGCCTCACTTAGAGATTAGTTCACAAAACGGCATGCTTTGGACAGTGAATGGAGTGGATACGCTTCCTTGGTCAGCTAGTGGGGATCTAGACGCCGACACCATTCCTAACGCCACAGATCCATCACCTCTTCCAGAACCTCAACCATACTGGGACTATCCACTAGATGCGGATGGAAACCCAATCCAGCCTCCGCCTAACTATCAGCCCAATCCTGACAGTGATCATGACGGTATTGCTGATGCCTATGATCCATTACAAGAAAGCGTTTCAATGGATAGTAGTGCAAGGGCTGATCAGTTAATCAAATATTACGGCGACACAGATCGAGACGGACTCTATAACTTTATTGATGAGCTTCCAGAAGACCCCCTGAATGGCAATAACAACGAGGATCAAGACGCGTTCGACACCGTTGATGCGCAAGGGCTGCATGATCCCATGCCGAAATCTTCAGCCAACCATAGTTTCATCAATCAAGTGGATTGGTACGGAGGTGCCTATGAAGATGAAGATAATGATGGTCTGTACAATTTTTATGATCCGCGCCCCTATGAGTCAGACAGAATAGATAGTGATATGGATGGATATTTGGATCTCAATGACCCAGAGCCAAACAAGGCGGATAACACAAGCCCACATAACGGCATCACCTGGTGGACTAACGTTTTTGGAGATGAGGACGAAGATGGTATTCAAAATTTCTATGATCAAGCTCCCGAAACCATTGATGCCCTCGCCGATCCCGACCAAGACGGACTCTCGAATAGTCGTGAAACCATTCTCGGGACTGACCCTCAAATGAAAGACACTGATAGCGATGGCCTTACAGACGGCGAGGAATTCCGAATTCATAACTCAAATCCTCTTGATAAACATTCGATTAGCAAAGCCAAAGGTTGGAACACGCAGTACACAGATTATGATTTGGTCGATCTAACTGATACGGATACGGACACCATTCCAGACCGTGTCGAACTATTCTATGGCTTAAACCCAAACTCTTCAGCGGACGGTCTTAATGATTTGGATCAGAACGGCATGAACAATAAAGTCCAGTATGCCATGGGCATTTCACTTGATATTGATCTAGCTCGCTATGATTCCGATGGAGATGGGTTATCTGATGTTTTTGAAGATTGTTTCCGACAAGTCTTGTCTCGCAATGATCCTACAGATGCGGTAGCTGACCCTGATGGAGACGGCGTATTAAACATAGAAGAACGACTTTTAGCGCTGCGTCCAGACACCGTGGATACCATGGGAAACGGTACAGCCTTGGGCGATCTCTTTCAACTCATGTTAGCGGTCAGACATTCCGATGGATCAACACCGCCTGCAGACGACGCGGATGGAAATAATGTCCCGGATTGGGCGGACCTAATCTTAGCCGGTCCATCAGCACCCGATCATTATTTTTATCAGAGACAGCTGCCTGGGGATTTAGACGGGGACGGTATGAGCGACCTTTGGGAACATGAGTATGGCAGATGGAAGTACACCACGAATGGGCTGCAACTTCGGGTTGCAGATGGCAACGTGGATAGCGATTCTGATGACCTAACCAATCTCTGGGAATTTCGTTTGAACAGCAATCCCTTGGCGGAAGATTCAGACTTTAATAACCTTGGAGATGGTAATGAGGACTACGATGGTGACGGTATTACAAATAGCCAAGAGATTGCGCTGGGGATAGATCCGCGCCTAGCAGATACAGATGGGGACGGTTTTTCTGATAGTGCCGAAAGAGAAGCGGGCACAGACCCACTAAACGCCCAGTCCAATCTAAGAAGTCTCATTGGGCTCAGGGTGCTGACCTCACTTGATAACCTTTAATTTCCAGACTTTTGAACCACACCAAGAATCTACTTATGAGGAAGATCAAAACCCTTTATTCAAAAGCGTTAAACTGGCTGGATGAGGAACCCAAGCCAAGGCAGAAAGCCAAGTCCAAGCGCTCTTCATTTATCCCTTTGGCCTGCACTTTGATCTTATTTGGAGCTATCGGCATTCAACTTTGGGCACAAGCCTGCTGTGGTGGTGATTCATCTGGCAGCGGTAACTCTGAAGGTGAAATATCCATTGACGTCGCTGCCTCAGGGAAAGCAGCGGGTCCTGTCACAGTCAATATACGTGGACAGACCCTTACGTTCCAGACCAGTCAGCAGTGCTCGGAACTTGGTGGGCAAACACAATCCATTAGTGGACTCAAGGCTGAAGAGTATTTAAATGAGCCGATTGCTTGGACTTCAAGTGGGAAATGTAAGGACGTGACCTTTACCTTTTCGGTCAGTGGAAGCGGTAGCTGTGGGAAAACATACGAAATCTCAGACGGAGCTTCTGGGAGCATGACTGGGGGAAATAATCGACCAGGAGATGGTGATGGTGGTCCCACTAGCTGTACAAAAAGCGGCTGCAAGTGCCCTTGTGCAACAACAACACCACCACCATCACCTGGCACAAAACCTTGCACTGCGAGTGGTTGTAATGGCGGCCAAGTGGACTGCCCACGTTATGGCTGCGTAAATGGCTTCGTGATAGAAAGCACACCATGCACTTCTTGTAATGGCGATACCAAGATGAATTGTCCAACCTGTGGCGGCAAAGGCAAAACTCGATGCAAAAGCAGCTGTGACAAAGGACAGATAGCTAATCCAGATTACGATCCAAATGCTATAATTGAATCTACGACCTGCAACACATGCCAAAACCACAAAGGAAATCCAAGCTGTGAAAGTTGCCGCGACTGGTTGCCACCAATTGAGTGCTCACCAACGATTGATTGCCCCGAATGCAGCGGTGGAACCAATGATTGCAAACCTTGCAATTCTACAGGCAAAATCACGAAAACACCTGCGTGCGAAAATTGCGGTGGAAGTGGCAGCGTTAACAGCACACAACCTTGTATCAGATGTGGCAATGATGGTAAGGTTGATTGCGAAAATTGCAGCGGTCAGGGCTATGTCCCAGATGATGAAGATGACGATGACGATGATCATCCAGAAGAGTGTCTTTGTAAATCGGATCAGCCTAACCTCTGCAAATGCTCTTGTTGCTATGTGGCGCCTGATGAATGTTCAGAGAATACTGTCACAGGAAATGGGAGCTTTACTATCATCAAAACCAGCTCCGATCCGGCTGGATCAGGTGACACTGCAATCGCAAGCTTGGATTGGACGGTAAGTCTAGGCACTAAAATGGCCGATGGGCGTTCAGCTGGCACTTTGGCATTGAGTGAAAAAGTTCTGACACCGCAGTCCTTCCTGCTTTCGACTCTTAGTTATGGGAATACCTCGAAGTTGATTGAAACGAGGGGGTTAACCACGGGCTGGGGTGTGGGTTCGCAGCCTGGACTGCCTGCGGGTGCTCCCACGGCATCCCACCATCGCCGCCAGATTAAGACACCTGATTGTTTTGTGGATATGCGTGAGGCTGTTGATGCCAGCGGAGTCGTGAGCGGTTACACGTTGTCTTTTTACCGTCCGATTTGGGTGGATCCAGCTTCGGGTGCGAAGGTCACGGTACCAGCTACAGATCCTGGGGCGGCTGCCGTGACGACTGGCGAATTTTATGAACTCGTTTCAGGGGCACCTGCGCCTTATGTTAGCTGGAAGCTTGAGAATGTGCAGGCGGCCCTGCCAGCGGGTGTTAAAACGGTGGCTAAAATAACGGAGACGCGAGGCAGTTCTTCCTGGGTCACGATTTACCGTGAATACACGGAACAAACCGACGGAACGGCTAAGCGCACAGAATGGGTCATGGAAAAGAGTGGGGCAGATGCCTTTCAGTTGATTCGGAAAGTGACCGTGACCGGCCCCATGACTGAGACTTTAACTGAAACCACCGAAGGCCCTGCGGGCCTGATCGAAGCCAAGGTGGTGACCACCAAGACGAATTTTGGCTGGGGCTGGGAGGTCACGAAGAGAGAGGCCTTTGCCAATGCCCAAAATGACACTGGCAAGAAAGTCACCGATTACACCTATTATCAGCTGTTGAACCAACCTGGCTATGGCCAGCTGGCTACGGTCGTTTCCAATGACGGTAGTTGGAAGCGCTATGACTATCCCAGAGTGAGTACCTTCAACCCGAGCCGAGCAGGATCAGATCTGCCCAGCACTATTTACGAACCCTGGGATGGTCAACCCTTGAGTGGCGGCGTGCGTGGCGTTGTTTTAGGCGGCTCCCGGAGCATGGTCGTTTATTCTGATTTACAACCAGCCACTGGGCCTGCCACGGCCACATTGAACAATTGCCGTGTGGAGCAGCGCCAATTTAGAAGTGGCACTCTTCCCAAGACAGAAAAAGACATCACCCTGAAAACGGTGTCTATTATGGGGGTGCAGGTGTCTTGTATCGTTTACGCTCAATCAGTCTATAATGGTTATGATACTGCTCTCGTCACAACGGCGGAAAAAGGCTTTCTGGATTCCGACGGAAAAGATGATGATGGCCGGGATGATGATGGCTTCCCTGATCGTG
>JAIXOU010000113.1 GCA_027486585.1 Verrucomicrobiaceae bacterium | reverse complement strand
GCGCTGACGACGTTGTAACCGCAACGCCAGACGTTCGCCAAGGACGCGGTGCAGACGATGCAGTTCTCAATGCTGATGGCACTCCTCATATCCGCCAAGGTCGCGGCGCTGACGACGTTGTAACCGCAACGCCAGACGTTCGCCAAGGACGTGGTGCTGACGATGCAGTCACCGCAACACCGGACGTTCGCCAAGGACGTGGTGCTGACGATATCATTGTGACTCCTACCACTGCTTTGATCCCTACCGCTGTTCCATTAACCGCAGCTACTCAGGGCAGAACGCAGTCCAGAGGTCAAAATCAACGTGGTAAAATCACACCAGTAGTAGCCAAAACGCAGGCTGCGCCCCAGACCAGTGGCCACCAAAAAAAGGTGACTTTCCGCGCGGCCCAACAGGCACAAACATCTGGCCTCAGTGCGTCGGCCAAGCAAAGCAGCAATGGTAAACACCACCTCTTAGACGTTAGCGTAACAGGCTTTGAAAAGATCCCGGGCATGAGCACGGCAGATCTCGAAAATGGCGAAATCATCGGCAATCTTCCAAACAAAGATCGTCTGCGTTTCGCTCTCTACTCAAATGCCCAGCAGGCTCAAGCTGCTGCTGCACTCTGGGCGGCACCAGAGGCCCAAGACAAGCGTGACGATAACGCCGTAACCACCACTGAAACGGGCATCATCACCTGGGACGACAAACCCAGCGCAGATGACAAGGGCAGCATCAACGGTCTCTTCCTGAACAGCGACCGCATGCCTGAGCTCAATGAGAGCTTCCTGCGCGGCAAGGTCATCCAGATCTACGGCCCGCAAGTGAGGACCTTAGACGACTCTGGTGAGACGCTTTCCACCACCCGTGAGGTCTTTTGGACCAGCTCAGCCCTCCGCTAATCACAATCCCAACAGCCACCCACCTTGTGATGAAAACCCTCTTCTTGCTTCTAAGCCTTCTGGCGGTCTTACTGACCACCCAGTCGTCTCATGGTCAGGTGCCAGTAGCTATTGCACCTGCGCAGCCTGCCCCCGCGACGATTCCTGGTTACACCGAAGGGCCAATCTCCAGCATCACCCTTCAGCCTGATGGCAGCGTCATCATGACGGTCATTGGGGTGACGGTGAACGTCCCGGTGGGCACCCCTGTGCATTCACCAACCCGCAGTTTGACGCTTCGTCAGCTCGCTCTGCGCACTCGTCTGCCAGGGCGGACTGAACCAGGTTTCATCGGCGGCACCGCTCTGATCAATGGAGTGGTGGAGGTCGCCACCGGTATTTTCACCGCTACCGAGATGGATGTGGAGCCAGCTGAAAATGTGCTCATCGGCGTCGTCACTGAGTCTAGTCCTTTACGGATTCTAAACAGCGAGATCGCGCCCATTGCCGATGCCCGCATTCCCTTCAGTATGGTGAATCAGTACGGCTTTAATGTCACAGCTCCGACGATTCCGGTAGGAACAAACATCTCGGCGGCTGGCTATTACGCAGGCGACAAATTCCAAGCCTTCCTGCTGGAGCTGACGGGAAACTTCCCCCTCGTCAACCCGAACTCCCAGGTCAACATCATGCGTGCGCAAAGCCGGGAACGTACACCCAATGCTACACGTGGAGACGAAGTGGACATGCGCGGCTTCTACCATGCCCGTGACGGCAGTTTTCCCACCATTCGGATCTACCGGGTCGATGGCAATGTCCGCACACTGCTGGGCAATGCCACCATCATTCCAGATACCACGATGCCCAATTTCGGCGTCTGGAACTTCAAAGCCGAGACACCGCCCACAGATCATCCTGTCCTAGGTACCCTACCCGTCAGACTTCGTGCAGCTCTGGTCACCTTTGATGGATCCCGCGATGTCGAGAGCGCCATCGCCAACGCCGATCCCGATCAGAGACTCTGACACAGGACGGCGCTTCCATCCCCCCACCACTTTCCAAGTCCTAGCCATCATTTTAGACAGCAAAGACCCAGAAAAAACAAACCCAACGCCAAATAAACAAATTAATATGAAAACAAAACTCCTCTCACTCGCTGCTCTCGTCGTAGGCGCAGCTTTCTTGGGCACCGCTCAACAGAGCAGTGCTCAAATCGCTGCCTTCCAAGCTGCTAATCCAGCTGCTGTCTTCGGTGCCTCCCGCGTGCCTGCTGAAACCACAGGCTTCTTCCCTTCTGTCGTTTACAACGTCCGCAAGCAAGGGGGAGTGCTCTCCCATACCCTGAAACTGGATGTGGTGGGCATGCGTCAAAATCCGATCTACACCCCTCTGGCTCTCGGCGACGGACACATCCTGGGCGTCATGCCTGCTGTGGTTCTGCCTGCTGATGTCGCTCCGATCACGGTTGCCAATCGTCGCCCGACAACCACCAAGGGTCCAGACTGGCGCTTCGCCATCTACACCAATGTGGCTCAGGCCAACACCGCCATTGCCGCCTGGGCTAACCAGAACCGTGGTGCTGGGGTCCTTGTGCCGACAGCCGTGCAAGACCGCGCACTTCAGGTCCTTGACACCCGTGCGCTTGAGTGGATCGACCCAGCTTTCGACCCACTGGCTCCTGCCGCTGGTTCCCTGGTTGGCTTTAACCTCAACGCTGTGAAGAACCCTTTCTTCACTCTGACCTACCTTACTGGCAAAGTCATCGTGATCTACGGCCCGGCCCGCACCAACACGGCTGCCAAGACCACCAGCCCGACCCAAAACATCGGCTACCAAACTCGTGACGCTTACTGGGTCACCCCAGCTCTGAAGTAATTCGAGCCTAGGCCTCATTGACTCTGGGAGGCGCTGCCTCTGGCACGCCTCCCAGTTTAAGGGCCGACTCCCATCAATGTCCCCGCTTCATAAGCACCCCAATCTCCCTCTTTCCAAGTCATAGCCCCTCATCCCGAGCGGCAAAGACCCAGAAAACCCAAACCAAACCCAACGCCAAAAACAAATCGATATGAAAACTAACCTCCTCTCACTCGCTGCCCTCGTCGTAGGTGCAGCCGTCTTCGGCACCGCTCAACAGAGCAGTGCTCAGGTCAATGCCTTCTTGACCGCTACCCCAAACGCCGTCTTCGGCGCATCCCTCGTCCCAACCGAAACCACTGGTTTTGTCCCAAGCGTCGTTTACAAAAGCCTTCAACAACGTGGACGCGTTGTCGGCTATGCTTTGCGTCTTGATGTCGCCGGATTTGCCCAAAACCCGCTGTACACACCCCTCGCCCTTGGTGATGGCCATATCCTTGGAGCCATTCCAACGGTAACCCTCCCAGCCGATGTTGCTCCAATCACTGCAGCCAATCGTCGCCCAACGACGACCAAAGGTGGTGCATGGCGCTTCGCCATTTACACCAACGTGGCTCAGGCCAACGCAGCCATCGCTGCTTGGGCCAATCTTGCCCGTGGTGCTGCCGTGCTCACTCCGACCGCTGCTCAAGACAAGAAGCTTCAATTCGTTGACTCCCAACTCCTCGAGTGGATCGACCCAGCTTTTGACCCTCTGGCTCCTGCCGCAGGTTCCCTGGTTGGTTTCAACTTCACCACCTTGAAGACCCCGTTCTTCACACCGACCTACCTCAACGGCAAAGTCATCGTGATCTACGGCCCAGCCCGCACCAACACGGCTGCCAAGACAGGCAACAATGCCCAAAACATCGGCTACCAAACTCGTGACGCTTACTGGGTCACCCCAGCTCTGCGCTAATCCGAGCCCCGTCTCCTTCACTCTGGGAGGTGCTGCCTCTGGCATGCCTCCCAGTTTGATGGCGGACTTCCTTCCAAGCCCTGTGACCATCGTCACTTCAGGCAAACGAGGGCGCACCTTCTAAATCGTGCTTCCCCGCCTGCCCGACACCTTACCTTCGCCTTTAAGTATGATCTCCCGATTTTCCATTTCCCTACTAGCCACTCTGACCGCTGGCTTATTGACTGCCAAGGAGCCCGAGAAGCCCCCTGTCAGCTTCAAACCACTGACAATTTATCAGCCCCTGTGGAAAAACTCTCTGTTTACCACGCACGAGGTCAAAGTAGAGGCGACGCCTGTCGAAAACGCCGAATGGGCGGCAACACTGGTCTTTTCAGGCTGGTCTGAATTGGACGGTCAGCGAACGGTTTACCTTTCCCGGACCGATACGGAAGAATCCTTCATCTTGAAGCAAGGCGAGCCGCCTGAAGCTGGCGTGATGCAGTTCGTCGAAATTGAAAACGAGGATAGCCTTCTCGAAGCCCGCGTGCTGGTTCAGCTCAACGGACAAGAAGCTTGGATCAAGCAGCAGACTGACGCGGACGCAGCGCCCACTCAGGTGCTTTCCCCTGATCCAAACCAGCCAGCTGTGACCGCTGTGCAAGCTCCAACCACCGTGGATTCACGTGCAGCTAGGCTGAGGCCTGGCGTGATCCTTAGCGCAAATGCCACGTTTGATAACAGTCTGACCAAGCCAGGACAGCCTGACTCGATGACAGGTGCCCAGTCGGAGGTCAGCCCCGAAGAAGCAAGTCAATCCAAGGCCGAAGTGCTGATGAAGCTCCGGGAACGCCACGAGCATCTGTACCGGATGTTTCCACGGCCTGGCCGCTAGTTCTTTGGGCTACCTCATTTTGTGAGTAGCTTAACTCAAAAATATCATTTTGAATAACTAAAGAGATTCATCCTAATTTAAATCACCTAGCCGAAAAATACCCCCCTAAATAACTAGACAGCTTCTTAATCACTGAACTTGGTGATTTGACCTTACCAACAACTTTCGCATCCGACTCTCAAGGATGCCAAACCGCCCTGAAACAAATGCCTTTTAGAGCACAAATGATGTCGGCATCCCTCCCCCCGACTTCACAACAACCAACGACTGAAACACTGCATACCTCCCAGTGGAGCATTCAGCATCTCCTACGTAAGGGGTGTGATGTGACCCAGGCGCTGGGTGCTGTCTTGATGACGCAGGTCGATGGAGGTAAACCGCAGTTTAAAAGCTGCTATCGTATCGCCAAAGCCCTGGCAGAGGATATCATTGATCGGTTCATCCATGAACCTTTCTGCCCTGGAAAGACGGCGTACATCCTCAAAACCATTGGCATGAGTCCCGTTTTCTGCCTGTCGGTCAGCACCCTCATCCATCAATCAGAGAACGGTAAGTGCACCCATGCTCGTCTCATCGTGATCCTTCCGGCCGAGCGGCAATTCGGCCATAAACCCGTGAGTTTGCTGCAAGACATCCTCAACGACATCGGCGTAGCCCTGGACTTTTATCAGAGGCACTCCTCCTATTTCACCCGATTTATCGAACATTCAGGACTGAAAACCTGCTTGGTTTGTGATAATATCCATTACTCCAATGGCGAATGGATGCGTTGGAACGAGCTTTTAGTGCGCCATCTCGGCGCGAGCCTGAGTCATACGATCTGCAGCCACTGTGCTTTTCTTCACTATCCAGAATACACTGGGGCCAAAAATGCATCGCAGAACGCGGCAGCCGAGCACAACTCCATTTTTAATACGCCACTTCAGGAAGGGCGCATTGACGTTTGTGCCATTTGCGAATATTTAAAGAATGAATCTGGAGTCTGGGTACGTTGGGACGAATACATCAGGCGTGTAGGCCGTATCAGTTTCACTCATACCCTCTGTTATGCATGTTCCAGTCAAAATCATGCTCACAGTGTACACTCCGTGTCAGGTGACTGTGGATCAGACATCTAAGCAGGTTAGCCAATTGTAGGAATTATCAGATAATGACAGAAGAACTACCCAAAAAAATCGTTAAAATCGGTGTTATCGAGGATGAACGATTCACCCGAATGCTGCTTGTTGAGATGATCAGTCGGCAAGAGGAACTGGAACTTGTCGGGCATTGGGGCAGTGCAGAAGAATTTTGGAATGAAGGAAGAGAGGTCCCTGCCGATATCATGCTGGTAGACCTGGATCTGCCAAAGGAAAGTGGGGCATCCCTGATACGCCGATTGAAACTGTTTAGGCCTTATCTTACCTGCGTCGTTCTCACAGCTTCGTGTGATCCCCAGGACATGCACGATTGTCTGCGCCAAGGAGCCTCAGGCTACTTGATGAAAGACGCCACCCCGAATGAACTGCTGGAGGGCATTCGCGCTGTCGCTAACGATGGATCAGCGCTCAGTCCACTAGTCGCACGTTTTTTGATGGAGGAGTTCCGCAATGTCTCATCCGTTGATGTGAAGAAACCGAGCCTCAAAGTCTTGACCAAACGGGAATTGGAAATCCTCCAAAACCAAGCGTCTGGAAAGACCCCCAAAGAAATCGGCCATGATCTCGCGCTGAGCTACGAAACGGTGAGGGCCCACTTGAAAAAAATCTACCAGAAACTGCACGTTAATTCACGTGAGGGTGCAGTGGGCCGCTTTGTCAAAGAAGGTGGTCAAAGCACCCATGCGGTGGTCTGAATCGGTCAAGCCGAAAGACACACTCCCCCAACGATGCTCGCTAGACCTGCGCTTCCATCAGACTGATTGCAAGCCAGGCCAAAAATAAACGCCCCCATTCTAGATTTAAGCGATGAGCATGGTTTCCAGCTACCCTCCTGTTTCGATGATTTCCGCACCTGGTGATCCATCCATGTCCGCTGCGGGACTGGGTGATCATTGGTTTACATGGGAGCCCTCTGCCAGTGTGGCGGCTGCCTTGGCCAAGATTTGGCGGCGGTTCTGGCAAACGCAGTCAACAATGGCGCTTGCGGCCGCTGCCGAAGGAGTGGGTCGAGACCTTCTCGGATTGTTGAAACGTGTCGAGCAACTGGATCTGGAAAGGCGGCTGTCTCCACGCATGGTGGCACGTCTCGCAGCTTTGATGGATGCCATGACCCATGAAGATGGCTATGGAGTCTATGACACTCTCCAAGCATGGATCCATGACAAGCCGGAACAGTGGTATTCTGACGGCTGCCTTTTAGAATCTGTGGCGACACAAGACTGGGAGGCTCCCCTGCTCCGAGAAATCAGAAACACTCAGGTCGCGGGAGTGGCAGGCTTGGAGGTTTTTCCGCTTCTGGAAGAGGATCTGAGTCCTTATCAAGAAGCTTTGATCCAAGCACTGGATCTCATCCGACAAGTGGATGAGGAAATGCACGCTGAAATTCAAACTCATGTTGGGATCGTCAAACTGTTCGACGGACGCGGCATTGAAGGCTTGAGCACGCCAAAAGCCTTTGGAGCCATCTGGCTAAAAGCCCCAGGTCATGAAAATGCCTTGGCTTGGTTCCTGGAGCACCTGGTGCATGAGTGCTCCCATTTGCATCTGAATGCCCTGATGGCTTTTGATCCTTTGTTGCAGAATCCCAATGAAATCAATCGCTCGCCCATCCGACCCGATCCGCGTCCGATGTTTCAGGTGCTGCATGCCACCTTTGTACTCTCACGCAACAAGCGGGTCCATGCGCGGCTGCATGCTCAGTTTCCAGAGCTGAATCTCGGTGACGCACTGCAAGAGTTTAACACTCAGTTTGAGGCTGGCCTAGCCGTATTAAAAGAGTTCATGAAGCCTACTCGCTATGGGCAAACCTTGCTTGATTCACTTTCTTCTAACTAAAGTCGGCGTGATCAGCTAAGAGATGCGGCCTTAAACGGATCCTTCTTCAAACAGAGCATCCGTTACTTCGCTGTCTCCATGGCCTGCGCAATGCCATCCCAGAGCCTAATTCGCGACCTCAGGGCATCCACAGCAGCCTGCGTAGCCTCCTGCTCGCGGCAGGCGTCGCCATCACAAAGCAGCGCCACCATTTGCCTGCCCATCTCTCCGTGTTCGTCGCCGTCTAACGCGATGTGGCGCTCCAGGTAGTAGCGCAAGGTGGCGACCTTACCGGGAAATTGTCGATCCAGGCCATGCACGAGCTGGGTGAACATTTCGGGAATCAAATCCTCACGCCCATAGGTGAAGGCAGCCGCAATTTCATGCGGACGTCCACGTTCAATGACTTCAAACGTTTGCCGAACAAAGGCCGCCACCGCAGGCGATACTGAGGTCTGTTCGAGAGACTCCGCCACGGTTTTACCAGATTCCAGCTGCTGAATGAACTGGTTCATCTGACTTGTATCAGCACCTGCCTCCTGCATGGCCTGCAAATAAAGTTCGAAATGACTCGCGGCACCACCGGCAGGCAAGACGTCACTCTCTTCGCCAAGGACGATCTCATTGACCAGCCGACGCACTTGGGCATTTCCAACGGGACGCCATGGCACATCGACACAGGTAAGGCGCGCTTGCAGCGCCTTAAGCAGCGACATGAAATCCCAAACCGCAAACGCATGGTGCTCCATGAAGGCCGTGAGGTTCTCCAGTGTTTGTAACTGACCATAAAGCCGATGCTCTAGCAGAGCCCTGCGGTCAGCGGCAATAGACCTGGCTAAGTTGTGTTGGAAATCGCATAACTCCGAGCTTTTGAATTGGTTACTCAATGATTCTGACATGTTTTCACTTTACGTTTTCACGACCACCTTAGATGGCCCTAATTCGAGTGCCATCGATTGCAATCTGACGCTTAACACAAATGCCGAGCTTATGTTTGCCGCCTATTATTAAAGGCTTGTTACCACAATATTCTAATTGGGTTAACCCAAAAAATGATTACCCGTCAGGGAGTTAGGCATTTAACTTGGGTTAACCCTAGCCTCAACCGCTCAACTATAACAATAAGCCCTTTTTCATCTCATGTACGGAATGGTCAACAGCGCAATCATGGATCTGATTGTGACAAATCACGGCGAAGAAACTTGGCTGCGGGTCAAATCCAAAGCAGGCGTCGAAGATGAAATCTTCATTTCCAACGAGTCCTACCCAGACGAGTTAACGTACAGGCTAGTAGGCGCGGCCTCTGAAGTGCTTGATCAGCCTGCTGGCGATATTCTTAAGCTCTTCGGTCGCTGGTGGGTCCTAGACACGGCGCTCAAAAACTATGGCCATCTGATGAAAAACGGCGGACGTACGCTTGGAGAATTCTTGATCAATCTGCCCAACTTTCACACGCGAGTCGTGATGATGTTTCCAGCACTCAAGCCGCCGACGTTTGAATGTACTGAAGTGAGGGAGACGGATCTGCGGCTCCACTACCACAGCCATCGCCGTGGACTTTCGGCCTTTATGATTGGCCTGCTCGAAGGTCTGGGGGAAATGTATGAAGTCAGTGTGAGCATTAAGCATGAAGAAAAGGTGGATGAAGGTGCCGATCACGATGTCTTTCACGTTGCCTGGAGCGAAGTCAAAACAGCATGATCACCGATAAAATGCCACACATGCCGTGGTTGCAGGTAGAAGAAGCTTTCCCGTTTCTTTTTGCATGGGACGACAGCATGGAGATTCTACGTGTTGGTCCTTCGCTAGCGCGTACCGCGACGGATGTCATGGTGGGCACGCGAGTTGACCAAGTCTTCAATCTGGAGAGACCGAAGGGCGTGCTGAGTACGGAGTGGATCCGCAGACACCACGGCAAGCTGCTACTGCTGAAACATCATGAAACAGGAATGCTGATGCGCGGCCAGGTGATGCATTTATCAGAGATGGCCATGGACGTTTTTCTGGGCTCTCCTTGGCTGGAGACCCCAGATGAACTGGATCGCCTGAACATGTCTCTTGCTGATTTTGCTCCGCACGATTCAACTCAAGATTTACTCCAGGTGACGCAGGTGTACCGCATCGCCAACAAAGAGTTAAAGATGATCAACGATCGTCTGAAGATCAGCCAATCGAGACTGATCGAAAAGGAAGCCGAGTCGCGCAAACTGGCAATGGTAGCGGAACGCACAGATAATGCCGTGATCCTAGCTGACCATGCCGGCCACATTGAATGGGTCAATGAAGCCTTTGAACGCATGACGGGGTGGATGCTCCATGAGGTGTGTGGGCTAAAGCCTGGATCGTTTTTACAAGGCCCCCTTACGAACCCGCAAGTCGCCGAAGAAATGGGGAACAAACTCATTGCTGGTGAAGGATTTTACACAGAAATCCTGAACTACCGGAAGGACGGTAGTTCGTATTGGGTGAACATCGAGGTTCAGCCAATCAAGGACGCCCACGGCAAAACGACACATTTCATGGCGGTCCAGGCCGATGTTTCAGGCGTGAAGCGTAATGAAATACGCCGCCAATTGGAGACAGCAGCAGCCAAGGTGATTACCAGCGGGGTGAAATCGGACGCCTTGATTCCCAAGATGCTTGCGGCTTTAGCCGAGCAGTTGAACGCAACCCTTGCTTCCTGGTGGGTCCCGAGCAGCAGTCAGGAGGTGCTGGAAATAGCCCATCAATGGCAATCTGATGAGGCACAAGTGCAGCCGTTCATAAAGGCTTCCCAAGAGCTCAGCTTTACTCTAGGATTGGGGCTGCCCGGCAGAGTCTGGGAGACCCGCACGAGTCATTGGATTACCGATCTAACTAAGGACGACAACTGCCCCCGCCGTGCCGCCGCCACTGAGTGCGGAATCGCGGCCGCGGCGGCCCTGCCAGTGCATGTGGACGGCCAGGTTCGTGGCGTGCTGGAGTTTATGAGCTTTCAGCTGGATACTCCTGATCCGGATCTTCTTGGGGCGCTCAATTACATCGGACGCCAGCTGGGTCTCATGCTCAAGCGCCTGGAGGCGGAAGAGGAACTGCGCAAAAGCGAACGCGCCATGAACGAAGGCCAGCGGCTAGCCCACCTTGGCACTTGGGAATGGGATCTGCGCACCAACGCCCTCTCTTGGTCGGATGAGAAATACCGTATCTACGGCTTTGCGCCACAGAGCTTTGAACCAACGCTGGAACACGTGAGGTCCTGCGTGATTGCGGAGGATCTGCCGCGCTTTTTAAAGGTATTGGAATCAGTGGCCCAGACCGCAGAGAGCCAGGAGGTGAGCTATCGTGTGACAAGACCGAGCGGTGAGATCCGCCACGTGCACACTCTGGCGACAGCCGAGCTAGATGCAGACAATGTGCCCTGCCGCCTGGTTGGCACGATGCAGGATGTAACGGACAAAGTCCAAACTGAGGACGCCTACAAGCAGGCTCAGCGCATTTCGCATCTTGGCAACTGGAGCCTAGATCTAGCGACCGGATCCTTGCATTGGTCCGATGAGAAATACCGCATCTATGGCTACGAGCCCGGCAATGTAGAGGCGAACATGGAATTATGCCGCCACGCCATCCACCCAGAGGACCTTGATAAAGTGATGCAATTCATTGACTCCGTGGGGAAAACCGGAGAACCAATGACGATCACTTACCGCATCACCCGCCCGAGCGGTGAGATGCGCCACCTCCGCAGCAGCGCGGAAGCGAGCCAGGACGCAAGCGGTAAAGTGCGCGAGATCCTCGGCACGGTGCTGGACATCACGGAGCTGGTGGAGGCCCAGCATACTTTGCAGAAAACCGAAGAACGCTGGCACTTTGCTCTGCAAAACAACGGCCTGGGAGTCTGGGACTGGAACATCATCAGCGGCCATGTTCTCTACACCGATCGCTTGCAGCAAATGCTCGGATACGAGCCAGGTGATTGGCCGCAGCACGTGGATAGCTGGGCCTCACATGTTCATCCAGACGACCTCCCATTCGTGATGGAAGCGATGAACAAGTGCCTCAGTGGCGAAACGCCCGACTACATCTGCGAGCATCGCCTGCGCTGCAAAGATGGCTCGTGGAAGTGGGTACAGGACGTGGGACGCATCGTCTCCCGCACCAAGGACGACAAACCTGAGCGAATGATCGGCACGCAGATGGACATCCACATCCGCAAACAGTCCGAAGAGGCATCAAAACGGCGTGGAGAACTGCTCAATGGCATCCGCGCAGCACAGGAACACTTCATTGGCACCACAGAAGTGGGACCTGTATTTAGCGAGCTGCTAGACGTCGTCGTGCGGCACACCCACAGTGGCTTTGGCTTTATCGCCGAAGTTTTAATGGACCCGCAGGGCCAGCCTTTTCTCCGCTCTTATTCCATCACAGAGACCGCATGGAGTGACGAAACTCGGGAAAAAATGCAGCCAACAGCGTTACAAGGACTTGAGTTTCGCAATCTGAACTCGCTTTTTGGACAAGCCCTGGTGACGAGGGATGTGGTGATCGCCAATGCTGCCGCAAACGATCGGCGACGCCACGAACTCCCAGCCGGGCATCCCCCGATTCACTCCTACTTAGGCCTGCCAGTGTATAACGGGTTGGAAATGGTGGGGCTCATCGGTCTGGCCAACTGTCCCGATGGATATGACAACAACGGACTCCGCGAGCTGGATCCATTCCTAGCTGCTGTGAATAGCATGATCGTGGCTAGGCGCGAAAATGAACGCCGCATCCAGATCGAGGCAGAGCTGCGTGCTGCACGTGATAAAGCGGAGGCCGCTAATAGTGCCAAGAGTGATTTCTTGGCGATGATGAGCCATGAAATCCGCACTCCAATGAACGGAGTTATCGGCATGACAGGACTTCTGAAGATGAGTCGCCTAGATGCACGACAGACAGAGATGGTAGATGCCGTTCTTCAGAGCGGCAGTGCGCTGATCAATATCATTGATGACATCCTCAACTTTGCAAAGATCGAGGCTGGCCAGATCGAGCTGTGCGAGCAGTCGGTGGCACTGGACGAAGTGATCGAAGGCGTGGCGGATCTGCTCCACCACGAAGCCTCCTCAAAAGGGCTGGAACTGACCGTCATCCTTGCGCCCGAACTGCCGGAGGTGATCCAAGGAGACGCGGGACGCCTGCGCCAGGTTTTGCTCAATTTAGTTGGCAACGCGGTCAAATTTACAGACAAGGGATATGTCACTCTGCGCGTGTCCGTGGTGGACGAGGAAATCGAGTTTCGAGTCGAAGACACAGGCATCGGCCTGCCAGAAGCAGCGCATGACCGCTTGTTCCAGCCTTTCAGTCAAGTGGACAGCTCCCAGTCACGCCGCTTTGGCGGCACGGGTCTTGGACTAGCCATTTGCAAAAAACTGGCGCACGCCATGGGCGGGACCATTGGAGTCGAGAGTACGGCCGGACATGGCTCGCAGTTCTGGTTCTGCGTGCCTCTGCGGGCCGCGCCTGATCAGCAGCCAAGACGGCCATCAACGCAGCAACAGGTCTGGATCGCTCACGGTTCCCCACGCATGAGGGAAAGCATCCGCACCGCACTAGCTGCTCCTGGCATAAGTTTCCAAGAATTGAAGCGTCCGCAAGTTGCCAAATTTCTGGCCAAAAGCCGTGCGCCCAATGATGTGCTGGTCGCTGATTCTTCTTGGATACCCTTGATAGGGAAAATGGACGCGCCGGAATCCAAAGAGGCACCCTGGGATTTAAAACAGGTCGTTCTGATCGGATCAGGAGTCCATGCCGAGGGCATTCCCCTTGCGGAGAGACCAACGGTCACGCTACCCCTACACCGCCGCGCCCTGAGACAGGCGGTCTGGCTCAATACGGCACTTGCAGAAGATACCACAGACTCACCCCGCCGGCTGTCACTGGGCCTCAATGTGCTTGTCGCCGAGGACAACCGCATCAATGCGCGCTTAGCCTGCCTACTGCTGGATGAACTCGGCTGCAAAGTGGTGGTGGCCGAGAATGGCAAGGAGGCCGTGGCTGCTTTCAAAAAGCAATCTTTTGACGCCGTGCTGATGGACTGCCAGATGCCAGTCATGGATGGTCATATGGCCACAATAAAAATACGGCAGTGGGAGAAGCGTTATGGCAAGCAACAAGGGCGGAAACGCTGCAAAATATTCGCGATGACAGCTAGCGCACTGCCTGAAGCAAGGGAGCGCTGTTTGGCCTCAGGCATGGACGAGCATCTCTCCAAGCCCTTTGGTGCCCAAATGCTCGAGCGTCTGCTGGCGGAAATCGCAAAGAAGTCAGACACAGAGGATGCGAGTGTCGGAAAGACGACGACGCCCGTGGAAGATCCTCTGGCCATGCTGACAAAACAGATCGGCGCGGCGGAAGCCCGTGCTCTGGCAGACATCTGGCTAGAGGAGGCACCTGCAAGGCATTTACGGCTCATAACCGCGCTGAAGAGCGATCAGACAGACGCGGCACGCAAGGAAGTGCATGCCTTACGCGGAGCCAGCTCCATTTTTGGCTTACGTGCACTCGTTGACTCCAGCGTGGCAGTGGAGACCTCCATCCTGAAGGACAAGTGTGTTCCTCAAAGAATGCTTGAAGAATTTAGTCATCATCTTCAACATTCCGTGACGCAGCTTAAGCGAAGCATGGCTGCAGGGTGAGTCACTTTTGGCTTTCCTGCGCAAGCACCGCCAGTGCTTCGGACTTCGACTTCACGTGTAGCTTCTGGTAGATTTTTTTCATGTGAACACGCACGGTTTCATGACTGAGGCCCAGTGCCTCCCCCATGCCCTTGGCGCTTCCATATTTGGCCATACTCTCTAACACTTGGCGCTCGCGAGGAGTGAGCGCTTCCAGTTGCAGTTGCCGGCCTACAGGTTGAGCGGGTAAACCACGGAATTCATCAATCAATAAGCGCGCAATCAGCGGGCTCAGGGTGACACCGTCCAGCATCACCTGCTTAAGGCTCTCCAAGAAAGTTTGCGGGTCCGAACTCTTCACTAGATAGCCTGATGCACCACCACGGATGGCCGACATAATGTCATCAGGTTTAAGCGAAGAGGTAAGCACCACACAACTCGGAGGATCTTTCAGCTTGTTCAAGCGTGAGATCAATTCCAGTCCAGACATGCCTGGTAGCTCCAGGTCAATAAAGAGAAGCTCAACCAGAAGAAAACTCGTATCGGCAAGCATGGCCTCAGCACTATCCCAAGCATGAACCAGCTCCACATTGGGTGCTGAATTGATCAAGCTTGTCATGTAAGCACGGTAAACAGGATCGTCTTCAACTAACGCGGTCAGTCGCGGGGAATTCTGGCTGGGCTTAGATGCCGAATTTCGAATTAAATTCATAGTTAGTCTTTACTGGGTATTTTTTGCGGCGAATCTGTTAGAGTGGCGTTTAGGAGAATGGGGGCAATTTGGATCATTATTTTCACCATGACCACCTGTCAATTGTCAGTACTTTTACAGATGACAATAAACGAACTTTACAACTATTAACCACTTTGTTTGAGTCAAACCTTCAAAAAATAAAACTGAGTTATCACACATACTGCCCTTAGTGGTCGCCCAGCTGACTTCATAAAGACTTTGTTACGCGGAGGCGTTAGAAGGGAGAAGCCATGAAAGTCTTGCCCTCAGAGAGCAAAGACTTTATTGCTTTATGATCTCCGGCTGATCAAAAACTATGCAAGGCCTTAAATTTTAAGGCTTGGATAACTTTGTCAGCCATCGCATTGATGAATGCATTCTCATCGTCTGTCTGTTTGACCTCAAAATGATCCTCGGGAATGATTTTCAAGAATTCGGAATTCAACCGATCTCTGAGAATGCGCCACCGGCCGCCAATTCGAATGGTTGGAATGCTTCCTTTTCTGATGTGATAATACACCGTGGGGATGGGAATGCGCAATAACTCTGAAGTCTCCTTAACTGTCATGAGATTATGAAGCGCGGTAGGTTTATCGATGGTAATCATAGTTTGCGTTATAATTAATCTCATAAATTTAGTTTCACGCATCAATTACCATGTGGTAACCCAAAGTCCTGTTTTTGAGCGAACCACGTATTTTTGAGGTAACCCATAAGTTGCACCTTTTGTAATCTTTTAAACAATTCAGCCAGCCCAATGGATCGTGGTTAGTGAGTGAAAGTAATGGCAATCAGCCTATTTCGCGCAGACGCCTGATTGACCTTCTAGGGCTTGCTGGCATAGGAAGGCTTGGAAGCTCTGAATCAATATCCAGCAGCACGGATTGTTTCAACACGCGAGAATTCGACGCCATAGCCTTCTCTCTATTTCGATGGGCAACATAGCTATGCGACAGGTTACCACCAGATCTCCATTCACCCCATTGCTCCACACGCGAATTCTTTGGCTCACCTCCCACATGAACTCGGCGAAGGACGCCGACTACTCATTGATGATGAGTATGATCGCTACGGAAGTATGTCTTATGACTTGTCCTGCTCACGCTTGCTGACGCTCCATTGAAGTCAACTCAGTTCGCGGAGCATCACAATCCCAGTACAGGCGAATATCTAACCCTAAACGCAGCCTAGTGAACATGTTTTCATGACCGTGTACGGTCTTCGTTATGACACATCGCGGCATCTAATGGCTCCCATTCATGTTGCAGCTTCGGGCGCACCCTCAAATGAAGGAGGAATTGTGCCACGAAACTGCCGCCGAATCGTATCGGCAACGGTTTCTAAAATGATGCTGCTTTATCAGACCTAACCTCTGTCATCGTTTAGTCTTCCTGACGCTGTTTTTCTTCGGCTTCTAAACCAAAGAGGAACTCGAAGTCTGTCTTCTCCAACGTTCTGGCAAATCCACCCTCGCCAAGAATATTGGCAGACATGAGCTGCTTCTTTTGCTGCAGCAGCATGATTTTCTCTTCGATCGTGTCCTTGGTGATCATCCGGTAAGCCATGACGGGCTGGGTCTGACCAATACGATGGGCACGGTCAATGGCCTGGGCTTCGACGGCAGGGTTCCACCATGGGTCGTAAAGGATGACGTAGCTAGCGGCGGTAAGATTCAGACCACTACCACCGGCCTTCAGGGAAAGCAGGAAGACGCAGGGATCGGTATCGTTTTGGAACTGATCCACAACTTCAGAGCGATTATTCGTGCTACCAGTGAGCCAATAGTAAGGGATGCTCATCTCGGTTAATTTATCTCGAATGATATCGAGCATGGTCACGAATTGAGAGAACAGCAGCACTTTATGCCCACCAGCGTGAAGTTCCTCAATCAATTCCAACGTGGCGGTGAGCTTGGCACTGTCGTGCTCTTTGCCGCTGGTTTTATCGATGAGATTCGGGTGACAGCAGATCTGGCGCAGGCGAGTGAGCGCCTGAAGGATGGCAAAACGTTTCCGTGTGAGCACCTCAAAGCCGCTAGCAGTGAGGACCATCTGCTGAGCGCGGGCGAGTTCTTCGCGATAAAGCTTGGCCTGAGTTTCATTCATCTCACAGACCATGGCCTCTTCACTGCGAGAAGGCAGGTCTTTGGCCACTTGAGACTTCGTGCGGCGCAGCATGAAGGGGCGTAGACGTGCACCGAGACGGTCACTGGCCTGCCCGTCTTTGCGGCGGTCAAAATTACGCGTGAAGTAAGCCCGATCTCCTAGCGCTCCAGGCGTAGCAAAGGTCATCAGACTCCAGAGGTCCAACAAACGATTTTCCAACGGCGTCCCCGTGAGCACGAGACGATTCTCGGACTTCAGTTGGCGGGCTGCCTTGGCTGCCTTGGAGTCAGGGTTCTTGATGTGTTGACCTTCATCCAGGATGACTGCCAGCCATTTCATCGCATCTAACAGCTCAGCACAGCCACGCATCTGTGCGTAGTTCATGACGAGCACATCATAGTCTTTTTGCAGTCTCGCGAGATCCAGCTCTTCTTTGTCTCGTAAAACCTGCACTCGCAGGGTTGGGGCAGCTTTGCCGAACTCCGTCGCCCAAACATCCAGAACGGACTTCGGGCAGACCACCAGGCAAGGCCAGGCTTGGCGATAGCGGGTACGCAGCCAGAGAATCCAAGTGATGCTTTGGATGGTTTTACCAAGACCCATGTCATCTGCGAGGATGCCACCAAATTTGTTCACGCTTAAATAAGCCAGGAAATGGAAGCCCTCCTCCTGGTAGGGACGCAAAGTCACGCCCAGCGTCTCAGGCACGGCAGGCCGCTCATCCAGGCGAGCTTCTTCCATGCGTTGCGTGATGTTTTGCCACGCACGCGGATTGATGATCTCCTTACCTGCCTGTCCGGTGAGCTGACGCCAATGCAGGCGGTGCATCTCGTCACCATGCTCATCAAGATCAATGCCAAGCTGATCCATGAGGATTTGCTGCTCTTCGGTCAATTCCAGCTTCACTCGGCGCCATGTGCCATCGGCTAGCTGCACGAAACCACCTTTGGCAGCGACGAGCTTGCGAATATCCGCAGGCTTTAAGTCAGCACCTTCGATCTCAAAGATCATTTTCAGATCAAACCAGTCGATCGTAGCAGTCTGTGAGGCCTCGATTCTGACACGGGCGATCAAGGGATCAGCCAAGATCGTCTGCAAACGCGCATCCGTGGTCATGGTGACGCGCTCTGGCAAGCCATTGGCCCAGGCATTGAACTGATCTGGGAAATTCTTCGTCAATCGCACGCGATAGCCCTGCTGCTCAATGTCCCAGACGGGACGCAATTCATCCAGTGCTTTATCGGTGAGTGCCAAGGCACCGCGGTCACGGCAAATGATGTCAGTATTGGTTGCATCATCCGGGTGACGCACAGGCTCCCAGCCACTAGGGCCTAACTTCTCCCGCACACGACCATCTGCGCCTGTTGCCTCAGCTTTAAAAATGGTGAACTCAGCGCCTGAGTTTCCGATACGCGGCAGGCAGTTAGCGCGCAGCTCCACATTCAGAGCCTCATGCCGCACGCGGCTTGAGATCGTCTCCGGCAATGGCACCGCAATACGTTCCAAAAAAGCAATACCATCTTGAGTGGCCAGCGCATTCAGCGGAATGGTCACCGGAGTCTCCATGCGGGTTTCTTCAGGGAACCAACGCGGCCCAACAAACAGCGTATCGGAGGAAAGATAGAGCGTGCGGGCTCCATGCATAATCCGTAGAGGTAACGGTGCCGCTTCACCATCTGGCGTGATCAGAGTCAGATGCAGCTGCATGGACTCCGCATCCTCCTTGCCCTGCCAGACCAACGTATCATCCGATCGACGGAAAGGTGCCTCGTCCAGCGTGACCAGACGAGAAGCCAGGGCTGGCTGCTCAAAAAGAGATCCCAACCAACCACCATGAGACTCTAAGTCAAAGCGGCAGACGTCACTCTGACTTGGGGTAATTTGCGAAAGACCTGACAACAGCAGCAATTCAGCCTCTGCAGGCATCAACAAGGCTCCTTGAGCCTGAGCTTCACCCAGATCATTGAGCTCTGAATTGCCGACGGGACGGAATTTCTCCTCCTCAGCAAAATGCACCTGTAGGCGCGCCTCAGCCGGCGTGATCAGCAGGCGAAAATCAGCACTTCGACGGCGCATGGGCGGTCCTGACTCATCCTGGACGACGCGGCGGATACGCTCGCGCCACATCGGCACCGTGCGCTCCTGCCGCCATTCACGCAAGCGTTCACGCACGGCATCCATGTCCACCATACCACGCAGGAAGGTGGGGATGGTCAGAGATCTTTCCCCCAAGGCCAAAGCTACATAGTCCCAGAATTCCCGCAGCGTCAGCGGAGCCTCAGGCCATAGCGGCAGCGGCTCCACACTCTGGATACTCCATTTCGGATGCAACCGAACCATGTCTTGGTCAAAAATCTGTCCACTTTGCTTCACACGCTGGAAACGTTTATCCAGCTTACCTAGATAAGCCTCTTCATCGGCCGTGAGCTGCCGAGCCAGACGCCGCTCGACGACGACCTGAAAGGGCTCTTCCAAAATCTCGGTATGAATGGTCGTCGGCTCACGAGCAGCGCGGCGCTGGATGGCCAAAAGGGCCGTACACAAGGCGAGCTGATGCAGCACCGTGTCCTCACTATCCGTATCACCACGCCATTGTCCCTCTTCAAAAGCCCAGCGAGTATTCACGCTGGAGTCGTCCATCCGAACCTCGGCTAAAGCTTCATCTTCGACAATATCCAGGCCTCGAACGGCATCATCCGCGACTAATTGCTCAGCCTCTTTAAGGATGCGGGATTCAAAGGCAGCGAGGAGAGTGGGCAGTTGTGAAATGAGGTCTGTCATACGACTTGGCCCACATGCGCACAGCATCTGGGGAACTGAACCGCTTAGCACACCTATTCGACTTGCGCCAGAAGTGTCTTGAAACAAAGCAGGCAATTTCCCAGAAAAAATGCCAGTCTCAATTTCAAGTCGCTTTTAACCGTCATTTCTCACTTCATTCTGCGCCCGACTTCCTCACAGAGTCCGATAAACGTGCGCTCGGGGAGATTTAGCACACGCCCTTTAAGGGTAGAGACGATCCAACTACGCCGCAGTTTTGTCTTTGGCATCGGCACGGCCACCAACTGCCCAGCCTCGATCTCCTGACGAGCAATCCAGCGCGCGGCGATGGCGACACCGATGCCTAATTTCGCCAATTCCTTCGTCGCCTCAGAGCTTCCCAGCTCAATGAATGAATTCAGCCGAACCCCAAGCTTCAAGAAAAACTCCTGAATCAGCGTAAAATTCAGACTGTTTCGACTAGCAACAATGTACGTCTGCCCCTCGGCCTCTTTAATTTTCGGCGCACGCGATGCCCATGGGTGAAGAGGTGAAACAAGAAACTCGAGTTCATCATCAAAAATCGGATGGCAATCCAACCGTGAGACATCCAGCGGTCGCAAACTCACCGCAAGATCCACCACACCTTCCATTAGTCTTTCAATCGTGGCAGGCGTTTCCCCGCAAACGACTTGGATTTCATAGAGCTCGAAGGACTCCTTAAACTCACGTAGCACAGTCGGTAAAATGAACTGAGCCGCTGCTGTCGTGCAGGCGATGCGCAACTTTCCTCTTGGTGTCTGATCCAGTGTGCCAAGTGTGGCCCGCGCTTGCCCCATGACTTGCAGGATCGTTTCCGCATGAGGCAGTAGCTCGCGGCCGGCATGAGTCAGATGCACACTCTTCCCCTGACGATGAAACAGCTGGCAGCCCAAGTCTCCTTCTAAAGCCTTAATCGCATGACTGATGGCGCTCTGCGTGAGATAAAGCTCACGGCCAGCCTGAGTGAAGCTACCGTTTCTGGCTAGGCTGACAAAGGCGCGAAGTTGTCGGGTATCGAGTGCTTGCTGCATGAATGGTATTCATACATCAAGTGAAAAACATTGCGCGCCATTTCTAGCAGAATTTGGCCTGCTGGCATCACGAATGCTTGTGAAGAGTCTTATCATGCCAAAGTCAGCTACAGTCACTCAAGCCCCCCTAAGCGGCGTCGTTCAGCCAGTTCGTATCGGCTTCCAGCCGCTCGTTGACTGCGCACCCTTACTCGTGGCACGGGAGTTGGATCTGTTCAAAAAGCATGGGGTCAAGGTCGATTTAAGTTGTGAGGTTGGATGGGCCACCATCAGGGAAAAGTTACTCTACGGCCAGTTGGATGCAGTTCACGCCATTGCGGGTTTGGCGTTAGCCATGCGCCTCGGCCTAAGTAACCCAGCTTGCCAGGTGGTGGCCCCATTCGTCTTTAATCTCCACGGCAATGCCATCACTCTGAGTCGCGACCTTTGGAACCGTGGCGTGCGTGATGCTGCCAGCCTAAACAAACTCATCCGCAGCACTCCGACTCGGCGCTTCACGTTCAGCACCGTCTCACGATTCTCTTCTCATTATTTTCTTCTTCGTCAGTGGCTGATCGCAGGCGGTATTGATGTCGAAAAAGATGTCCGCATCGTCGTCCTGCCACCAACACAGATGGTCGGTAATCTAGAGGCTGGTTTGATCGACGGCGGCTGTGTCGGCGAGCCCTGGAACAGCGCCGCCATAGCCCGTGGCACAGGCTGGATCGCCGCCACCAGCGAGCAGCTAGCGCCCAGCCATCCTGAAAAAGTTTTACTGACCACCGAAAAGTTCATTCACAGCCATCCTGATGAAGTCGCCGCCATCATCGCCGCCCTACGTGAAGCTTGCGCCTTTTGTGATGAACCTGACCATCGGCTGCAGGTCGCAAACATCCTCCACAGCAGCGGCTACTTTGGTGTTGGTGAAGACATCTTAAAACGCTCCCTCGTCGGTCCCCTGGATCTCGGCACAGGCAAAACAACAGACGTATCCTCTTTCTACGTCTTTCAGAAACGAGATGCCAACGAGCCTACGAGACAACGCGGACAATGGCTGCTGAATCAGTTCATCACCCACGGCCTCATTTCTTCGGCTGAAACAGCTGAAGCCACTGCCACACTCGCTGCCTGCTGGACCTCCAGCACACTGCCCATTCCCCAAACAGCCGCCGCTAAAAAAACCAGTAAACCCTACAAACGCACCACTCCTGCAATCGCATGAATACCAACACTCCTGCCAATACCATCTCACGTCGCAGCTTGCTGCAACGTTCTAGCGTCGCCGGTCTCGGTGCGCTCCTCAGCGGCCTGCCAAAAGGCTGGGTCGGATCCGCTTATGCTGATGATTCACCCGAAGTAGCCGACCTGAAAATGGGTATCATCGCCCTCACCGACTGCTCGCCCATCGTCATCGCACATGAGAAGGGAATCTTTAAAAAATACGGCATTAATTCCACCGTCAGCAAAGAAGCCTCATGGGCTGTCATTCGTGACAAAATCACGACAGGTGAAAATCAGGCCACTCACATGCTCCTCGGCATGCCGATCGCCTCCACCATGGGGATTGGCGGAGCAGCCGTCAAAGAAATGGTTGTGCCATGGTTGCTCAACCGCAACGGCCAGGGCATCACCTTGGCTAACAAATTCAAAGGCAAAGTTGCGGCCGATCCAAAAGCGCTCAAACCCTTTGTTGATGAAGCCAAAGCCGCAGGAACGCCGCTAACCTTTGCAATGACCTTCCCGACAGGCACTCATGCCATGTGGCTTCGTTACTACTTGGCCGCAGGCGGCATCAATCCCGATTCTGACATCACCCTCACTACCATCCCACCTCCACAAATGGTGGCTAACATGAAGGTCGGCAAAATGGACGGCTACTGCGTCGGCGAACCCTGGAATGCACGAGCCATCGCAGATGACGTCGGCTACACCAGCGTCGCCACCCAGGAGATCTGGAAAAATCACCCCGAGAAGGTCTTTGCCTTCACGAAGGAATTTGCCGAGAAAAATCCAAAGACTGTCAAAGCCGCACTCAAAGCCCTGCAAGAGGCCAGTATCTGGCTCGACGATCTTGGCAACCGCAAGGAACAAGTCGATATCATCAGCAAGCCAAGCTACGTGAATTGCCCACCTGAAATCATCTACAGCCGCCTCATGGGTGAACTCGATTATGGTGACGGTCGCACCACGAAGGATGAAAACTACATGATCTTCAGCGGTCGCAACTGCAACTATCCGCAGCCGAAGTACATTAAGTGGTGGCTAAGCCAATTCCGCCGCTGGGGCTTGGTCGAAGGTGCACCAGACTACGACGGTGTCTCCGCAGCTGTCGCTGGCACCACCCTCTATGAAGAGGCCATGAAGGAAATTGGTTACACGGGCGGCGTGCTCGACAACTCCACCGACACCTTCATGGACGGAGCCATCTTTGATCCAACCAAGCCAGAAGAGTTTGCCCTCTCGGCAGCGATCAAAAACATCAAAGGCTAGTCCTTTCCCATCGTAGCACGCTGGCCAGAGGCTCCCCAAGGGCCAGCGTGCTTCCTCTTTTAAAATTGCCCAATTATCCACACAGCCGCCGCCGTGAAAATCAGCACCGACTTCCTTACCAAATACATCCTGCCACTGCTTGGCATCTTCGCCGTACTCCTCATCTGGGCTGCCGTAGCAGGCGGAGTTCGTGAAGAGAAAACGGCGTCAGGATTCACCAAAAAAATCAAGACTGGACTCATCCAAGATCTGCCTGGCCCCTATGAAACATGGGTCAAAACGAAGAAGTACATCGTTCAACCCTTCGCCAAACGGGAAGAACTCGATCAAGGCATTCTGCGCTTCACTTGGTATTCACTCATCGTCGTCGCCAAAGGCTATTCCATCGCCTTGATCATCGGCACCCCCATCGGCTTCATGCTCGGACTCTCTAAAGTTTTCACCCGCATGTTTGATCCGATCATTCAGATTCTCCGCCCCGTTTCGCCCCTTGCTTGGATGCCTCTTGGTGTTGTCTTATTCATGGGCGCTGGCAAACATGCGAATGATCTCGGCGCATTATTCACCATCGCAGTTTGCTCCATGTGGCCAACAGTTCTGAACACCGCTGTCGGCGTGCGTGCCGTTCCTCAGGATTACCTCAATGTCGCCAAAGTCTTGAAACTCTCCAAATGGAAAACCCTCTGGAAAGTGCTCGTCCCAGCCACGCTGCCCTACATGTTCACGGGCTACCGGCTCAGCCTCGGTATTGCCTGGCTCGTGATCGTCGCCGTAGAAATGCTTACGGGGCGAATCGGCATCGGCAACTTTCTGTGGAACGAATACAATAACGGACTCTACACCAGCATCATCCTCAGCATCCTCACCATCGGCTTCGTCGGCTGGGCCTTGGATCGCCTCATGAGCCTCTTGGAAAGCCGTTTTAAATCAATCTGATCATCGATTTATGATCTACGATTTACGACTTATGATTTGGCAAAATTCGACGCTTCGTGGTGGATCGTGTTGCGTTGAATATCTTGGTGAGTTCTTCAGCTTCTTGAAGCAAGTCTTTAAGCAGCTTAGTAGGCAGAAGGTCAGCTCTTTGAGCCAACTCAATCCAAAAACCGCTCTCATCAGCCTCTTCGAGAACAATCGTGATCTTGTGGATAAAGTCGGCATCGGACTTCGCACGCAGCGCTGCCCGATAATTAGCAGCCACAGACGTGCCACTTCTGGCGATCTGCCCACCCACCGTTTTTCCAGCCGTCGTCTTTGGCAGCGCATCCACCATTTTCAGGATACGCACCGCAAAATCCATCGTCCTTTCTTTGAGTTCAGTCGTCGTCATAGACCTGACATTTCAAATCAAAAGTCATAGATCGTAAATCATAAATTTTACATGTCCTTTATCGAAATCAAAGACGCCTCAAAAGGCTTTGGCAGTCCAGGCAATCGAACCGAAGTTCTCAAAGACATCAACCTCACCGTGCAAGAAGGTGAGTTCGTTGTTATTGTTGGCTATTCAGGATCGGGCAAGAGCACGCTCATCAATCTCATCTCGGGACTAGTCAAACCTGACAAAGGATCCGCCTCCATTGAAGACAAAGCCATCACCGAACCAGGACCAGACCGCGGCCTTGTTTTCCAAAACTACTCGCTACTACCATGGCTCACCGTCACAGAAAACATCGCACTCGCTGTCGATGAAGTCTTCAAAGACTGGACCAAAGAGAAACGTGCCGCCCATGTCGCCAAATACATCGCCATGGTTAAGTTGACACCAGCTGCGCATAAGTTGCCGAAAGAACTCTCAGGTGGCATGAGGCAGCGTGTCTCAGTCGCACGCACACTCGCCATGGAGCCGAAAGTGCTTCTCATGGACGAGCCACTCAGCGCTCTCGACGCGCTCACCCGAGCACAGCTTCAGGACGAGATCGCTGACATTTGGATCAATAACAAAACCACTGTCATCTGGATCACCAATGATCCTGATGAAGCCATCCTCGTGGCTGATCGCGTCATCCCACTTCTACCGACATCACCTGCAACTTTAGGCGAGTCCATCTCTGTGAATATTCCCCGCCCCCGAGATCGAAAGCTCGTCAACCATGACCCCGAATTCAAGAGACTGCGCGCACATCTCATCACCACCTTGCTGGATTCAAAAGGTAAAAACAAAATCAAGTCCAGCCGCAAGCTCAGCCTGCCCGACATCCTGCCGGAGGATCTCAATAACTTGCACACCATGGAGTTCATCAACCGTCGCGGACCCAAACGCCGCACAGACAATAAACGTGAAGAAGTGGAGGTATTAGCATGAGTGTAAAGAACCCCAAAATGCTTGAGCTGGATCGGCTCTGGAAGACCTACGACACCCCAAAAGGTCCAACCACCATCGTCAAAGACTTCAATCTCAAATTAAAGGAAGGTGAGTTCGCTACCCTCATTGGTCACAGTGGCTGTGGAAAAAGCACCGTCCTTATGATGGTCGCTGGTTTGAGTGATCTGAGTCAAGGCAACATGATCCTCGCAGGTAAAGAAGCCAGCGGCCCAGGCCCAGATCGCGGCATTGTCTTTCAGTCCCCTTGCCTTCTGCCATGGATGACTGCCTTTGAAAATGTTATGCTCGGCGTTAACCAAGTTTATTTCACCGCCAGCAAAGCCGAGCGCCGCCAGATGGCCGAGTATTACCTCAGCATCGTCGGCCTCGGAGATGCCATGCATAAGCGTCCAAGCGAGCTCTCCCAAGGCATGAGACAGCGTGTCGGCATCGCCCGTGCGTTTGCACTTCAGCCAAAAATGCTACTGCTAGATGAACCCTTCGGCATGTTGGATTCACTGACGCGCTATGAGCTTCAGGAAGTCCTACTCGAACTCTGGCGCCGCAACCGCATCACCACTCTCATGGTAACCCATGATGTGGATGAAGCCATCTTCCTCTCTGACCGCGTTGTCATGATGACCAACGGTCCTGAAGCCGAAGTCGGAGATATTTTAAAAATACCCTTCGAACGACCACGAAACCGCAAAGAGATCATGGAAGACCCACGCTACTATGAACTGCGTGAACACCTCATCACCTTTCTGAACGACCGTTCCCATATCCGCCCGAGTCGTGAGCCAGCCTTTAAGCCCAGCCCTGATATGGCTGCGGAACTGGCGACTCAAGACTTTCCGGTCTGTACCATGACAGCCTAACTAGGCAGTCATCTTGGGAATCCTCGCTTGCTCTACAATCAACGCAGCAATCCTTTCCGCTGAGTCGCGGGTGGCCATGGAGTTCGCAGCAGTCTTCATGGCCTCAACTTTAGCTGGATTAAACAGAATGTCTCTAACGGCATCAGCCAGTACATTGGCATTGAGATCCTTTTCAGGCAACAAACGGGCAGCACCTGCGTTGTCAAAGATCTCGGCATTCCGAGTTTGATGATCTTCTGCTGCGGTCGGATAGGGGACCAAAAGACTAGGCACACCAAAGAAGGCAAGCTCTGACATTGAAGACGCTCCGCTGCGCGCGATGGCTAAATCAGCCACACGATAGGCTAAATCCATACGATGACAGAATGCAGCGACATGCTGAGCCAAAAGCGGGTGTTTAGCATAAACATCGATGACTTCTTCATAATCCGTGGGACCAGCGATGTGCAGGACCTGGATGCCCATTTTTTCAAACTGCTCCAGGGTCATGCCAACCACGCGATTCACTCCGCGTGCGCCTTGGCTGCCGCCCATGATCAAAAGTGTCTTTTTGGTTTTATCCAATTTGAAAAAGGCATGCGGATCATCGCCCCCCTTTACACGCATCGAGTTACGGACAGGTGTGCCAACCACGCGGATATCTGGATGCTCTAGGAAGTGCGTTTTGCAGGCCTCTAATCCACAAAGAACGATGTCTGAATAGCGTGCGTTGAGCTTGTTCGACTTTCCTGGGATGGCATTGCTCTCATGGATCAGCGTTCGACACTTTTCTTTCCGCCCAGAGTAGAGTGGGATGAAGGAGGTGAATCCACCCATGCCTAAGACAACGTCCACCTGCTTATCGCGAATGATCTTTCGGCACTGCTTCATGCCTTTCCATAAGCCGCTGAGGAAACCGAACATCTTGGGCGACCATGGTTTTGGCATGGCCAAAAACGGCATTTTTTCGAACTTCAAGTCCTTGTGCCCAGAGGCAGCTATGGCGTCGATCTTCTTTTCGCTGATGAGGATAGTCACGCCGTGCCCTTGAGATTTCAGCACTTCAGCCACAGCAATGCCAGGAAACAGATGTCCCCCAGTGCCACCACATGCAATCAGAACATGGATGGGATTTTTATAGTTGGATTTCACGAAAATTAGAGTTCTGGCGTCCAGCGGCGCTTTCTCCGGATCACAGGCAATTGATCCCAGGTTAAATGCACCCCTTGACGATGAATATTGATCAGGATTCCCACCGCCACCATGGCGGCTAACAGACTCGAACCTCCGTACGAAACGAAGGGGAGTGGAAGACCCTTATTCGGCAAAAGAGCAGTGGTCACGCCCATATTCAAGAGCGCTTCCAAAGAAAGTAAGAAGGTCAATCCGAAACCTAGCAACTTCCCGAATCGGTTGGGCGCGTAACTGCTGATGCACATACCAGCAAAAAGCAGCACGATAAAAGCAGCCACTGTTCCTAAGACACCCCAGAGACCTAGCTCCTCACCCACCATGGGAAAGATAAAGTCGGTATGAGCTTCGGGAAGGTACGAAAGCTTCATGCGCCCCTCTCCCAATCCACGCCCATGCAGACCACCTGACCCAAAAGCCAACCAGGAAACCCACTGCTGAAGTCCAATGCCGTCTTTGACCTCTTCTAGATGCGTAATGGCCATGACACGCTCAAAGCGATTTGGAGCCAAGAATATTCCCATGACCAAGGCTGCGATGCCAGAGCCAAAAATGACAGCTAGATAGCGAAAGCGAGTGCCTGCCACAAACATAATCCCTGAGCCCACCAATGCAGCAACGGTGGCATTCCCAAGATCTACCTCTCCACCGATCATGGCAACAATCAGACCGAGTACTGCGCCCGGGAGCACAAGTCCATGTTTCAAAGTCCTCTCCAAGGTCTCATGCGTGGCAAACCAACCTGCCATGGCAATGATCAAGATAATCTTGGCAAACTCAGAAGGCTGCACGCGAAAGGAACCCACACCGATCCAGCGCGCCGCACCATTCACTTTGGCAGCAATCAGTGGCTTATAGCCGATCAAGGTGGCTAGATGTGATTCGTAGCAAAGCAAAAGCCCAAAGACTGCCAAACCAAACAAATGCCAGCGCCAGCGATACCAAAGATTAAAATCCATCAAAGCCATCGTGATGCAGGCCACAAACGCGACTCCCATCCAAAGCACTTGTTTCCAGACCGTCACATACTCTTCCCCTCCGCCCTCTTTCGTGAAAAAGCTCGTGCTAGCCAGCATCGTGATGCCTAGCCCGACTAGCAATGCCACCGCAAGTAGCAAGAAGAGAACAGAGCGCTTAGCCATGATGATTGGGATGGTTTGATAAAAGGCTGAACCAACGGATCAACGAGCTGGAATAACCAACTTCAAGCCATCGCGTAGACTCTCAGGTTTGACGATTTTATTTGCCGCCTGCAACGATTTAACACTGACTCCGTTGCGTGTAGCGATGCTGTAAAGAGTCTCACCTGACTTCACCGTATAGGTACGAGATGCCTTAGCTGGCTCCTTTTTGATAGGAGCTGCTTCAGTGATCTTCTTGGCAGCAGGCTTATTTACCGCAGGTGGCGCATAGCGCTTCACGGGCAGTGCTTTTGGCACCTCATCTTCATCCTGCGATTCAACTTTTTTTGGGGTCACCGCAGCTACCTTTGGACTTTCCACCTTGGGGGCTGGGGCGGTCTCTTCAATGACTGGGGGCAACTCCTCCTGCTTGGTCTCAACAACTGCAGGCGTACCAGTAGCCGCAACTGTCTCTGCGCTTGGCGGTGAGTCTTGAACCATTGGAATCACGGGAACCTGCCCAGGTGTCGGTGCAAGCTCGCCGACAATGGTAGGCTGAAAGGAGAAAGATTGCTCACCTGGAGCGACCAGAGGCATGGCATCTTTAGCTGCGGCGATGCTTGCTGCGGGAAGAGCTGATGTAGCAAGTTCACCATTGGCTCCGGCGACACTGATACCGACAGCTTTCACCACCGGCTGCTTCGGATAACGAATGATTGAATTGGCCTCCAACTGAGTACCTTTGTCCAACATGTTCATTTTAATCAGCACAGCCTCAGTGACCCCAAGCTTTTTCGATACGCTGCCAATCGAGTCACCTGAGCGCCATTCATAGGTAGCGCACTCTTCGATTGGAATAGGATTACCAGAAGCCTCAACCTTGGCTGAGGGCGAAGGCAGTGAACTCAGTGGAGTCGATGGTGAATTAGAAGTAATCACTGTCGCAGGCTGCACCTCTTCTCCATTCATCATGTCATAGACAATGATGCCACCAATCACGACGACGTGAATGAGAAGCATGACCACGAACATGCGTGCCATGTTTGAATTCGGCTCATGCTGATTCCATGCCGCTTCTTCATTCACCATCGCGACACGGTGTTTATGCTTTTCACCTTCAAGCAGATTGAGAAGAATTTTGTCTTTTTTGGGCTTTTTCATGGGATGTTTATTTTTGTTTTGTGACTTAAAGAAGGGCGTTCACAGCCACTCGGAAGGCATCTCCGCGCTGGCCATAGCCCGTGTACATATCGAAAGAAGAAGTTCCTGGACTCAGGATGATGCTATCACCAGGAAGAGAAATGGAGGCCGCAATCTGCACCGCATCCGCCATGTCTGTGGCCACATGGCAGGGCAAGAGATCGGAGAACATGTCGTGCAAAGATTGGCGGATCTCACCCAGACAAACCAGGGCGCGCACCTGTCCATTCAAAGAAGATCTCAGGGGCGAGTAATCGAGCTGTTTATCTTTTCCGCCTGCTATCAGAACGATCGGACGGTCCATAGAGCCGATGCATGCTTCCAGGGCGTGCAGATTGGTGGCTTTGGAATCATTGATGTATTCTCGCTCATTCAACTCACGAACCAGTTCACAGCGATGAGCTGGGGGCTCGTAGCTTTCTATGGCTTTCAGCATGTCTGGATAAGTCAGGCCAAAAACATTACAAGCCATCATGGCGGCCAGGACGTTTTCCATATTATGCTTGCCGCGTAGACGCAATGAGGATGCAGCACCAATCAACTGACCCTGGATGAAAAACTCACCCGTCGAATAGGTCGCATTTGCCTCGGAACCATAAGCAGAGAAAGTTAATCGCTTGGCTGCTCCTGAAGAAACAGGCTCTCCTGCCCTCACGATAGACACGTCGTTGGCCGTCACGTTCTCAAAGATTCGTGACTTGGCGGCAAAGTATTCGTCCATGCCAGGATACCGATCCAAATGATCCGGCGCAAAGTTCAGCCAGAGACTGACCTTGGCACGGAAATGCTTGATCGTCTCTAACTGGAAACTGCTTACCTCAAGAGCCAGCACATCATAAGAATCACCACTCGAAACAACTTCGCTCAAAGACATGCCATGATTGCCACAAGGCACAGACTTTAACCCACAGGCATTGAGAATATGTGCAATGAGCTCCGTGCAGGTGCTCTTACCATTCGTACCTGTGATCGAGATCATAGGCAAGTCCGTGAGATTGAAGGCAAACTCCATCTCACCTTCTAACGGCACGCCAGCATCGGTGAATTTTTTTGGCAACGGCCACCTAGCATCAAGTCCTGGGCTAATGATGACACGTTGAAAATCCCCAGATTTCACCAACAAGTCACGGGCCTCCAGACCACTCACAACTCGGAAGGATTCAGCCTGTAATTGATTGAGGGCAGCTTTAATCTTTTGCGGATCGCCTTCATCAAAAACGGTCACGTCTGCTCCATGCAGACGCGCCAATCGTGCAGCACCCAGCCCGCTGCGACCAGCACCGAGAATGGCAAAGTGTTGTCCTTTAAAGCGTGACATGTTTAACGAAGTTTCAGAGTCGCCAGGCCAAGCATGGCAAAGAGCAGAGAAAGAATCCAAAAGCGGACGATAACTTGGTTCTCGTGCCAACCACCCAATTCAAAATGATGGTGAATGGGAGCCATGCGAAAAACGCGCTTACCCCGCTTCTTGAAGCTGATGACTTGAATGATGACACTCATTGCTTCCATGACAAAAACACCGCCGACCAGCGCCAAGACAATCTCTTGTTTGCAGCCAATGGCCAGAGTAGCAATGCAGCCACCTAGAGCAAGTGAGCCAGTATCTCCCATGAACATCTTTGCCGGATGCGCATTAAACCAGAGGAAGCCTAGACATGCACCAGCCAATGCCATGGCCACAATCGGCAATTCATTGGCCAAACTGTGATGCGCCACCCCCAAATACTCAGAGTAGTTGGCATTGCCGCAAATGTATCCAAAGCCTGCATACGTGATCGCTGTGGTAAGAGAGCATCCAGTCGCCAAACCATCTAGACCATCCGTGAGATTCACTGCATTCGATGATCCAACAATAATCAGCGTGAACAAGGCCACCGCAAAAATGCCCATGTCGGCGATTAAGGCGTCTTTGAAAAAGGGCACATAGAGAGCACGCAGAGTCACCCCTTCATCGGGTGGCACGGCATAGGCAAAGAGCAGGCCAGCAACAACCGCCACACCCGTCTGCCACACCAGCTTAATGCGAGCACTGGCTCCTTTTGAGTTCTTTTTACTGACCTTTAAATAGTCATCGTAAAACCCCAGTCCACCCAGTCCCACTGTCGTAAAGAGGATGATCCAGACCATGATATTATCTAGCTTGGCCCAAAGCAGAGTTGAGATGAGAATCGTGGATAAAATCAAGACACCGCCCATGGTTGG
>JAIXOU010000129.1 GCA_027486585.1 Verrucomicrobiaceae bacterium | reverse complement strand
CGGACTGGCAGGATCTTTTCTTTGCGGTGGTGCCGGTGGATGGGGAGGGAAACCGCATCAGTGACGTGGTCTATTCCGCCGCGTACCCGCTGATGCCGGAGACGCTGACACGGGAGGTGGTCTTTTTCGTCGGTGCCGAGCCTGATCCGCCCTACCGCTATGTGGAGACCCGCGAGGTGGGCCTGGTGGTAGCGGATGACACCACCCCAGCTGCCGTGACAGGTTCGACGAAGGTCTTCGATGCGAACATCTCTGGCACGTTCTTCGGCGGGGTGAACCTTGACTGGAGCGACTATGATCTTTGGGGCCAGCGCGATGTGGTGCGCTACCGCATCTACTACAGCGAGCAGTTCTTCAGCAACATCAACGAGCCTGGCGTGCAGTTGGCCGGTTTCTCGCAAGACGGGCGCATGGCCACGATGATCAGTGGGGCCTTTGAAAAGAAGGTGTATTACTTTGCCGTGGTGGCGGAGGACAGCAGCGGGAATCTCAACCCCTCCGTGTATGCCCGCTCCATCAAGAATCCGATGCCGGACTTCATGGAATTCGCCCTCAATGGCGGGCGCTCGCTGCGCAACGGCGTGCTGCCGACCGACAGCGCCATGACACTGCTCTTCATCGAATACACCTACACCCGCAGCATGGGAGCGATGCTGGGCGGCGTGCGGTTTCAAGTGGAGTGGAGTGACAACCTCTTCATCTGGCATACCACCGGTGTCTCGGAATCCGTGCTGCAGGAGGACGGCCTGCTCCAGACCGTGAAGGCCTTTATTCCCCGAGGGGAGACTGGCCGCCGCTTTGTGCGGCTGCAGATCCTACCGCCGGCACAGCTGCCCTAATTTTCTTTTGCCTCGGTCTCACGCCAGACCCCGCTCCATCCCGTCTCCTCGTTCCAAATGCCGCTTAATGGGGTCAGGCGACATGAAAGCCTAAAGATCAAGCGTTCCAGCGATTTGAGCGCAATGGAAATCCCGCCCTGTGAAAGTCTAAAACGTCCGAACCCATTGAAATAAGGCATCCGACAACTTTTAACTTGACCGGTTTTTTCAGAGAAGGGTGCAACTGGCTGACAAAAGGTATCCGTCAAATGTAGCGCCGTGGCCTTGTGCTTGACTTGGGGCGCTTCATTACGCGGGCACCGAGGTGGATTCGGTTTTTATCTGTGCGGAGGCGCTCACTTTTGCTTTCGCCCAGGCGTGGGGCGTTAGTTCTTCGACGGTCTTCGTCGTCGCGCTAGGCAGGCGGGTGAAGATGTCGGCGAGATACGCTTCGGCGTTGATCTTTTGGCGGTGGCAGTTGCCTATCAATGTGTAGAACGTGGCGGCTCGCTCGCCGCTTTTCGCGTCTCCCATAAATAGCCAGTTCTTCTTGCCGATGGCGCTGGGGCGGATGGTGTTTTCTACCGTATTGTTGTCGATCTGCACGCGGCCATCCCTCAGATAGACGGTGAGTTTGGCCCATTGATTGAGGGTGTAGCTGATGGCTTCTCCGGTGAGACTGCGCGGTCGATGCAGACGACTCTGCTGTAGCTCTTGGAGCTTGGTTTTGATTCGTTCTAAAATGGGCGAGCTTTGTTCTTGTCGTCGCGTTCGTGCCTCCATTGGGCTGGCGCGGGCTTCGCGTAGTTGGGCTTCGATCTGGTAGAGCTGCTGCATTTGTAGGAGCACCCACTGCGGGTCTTCGCCTTCGGCTTTGGCTTCAAAGAACTTCCGCCGCGCATGGGCTAGGCAACCTGCGAGGGTGATGTTATCGGCGCTGCGTGTCTTGCTTTGGATGAAGGTGTGATAGACGCCATATCCATCGCACTGGATGATGCCGGTGTAGTCGGCAGGCACGAGTCTCTCAAGACACACGGCTCCACGCCCGGTGTGCCATTCCATGTAGCTGAGGTTGCGCACGGGATTATGCACGACCCATAGGTAGCCGGTGCCGCAGACGCCTTGGCGCTCGGGGTCTTGATACTTCACTGGCGTTTCATCTATCTGCACATAGCCATCTGCGAAGACTTCGCGCTTGATGGCTTTCATGATGAGAGTGCTCGCATCGTGCGCCATGCCGGTCCAACCGCAGAGTGTTTGTCGAGGGATGGCCACGCCTTGGCGGGCATACATTTGCTCGATCCGGTAATAGGGCAGATGGAGTTCAAAGCGATTGCTTAGGGTGTGGGCGATGAGCTTTGGGGTGGCGATGCAGCGCTCTTGCAGTGTGTGCAGTGGGGCGATGATGGGTGCTTCATAGGCAGCTTCAATGCGCACATACTTACGACGGATGATGCGCTCGCAGTTAAATCGACCTGGGGTGTAATCAATGAGCTTGGTGACTTCCTCTCCCATGCACCGCCAGGCTTCTGGATCAGCCTTCACGGCCTCTGGCTCGATGATGACATCGGTCACTGGCAGGCCTTCGATAAGTTCGTCAAGTGAGCGCTTTTTGCGCTTTTTGCGCTTCGTCTGCTTGGTTATGGCTATGGTTGCAGCGGCTTTATCAGCCTCCGAGTTGTCTGCGCTTGTATCGGAGGCTTCGGGCTTTTTTAGCTCACTGTTTGGATCGCCTTTTTGCAGGGCATCAAAGACGAGTTGCAGCTGCTCGGGATCGAGCGTCTCGCTGCTTTTGCCAAAGAGCTTGCGCGCCATCGTATCGATCTTCAGGCGCAGCACGGCGTTGTCTTGTTTGAGCTGCGCATAGTCCTGCATCAGGACGGCGATCTGTGCTTGCAGCGTCTTGATGGTTTCACGCAAAAGCGCATTCTCCTCACGGAGAAAAGCGGCTTCTTGTGGTGTCATCATCATGATTGAGCATAGAGCAAAAGCCGTACCAACTTTTCAAACCAATATCCCCAAGCCTAACATTGAGTGACTTTTTTACTTGCGTTCATACCAAGCACGCGGCTTTGCCCCATGCATATCGATGCCATCCGTGAGCATCGTAAAGGCCTCTGGACGTAGTTCCAATTTCGTTTGTCCCTCGGCCACTGCGCGTGGCCAAAAGAAGGTGCCTTTTTCCAAGCGTTTACACATCAGCCACATACCCGTGCCATCCCAATAGAGCACCTTGATGAGACGACGACTCTTATTGGTAAAAACAAAGAGCGCGCCACTGCTGGACTCTTCCTTGAGCTTATCCGTCACCAATGCATGCAGCGTATTGACCCCAGCACGCATATCACAAGCATCCAGCGCGATGAAGATTTTAAGACTGCCAGAGAAGCTCAGCATGATGTGCGGAGATGGCGGAGAATTTGAGCAGCCAGTTCCACCTGCGCCGCATTAGACACAACCATCACGGCACCACCAGGCAACCTCACTTCAAGCGCTGGTGCTGCGGCTTGAGGTGCTATAGGAAGCTCGGAAGCAGCAAGCGGATCTGGTGGAGTCGTCACCACTTCCACCAAGCGCAGCGTTGCGTTTGGAAGAGGTCTCTGCAGTGGCCGAACCTCAGTGAGTGGCGTCGGCGGTTTCGCCAGAGCCACATAGTCGCCACGAGCTCTGCGACGCTTTTGAATCCACGAAGCAAAAGTCGGGTAATTGACACCTAAAAGCTTTGCAAAAGGCCGCCCCATCAAACCGCTACGCTCAAATTCATCGAGCAAGGCCTCACGTTGAGCTGCGGGCAAAGTCACGCGTCCGAGAACGTCGCGTTTGAGTGGTGGTGTTGAATCAGCTGTAAGCATAAGTGCCGTAGCTTGGCTGCTACGACCTTTACACACTACGACCTTCCAACGGTGCTAGGTTTGACGGATACCGCTCAATCAGTCTATAATGGTTATGATACTGCTCTCGTCACAACGGCGGAAAAAGGCTTTCTGGATTCCGACGGAAAAGATGATGATGGCCGGGATGATGATGGCTTCCCTGATCGTG
>JAIXOU010000133.1 GCA_027486585.1 Verrucomicrobiaceae bacterium | reverse complement strand
GCTGCAGTGCGCGGCACGGGAGTCACCGTCAACGTCAACAGTGGGGGGCTCTGGGCGCTGCACGCCACAAACGGCCTCCAACTTGTGGCGAGAGAAGGTAGCGAAGCCCCTGGTGTGGCAGGCAGCACGCTCTCTAAAATCAATCAGATCGCCCTGCCAGGTGTGGCTCAGCCGATATTCCAAGCCACAATGAAGGTCGGAGTGGGCGGAGTGACCACCGCCAATGACACGGGCCTGTGGGTGGTGAATAAAAGCGGCGCAGTGAAGCTGGCCGTGCGTGAGGGTGATACACTCAACGTAGGAGGTACACCTCGAACCGTGACGGCAATCACCGCTCTAGCCAGTGACGGAGCCATTGGACGCCGGGTCTTCCTAGCCGATGGCCAGCTCACCTTGTTGCTGACCTTTACAGGCGGAGTGCAGGCGCATGCTAAAATTGTCGTGCCGTAACTGCGGCAAGGGATCAATCTGATATCTCAATCAAAGGCCAGAGACACACGTCTCTGGCCTTTTTCGTGCGATGAACCCGAATGCTTCATCCATGCAGGTGTTGCTAGCACATCTGCTTCGAACCCTTCACTGCGCACCAGCTTTAAAAAGCATCCTCGACAGAGGTCATGCCGTGTTTTTTAGCTCGAAATCGGTTTCCCCCCATGGGTGCAACCTGCCGTTAAAGGCAGCGAAATGAAGCCTGGATGGCCAGCGGCAAGCCGTTCCCGAACCTTTTCGTCCGCTGTTGCTTGTCGTTGGCCTAACGAGTGTAGTGCTGCGGAGGCGTCGAACATCGAAAAAAGCACAAAACGAATCCGCTCTAGTTTAGAAAGTTGCGAATGGATCGAAATACGCCCATTTCTGGGATAAGCGTTCAGAACGAACACCTCCATCCATGGCATTGATGAGCCTATTCGATCGTGTTCTCATTTTAAATCTCGCTTGTGCGGGGGTGTTTTTTGCTTGCGCCAAGCAGCCAAGCCCATTCTCGGATGGTGAGTTTTGATTACCCAGATTGACGCTCTTGTCATGTTACCGTTCAGGGGCGCGGTTTGTTCACTGGCATGGGCCGAGGTGTTGACATGGAACAAAGTCTGTCTCCAACAGACGCGACTGGCTGGCTACATGGAGCGCTTATTGATCCCAAATACCAGGAAGCCAAGTGGAAAGGAAAATTCGGCAATGTGCTGGCAGATTTCACCACCACGACACGCTTTTTGAATCGGATCAGCTTTCCCACAAAAGCCATTTTGGTAGCCGTTTACCGGCGCTGCCGAGCGAGTATTGCAGATCTGGGGCTTAAAGATTGATGCAAGCAGGCGCTTGGCAGCCGATTCGATTAATGCTCTCTTCTCTGCCTCATGCCCGAACAAGCTACCGACGAGACTACCCTTTTCCGCCAATCTTGGACACTCTACGACTCCATTTCGGAGATGAACTACATGTTTCATCGTGAGATCTACACACATGTTACTGCGTTGTTGAGTCAGCGGCGCGCGAGTGGGGCGTATTCGCTGCTTGATCTTGGCTGCGGTAATACACGGTTTATCGCACCCTGTCTCAAAACGGCCACACCCAGTCGCTATGCGGGTGTGGATCTTTCGGAAGCCGCTTTGAAGGAAGCTCATGAGTATTTGAGGGGGCTCGACAATGTGGGGCTGTATCATCAGGATATGCTGCAAGCGTTGCAGGCTACGGAAGTATCCTTTGATGTCATTTTCAGTGGGTATGCCGTCCATCATTTGGATGCAAAAGGGAAACAGGATCTGTTCCATGCCTGCGCGGCGAAGCTTGCCCCAGGTGGCCAGTTCATCCTGGTGGATGTGGTGCGCGAGGAGGGGCAGACGCGTGAGCAATACCTTGAAGGCTACCTCAATGTCATGCGCACTCAGTGGACCGCGGTGCGGCCCGATCATATCGAGGAAGCCTGCGACCATGTAGCTGCCTACGATTTCCCCGAAACGTTCTCCGATCTCAAGCGCATGGCGGCAGCCGCGTCGTTACCAAACGTTCGTTTACTGGATAGGTTTGCCCAGCATCACGTCCTTGTCTTCAGTGCCTAGGATAGGTCTGATACTTTGTACTGCAATTTGATCGCACCACGCTGACTATGATGATTGAATCCGTTCATGAGCAATGGTCATGATAACTCAGTTGGGTGTGTCCATCCCGCACAATGGCGGAAGCTTTTCAGCCTCGCTTCACGCCACGATCTCGGTCGGGCAATCGGGTAGGGAGGCTAGGAAGGCGCGGCCGTAGGGCTTGGAGAGGATGCGGTTGTCTAGGATGACGACCATGCCTTGATCTTTTTGGGTGCGGATAAGGCGACCTACGCCTTGACGGAGTTTCAAGATGGCCTCGGGCACGCTGTATTCGCTGAAGCTATTGATGCCTTGTTCTTCCAGGTGTTCCATGCGGCTGGCGGTGAGGGGATGATCAGGGACGGCAAAGGGCAGGCGAGTGATGATCACATTGCTCAGGGCCTCGCCAGGGACGTCCACACCGGTCCAGAAGCTGTCGGTTCCGAAGAGGATGCTGTGCACGTCTTTTTTAAACTCCGCTAAAAGCTGATGCCGTGGCATGCCGCGCCCCTGAACCAGCAGACGCCAGCCATTGTCGAGGCAGAAATCTTCCAACCGATCCGCCATGGCGGTCATCTGGGTGTAGCTGGTAAAGAGCACAAAAGCCCGCCCCTGAGATAAGCCCAGGAAATGGGAAATCTTATCCTGCATGGCATCTCCGTAGGCCTCATCTTTCGGCTCAGGCATGCGCTTCACCAAGTAGAGACGCATCTGCTTTTTGAAATCAAACGGACTGTGAATGCAGGCAGATTGTGCCTTTTGCCCACCGACGCGATTGCGGAAGTAATTCAGCCGCTCGTCATCTCCGACACTTAAGGTGGCACTGGTAAAAACACAGGCCTTGCCGCCGCCAAAAAAGATTTCCTCGAGCTTGGGCGACACATCAATCGGTGCGCTGTGTAGGGCTAAACTGCGATGATCTCCGGTGCCCCGCTCTGCCCAATAAACATGCCCATCCTCTGTCTGATCCAGGAAGGCACTCAGGTTCGTGCGCAGTCCACCGAGCCGCTTGGCGATGTCATGTAGTTCGAGTCGTTGGCCCTCGCTCTTGGCGGCATCACCCGCTTTGAGGGCAAAGTTGGCCACGCGTTGCAGCGGCAGTGCCAGCTCATTTTCCACCAGGCCCGGCTCACGGATGCGGAACTCTTTGGCATAGGTCCCCGTGAATTTACACACGGCCTCGGCATTGCGGAAAAAAGTCTCCGTCATCGCAATCGCCTGCACCACATCACGGATCGCGTCACTATCCCCCACGCTGGCAAAGAAGCCCTTACGAGTTTTCGGATTGTAGAGACGTCCTAGTTCAAAGCGCACACTCGATTCGCTGACATGTATGCCAAAGGCCTGAGCGGCGATATTTTCGATCGTGTGGGCCTCATCCAGGATGACAAAATCTCGCGGAAAGATGAAATTGGCATCATCTGCCAGAGTCTCTTCGGCCGAGGCCATCAGCGTGAAGAAAAGCGTATGATTCAGCACCAGCAGATCGGCTGCGGCCATGCGCCGACGCACGTCTTGGTAAACACAGCCACTTCCAGGTGGGCAACGCCGAGGCGTGCAGGCATGAGGCTCACTGCGCACCATGGACCAGAGTCGCGCGCCTGGGGTGAAGTCCATCTCACTGAGCGTTGCCGTCGGGTTCTCGCGGTGCCATTCCTCGATCAACTGAAGCTCTGCCGCCTCACTGCTGCTGAAGAGATCGCCTGTCTGCGAAAACGCACTCTTCAGCCGTGTTGGGCACAAATAGTTATTCCGTCCTTTTAGCAACTCCGCATGAAAATCCCCCACCACCTTTTTCACGATGGGGATGTCTTTGTGGATCAACTGTTCCTGCAAATTGATCGTGTGAGTGCAGATGATCGCCTTCCGCTTTTGTTCCAGCGCAAAGGTGGCTGCTGGTAGTAAATAGGCCAGCGACTTACCGACTCCCGTCGCAGCCTCCACAATCAGGGCTCGGTTTTTTTCCAGCGCCCCAGCGACCAATTCAGCCATGTGCTGCTGCTGCGAGCGGTACTCGAACTGAGGCGATCCCGCCAGCTTTCCATCGTTGGAAAAAGCCAAATGCATCCGCTCCACAAGTGTGGGGCCACCGTGGCTGCCTTCTGAGGGATCGAGGATGCTAATCATGAGCCGCTCACCATGTCGGGGCCGCGCTCCGGTGCAAAGGCGGAATGCGTTTTCCTCACTCAGGTCAGTTGCAAAGTCGTCCGTTTAGCCGAAAAGTTGTTCCATGAGCACCACAGCCATGCTTCAACTCAAGCAAGATCTCACCCAGCTTACGGAGAAAGAGCGCCAGGAAATCTCGGCATTCCTACATCGCCTGAAGCAGGAGACGACATCGTGGAAAAAGGAAATGACCCGTAGGATGTCTGAAATGGACACGGGCAAAAAGTATAGACTTCCAAAAATACTGAAGCCTGCCTGAAATGGCTCGTTTGAACTACGATCCTGTTCTTTCAGCTAAGGCATGGGAGTTCCTGTGCTCACTATCTCGGAAGCGCCAGCAAGTGCTAATGCGGCTGATACAGCAGCTTGCGGATTACCCTCATCGCGTCGGTGACTATCAAACCCGTGACAGCACGAGTCGATGCCTCGAAAATCTACGAGTTGAAAATTACGTATTTACCTATTGGTCAGACGGAGCCGTTAAAGAATTGCGAATTCTAGACATTGTCGAACTCTGAGTTCTCGTTTCCTGAAATTCTGTAATCGCAGGTGCAAAGGCCGAATGCGTTTTCCTCACTCAGAGATCCAGACCGCCGTTCCCAGAGGCGCCAGATCACCGTAAATAAATGGCCTTGCGTTAACTACGATGAACTTTTTCAAAACGATTTTTCAAATGCTGTTCTACTTCTTGTTTGCCAAGAGTGACCCTAACTTAGCTAAAGCCGGGAGACTTCCTTCCCAAAATTACGCCGGACTGCGCGGGTTGAAAAAAATTGTCTTAAACAGCAATGGAATGGGGTTAAACTACACGACGTTTATTTCATCCCAATTGATTCGACAAGAGTTGATGTCTTCTGTTTTTTTAAAACTGATGCGAACCTTGAATTAGCTAAAAAGGAAGATTCGACTAGCTCTATTCGCGCATACGTTGAGAATGGTTTCAACTCCTTAAAGCGTTCAGAGAAAGTAGTGCTCATCTTTGATTCTCATGAAAATATAGTTAAATCGTATGAATCTAATTATGGGTTGAGGTTGAGAGGATAAATCATTCAATGCTAAGTGACTAGACTTGGAGCGCTCATGCCTTATCCAATGGAGCATTGAAACTTTTCATTTTCTCACGATGGAGAGTGACGATCTGCCCTGTTTTATCATTAGGGCTCTGGCAATTGCACGGCTTCACCCATCTCACGTTGATGGTAAAGTAGAGAGCGTAAACGACGATTTTCGATATCTCGAGTGGCGGAGGATCTGTTTTCAATTTCTCGAAGATAGGTCTCAAGATTGAGTTCTGACCAGGGCGTCAAATGACGCAGACCTGTGTGCGTAAACATCCATGTGGAGAAGCTTTGCCATTCATTGCTTTCATTTTCGGGTGCCAGCTGCTGGAGTGCAGCCAGACCAGGATGATCCATCACTTCAATGGTGCCTTGCTGCGTCATTCGACGAGAGACGTAAGTTTCTGCGAGCTTTAAAAACCAAACAGGTGCCGGCGTGCGAGGTTCTGGGGGAATGTCGTGGATGAGTGTATTTCCATCACCAAGACCAAAGGCTACGCGTGTTCCATCATGATTTAGAGCCAATGTGCGCCCAAGATTTGGCAGTTTAAAGGGCTGTCCCAGCAGGGAGCGAGCGACTACATCTCCCACTGCGACTTGATTGTTTGACGAACAGGCAAAACGCTTCCCATCAGCACTGAAGACGACGCATTGCACCTGCCCACCGAGTCGAAAGGCATCTGTCAGGGGTGTGACCTTTCGCGCATCCCACACGGCGGCGGTGCGGTCTGTCGATCCAGTGATCAGTGACTGCCCATCTGGGCTAAAGGCGATGGAGGTGATGGCACTCTGGTGAAGTGGGGTGAAGACCCCGCGGGCATCCTCTTTATCTTTTATCAAGCGCACATGTCCGTTTCCCAAACCGAAGGCAACCGAACGTTTACCAGCATGGATAGCAACGCAGGAAAGACGCTCAGCCTTCATCTCATGCGGGGAAGCTTCACCTGCCCACCAAACTCGCGCCTGACACGTCTGTTGTAAATCTGGAGAGGCTGTAGCCCAGATCACCGCCTGTCCATCAGGCGAAATAGCAGCAAGCGTCCAAGGCACCTCAGGAGCTGCTGGCACCCGAACTACAGGATTGCCGCCATCCTTCATGACCTCAATCAATGAGCCATCTGCCAGCGCCACATGAAATTTGCCGTCCTCTAATGGCACCACAGCAAGTGCTGGTTGTGCCCACTGGACGCTGCCGAGTAAGCTTGCCTTTCCTGCATCCCAGAGATTCGCCACGCCATGCTCATGAGTCTCCAGCAGACTTTTTCCATCATTAGAAAAGGATAAAAAGGCACGGTCTTTGAGTCCTTGCAGTGGCGGTTTATCAAGCCCGATGACTGCCCCGAATAGAGGATCTTGCGGCAGAAGTAACACTTCCAGTGAATTGCCGAATTCTTGTCGTACAGCGATACAATTGCCCTGTGCGCTCATAGCAATAAACCTGGTTCGTTGAGGCTTCCTGACCGTTAACGCCCCATCCCCAGCCTGTCGCCACATACGCACTGACGCATCTGCATTGACGATAACGGCAGAGTCATTGCTGCTTGTCATCACTAGGCGCTTCACCATTCCAGATGACTCGACAGGCATGTTGATTTGGATGCCTGATTTTACCTCTGTCCAACGCACCCTTAGATCTCTCGCTCCACCGGCCGAGAGTAGCGTCATCTGATTCTGCAAGCCACCCAGTGAGAGCGCCGTCACACCGCTTTCATGCAGACGTGTCACCGGCATAAGGGACTCTCCCTTGCCATTGCAGCAGGCCACATTCCCTAGCGCATCTCCTGCAGCAATAATCAGGGAACTTGCCGTCGTACTCAGTGCTGTGATCTCAGTCGGCAACTTCAACAATAATGAGCTTTCACCTTCAGGCAAAACACCCATTTTACGGACCTCCCCAGTTTTGCTTGCTGCGATTACGGGGCTATCTTTGGTTCCTATTTGCAGGGCTTTGACTTCGCCAATCACAGAACCAAGCCTCTGGGCAGGTTCATTTAAAAAGCTACTTAGACTCCACACGGAGCCATCTGCACAGCCTACATATGTCATTTCTGTCGATGTGGATGTCATGAGAGCGGTCACCGAGGATGGGGGTGACCATTTTCGCTCAAAAGATGGATCCTCTGATCGATATAAACACACGTTTGGCCCAGCTTCGGCTACGGCCAAAAGATTCCCACTCGCAGCCAGAGCTATGGCCGTGACTCGTGATGAGAGTGGGATTTCTCGCCGCTGCCATTCGCCCTTCTGATGCCGGAATAAAATCAGATGCTGAAGCTTATTTTTTTGATCATTAAAAACAGATGCTAGGACATGCCCCCCATCCGACACCGCCCCTAGGCTTTCTACCACATCACCCCAAGCGGGGTCGGCTAAAATGACCTTTTCGACGGGTTGTGGAGTATCATCCTGTATCAGCATCATCTGCAGATCTGCTGTAGCAGCCTTAAACTCCGGGTCCTGTCGCAAAGCCCGAGTCAGACAGGCCACCGCACTCTGGGCCTCACTAGCATTTTTAAATTGCTGGGCAGCGGCAAAGTCACTGCGGCTGAGGGTATGTCGCAGCTCCAATTCACGAGCCTCCACCCTCTTTTGGGTTTCCTCTGCATGAGTTCGGGCTTTTTGTTCCTTGAAGTACAAAGTTGTGCTTACCGTAAAGCCAACAATGATGGCCAATAGAGCCACGGCGGCGCTCGCGACAAAGGGCAGATGCCGACGGGTGAACTTCTCCATCACATACGTCCATGAGCGCACGCAGGCCAAAACAGGCTCATCACGCAAGTGCCGCTGCACATCATCTGCAAAAGCAGCCACACTGGCATAGCGAAGTGTCGAATCCACGTCGAGAGCCTTCATCACGATGGCATCAAGGTCCCGCTTCTCTGTTTTGGTTGCCAATAGGCAATGCGGTAACAGTGACGGAACAGTGATGTGTTCAGCATGAAGTCGGTGCTTTGCCTCCACATTGGCGCGGCGCTCAATTTGCAAGGGCGTGGAGCCCGTGATCATTTCGTAGAGAACCACACCCAGAGCATAAAGATCCGATCTGGCATCTACATGATGAGCTCCCCAGGCGCTCTGTTCTGGACTCATGTATCCAGGCGTACCTACCGCCTGGTGGAGGGAGGTCACCAGTCCTTCTTCTTCTGTCTCCGGCGTTTTTTCTAGCGCCTTGGCGATCCCAAAATCAATGATCTTCACTACCCGCTCAGCGCCACTGCTGGCCACCAAAATATTGGACGGCTTCAAGTCGCGATGCAGCACACCTTTTTCATGAGCGTGCTGCACTGCATGGCAGATGGCCATGAAAACTTCTAACCGCTCTTTCAAGCCAAGTTTGTATCGTTCGCAGTAACTGGTCACAGGCTCTCCGCGCACCAACTCCATGGCGAAGAATGGTAGACCTAATTTCGTCACACCCGAATCCCAAAACCGCGCAATCCCCGGATGCTCCATGCGTGCCAGGGTCTGCCGCTCTGCTTTAAATCTGGCTAACACATGAGAGGTCGCCACATTCGACTTCAATACTTTCACAGCGACCTCACGCCGTACGGGTTCCAATTGCTGAGCGCGATACACATTAGCAAAGCCTCCCTCCCCCAGCTTTTCCAGCATCAAATACTGATCAACTTCTGGCATCGAGTCAATTCTTGGTGCCGTCATGATCAGAGTCTCCTCTTCCATTTCCGACATAGACGGTTGATCTTCGTCCCCTCCTAGGTGCACACGCAAAGAGCAAGCTGGGCAATAGCTCAGCTCTCCGCGCTGTTCTAGAGATGTGTGACAAATGGTGCATTCTGCCATGGATATAGAATCAAAAGTTAGGCCTGTTTATGGTCGCCAAGACTCATCAAACGAATCATTTTGTCCTTTTTTTGCCTTAGTCGTCATCCATCCAGGTTGCCAATCATGAACATCGAGTGGATTCCAATGCAGGCGGTATCGATAATCCGATAAATAATGGGTCTTTACCTCTGTTTCACCGTGGCTGCCTTCCGAGGGATCAAGGATGCTAATCATGAGCCGCTCACCATGTCGGAGCCGCGCTCAGGTGCAAAGGCGGAATGCGTTCTCTTCACTCGGAGATCCACACAGCCGCCCCAACGGGCACCAGATCAAAGAGCTGGATCACATCCGCATTTCTCAGGCGCACGCAGCCATGGCTCATGGCCCGGCCGATCCGAGTTTCGTCGTTGGTGCCGTGGATGTAGATGTAGCGCTCAAAGGTATTGGCATTGTGCGGCTGGGTGCCGCCCAGCCAAAGGATGCGTGTTAGCACCAGATCACTCTGCGTCTCCATGCCGGGCCGCCATTGGCCCACGGGTTGTCTGGATTTAAAAATGGTGCCGCTGGCGGCATCCGCGCCATGCTTCTCCTGCACTTTAAAACTGCCCAGGGGTGTCTTGTTGCTCCCAGGCTGTGTGCCCAGGCCGAATTTCGAGGTCGAGCAGGGAACATCCATCACCAGTCTGTACCCATCCCAGAGCTTTAAGCGCTGGGTGCCGATGCTGACTTCAATGCGAGGATCGTTAAGTGACATGGCTTCAAGTTTAAATCGATTGAGCCCTGATGCCCAGTTCTTTGATGGTGAATCGAACGCTCCGCTGTTAGTCTAGGTCAACCTTTCCATCATGTCTCAAAGTCCCGCCTTTATTTCACGCAGCGTCCGTCTGGAGGGCATGATCGATGTCATCTTTCTTCTATCTCTCATCGGTTCATGGCTTGGCCTGCTCGGGCGCTGGTATTGGGTGCTGGATCTTTTCAGTCATTTTCGTTGGCAGTATCTGCTCGTCTGCATCCTCGCTGTTGCCTGGGCTTTTTGGAGAAAACGAACCTTGGTCAAGCTCGCTGGCCTGACCACACTCATGCTGAATGCTTGGCTCATCGGTCAGCCCAACTCCGGCCGAGCCAGCACTCCAGTCGCTGATTTTAAGCTGCGGGTGGTGAGTCTAAATGTGCTGACCTCCAATGATGATCATGATGCGGTGATCGACTTCCTCAATGCGACCCATGCCGATGTCATTTTCCTCATGGAAGTCGATGATGTCTGGATCGACGCGCTTAGGCCACTTCTGAATACGCATCCTCACCACTGGGAAAACAGTCGGCAGGACAATTTCGGCCTCGCACTGTATAGCAGGCTACCTTTGCAGGAGATCATCCAGCTCGAAGACGAATTAAAATCCTCAGTGCCCTCCGTGCAGGTTCTGATCAAGCATTCTGGCCACGACTTGCGACTTCTCGGCACCCATCCGCTGCCGCCGATCAGCAGCCTCTATGCCGCCAGTCGTGATCAGCAACTTTCTGCCATCCATGATTGGGTCTCCACCATTCAGGAACCCATGCTCGTCATTGGTGACCTCAATGCCAGCCCTTGGTCTCATGCCATGTCGAGCCTGACTCGCAGCAGTGGCTTGCAACTGGCTGCGAATGCTTGGCAGCCTACCTGGCGACTCAATTCGCCCTTCGCGATCCCGATTGATCATGCCCTGACCACGAAATCGCTGCTCATCACCGATCGCCAAATCGGCCCTGATGTTGGCTCCGACCACCGAGCTCAAATCATTGATCTTGGGTGGGCCCGATGAGTCAGGCTGCCAGAATCGCTGGGTCCCAGTCTTTCCACACGGCGTCGAGTCCTTGAGCTTTGAGCATCGCGGCTACCTCCGCTGGTGATCGCTCATCAGCAATGCCGAATTGCCCTTCAGCCTTGGCTGACTCGTCCTTCGTTGTGAGTTCCACGCGGCGACCTTTGACCGTCTGATGCAAATCTTCGCTGCCGGCTCCAGTGTAGCCACCGGGTTCCGTGTGACTGCCGGCGCTCATGACTGTGATGCCCAGCGGTGCCAGCGCATCCCGCAGCGGTGCAGGCTCACGCGTGCTCAGCACGATGCCTACTTCGGGGAAAATAATCCGAAAGGCGGCAATCGTCTGCACCAGTGCCCAGTCAGGGAAACCGGTCATCGGTGCAAAACCACCTGCGGCAGGACGCAGACGCGGAAAGGCTACCGTAAAGCTGGCTTTCCAGCAGTGTTTATACAGATGCTCCAGATGCGCGGCCAGACGCAGGGCCTCAAGTCGCCAATCACTCAGACCAAACAAAGCGCCAATACCAATCCGGCGGAAACCACCTTCATAGCCGCGCTCGGGGCAAGCCATGCGCCATTCAAAATCTTTTTTGGGCCCAGCGGTATGCATGTCTGCATAAATCGCCCGATCATAGGTCTCCTGATAGACTACCAGCCCCTCGCTGCCCGCTTTCACCATCAGCTCATACTCAGGTGCCTCCATCGGCCCGACTTCGATCCCGATGGTCGGCACAAACTCCCGGATTGCTCGGATGCACTCCTCCAGATAGCCATCACTGACGAACTTTGGATGCTCGCCCGCCACCAGCAGGATGTTTCGAAAGCCCTGCGCTACCAGATGCTGCGCTTCCTTGACGACTTGCTCGATTGTCAGCGTCACTCGCATGATGGAGGCATTGTCCCGTGAGAAACCGCAGTAAGAGCAGTTGTTGACGCATTCATTCGACACATACAGCGGCGCAAACATGCGCATCGTCCGGCCGAAATTCCGTCTGGTGATTGCCCGCGCTTCACGCGCCATGGCTTCGAGTTGTGAGGGTGACTTGACCTCCAGCAGCGACCAAAACCGCTCCATCAGCGGCGATTTACGCTCGGGCAGAGCATCAAGAATGGGCAAAAAGTCAGAAGGCATGTCAGGGGGATGTCTTTTATACGACGTTCGAGCCAAGGTGCAATGCCTCGTCTGGTCAGAAAAGTGGATTCGGTCAGGCGCATTCATGGATGAGGAAGCAGCGAACCTCATCGCGCAGCCAAACAAACAGGGCGGACCACTCGGTCCGCCCTGAAGTTTTCGAAGGATGCCAACAGCCAGAAGAACAACCCACTATTTGAAATGTTTGGATGGGAACTGTGATTCCCTCACCTGCGAACAACATCGCATTTTCTGCGAAGGATGTGTCAGCTCTCGGTAAATGAGTTGTAAGGCCTTTGTGAAACTTTTGGCCTGAAGTCAGTTGATCGCATGAACTGAGACTTCCATCATGCTTGGCGGAGATGTCTTGAGAAAGGTGAGAATTGGATTTGAGCCCTAGCGGTGCCTGCTTTTCTCTAGGGTTACCATGTCTGAACTTCTCGTCGCCACTTCCAATGCCCATAAGACTCAAGAGATCGCTGCCATGCTGGGAGAGGGCTGGCAGGTACATAGTTTGCGCGCCTACCCTGGAGTCACTTTGCCAGAGGAAACGGGGACGACTTTTGAGGCCAATGCGATCCTCAAAGCTCAGGGGGCTAGTGCTGCGCTAGCTGGCCTGCTTGTTTTGGCTGATGATTCGGGACTCGAAGTGGATGCTCTCAATGGCGCGCCTGGCGTCTGGTCTGCCCGTTATGCGGGGGAGGGTGCAACGGATGCGGACAATCGGCAAAAGCTCAAAGCGGCACTGGGTGCGCTGGAGCAGCCTAATAGCACTGGTTTCACGGGGCGTTTCCGCTGCTGTCTAGCTTTGGTTAAAGATGAACAGGTGCTGCATGTCACTCATGGTGCTGTGGAAGGTCATCTGAGATTGGAAGAACAAGGTGAGGGTGGCTTTGGCTATGATGCTCTGTTTCAGCCCGTGGGCTATCAGGACACGTTTGGGGTGCTTTCTCCTGAGGTGAAAAACAGCCTGAGTCATCGCGCTAGAGCCATGGCTGAAATGCAAACTTGGCTGGCAGAAAACATCCAAGCCTAACTTCCATGATGCGTCGTTTGGCTGCGATTGTGTTCGCGCTTATGTTGGTGGCCTGTGTGCAGCAACCGCTGCTGCCAGTCGCACCTGTGATGGCGCCATCGTCTGGCTTTCAGCAGCCATTGAAGCCCACGAAGGCTGGCTCAGGCACCACTTTCATTACCATTCCCTGGCGCTTGAGCAGTGACCGATCTCAGGCCTTAGCCAGTGGGGCAGTGCTGCATGAGATGCGTTTTACCAGTCTAGATGCTGGCGATGTGGAAGTCAGCATCATTGGCTTTGACGCAAGATTGTGTACGCTACGTGTGCTTGATCAGCCTCATCCCCATGCAGGCAGCAGCGCTATGCGTGGACTCATGGTCCATGCGGGTGCCATCGCTGGAGTCAATGGTGGCTATTTCCATCCCGATTTTTCGCCACTGGGGCATCTTATGGCCGATGGACAAAAGCTGGGTAGACTGGCCCACACCTCCCTTGTTTCAGGTATGATTCAGGTATCGGGCCAATCACCTCATCTGGTCTGGAATAGCGAGTATCAGGGAGACTCCGGCATCACCGACCTCATCCAATGTGGACCGCGTCTCGTTGATGGCGGAGAACCCATTGCGGGGCTTAATCACACGAAGACATCGGCGCGTACTTTCGTGGCTACGGATGGGGCTCACCAATGGTTCATCGGCGTGGCCCGATACACGACGCTCAGAGAACTGTCGGATCTTTTAGCCACTCCTGGCCTCATTCCTGGGCCTCGCATTGATCGTGCGCTCAATCTGGATGGTGGCCGCAGCACGGCCATCTATGCCCGCCGCAGCGACGGCAGCGAGCTTAATGACGCAGGTTGGAGTACCGTGAGAAATTACTTGGCTGTGGTGCCGAGGTGAGGTCACCGAATCGTGACAGGCAGCGCCTTTTGTAAAGCGGCAAGGATGCGGGCGTGGGCGGCTTCGACTTCGGCAGTTTCGAGCGTTTTTTCAGAGTTCCGATAGGTCAGAGTCCAGGCGGTGGATTTGCGGTCCACGGGCAGCTTGGTTCCTGTGGGATCCGTGAAGACATCGAACAGTTCGGACTTGATGAGCAGCGGTTCTTTGATGCTGGCAAAAAAGGCGCTGACTTTGCTGTGAGAGACATCTGCCGGCAGCTCAAAGGCCACATCCCGTGTCATGCCGGGGAAGCGCGGAAGGTCTGTGAATTTAGCAGGACCCGTACTGCCCTGACGCAGAGCACTGAGCAAAAGCTCAACCACATAGACTGGCTGACGTGCATCGATCTGACGCGCGCGGGCTGGATGCACCTGGGCGATCCAACCAAGCACGCGATTGCCGATTTTGAGTTCGCTATGCATCAGGAAGGTGCCGTTGTCTTTGAGGGCTTTGGTTTCTAAGGCAGAGACACCTGGAAGCGACTCCACGACACCGCGCAGATCAAAGACATCCGCAGCTGCTGTGACACGACCATGCCATGAGCTGGGTGAAGCCGGACCACTGAGGAGAATGGCGAGCCGCTCTTCTTCCCGCACCATCCCATTCGGCATCTTCAGGAAAACGCGCCCCACTTCGAACAAACGAAGACGTGAGGCACCTTGGCGGATATTGAGCGCAGCGCTGGCGAGGAGGCCTGGGATCAGACTCGGACGCAGAGCGGTGAGATCTTCGCTGAGTGGATTTTTCAGCATGGCAGCTCCTGCTTGAGCCAGTGGATTGCCCAGAGCATCTTCGATCTGCGGTGTCGAGATCAAACGCAAGGTTTGAGCTTCATTGTAGCCACGATTCACCAGTGCTTGACGGAGTTGCATGGCGTGATCGTAGTGGCGATCCGTCGCATCTCCTGAGGCAAAGGTGGCGTTGAATTTTGACGGCACACGATCCAGTCCGATGACGCGGGCGACTTCTTCCACGAGGTCCACACTGCGATGCAAATCGAGACGATAGCTCGGAATGGTCCAAAGACTTTTTTCGGTATTGGCTGATTGTTTGATGAGCCCCAGCTTCTCTAAAATGTCATGAGCATCGCCAGTCGTGAGCGTTGGAATGCCTAACAGGCGATGCGTCCGCACTTCATCCAATTCCACGGTGCTGACTAAGGCAGGCGCTTCACCCGCGACACGCAATTCTGCTTCTGCGACGCCTCCAGCAATTTCCAAAATGAGCTTGATCGCCAGATCCGAGCCGCCCTGCACTTGTTTTGGATCCATGCCACGCTCAAAACGATAGCTGGAATCCGAATGCAGGCTGAGGCGGCGTGATGTGCGGCGCACGCCAGATGGGGTGAAGTAAGCGCTCTCTAAAAGGATGTTGGTAGTGCCTTCGATGACACCCGTTTCCTCACCGCCCATGACTCCAGCAATGGCTAGAGGACGCTGGTGATCGGCGATGATCAGATCTTCAGTGAGCAGAGCGTATTCCTGGCCATCGAGAGCGAGGATTTTTTCGCCCTCATTAGCCCGACGAACGACGATGCCGCCGCTCAGTTTATCCAGGTCAAAAGCGTGCAGAGATTGTCCCATCTCCATCATCACGTAGTTCGTGATGTCCACGATGTTGTTGATCGGGCGCAGGCCGATGCTTTCGAGACGTGATTTCAGCCAAGCAGGGCTTGGACCGACCTTGACGCCTTTGATGATTCGGGCGGTATAATAGGGGCATCCATCAGTAGCAGCCAGCGTGACCTCATCTGCTTTGGCGGTGCGGGTGGTGGAGCTTGCTTGGACGTGATCACGGACGCCTTTCAATGGTAAGCCGGTTAATGCTGCCAGCTCACGTGCTAGTCCAAGATGGCTGAGCAGATCGGAACGGTTCGGGGTGATTTCCAAATCCAGCAGCGTGTCAGATTCGACGATCTGATTGATCGGTTTACCGATCGGTAGATCGGTATCCAGAATCCACAGGCCGCCGGTGTCTTCGCCAATGCCAAGTTCCTTGCTGCTGCACATCATGCCATTGGAGTCGATGCCACGAAGCTTGCCTTCTTTAATCTCAAAACCGCCAGGAAGCGCTGCCCCAGGAAGCGCTAAGGGAACCTTGTCGCCCGCCTTGAAGTTTTTAGCTCCGCAAACAATCTGGCGAAGCGTGCCCGAGCCATCATCGACCTGACAAACGCTGAGCTTGTCTGCGTTTGGATGTTGCTCAAAGGACTGAATCTGCGCGACGATCACTTTGTCTGTGGCCAGACCTTTGACCTCGATCCCTTCCACTTCGATACCCGCGAAAGTGAGCAAATCCGAGAGCTGCGGCGTCGTGTAGCTGCTGAGATCGATGTGAGTTTGGAGCCAATTGAGGGAGACTTGCATAAAGGGAGGTGGACGAAATTTGAGGGCTGTTTTTACAGGATTAACAAGAAGACAGGATTAACAGGATTTTCTTTTTTTAATGAAGATCGACGGGAGCAACATCCTTAACAGATCGTGGAGTGTAGAGACGGTATTTATGCCTGATTTCAAGAGACGGTGCCCCGAAATTGAGGAGGAGACCATCGTCAATTTTAGTGGCGGTTAGATAGTTCACGGTTTGCGCTTCGTGTGACTTTGAAATTGCCTCGCAGGACTTGAGTTCGATTAAGAGCCGCTTGTCGATGACCATGAGGATCATGTCGGCCTCAAACTTGCCAACCAGCTTACCTTTGTAGAAAACATCAATGGGAACCTTGGATTCGAAATCAATCCCAGCACCAGCCAGCTCGATTTCCAAACAACGATGATAAATTGACTCATTAAACCCAGGTCCCATCGTTCGATGAATCTCGATAGCCATACCAATGACTGTTTTGGTGAGTTCCTGCATTGTCATGATCTGGCTCTTCTTGTTTCTGTTAATCCTGTCCTCTTGTTAATCCTGTGAAAAAATCTGACGATTCTCTGTAAGCTGAAATTGAGTGTAGGAGTGAGCTAGGAGTGCGTGATTTGTGTTGAGTTTATAGAGCGGTTTTTGGGGCGGTTTTTACAGGATTTACAGAAGGACAGGATTAACAGAAATGAGTTTTAAGGAGCTGAAATCTAAATCTTCCTGTTCTCTTTTAACTGGGTGTCTTAGACCTCAGAACTGCTGCAAAAAGCGCACGTCGTTTTCGATCAAATGACGGATGTCTGAAATGCCGTGCATGATCATGGCCAGGCGGTCCAACCCCATGCCAAAAGCAAAGCCGGTGACTTTTTCAGGATCAAAAAGACTGTCCCCACGCTTTTTGCTGATCTCGGCAAAGACGGCCGGATCGACCATGCCACATCCTGCGATCTCGATCCAGCGGGCTTCTTTGCCCTTGGCTTCCAGCTTTACGTCGATTTCGAAGCTCGGCTCAGTGAAGGGGAAGAAGTGCGGGCGGAAGCGAACGACTGTGGTCGGACCGAAGACCTCGCGGAAGAAATATTCTAGGGTGCCTTTCAGATCGGCCAGACTGACGTCGGTATCGACATAGAGTGCTTCGATTTGATTAAAAACACTCAGGTGGGTGGCATCGATCTCATCACGGCGATAGGCTGCTCCGGGCGCAATGATACGGACAGGCAATGTCTTGGCACTCTCCATGGTGCGAACTTGCACACTGCTGGTGTGAGTGCGCAGGAGTTTGCCGTCAGGCATGTAAAAGGTATCGCTCTCATTTCGGGCCGGGTGATCGGTTGGAGTGTTCAGGGCATCAAAACAATGCCATTCCGTTTCAATTTCAGGTCCGTCAGCCAAGGTGAAGCCCATGCGGCGCAGAGTGCGCACGGCCAGATCACGGATCTGCGTCAGTGGATGGAGAGAGCCGACACCTGCTCCCGGCCTGCCTGGAAGAGTGATGTCAATACCTGCCACGGCAGAGGCATCTTTTGCTGCTTGCAGAGCCTCCAGACGGACCGTTAGGCCACTGGTGATGGCATCACGAACCTCATTGAGCTTGGCTCCGACTTCCTTTTTGAGGTCAGCCGGCACTTCGCGCATGCCACCACTGAGAGCTGTCAGCTTGCCCTTTTTACCCAAGTAATCCACCCGGAAAGCCTCCAGGGCGGCTTCATCAGACAGGGTGTCGAGAGCAGTGAGGGCCTCGGTTTTCAGGGAATCAAGTTGGGAAAGCATAGCGGCAAAGGGCGGCGATGATGCGCGCAGAATGGCAGAGATGCAACTGAGGAGGTGATCCGGCCAGCAGTGAAATCGCCAAAAATAGCCGAAGAACCGCCAAAATGGGTTCAATAGCGCCGGTTTCAGGACAATAATCTTTCCGGTTGACGGATGGATGCTATCCCCTACCATGACAGCCCTTTTTCAAACCCACCCCTCTGACCCTGTATGACCGAAGTTCAAATCCGCAAAGGCGAGCCTGTTGACCGCGCATTGAAGCGCCTTAAAACCAAGCTCGAGATGGAAGGTATCACCGAAGAGATCCGTCGCCTGCGCGCTTTCGAGAATCCAGTGACCCGCACCAAGCGCAAAGCCCGCGCGACCGCAAAGCGTGGTAAAATCCGTTTCCGCTTCACCCTGCCAAAAGCTGGTGAGCCCCCAGTAAACCCGATCGGTCAATAACCGAAGGTTTCAAAAAGCTTTAACGGCTTCATTTTCAGGCTCGTTGTCTGATTTCCAACCGCAGGAGGCTGTCTGTCCTACAGGCAGCCTTTTTGTATTTAGTGGCTGCCCTCTGTCCAGCGAAACGATGGTGTTGTGAATTTCAGGCTGACTCAAAGAGTGTACACGGTGGAATTTAACTGTCCGTCTCACTTCACCACCTAGAGTTAAGTGTGCATGATTTGACCTGCTTTCGTGTTAGCGTCCGAGGGGCCAGTCCTCAATCTTCCATTTTTAGAAGAAGCGATACATTAGACTGAACCTGAGGCTATGCCGGTCTTCGTCGGTTTGGACTTCATATGCGCTCAAATCATATTGGAACTCGATACCTGCGGAAAGTTGGTCATTAAGCATCCAAATGAGATTGGCCTGTAGAACATCACTGTTATTGGGCACAACATAATTATCATCCTGGCTAAATTCATTTGAGGAATGAACCCAGGAGACTTGGCTGCGCGTTTTCGCAGACCATTCGCGCTGAAAGCCGACGAACGTGCTCCACGACTGCATAAGATCCAAATTTCCATTCAGGCTTGATGCATTTCTAGGTTGATAGGCATTAAAAAGGTATTGTCGGATTGCATTTCCGAAGGCTGCTCCTGCTACTAAGTGGTCACGGCGACTGAGATGCAGTGCTGTAGTGAGGGAGATTCCGTAACCATAAGTGTCTTTATCTGCATGATCTCCGTCAGCCGAATAATGCAGGTCTCTCGCTACACCTGCTAACTGAATGTGCCCCCATGTATCTTCCCAGCGGGCTTGGAGAATCAAGCTTGGGAGCCTGCTGGTTAAGCTGCCCACTCTAAAAGGATTAAAGGTATAAATAGATTCTCCGTAACTCGATTCCAGAGCAGCCGTGATCTGCAAATGCTTGCTTTCCAGAGGGAAAGTGTAACGAATTTGAGGAGCAATACGATATCCTAAAGATAGGTTAGACAAGCTATCTGGAGCAGCGCTCGGGTCAAAAAACGCTGACCAAGTTTGGCCAAAGGTGAACCCGCCCACTTGTGCATAAAGGTGGCGGGTGTCGCCATAGAGGCCCATTTCATAGTAGAGACGCACCGGACCTAGGTCTGAGTTCTTGCGCAGATCCACATGAAGGCGGCTCTGCCAAACATTGAGGGAGTTTCCGAAAGTGTCAGCTCTCTCGGAATTGAGGAAGGTGAGATCGGCCATGAGTAAGCCGCCAACATGAATCCACCAGCCACTATCACTGAGTTCATGAAAGCCTGCCCAATGCTCGCTCTCCATGACTTTTCGCGGTTGGGGGCCAGCAGGCACATCATCAAACACCCTCGGTCTTACGATTGTGGCCAGACCTTGATTGGTTTGAGACCATTCCTCTTGGGACATTCGGCTGGCGGGCTGGGTTGTGCCAGCTGGGCTAACTGGTAGAACCGCCTCTTTAAGCGCAGCTAAAGGTGTGGCCGCCGGCGTCTTTAAGGCCGGAGTGGACTCTGGAGTGCGGGCTGGTTGCGTTGGTTGGGTCTGTTTTTCTTGCAGCGTGGCTACTTGCCCTTGCAGCTGAGTGATCGTCTGCTGCATCGCTCTAACCGCTGCTTTTAATTCTTCAATTTCCTGTGTCTGATCTGCAAAAACGTGGCCTGCACCCCAAAAAAAGAGACTGATCACATAAAGATGTAGAGATGAGCGTGGAGAAAATTTCCTCATGAGTGCTAGGCTAATCCAGATTTCAACAGCAGACGCAAGGTGAAAGTGGGGATATCAGCTTATTCTAGTTATCGAGAAAAAGTGTGGTCACGACTTCTCTGCTATCCGAGACATTGAGTAGGCTCGTTGTCTGATTTCCAACCGCAGGAGGCTGTCTGTCCTACAGGCAGCCTTTTTGTTTTTTCGAAACCAGTTACACCTCACGTCACCAAGTTTCGTGATTTTTTAACCGCTAATTTGACGCTAAACAGACGCTAATTCCAAACCTCTGATATCAGTGTTGTATCAGCGTCTTGTCAGCGGTTTAACCTAAAGCCAAACGACTTCGTTAGTGAGCATGGTGTCGTCATCGAAAACAAATTTGCCCACGAAATGTCGGCGCTCCAGGAGCATCTCGCCCAGCCAGTAGCGGTCATCTGTCCACATTTCTTCAAAGGGCAATGCGTTCAAGGGCGTCCAGAGCGGAATGGCTTCGGGTGTTTCATAAGGCTCACCCTCCCACTGAGTGGCTAGGAAAACATCCACGTAGAGAGCGAGGCCATCGACAAACTGAAACCAAAGCTCGCCATGCTTCACGCCATTGAGGGCAGTGACCCCGAGTTCTTCCTGGGTTTCACGCACAGCGCATTCTAGCGGCGTTTCACCTGGATCCATCTTGCCTCCGGGCCCATTGATCTTGCCAGCACCGAGACCGCGCATTTTTCGAATCAAGAGAACCTGTTCACGCGCCTCATCGACGACAAACATCAGCGTCGCGCGGATGGTGGGTTGCCAGTGCTGCCAGTCAGGTATCATAAATCAAGCTGGCCTATGCAACCGCCAGCGACTAGATGCAAGGAAGAGACTGTTTTCTCGTGAAGTCTCAGTTGCCACGCTCCCGCATCCAGCGAAATTAAGCGCCCACCTTCTCATGCCGATCGACCGCCAATTGCTCCTGCTTTCAACCCTCGCCTTCCTCATTGGCGTGGTGCCGGCAGCACGTGCCCTGGTGAGCGGAAATTGGCGTCCGAGCCGCCAATGGATTCCGATGCTCATCGGCTTCATCCTGCAAACAGGCGCTGTTTATTATCGTGGACAAGCCGTGGGCCAGTGCCCCATGAAAAGCCTTTCCGACATCCTTGTCTTCATCGCCTGGAGCATCGTGCTGCTCTACTTTCTGGTCGGGCCGCCGTATCGCGTGTCTTTACTCGGCATCTTCACCGCGCCTCTCGTGACGGCCATGCAGGTGCTGGCCTTTTTGATTCCCGATGCTTTCCCTGACTATGCAGCGAAGTCCAAAATTGATCCTTATGTGGAGTTGCACGCCGCCTTGGCACTGGTCGCCTACGCAGCCTTTGCTCTGGCCTGCATCACGGGTGTCATGTATTTGCTGCAGGAGCGTTTTCTGAAAAAGCATCACATCGGCGGGTTATTCTATCAGCTGCCACCGATTCAGGGACTGGCTAAAGCCATCCAAAAGCTTGTCTATCTGGGCTTGCTGTTACTCAGCTTTAGTTTGGTCGTTTCCTTCAAACTCAATACACCGATTAGTAATCCAAAGCTCATCTTCGCCTGGGCGGTTTGGGCGCTTTACGCGCTGATCGGTGTCATCATGTGGCGGCAGGTGTTGTCACCTCGGCAGACGGCTTGGCTGGCAGCTGTTGGCTTTGTGATTCCCTTCATTTCTCTCTGGCTCATGACGACGCATGGTTGATGTAGAGCCCATTAAAAACCAATTGGTCTGCCTTGGCCTGAACTACCGAACCACGCCTGTGGAGGTTCGTGAACGTGTCGCCTTTCCTGAATCCAAGGTGCCTGAGGCGGTCCAAGAAGTGCGCGCCCTTCCAGGCTTTGAGGAAAGCGTGGTCTTGAGCACCTGCAATCGGGTCGAAATCTACTCCACGCATACCCATGCGGATGCGCAACAAGCGCAGGGGGAACTCGTCAAATACGTCATTCAGCGCTTTGATTTAGCCCCAGAGCAGGCCGAGGCCCTGGTGACCTATGACCTTCATGCAGGAGAGGCTGCTCGACATCTCTTCCGCGTTGTCAGTGGGCTCGATAGCATGGTGCTGGGCGAGACCGAAATCTTTGGCCAAGTCAAAGCTGCCTATCAGGTCGCTCTCGCCGCAGGCACCACCAGCCGTACCTTGAACAAGCTGTTCCAACAGGCCTTTTCCGTTGGTAAAAAAGTGCGGAATGAGACCACCATCCAGCGCGGTTCCACCAGCGTGGGCAGCGTGGCCGTGGATCTGGCAGAAAAGGTGCATGACCTCAAGGAATGCCGCGTCATGCTCATCGGCGCTGGCGAAATGAGCCGCACCTGCGCCCAGAGCCTGCTTTCACGCGGAGCCAAAAGCATCATCGTCTCCAATCGCAGCCACGATCGCGCTGTCGAGCTAGCCACAGAAATGGGCGGCACAGCGCTGAAGTTCGATGAATGGGAAGCCGCCATGCATGAGGTGGATGTCATCATCTCCAGCACCAGCGCCCCGCATTTTGTCATCAAGCCAGAGCAGATCCAGCACGTCATGAAAAAGCGCCGCTGGGAGCCTCTGCTCGTCATCGACATCGCCGTGCCGCGTGATGTCGATCCTGCCGTGAACGGCATCGAAGGCGTCTATCTCTACGATATCGATGCCCTGCAAGCCATCGCTGACAGCGGTCGCAAAGAGCGTGAAAAGCAACTCTATGCCTGTGAGCAAATCATCGAAAGCCAGCTCACTAAATACGGTTTTGTGGAATAGTCTGTAAACCCTGCATAAGGCACACTCGCCTCAACAGTTGGGAACCTTTTTACAGGATTAACAAGAAGACAGGATTAACAGGATTTTTTCTTTTTCTGTTCTTTGGCTTTGGTGAATTCAGGCACAGTGAAGATCAGGAGTTTTGGCATTCTGTTAATCCTGATCTCCTGTTAATCCTGTAAAACCAGGTGCCCTGTTCCTCACAGCTGTCGATAATTAACGGAGTTTGGAGCTCACTAAGGCAGACTTACATCAAAGTGAAGCTGTCAAAAAGGGTGGGCATTTAACAGGATGAACAGGATTTTTTCTTTCTCTGTTGTTTGGCTTTGATGAATTCAGGTACAGTGAAGATCAGGAGGTTTGGCTTTCTGTTAATCCTGTAAAACAGCCACGAAAACTTTCCGCACCTTGGCCTTTGTTCCCCAGGTGGCAAAACCGAAGGGCAGGCAGTGATCAATGTCCCCTGGCCGCAGGGATACTTTCTTGCCTTTGATGCTCGCGTTGACCACCGGTCGATCATTGATCCAGACGCGGATATCTTCAGGTCGCACCTCGATCCGCACGGCATACCAGACGCCATTTTGAAAAGTCTGCTCCGCGCGAGTCGCGTTCTCGCTGGCATCTAAGAAATCCAGGCTCGAGAGTCCCGTCACCGTGCCGCCCCAGCCGCCAATCACAAACGTCGCATGAGCCTCATGACTGCTCACGGGAAAGGTACACATGCCAAAGATGTCGCGCCCCTCCACGCGCATCGTTTCATAGCGGATCGTGTAGCCTGTCCCCGGCATCCCCGCCTGATCCCAGCCGGTGAACTTTGCCCCAGTCATCGGCGCTCCAATGCCGATTTCTAAGTCGCCATCTTTCAGCGCAATCGGGCCCTCCTCAGGAATCCCCGCTTGCTGCCAAGCACCAGCCAGAACCCCCTCCATCAGTGCCCACGGCTGCACCTTCACTCCAGGTGCAGTTGGACGACACGAGGCTAGCAAGCCAAGCAGAAGAAAGAGGAATCGTTTCATCAGGGAAAGAGCCTGATACGCTTCAGAACAGTCTTTGGCCAACACGGAAACCTCATTCGATGACTCCTCACCAGCTACCGCCTCAGCGCATTGATCAGCTCATCCATCTTATGGATCAAATCCGCGGTTCACTGACAATTTTGGAATAGTGGTTGCCGCAAAAAATCCACCAGACGGCGGAAAAAGGAACGTCAAACGAGTCTCGTTTGGTTCATTTGAAAAACCAAATGCCTCAGACGAGCGTTGTTTGGCCCATTTGAAAAACAAAATGCCCCAGACGAGCGTCGTTTAGCCCATTTGAAAAACCAAACGCCTCAGATGAGCGTCGTTTGGTCCATTTGAAAAACCAAATGCCCTAGGCGAGCCTCGTTTACCTTATTTGAAAAATGAAATGCCTCAGACGAGCCTCGTCTGGTCCATTTGAAAATAAAATCGGGCCAAAAAAGCGCCAAAAAGCCACTTCACCCAGGGAAGCGGCCAAAACCGCATCCTTTACCCCTCAACTTTTCTCGCCGCCTTTCCTTGCCATCCCAAGCTAGAACCGCTTTCATCGCCGCCATGCCCGTCACCGCCGAGCTTTTCCCTTAACTCTACAAGCCCTTCATTGCCACGGATGTCTTTACTGAGGTCACGATTGAAGCAGTCGAAAGGACAGTCTACTACGAAGAGTCCTCCAAGAGTGAAAAGTGGCAAAGTTCGTCTTGGCGGTCATGTGTGTTGGCTGCATGATTTCCAGACACGATTAACCATCTCACCCGATGCCTATCAAGATCTCAAAGACCCCAGAACCTGAGTTGCTGACGTTGGCTCCACGAGGAATCACTCATCACATCGAATTGCCGAATTGTGTGGCACAGCTGCACTATCAGACTCAGACTGGGAAGCTATGCCTCGGAGACGTGACAGCTTGGCTGAAGTCTCTCCCGTCTGGGTCGGTTGATTTGATTTTCGCGGACCCTCCCTACAACATCAAGAAAGCTGAATGGGACGACTTTGGCTCCATGCACGCTTATGTAGCTTGGTCTCGCGATTGGATCACTGAGGCAGCTCGGGTGCTCAAACCGACTGGCACGATGTATATTTGCGGTTTTTCAGAAATTCTGGCCGATGTGAAAGTAAATGTAGCTCACCTTTTCTCAGGCTGTCGCTGGCTGGTCTGGCATTACAAGAACAAGGCGAATCTTGGCAAAGACTGGGGAAGATCTCACGAAAGCATCCTACACTTCCGCAAGAGCAAGCAATTCACTTCCAACATTGATGACGTGCGCATTCCTTACGGAGCCCACACGTTAAAGTATCCTGATCATCCGCAGGCCGATTCCAGCCAGTATGGCAAAGGGCAATCGTCGAAAGATCGTGATGACTGGACCCCGCATCCTGGTGGAGCCAAACCCAAGGATGTCATCGAAATTCCGACCACCTGCAATGGTATGGGCGAGAAAACGCCGCACCCCACGCAGAAGCCTGAAGAGCTGCTCCGCCGCTTGGTGCTGGCCTCAAGCAATGCTGGTGATGTCGTCCTAGATCCATTCTCTGGCTCTGGCACAACCCTCGTCGTCGCGGAGCAATTGGGAAGGCACTGGCTTGGCTGTGACAATGCCCCGCTGCATAACGAGTGGGCTATTCAAAGGCTGGAGCGCGTGATCAAAAAGTCTGTCCCAGAATGGATCGAGCATGACCGCCGTAATACGCAGCGGAGGGAGAGTATCCGATGACCCTCAAGAAGCTCGTCAATCGCGCCACTGATAAGCAGCGTTTCACTAAGTTGGAAGACTTCGTCGAATTTGCCCTCGCGGTACTGGACTTCGCTTCTACTGGCTTACAGGCCGTGATCGTTTCCAGGAATGAACCGCACTATAACTTCTGGCAGTTTAAAAGCGATGGCAGCTACAACGTCAGTCGGCCCATCAACTCGTCCCTTCTCTATGCTGCTGGGGATGCGGAAGCAGCCTTCAAACAGTTCTTGCCCCTGCTGGCATCCATCTGCGATGCGGGCGTAGACAAGGCTGCAAACCGAGAGGTGTTAAACCGCACGATCTACACGCTTCAGCAATGCATCGGCGTCGCCTTGGATGGCCTGCCCGCAGGCAAGTCGAATACAGCACGCAAGATCAACGGCGACCTCTTTGAGCGACTGATCCAAATGACCTTGGTTCGTGCCCAAGTGCCCTGCACGACGGGAGTCATCAAGGTGCCTGTAACCGTTGAGGGTGAAGTCGCCTTTGAGATGAGCTATCAGCATGATCTCGTGATCAAGCAGGGTGACTTGGTGAAGGCCATCGGCTCTGTCAAAACCAGCAGCAAAGACCGGCTCGACAAGGTCTTCATGGACAAGTTCCTCTTCAACCGACTCACCTCTGCTCAGGTGCCGCATGTGGCGATCTTCCTCAATGACGTGCAACGCAAGAACGCCGCCAACGAGAGAGGTTATGGCGTCAGCGCCACCTTTCTCCCCGGTCACTTCAAAGCCTACACCGTGAAGCTCAATCCGCTGGATGGCGTTTACTACTTCGACATCCGCCCAAACATGCGCACTGAGCCCATCTTGAAGGATCACATCCGAACCTTCGATCATTTCCTCTTCACCGACGTGTGGCGTTTTCTTGAGAATGACGGTGTCGCAGCTCAGATAACAGAAGGCGCTGCAAGCGAATGATGTCCTCGCCGAATACTCGCCAAGTAAACCAAGCCCTGGTAGCGAAAGTCGAATGCACCGTGGAAGTGGTGATTGCAACAGGTGCTCGACTTTCTCTCTTAAACCACCAAGTAGATTGACTCATTGATCACTGGTGGCAGCAGAATAAGGGTCTCAACCGCCTGCTACAGGTTCATCGCTACACTCATCCGATGGTGTATGTGCGGATCGTCGATGAGGACTCGATAGACTGAGTCGGGGGGCGGGCGGGCCTGAACTGCTGGGACTGTTGAAGGGCCTTCATTCGCGCTTCAAAGCGTGCCCAGAATTCGCGCTTCTCTTCGCGTTCATGGAGAATGATTGGGGCGTTTGTCTTTGGTATCATATTGGCCGGAAGCATAAGGACTCTAGTCGAAGGAGAAAAGATAGAAAAGATGCCTGACAGATAGTCTACAACAGCCCACTCAGTAATTAGCACGAAATATTGCGAGCTTGAGAAAACCAATAAACAAAGTATCACGGTCGCAGGACGGTTTAGCTGCCCTGCGGCCATATAATTAGTAAAACAATGAATAAAAAATATCTGATCGTAATAGTCTTGGGGTCGCTTTCATTCCTTGGAATTGCTTGGTTTACCATGCAGGAGAAAAGCAAGGGCCAGTCTAAACAGGTGATGTCAGACGAAAGGCCAAACCATGAAGACACAAAGGGCAATCAGAAATTGCTTCAGGTTAGCAACGCAGATAGAAAAGCTGCGAATGAGAAATTACTTGCTCAGATTGCGCAACAAATGACGCCAGAAATTCGCAGTGAAATGGTAAAGACAACGATGCAAATTCGGTCTCAAAAATACAAAATGTTGTTTAAAAATTGGGGGCTAGATGAGCAAACTTCAAATGAAATTCTCAGACTTATTGAACAAAATAAAATCGAGATGACCGAAGCAGCGTACCGACGTTATGCTTTGGGCGCAAGCAACGCTCAAAACTTTGCCGCGGATAGATTGACAGAAACAGAACTATTAAATCGACAAATTATAAATATTGTTGGAGAGGAAAAATTTAAAGAATTTGTGAAAGCTGAGCAAAGCTTCGAATCGAACTCACAGGCTCAGTTAAATGCAAGGCTCAATGACTAAATATTGTGAGTTTCAGCTTAAAACTACGTGCAGTTTAATTGCAGGCCATGAAACCACGGCAGACATCATTTTTTCTACTCAAAATGAAGAAATGATGCCTGGCAGTTAGTCTTTGAAACACCGCAAACAGCTGACTGGTTTTCGATTCTAGGAACTAGGCGAGACGCCTCTGGCCGATGTCAGGCCGGAGGCCTAACCACCAGGCTAGGACTCAAACCAGCGCCCGGCGGGATAGGAGCCGAGGCTGTGGATTTGGGCGCCGTCGGCGCGGGTTTGGTCGAGGGCGGTTTTAAAATGAGGTTCGGCAGGGGAGCCGGCGATCTCGATATAGAAACGGTATTTGTTGGGCTGTCCGCGGATCGGGCGGGACTCGAGGCGCTTGAGATTGATGGCGGCGTCACTCAGCGGGGTGAGGAATCGACACAGGCTGCCGGGACGGTCTGGCAACTCGACCACGAGGGCAGTGCGGTTGTTTTCGGTGGAGGCGGCATTCTCGGAGTGACCGAGCAAATAAAACTGGGTGATGTTCGGGATATCTCCGGCGATGGGGAAGTGTAGCAGGGTCAGGCCGTGACGTTGGGCATTCTGCCTGGGGCCAATGGCGGCGGCACTGGACAAAGCGGCGGCTTTTTCGGCTGCCTTGGCGGTACTGGGTTCGACGATCCGTTTGGCGTCTGGATAATGGGCTTTCAGCCATTCATCACAATGGAAGAAGGGCATGGCATGAGAATGAATGGTTTGAACTTCAGCGCCGGCTTGACCAAGAAGAGCCAGCTTCACATCCAGAGTCAGTTCTTCTAGGATAGAGAGGCCGCAGCGCTCATCGACCAGTCGGTCCACGGTATCAATGATGAAGCCACCGGAGGAGTTCTCAATGGGCACGATGCCAAGAGCGGAAGGCTGGGTGCGAAGAAAATCAAAGACCTCGCCAATGTTCCCCATGAGCTGAACGCTGGCCTCTGGGAAACGCTTTTCCGTGAGTAAATGAGAAAAGCTGCCCTCGGGGCCAAGGCAGGCAATGGTGGTGACAGGGGAAGACATGCAGGAGAAACGATACCGCATAGAGGATAGCAGATGCGGCAATGAGCAAGGGCGAAGCGTGGTGTCTTGCAGCACTTACCCATGAAAAATAGAAAGAGGCCAGTCCGACAGGATTGCCAAAATTAGCAGGATTAGCAGGTCTGAAAAATCCTGTTAATCCTGTTCTCCTGTTAATCCTGTAACAAACGGTCACTTGCCACATTCAATCCTGGTCATGCGGAAGCTCTGGAACTCTTGAAGCATTGACGGTTCGCCAGTTTGCTTCCAAGATCGCTGACCATGTCCTATCGCACCTCTCCCGCACCTTTGACGACGATGCCTTCGGGTATCCCTTTTATCATTGGGAACGAGCTGGCCGAGCGCTTCAGCTTTTATGGGATGCGTGCCATTCTGTATCTGTTCATGACCACGGCGCTGGTCACGCATGAGGGGGCCAGGGATCTGATGAGCGATGCGAAGGCGAAGGAATGGACGCATTACTTCATTGCTGGGGTTTATTTCACGCCGCTACTAGGCGCACTCATGGCCGATCTTTGGTTGGGTAAATACCGCACCATCATTGTGCTTTCGTTGGTTTATTGCCTGGGGCATCTGGCTCTGGCCGTTGATCATACGCGCACGGGTTTGATCGTTGGGCTTTCGCTGATAGCGCTGGGTGCTGGTGGTATTAAACCCTGTGTTTCTGCCCATGTCGGGGATCAGTTTGGCAAGACCAATGCGCATCTGCTGCCCAAGATTTTCAATTGGTTTTATCTTTCCATCAATCTGGGTGCGGCGGTCTCTCAGCTTCTGACGCCGAAACTGCTGGAATGGTATGGTCCGCACATTGCCTTTGGTGTGCCTGGGGGATTGATGTTTGTGGCCACGATTGTCTTCTGGATGGGGCGACATTCCTTTGTGCATATCCCAGCCGATCCGCGCCGCTTTGTAAGCGACTTGATTGATCCTCGATTTTTACGGGCGTTAGCAGGCTTGATTCCTCTGTTCATCCTGATCGCTGCCTTTTGGTGCATCTTTGATCAGACGGCTTCTGCCTGGATCGAGCAAGCGCAGAAAATGGATCGGCATTTTCTGATTTGGGAACTGAATCCCGCGCAGCTTCAGGCCATCAATCCGCTGTTTATCCTGACGCTGATCCCTGTATTCACTCTGGTGATTTATCCGCAAATGAATCGGCTCATGGAAGTCACACCCCTGCGGAGAATCGGTGCGGGGTTCATCCTGACACTGGCCACGATTTATGTCTCGATCTGGATCGAACAACAAATCAGCGCCGGCCTTCAGCCTTCCATCGGTTGGCAGGTTTTGGCATATCTGCTGCTGACAGGCGCGGAGATTTTAATCTCCATTACGGCCCTAGAGTTCAGCTACACGCAGGCTCCGCCAAGACTGAAGTCCTTTGTCATGTCTCTGGATCTCCTGTCGGTGGCTCTGGGAAATTTCTTCACGGCGCGTGTGAATGCTTACATTGAAAAAGCAGGCGCTGCGGCCAATCTCAGTGGAGCGAACTATTACTGGTTCTTCATGAAGATCACGGCTGTGACGACGGTCATCTTTGTCGTCGTGGCCATGTTTTACAAAGGTCGGACGTATTTGCAGGATGAGGAAGCTGCTGAGAAAACAGTGTGAAACATCCAGACCGTGGAGTGGTGTTACTCCGCTAAACCAGCCGCTTTGATCTGCTGTTGCACCCAGGTGGATTCGTCTTCGTTCATGGGCGGGCCGGGGACATGCTCGTGCCTTTCCTGGTCATAGCCACCCATTCGGTAGCAGCGGTCGATGAGCGGCTGGAGGACGAGCACTACATCTTCATCTTTCTCACGAAGAGGAATGCTGACATTTGGTAGCGGTGAATGAAGCAGCGTGTAATAAACTTCCTTTACCGAGGGTGCGGCAGCGCGGGTGACACAGGTGATGTAGCAGGTGAAACCGGCTCTAGCATATTTATTTAGAGGTGCGGACACCGTGTGCTCACCTCCGCGCAGGAGATCAATCTCGACGACGTTGATGCCACCAGAGATGTAGTCCCTGCGCTTGCTGCAGTAGGTTTTGCGCCCAGTACTTTTATTCGTCGGGCTGAGTACTTCAAGGACCGTGATTAGATGCCCATTAGTGTCTGAGATTTCAATCCAGCGCGCGACCTCTTCTTCGATGATCATGTAGTCGGGTTCGGTGGCGATCAGGCCGTGCGAATTGGCCGCCCCAGGCTTCCAACTTGGGGCGGTGCCATGCTTCCAAGATTCCGTTACGGCCACATCGGCACGCACGATCCGACTTTCCCCATCACCATCCTCTAGAGCGACACCTTCCTCAGCCCGCGCCCTCAGCCCACGAGGCAGCTGCTCAGCAAGTGAATCACGAATGTAGCTGATGAGTGATGTGTGGACATCCTGCCAAGAGCGTTCCAGGAAGGGGTTCATGCCAGGGAAGGGATTATCACGGGTCATGGCGCTAATTTAGGCACAGGCGGCTGAGCTTGCAACGCCCCAAACACACGGCGGATCTGTTCCACGGTGCCGATGGCGAGAACGGCCTCGTATTCAAAGACGAGCCCCGGTTTGAGGGCAAAGGTTTGCAGTGGTGCCGCGTAGCTCACGTCTCCCTGATTGCCTTCGCGTACACGGTAGCATGTGGCTTGTTTGGCATGAGGGCAAAAGAGTCCCAATCCGCTATCTTTGGCATTCACCCAGGCTAGCCAGGGTTCTGAAAAGCGGATCATTTCATTGGGAAACCCAGGTTGGCGACGCGTGAGTTTCTGCTCAGTATCGACATACACCAGAGTGTCCAAGGTTGGTTTTACAAACAAGGCTGGCAGCTCCTGATGATACGCCTTGTGCTCTTTCTCCCCGCTGTAAGTCATCTTAAACTTCAGCCGTGCAAGTCCGCCCTCCAAGCGTAGCCACTGCTCCAGGGTCACCTCTTTGATCAGCTCCCCCGTGGCCCAATGACGAGGCTGGATCTTGGCATAGAGTTGGTCTTTTTCTTCCGATGACTCGATCACGACGGCAGGCTCATTTTTCCAAGAACCACCCTGCACAGGATTGTAGCGCCAGGGTTTGCCATTCCAGTCGGTGTCATCTTTATCTCCATAATAGGATTGCTGGAGGTAGCGGCCCACATCATAGGCGTTGAGCAAATTATCCGAAGAGTGAGAATGAGAAAACCAGCCCACACAGGCCCCCGCGCTGAGGTTCACCCCGAGACGGACTTTTCCATTGTCGAGATAAGTCCAGTGTTCGGCGGCCCAGAGGGGAGAGCTGAGAAGGAGCGCAAGGAGGATGATGTGGCGTGTGATCAAAAGGGGCGGATCAGGGGGTGAATCATGCCTCAGCCTGCCAGACCTGCGGACTGAACCTGTGCAAACACCCATGCGGCATCATCGGCGTTTAGCGGCGGACCTGGGATCTGGGTGTAGTCGGTGTTCCAGTAACCGCCCATGCGGTAGCAGCGGTCCACGATGGGTTGCAGGGCCAAAATGACATCGGGCTCCTCTGGGCGCAGCGGGATGCGGATGCTCTTCAGAGGCTGGCGCAAAGGCATGGCATAAACCTCCCGGAATCCAGTGCTGGTGGCACGGGTGACGCAGACCAGATAAAAGGCACCCGCTGGCTTGCGCACGGTCTCGAAAAGCACGGCCACCGTGTGTGCGCCGCCGCGTAGCAGGTCGATTTCCACCAAATTCACGCGACTCTGAATGTAGGCGTCTCGGCGGGCGCGGTAGAGGGCGCGATCCGCGCCTTTGTTGCTGGGGCTGAGGATTTCGATCACGGTGATAAGCCGCCCGTTTTTGTCTTTGATCTCCACCCAGCGCTCGGTGATTTCATCGACAATAATGATCTGCGGCTCGGCAGTGGCGGTGTCGCCACCCTGCGCTATCTCAGGCTGCCACTGTGGCGGCACACCCTGTTTCCAAGACTCTACCACGGCGACATCTGGGCGCATATCTCGCTCCTCACGGTCAGTATCATGCAGAGTCACGCGTTCCTCACTGCGGGCATTGAGATCATCGGGAAGCCCCTCCGCGAGCGCGTCAGCAATGTAGGTAATCAGTTTCGTATGCACATCCGACCAGTGCCGCTCTAAAAACGGATTCATGCCAGGAAATGGATTGTTTTTGGTCATGGCCAGACTCTAGACTGCTTTCTTGGCGCTGGCAATGACGCTAGATCTCGGCTGAGAATGGATACTGATGAGCTCGTTTAGATTTTGCGGGGTATGGGGGCGATGCGATGCGGGCAGGAAAGCCTGCATCACTCTTTGGACCTGCTCTCTTGTGCTTGCGGCATTGCGATGTTAAGCAAGCGAGTGACCGCCCCGACCGCTACCGTTGTTTTCCCACTTATCGCCGCTTTGCTTTATGCTTTTGGGGCACTGTTTTTCAAGAGGTCGAGTGACCTAGGTGTGGGACTGTGGAGGACCACATTCATTGCGAATCTGATCGTAGGCGCGATTTTTTCTCTGCTTTGGCTATTGCCAGGGCATGAGGTCGAGAGGGAGCTTTTGTGGCAACCAGCGCTCATCGCCCTATGTCTTTTTGTTGGTCAGTTATCGCAATTTTTAGCGCTGGAAAAAGGCGACGTGTCTGTGGCGGTGCCGATTTTTGGGATGAAGGTCGTGATCGTGGCTTTTCTGACGCCAATCATCACTGGAGAGGTGGTGGGGGCAAAGCTCTGGATCGCGGCGCTGCTGAGTGTCATTGGCATCACTTTTCTAAATCAAAAAGAGAATGGCAAACGACCTCAAAATCTGGCCATTACGCTGTTGGCAGGCGGCATAGGTGCGCTGAGCTTTGCCATTTTTGATGTCTTGGTGCAGAAGTGGGGACCGCACTGGGGAGCGACTCGGCTTTTGCCCTGCATTTTCTGGATCAATGCGCTGCTTTCCTTTGGCCTCATTTTCCGCTTTACCTCACCCTTGAGCGCGATTCCCCGCAAAGGCTGGCCTTGGCTGACGGGTGGCTCTGTGCTGCTGGGCACTCAAAGCGTGATCTTTGTCTGCACCTTGGCCGTTTATGGCAAAGCCACGTCTGCCAACGTCGTTTACGCATCCCGCGGACTGCTGAGTGTGCTGCTGGTCTGGATGATCGGGCACTGGTTCATGAATCAGGAGCAGCATCTAGGGGCTAAGGTCCTTCGCTGGCGGTTGCTAGGGGCGCTTTTAATGCTGAGCGCCATTGTCTTGGTCGTGACTTGAGCCGCAGGTTGCACCCTCGGTGTTTACCGCTACTCTTTGCGCCCGTCTTTATCAAATTTTATGTGGAAAGGTCGCTTCTCTCAGCCCACCAGCCAGCTCGTCCAGAGTTATGGCCAATCTGTGTCCTTTGACTGGAGGCTTTACGCGCACGATATCCGCGGCTCCATCGCTCAATCCAAGGGACTGCTGAAGGCAGGAATCATCACGGCAGACGAGCAGGCAGCCATCGAAAAAGGATTGCTAGAAATCCGCCAAGAGATCGAAGCGGGTCAGTTTGAGTTCAAACAGTCTCTGGAAGATGTGCACATGAACATCGAGTCTGAACTGACACGGCGTATCGGCCCAGCAGGTGCCAAGCTACACACGGCCCGCAGTCGCAATGATCAGGTGGCCACGGATGTCCGGCTCTACACACGAGATGCCGTGCAGGAGATCGTCGCTTTGATTCAAAGCCTGCAACGCGCACTCATCGAAGCCGCGGAGCGTAGTGGCTGTGCCGTGGTGCCTGGCTATACCCATCTTCAGCGTGGTCAGCCAGTGCTTTTTGCTCATCATTTATTAGCTTACGTGGAAATGCTGAGCCGTGATTCTGCTCGTCTGGCGGATGCTAATAAGCGACTTAATATTTGCCCTCTTGGTTCTGGAGCGCTGGCGGGTTCGACGATCATTCTAGATCGTGAGTTCATGGCTGCGGAGCTTGGCTTTGATGGCGTGACTCAAAACAGCATGGATGCAGTAAGCGACCGTGATTTTGCTGCTGAGGTTCTTTTCAGCATCGCGCTCTGTGGCGTGCATCTCTCCCGCCTGAGTGAGGACGTGATCCTCTGGTGCAGCGCTGAATTTGGCTTTATCACCCTGAGTGATGCCCACACCACAGGTTCGTCATTGATGCCGCAAAAAAAGAACCCCGATGTCGCCGAGCTGACTCGTGGAAAATCAGGCCGCCTCATCGGCAATCTGATGGCGCTGCTGACTCTGCTCAAAGGTCTGCCGATGACCTACAATCGGGACATGCAGGAGGACAAAGAACCGCTTTTTGATAGCATCGACACGATCAAGGCTGCCCTAGCTGTCTTCGCCGAAATGATGGCAGGCATGGAAGTCAACGAAACCCGCACGCGTGCAGCCACGAGCGACCCCATGCTGTTAGCGACGGATTTGGCTGATTATTTGGTGAATCACGGCGTGCCATTCCGTTCGGCGCATGAAGTCATCGGTAAACTCGTGGCTCATTCCATCGCAGAAAAAGTGGCCTTTGCGGATATCCCATTGGCCAAGTATCAGGAGTTTTCACCCGCCTTTGAGTCCGACCTGTTTGCCTGCCTGAATCTGGAGACGGCTCTTGCCGCGAGGAAAGGCATCGGTGCACCGTCTCCGCAGAATGTCGCAGCTCAGATCGCCCGCTGGAAGGGGGCGCTCTCGCAATGAATCAGGGAGTGACATTTCCACTCTTTCACGAGCAGTCGCGTGATGGCTGGGATTGTGTCCGTGAGGAACGTCTCTTTGATAATCCCCACGTCAGTGTGGATCGCGTGGAGACGCTCACGCCGAACCGTCGAGAAAAAGCCGTGCCATGGTTAATCGTGAAGCGCAAGGCCGCTGTCGCCATCGCTCCGATCACTAAGAATGGCGAATTTGTGCTCATCGAACAGGAGCGCATCCCCGTGCGCCAGAGCTGCATTGAATTTCCAGCCGGACAGATCGATTGTGCGATCAGCGACATTACTTGTGAGCGTGTCATCGAGACAGCCCTGCGCGAGCTCAAAGAGGAAACAGGTTACGCACTGGCCCCTGGCGGAAAACTCACCCCCATGGGCTGGTTTCTTCCCTCGCAAGGATTCACCGACGAGCACGTTTACTTATTCAGAGCGGAGCCCGTGTGCGTCGTCAGCCGTCCAGAATTGGATGGAAGCGAGCACATCAGCCCTGCGCGATTGGTTGGTTCAGAGGAATTACGGAGGATGATCGCTGACAATGAGATCACCAACGCTCTGACGCTGGCACTTTACGCGCGGATTGCAGCGATGGGAACCCTTTGAGCAAACTCCCCCCAGTATTTCAATTTTATGTGGCACGGCATCCTGAACAAAGTTTTTAAAGCACGCGAAAAAGTCGCGATGAACCTCTCTGCGGAAGATGAGGAAAAACCCTTTTTAGATCACCTCGAAGACTTGCGCACCATGCTCGTGCGCATGGCGATGACGCTTCTTATCTCAGCCTTTGTCGCCTTTGGATTTTATCAGCACCTTTTTAATATCCTGCTTTACCCGATGGTTCTCGCTGGATTCGCCGTGGACATTGATGCTGCGCGCAAACTTCTGATCAATATCGACATCGCAGGTCCGTTCATGATGGCGGTGAATGTCTCGCTGATTGCCGCAGTGATCGCCTCCTTTCCGCTGCTGCTGATCTTCCTGCTACAGTTTATTCTGCCAGGATTAAAAACGAACGAGAAAAAACTTCTCTTCCCCGCCATCGCTATCGGCACGGGCCTTTTTCTCGGCGGTTGCTCCTTTGCTTACTGGCAGGTACTACCAAGAGCGCTGATCTTTTTCTCCGAATTTTCAGCCTCTGTCGGAGCCACACAGCAGTGGACGTTGGACAACTACGTCACCTTCACCACACGCTTCATCCTCGTCTTCGGCATCGCTTTTGAGCTGCCGGTGATTGTCATGGCTTTGGTGAAACTGGACATCCTGAATTTCAAAATCATGAAGGCCACTTGGCGTTACGCCTTGATCGCGATCATGATCTTTGCGGCTGTCATCACACCGACGCCAGACATCCTCACCCTCCTACTCATGTCGGGACCTCTCTATGTGCTGTATGCCATCTGCGTGGTCCTAGCCTACTTCATGGAAAAGAAGGACAAAGAAGCCTATCCCGAATACTACGCTGAACTGGCCAAGGATGAAAAAGAGCTGGAAGAATCCGTGAAGGACGACTGGGACAATGAAAGCTACAACCCCTGGTTCTCTGAGGACGACAAGGATCAAGAAGACGAGTATCAAAAACCTCGTGCCACACCTTCGGCACCGCCGCCAGAGATCGAAAAAGCCGCGAACACCATCGCCATGAGTGATGAGATCGATGAAGGCGAAGATCAAGGCTCCGTCATGCCTGACGAAGATGAACCTGCTGCCGAAGAAAAGCCCATGGCCGAAAAAACCACTGAAGAACTCGCCCGTGAAGATGAGCAACGCAGTGGCAACCCGCCGGTCTAGACTTCACTCCTGATACCGCACTCTGCGTCAATGTAACGTTGACGCAGAGTCTCCAAAAAGGTGTGTGAATCCATCTCGGGTGAATGATTCATCGGCTCCCCAACGGTAAGGCGTAGCCGGATTTTCCGAGGTGGCAGACGCCAGATCGGCCAGCCTTTACTCAGATAGGGACTGCTTGTCTGGATATAGATCGGCCAAACAGGTGCGCCTGAGTTTTTAGCGATCACCGCCAAGCCTCCTGTCAGTGGATTCATGCAGCCATTTTCTGGCCGGGTGCGCGTGCCTTCAGGAAAAAAAACCAGCCGTTCGTTACCACGCAGACGCTCGATGCAGTTGCGCATCATTTTATGAGACGGTTCATTTGAAATGAATCCAGCCGCTGTCGAACCACAATAGAGCAGTGGATTGTGCAATAAAGAGGCCTTCATGACACATGAAACGTGATCAATTTCAGAGATGACCACCACGGCATCCCAAAGCGCAGGATGATTTGGGGCGATGATCATTGGCCCAACCTGCGCACGCAGACGATCAAAGCCAACAAACTCGCACTCAATGACTCCTAGAACTTTCAGCAGCTTGACAAAGCCACCAAAAAAAACCTTCAAGACAGCCTGACCCAACTCACTCCCGCGCTGACCGCCAGTCAATTTGGCAGTGATAAAACTCAGAGGCAAAAGTGTCGCAGCCCAGGCTATCCAGTAAAGAAGTAGGATCGTAGCAGAAGCCACGAATCGTAGTCGGTCGAACAAAGGCAAAGGGTCCATGGAATCAAGTCTGATCGGTCATTTCTACCAGCATTGGCTAGAGATCATGCATTGAGGATTGTCAGACGCTGTCTTCATGAGTAACGAATGATGAATTATGTCTCACTCATCTCTGCTTGTCCAAGCTCTTTCCGCCTTGCCTCATGGCCCTTCATTCCGATTCATTGACGAATTGGTGGAAGTACAATCGGGGATCTCGGCCATAGCGCACTGGACGCTCAAGGGAGATGAGGCCTTCCTAGAAGGGCATTTTCCGGGCAACCCCATGCTTCCAGGCGTGATCATGATCGAGGCGCTAGCCCAGCTCGGTGGCATTTTAGCCCAGAGTGATCGCGGTGATCATCCATTGAAAAATGTCCGCCTCACTGCCGTCCGCCAGTTTAAAATTCTCGGCAGCATTCCCCCAGGACAGACACTGACCATTCAAGTCAAACGAGACGCCGTGATGCCAGGCCTCGTCCAAATCAGTGGTGAGATCACCACGTCAGAAGGCACAAAACTAGCCACTGGGAGCGTAGTGCTCAGTGGGGATGAATAAACACAGTCTAAGCGGAAACCGCTCCACCACCGAAATTTTCCACATCCATCTCACGCACACGCTTGCGGTCACGCTCGGATTGCACGGCGGTGCGTAGCTTTTCCCGCACCTCCTCCACGTTGGCTATGGCACGAATAGCCACTGTTGGCGAGGTTGCGTCACTTGTGATCAAGGTGAGGTTTCCCAGTCCCACCATGCGCAGAGCCAAGGGCTGATCCATGGCGTAATCCTTGACGCGAAAGAGCTCTAGCTCGTCCAGCTTACGGTTCAAGATCCCGCTCGCAATCTTCAGGCGCTGAGTGGTCAACTCGTAGGAGGTGCTCTTCGTCATCCACCAGCGGATGATCCACATCAAGAGTGGGACGATCAGACCGATAGCAGAAAATCCCGCGCTAAATGGAATTCCCCCCAACGCAGCAGCCGCAAGGAGAACACAGAAGAAGTAATACCAAACGTGAACCCACTGGGAGGTATGACCTTTCCAAAGGGATGTTTCCGTGGAAGCAGGAGAGACAGATTCAGCGTTCATTGAGTTGGCAGTTAAAATTGAGCTTCAATCGTTTGCTGTCATGGCACGCGCCACATGGTTTATTAAAAGTGGCTACCCCTCAAGGACTCGAACCTTGAACAACAGAGTCAGAATCTGTTATGTTACCATTACACCAAGGGGTAGTTTCGCGGAGGACGAACATACACGTTCCACAGCGGTTGCAAGGAATGTCTTGTATGAAGTCAGACTACTTAGAGGTCTCTGCAATCAAGATGCACCATTCGCCTCATTGGATTCTTGGCTCAGAGAATCTTCGGTCTTCACTTCCATCTCGACCCAATCTGGGCCGTCCTTGAGCCGCCGGTATTCATTAAAAACGAGGACAATTGTTAACCCAGCGAGCGCAACGGATGTCTCCAAAATGAACGGTGATGCCAGAGTTCCCGCAATGGTGAAAAAGGACTTTGCGAGAATCTCTTTCGCCGTCTCATCGTAGTTCCACGCAACTACAAGAGAGCCAATGAAAACAATGGCGAACAGCAGGGGCATCAGCCACCAGCGTTTAGGAAGCACAGATTCAGGCATGCCGATACTTAATCGACTAACTCAGCTTTTCCAGCTGGGTTTGCGTTTAGTTTTTCAATTTCTTCAGAACTAAGCGGAACAGCCTTTAAAATCTGCGTGCTTGGCTCAGGAGTGCGGAATACTTGGGCATTGGTGGTCAAGGTGACCGCTTGAGTTTCCTGCATGATCACGGGCTTTGGCAAAAGGACTACTTTGGCTGGAGATACTTCTTTGGCCTGGATCGACTGCTGAGATTCAGAGATGCGATCCTCTGCGACATATTTACCCCAGATGCCTGTTCCAACGAGCACAAGGAAGAAGATGCAAAGACCAGCTGGCACAGGCGATTTGCGTGTGTGCTGTCTTGTCGGCGCGTTTGATAAGCGACCCACTGACGCACCCCGTGGAGCTACCCAAGAACCGTGATTTTCAGTGAGATAGCGATAATCACGTGGGCCACCTAATACTCCGCCAGGCAGATCATCCAGCATGTCCTCAGCATTCACTTTCAAATACTCACTGTAACGGCGCAAGAAAGCCCGCGCGTATGTAAGACTGCCGAAACCCGCAAAATTGTCCGTCTCTAAATAGTGCAGACGTTGCACTGGGATTTTCGTCGCGTGAGAGGCATCAAGTAAACTGAGGCCTCGCTGTTCGCGTGCTGCCTTAAGTTTCTGTCCGAGAGGTTGTGCCATGGTTGCTGTGCCGAATTGAAGCGTCAAGGATGACACAAGGTTTCATTTTTGCGATTCTTTTTTCGTCTTCAACCTCTCTAATTAATCTCCGTGTTATCAATTTTATTAAGAGATGATGGGATTTGCCAAGCTGTAATCCACTGATATCCAGACATTTTAAATGGCAAAGATTCGATTTATCTGGAAAATAGTGAATCGCGTAATGGCGCTCCAATACTAGTCAAAATGACACTGTTAAATTGCCTGCAAACGCTATCGAAACCTCCCGAAATGAAAGATGGTCGTTCTAGGGCTGAAGCAAAGCGATAGACAAAAGGAATCTGCCGCGTTAAAACCGCCCACCATGCAATCCATCCGTACCCTCGCCCTGCTCGCCGTACTCGCCCTTCCAGCTCTTGCTGAAGACATTTCTATCTTCAATGGCACCGACCTCACCGGATGGGAGGGAAACAAGGATCTCTGGAGCGTCAAAGAAGGCACCATCACCGGGATCACACCGCCTGACCCAGCGGATCCGACCAAAGGCAGTATCAAGCACAACACTTTCCTCGTTTGGAAAGGCGGCACCGTCGGCGACTTTGAACTCACTTTTCAATATCGGATCGAAAAAGGTAATTCAGGTGTTCAGTATCGCAGCAAGGAGCTAGCTCCAGGTGCTTTTGGCCCGATCATCAGTGGTTATCAGGCTGACTTTGAGGCTGGTAAGACCTACAGCGGCATTCTTTATGAAGAAAGGGGTCGCGGTATCCTAGCTAAGCGCGGCGAAAAGACCGTCATCAAACCAGGTGCCGATGGCAAAAAGCCAGTCGTCGAGCAAGCTGGCACAGTTGGCGTGAGCGCCGACATCCAAGCCGCCATCAAATCCGAGGACTGGAACGACTACAAAATCATCGCCAAAGGCAACCATGTGCAGCACTTCATCAATGGCATGCAAACCATCGACGTCACGGATGAAGACGCGGCCAACGCTCCTAAAGAAGGCCTCTTGGCGCTCCAGATTCATCAAGGTCCACCCATGGTCGTCCAGTTCAAAAGCTTCAAACTGACGACGCTGAAGTAAGATAAAAGGACCTAACATCGGCATCCATTTTGCTTTAACGTCTTCTCGGTTTACTTCCCGTCTTCGAATCTTGATCATGAAAAATCTTCTGTTTGTCCTGGCTCTATGGCTCTGTGGTAGCTCCCTGCTTCGTGCCCAACAAACAGAATACATCATTTGTTCAGGCGGCCCGGCCCTGCGCCAGTGGGAAGACTTGCGGCAGCCTGGGCAGCAGCATGATCGCTGGTGGGGAAACTTCGTCCGCACGGCCCGTGTGCGGATGCAGGAGATCCAAAAAACGGCACCTCCAGGAACCATCATTACTTGGTTGGTTTATCGGGATGCCTATCTCCGCCGCGCTGCTGCGGATCACGATCCTCTCACGGCTCATTGCGAGTCCGTGCGCGACACCTATAAAATCAATCTTGTCTGGTTCCGCACCGGTGACGATGTGATCAATTATATCAACAGTGGCAGCCAAACCGTGCCACGCCGCCGGGCCAAAATCTCCGGCTTCGAGTACTTCGGTCACTCCAACAAATACTGTTTCCTTTTTGATTACAGTTCAGAGATTTACGCTGGTTCCACCGCCTGGCTGCATCAGTCTGAGCTAAGCCGCCTCAATCGCAGTGCCTTTGCCCGCAAAGCCTACTGCCAGAGCTGGGGCTGCCACACGGGTGAAAGCATGAGCAAAGCCTGGAAAAGCGCCACTGGCTCTCCCATGGTGGGTGCTATTGGCAAGACCGATTACTCTTTTATGCATCTCAGAGGCTGGAAGGTGGCTCTCGGCTCTGGAGCTCGCTGGTCGCGATAAAACATAGCTAAATTGAGCTTTCTGCCGCTTTGACAGTCTGATACCGGCATCTTCAAACGTAACTTTACCTCGTATGACACGTCTGCCTTTTGCCTTGCTTACTTTTCTGCTTCTCTTTGGCCTCAATGCTCCCTTCATCAGAGCCCAGGGCGGCCCGCGATTTAATGTCTCCGAATTAGAATCCTTGGCCAAGCGGGGTGATGCCGATGCGCAGTTTGAACTAGGCCTGCGTCTGATCACTGGAGAAGACATGAAAAAAGACGAATCCACTGGCCTTATGTGGATGGAGAAAGCCGCGAATCAAAAGCACCTGCGGGCGCAATTTGTCATGGGTTCACTCTATGAAGATGGAGTTGGCGTCAAAAAGGACGAATCCAAGGCTGTCGATTGGTATCGTAAATCAGCTGATAACGGCTTTGCCCCGGCCCAATTCGCAGTGGCCATGGCCTTCGACCTCGGTCGCGGCATCAAGCAAGACCCCGCCAAAGCCACTGAGTGGTTGCAAAAGGCAGCCGATCAGAATCACGCCCAATCCCAAACGGCCCTTGCGGCGAAGCTCGAGCGTGGTGTCGGAGTGGAGAAAAACGTCAGCAAAGCGGCGCTCTATTATCTGCGCGCGGCCCAGCAGGATCATGTGATGGCCATGGGTAAGTTAGCCAATCTGTATTACACTGGTAATGGCGTGCCGCTTGACTATCGCCGGGCTGGAGCGTGGTATCAGCGCGCGGCGAAAAGCGATGACCCATGGTCGGCCAACAACTTGGCTTGGTTTCTAGCTACCTGCCCCGATGAAAGCCTGCAAAATGGGGAGCAAGCCGTGCAGTTTGCTGCGCGCGCCCTCCGTATCATGGACGAGTCCGGTGAAGATCAGCGCTACGAAATGATCGATACCAAAGCTGCCTGCTTTGCCCGCAATGGTGAATTTTTTGAAGCCATCCTCTGGCAGAAAAAATCCCTCTCCCTTTTGGCCGAGGACAAAGACATTCCTGCCGAAGAGCGTAAAACCCTCGAAGCTGAGTTCACCGGCCGCCTGAAGCTCTATCAAAAAGAAAGCCCCTACAGCGAGCCCCAGCCCAAAATCGACAGTGAGTCAGCGCCACTTCCCCAGGATACTATCCTCCAAGACGAAGGTATTCCTGGCGAAAACGCCAAGCCCAAGAAGAAAAAGAACGGCAGTAAGGGCACCGTCGTCTAATAATCCGCCATTTTTGTCCAGTTCTGTGCAATCCTTGCAAGACTAAGTCTATGTGACACGGTTACAGGAGAGCCGTTCTGTCTTTTTGTCGGCTTTGTTCATCATATCTTTTTGTTTCCCATTTCATGTCCACTGTCGCCGTCCGCTCTGCCGCCCTGCCTCCTGTCATCCCTGGATTAGTGCGCCGTTTCCGGCAGCCTAAAAAGAACATTCCGCAGACCAAACCGGATCGCGATTTTGTCCTGAAAGCCGTCCGCGAATACACCGAGCAGCACCGCCTGGTGCCACCGGTGCCAATCGACGAACTCCAAATCCACACGGAGAAAATCATGGCGCTCAACGGCATCGACAAAGCCTACCGTGACTACACAGGCGTGCTCCTGGCCAACGAAACCTGGCGTGAATCCCTGGCTAGCGTGCCTTTTGAAAAACGCCTCCTGCTCATGCCCAAGTGCCTGCGTATCGAAAGCAAATGCCCAGCCCCCTTTGATGAATTCGGCCTGCTTTGCAAACAGTGCGGGCTCTGCTCGATCCAGGATTTCCAAAACGAAGCCGAAAAACTTGGTTATGCCGTCCTCGTCGCCGAGGGCAGCGCCATCGTCATGTCCCTGATCCAGACCGGGAAGATCGAGGCCATCGTCGGCATCTCTTGCCTGCCTGTTTTAGAGCGTACCTTTCCCTACATCGAAGCCGCGGCCATTCCTGCCGTCGCTGTACCTTTGCTACAGGACGACTGCATCGACACCACGGTCGATGTCGATTGGGTCTGGGACTACATCCACCTGACCAGCGAGGACAAAACCCGCCGCCTCAATCTGAATGCTTTGCATGATGAGGTGAAGACTTGGTTTACCCCAGAAGCGCTGGATCAACTTCTCGGCAAGCCTACCTGCCAGACTGAACAGATCGGCCGTGATTGGCTGGCCCGCGCTGGTAAACGCTGGCGCCCCTTCCTCACCATCGCTGCTTATCAGGCTCTGCGTGAAGACCCAGAAGCGCCCATTTCAGACGATCTCAAGCTCGCAGCGATTTCTGTCGAAGCCTTCCATAAAGCCTCCCTCATTCACGATGACATTGAGGACAACGACGCCGAACGTTATGGCGAGCCCACCCTGCATTCCGAATACGGTGTCGGCGTCGCCTTAAACGTCGGCGATCTACTCATCGGTGAAGGCTATCGCCTGCTCGCAGAAATGACCTGCGCCAGCCATATCCGCAGCGCTTGCCTCAAAGTCGCCGCTGAAGGTCAGCGCGAACTCTGCCGTGGCCAGGGTGCTGAACTCCTCTGGAACAATCACCCTGTTGCACTCAGCAATACCCAAGTCCTGGAAATCTTCCGCAGCAAGACCGCTCCAGCCTTTGAAGTTGCCCTGAAAATCGGTGCCGCCATGGCCGGACAACTCGACGAAACGGCTGATGCCCTGCACAGCTACAGCGAGAATCTCGGCATCGCCTACCAGATCCGAGATGACCTCGATGACCTAGGCGACGACTCCGCCGCTGACAACAACGTCAGCATCCGACCCAGCATCATCCTAGCCCTGCTGCGGGAACGCGGCAAAGACGAGGTCAAAGACACTATGGAAGCTCTTTGGAACGGCACCGCCACTAGCCTTCCAGATAAGCCCACCATCCGCCGCTGGGCTGAGGAAACTGGAGCCTATGACAAATCCACCCTCATGCTGGAAACCTACAAAGAGGCCGCTATCCGCAGCCTTCAGGAAGTTGAACTACCCAATCTCAAGGGCCTGCTTCGCCGTGTCATCGGCAAGATCTTCAATGAGCTAGAGATCAAAGGCTGGTGCCGTGAGTTCGAGCAAAAGAACCTCAACCCCGAACTCCGCGAGCAAGCAGCCAAAGCCGCCGAACACCTCGTGGCCAAAGTCGCGTAGCCTTCTGACTGAAATCAATGAGCCAAACCTTTGCCACAGAGTGTCAGAGGAGCAAAGAAAGTATAGGTTTTAGCCATTCTGTGAAGCATTGACCCACGGAGTGAATTCCCGCGCATAGCCAGGGGTCGAACGACCTCTGGTCAGCGTGAACCAACACTTCTTTTGTTCGTCAGCCTTGGAAGGGTTGCCCAGTGCGGAAACAACAGGCTCAAACCGGCTTCTCCGCTTCAGTCTGGACGATGATTAAGCCAAGCGCAGCGATAGGTATAAGCTACCGCCATAACTCCGATGCCAAGCAGAATAGCTCTGGAAGACTCTGAAACACCTGAGGGATCCAAGATCAATTGACCTAAAACCGCAGGAACCTCTTCATCATTCGTACCAGCCACCGCTTGCATCGAAAGCACAGCAATCGCGGTTGAGGTGAGCCAATAAAGGGTTGAACGCATATGTTTTTGAAATTGGGAGGCGTGTTTTATAAAAACCTCAGCGCTAAGGCAATATAAAACTCGCTTTCGAAAAAAATATTCTTAACCGCTCGAATTTGTTGTGATTGAATCTCAATAAATCTTTGGAGCTCTATTTCTCTCTTTTGGTCCGCAAAGCTTTCGGCATCGTATTCACTAACTCATGCCGCCTCTGATCACGGTCACTCATCGCCATGGCATTTATGTGCCTGAGGCGGATTTGTGGTTGGATCCGCATTTTGGGGTGGATCGGGCCTTTATTTCTCATGCCCATGCGGACCACGTGGCGCGGCATCAGAGGACGTTTTGTTCAGAGCTGACGCTACAGCTGATGGGGGCGCGCTTTGGTCTGAAAAAAGATGGGCTGTTTGAGGCTCTACCCATGCGCACCGTTCATGAGTGGGAGGGCTGGGAAATGAGGCTGCTGCCTGCGGGTCACATTATTGGGTCGGCGATGCTGCATCTCACTCGAAAAAGTGATGGGGCGACGCTACTTTACACGGGCGACTACAAATTGCGCCAAGGCTTGAGCTCTGAGCGCTGCGAGCTTCTGAGAGCTGATACCTTGATCATGGAGACGACCTTTGGCCTGCCGCAGTTTCGTTTTCCGCCGGTGCAGCAAGTGGTGGCGGATTTGTTGAAGTTTGTACAGGAAACTCTGGAAGATGGTGGCATCCCGGTGCTGCTGGGATACTCGCTGGGAAAGGCGCAGGAGATTCTTTGTGCTCTGGGGACGGCGGGTTACCCAGTCATGCTGCATAAGGCGGTTCATGAGATGACGGAGGCCGTGAATTCATTGCTGGGAGATCTACCTGATTATCGACTCTTTGATGCAGCCACGGCCAAGGGGCATGTGCTGATCTTTCCACCGAGTCATGGTAAGTCGCTGGCCCTCAAAAAACTGAAGGTTTGCCGCACGGCGATGTTCTCTGGCTGGGCGATGCAGTCGGGGGCAAAGTATCGCTACCAGGTGGATGAGGTGTTTCCACTGAGCGATCACGCGGACTACCCTGAGCTGCTGGAAACGGTTGATGTAGTGAACCCTCGTCGTGTTTATTTGGTGCATGGTTACACGCAGCAGTTCGCTGCGGATCTGCGTGCTCGTGGTGTGGAGGCGTGGACGCTGGAAAAAGCGGATCAGATGGAGCTCTCGCTGCTGAGAGCTCAGCCCGAGGTGCAGGTCACGGATGGATTGAGCACGGATGGGTCAGAAGTTCCTGTAGATGTGTCTGGCTTCAGTGGCTGGGTGCAGGTTTGTGCCCGAGCTGCGGCGGAGTCTTCGAGGTTAAAAAAGGTGTCGCTGTTATCGTCCTATTTGCGCGGGCTGGATGATGCGGACTTGATGCTGGCCGTGCGCTATTGTTCCGGACTGACGAGTGATCCTGCGGCAGCTGAATCATCTTTGAATACGGGTTGGGCACTGATTCGACGAGCTTTGCAGGAACTGAGCGGGGTTTCAGATGTGGAGTATCGGTCCATTTCCCGCAGTCAAGCTGATGCGGGTCGCACGGCGTTCCTGGTTTTGCAGCGTGCGTCTTTGGCTCCGGTGTCATGGTCCATGTTGGAGGTGGCGGCTTTTTTTGATCTTTTACGTCAGACTAGCAGTCAGGTAGGCAGAGTCGCCCTGCTGCGTGATCAGTTCAGCCGGCTATCCGCAGAAGCTGGCTCGTGGTTGGTTCGGTTGATGACAAGTGATCTGCGCATGGGATCGAAAGAGGGATTGATCGAGGAAGCCGTAGCGATGGCCTTTGACCAGAAATCAGAGGCTGTGCGTGAGGCGGCGATGATGTGCGGTGACTTGGGGCGCACGGCTGTTTTGGCCAAAGCTGGCAAGCTGCATGAAGTTGCTCCAAGAGCTTTTGCGCCGATCAAAGTGATGCTGGCCTCGCCTGAGGAAACGGCAGCAGACATCTGGGAGCGCATGAATACCGCTAAAGAAGGGCCGGTCTGGCTGGAGGACAAGTATGATGGCATCCGAGCTCAAGTGCATGTGGCAGGTGGTCGGGTTGGGATCTTCACGCGGGATTCGAAGCTGATCAGTGATCAATTTCCTGAGATCATTCAATCCATGAGACAGATGGCCGCTGAGGTGATCGTGGATGGCGAGATCATTGCCTATGCTGAGGGGAAAAAGCTGACCTTTTTTGATCTGCAAAAGAGATTGGGACGGCGGGATCAGGCGGACCTTTTTATGCCGAGCGATATCAGTGTCCGTTATGTGGTCTTTGACCTGCTGTGGCTCAATGGCACTTCTTTGATGGAGCAACCACTGTCTAAGCGTCGAATGACTTTAGAAGGCTTACAGCTACCCGAGGGGATTGTGGCCATTGCTGTTCAAAGCGTGGCCTCGGCAGAGGAGATCGAGGTGGCTTTTTTAGCGGCTCGCCGCAGAGGCAATGAAGGTTTGATCGCGAAGGACCCGGCAAGTGCCTACACGCCAGGGCGTCGCGGGAAGTCCTGGCTTAAATTGAAGAAGGCCTTCGCTACTTTAGACGTGGTGGTGGTGAAGGCTGAACAAGGTCATGGCAAGCGCAGTCATGTGCTCAGTGACTACACATTTGCGGTGAGAGATGAAACCCAGGCTCTGCGGGTGATTGGCAAAGCCTACAGCGGCCTGACGGATGCCGAGATCGAAAGCCTGACGGAGCACTTTACTCAGAATACGCTGAGTGAAAATGGACGTGTGAGGACGGTCGTGCCGGATACGGTTTTAGAGATCGCCTTTGATTCGATCCAAGCCAGCAAGCGTCATGACAGTGGGCTTTCACTTCGCTTTCCTCGGATCAAGGCGATTCGACGTGATAAGAGACCTGAGGAGATCGACACCCTAGCCTATGCTCAAAAGCTGGCGGGCTTGAAGTCTCCAGATTAGCAATGGGGTCCACGAATGGGATAGAGTCCGAGCATTTGCCGGACGACAGCAAGCATGTCACCCACCTTGCCCCAATAAGGGCGTGGCGGCGTCAGGACGGTGACATCTGCTTGAGGGAAATGTGCACGCAATTTGCCACTGGGATGCACAAGCACTCGGTTACCGACGAATTCTAAAAGCGGAATGTCGGCAGCGCTGTCGCTGTAAGACCAGCAATGGAAGCGCTGCTCTTCAGTCAGTGCCGCCACGCCTGGGATTCTTTCATTCATAGCTTTGATTTTGGCGTCACGCTTATTGTTGGTTCCGATGATTGGCGGGCGCATGGCTACGTCATTACCGATTTGAAATTGGGTGGCGATACAGTCATCAAAGCCGAGCACTTCGGCAATGTCATGCGCATAAAAATCCGGGCTGGCGGTATTGAGTACAAGCTTCCGATTCTGATGTTTGTGGCGCAGAATTTCCGCTCGAAGATCGGGGTAGATCCAGGTATCCACGCAGTCATGGGCAAAGTCGCGCGCTAGATGTCGGAGGTGGGCGCGCTTCATGCCCGTGAGGTAGGAAAGGAAGGCACGCTTGGTGGTGGCCGTGCTGACAAGCCCCACGACACGCCCAAGAGCAAAGGGGATGAACCAGAGATGCAGAAGGATGCGCCAAGGATGCCGACGCAGAACGAAATTACAAAAGAGCGCCTGTGTATCAAAGGGCAAAAGCGTATGATCGAGATCGAAGAAGGCGTAGCGCATGGGATTCTTTAAACGTCGAATGAAGATGAATAAATGCGAATTCCCAATGGAATCACGGTTTGTAATCTTCCCCATTCAAACTGCGGGCCACGCTTTCAAGCCAATTTTCTAAGGCTTCCTGCATCTGCGGAACACGCTCGGGCTGCTCGGCAAAGAGGACGCGGCTTTCGTCTGGATCAGCGCTGAGGTCATAGAGTTCCCAGGCAACATCACCTGTTTTCCTGTCTTCGATACGGTGCAGTTTCCAAGGCCAATCCAACCAGGCGGCATGACCGGGAAAACTATTGAGCGGCACGGGGTCACCGATTTTACCAGCATCTGCTGCAAGGCGCAGTGGGTCTGTGGGCTCTTCTCCCCGTTGCTGAGATGCGAGAAGATCTTTCATCCATTCTGCCGAAGGTGTTCCCACGCCTTTGGCCTTGTTATCCCAAAAGCCCATGGGTTGCGTGCGTGTTTTAACTTCGCCTTGGATGAGTGGTAGTAGGCTGATGCCATCAAGCGGGTGTTGTTTCTTTAGGGTAACATTGGCGATGTCTAGCAGGGTGGGAAAGATGTCTGAAGTGACGCAGGGCGTGGTGATTGCCTTAGCTTCCTGGGTCAAAGCAGGCCACTCAAACAAGCCTGGCACGAGGAGTCCGCCCTCATAAATGGTGCCCTTATTACCACGGCGACCGCCAGAGGAACCGATCTTCGGCAGGGCTCCATTGTCGCTGCAGTACCACAGAACAGTATTCTCTTGCACTTCCAGATCCCGTAAAGTTTGACGGAGTTTTCCAAAAGCACGATCCATGGCGGTGATCTCGCCATAGAAATGCTGTTGAGCTTTTGGTAAGCCCTTATAAAGCGCGCGGTCAGAGTCCAAGGCATGATGCGGTGCGTGTGGCGAACCAAACCAAACGACGGTGAAGAAAGGTTCTTTTTTGGCGACTGACTGACGAATCAAATCAATGGCCAGATCAGCGGTGACGTCAGAGCTGTCACCTTTGAACTGAGTTGCTTTTCCATTCACACTGAGAATGGGATCCAGATCAAAGAAGTTGGGTGCCGAAGCCCATGCCTCAAAGCCACAGGCCCCAGGACAGACGGGGCTGGCTTTTTGTACAGAGCCGAGATGCCATTTGCCAAAATGTCCGGTGTGGTAGCCTGCGCCTTTCAGAGCCTGAGCAATCGTGATTTCCTGCGGTCGAATCGGCTGTCCCCAAGAGAAGCAGCCAAAACGATTGGGCGTGCGCCCAGTCATGACGCTGCCGCGAGTGGGAGAGCAGACAGGTGCAGCGGAGTGGAACTGATCAAAGCGCACAGCCTGCTTGGCCATGGCATCAAAGTTGGGCGTCTTGACGTTAGGATGTCCATTATAAGCCATATCTCCCCAGCCCTGATCATCTGCCATGACCAACACGATATTCGGCGTTGCGGTGGTGACCGCTTGGGCTGTGAGTGAAATGAATAGAAGAACGCTGGCAAATTTCATTCCTCAGACTAATCACTTAGCCTGAGGAATGACAAGATCTGTCTAAGGTGTGGCGGGTTCGATGATCCAACTGCCGGTTTCAGCGCTACCAGCAAAGGAGCCGTAAAATTTGCCCAAGCGCTGATTGATGGCTCCTGTCATGGAGACGGTTCTTCCAGTCAAAGGATGAACGAATCTGCCGACACAGAGTCCGGAAGCACTGAAAAAGGAGGCTGTCATGCGTTCCGGTGAATTGCTCAATGGGATGACCCTATTATTGGTGGTGAATATAACTGGAAAGCTCATGTCTGAAGGTAAATTCCCACCAGTCAAGCTGATGCGAATTTCTGAGATTGGAGTGGCTGGCGTCAGTACTAGAGGGAGCTTGGGCACCACATAGCGGCAGCCTTCCAGTGAAGGGCTGGCATTGAATCCACCTGGATAAAGAGCGGTGGAGTAGGGGTAAAGAGATTTGATGGTGTTCCAGTTTTTAAAGGCTGGTTTCCACCATTTCGAAGTAACGGCACGCACGACGGTCCCATCAAGAAACCGAGCCACTGCCTGGAAGGCACCGCTTCCACCGTAGAGACGAATGTGTAAAGGCCAGGAGCCATCACTCTGGATGAAAGTGCTGTTCGTGAAGAATGCGCCATCTGGCATCCTTCCAGACACGCTGGTCGCACCTGTTTTACTGATGCTCAATATCATGTAGCCAATACCCTGTGGATAGGCCGGTCCCGATTCTTCAGGGTTGGGAAAGATGTTCATCGTGTAGCGGCCGACTGTGATTAAGCCGCCGTTACTACCACCACCATTCGAATTGGGGCCGCCACCTTCGAGGATGGCCATGACATCTCCGTCAATGATACGTCCAGAGACCACGACGGCTCCATTGATCGTGCTCTTGCTCAGAATAAGTGTGATGGGCGGCAAACCGCCTGTGCGCTTGATAATCGCGACCATCTGGCCGTTCACATCAAATTTGCCCGTGAAGGCCAGCGATTGATCACCATAGATAATCCGCCCACTGACAGTGTTTAAAGCTGTCACCGTGAAGGTAAACGAGCCTGAATGGGCAAAGTCAGGTCCCGAGATGATACCATAGTAGGTTCCTCTGGTGAATGAACTAATCGCAGGCAGAACACTGATAACAACGGTCGCTACAGTCGGATTGCCTGTTGGGCTGGAGGCGCGGTAGGTAAAACGATCTTCGCCCACGAAATCAAGGGCCGGAGTGTAAGTCAGATTTGGGCTGGTGCCGCTGAGTAGCCCAGATGTCGGTAAGCTTACAACGGTGAATCCGAGATCAGTAAATCCGCCTGCTTTAAGGGTGATCATGACCGAAGCATTTTTCGTTACCAGGATCTGTTGATTTTCAGCTGGTGGGCTGGTGATGACCCTGAGTGTGCCGTCGATCTTTAATTGGCGTGTATCCCACATTGTGCCATTGCGAAGTGCTGGTAGGCTGAGGCTTGCGAAATCACCGCTGATACTGGTGAAGTCAAAAATGTCAAAAACGGCCCCGACAGCAGGAACATAGTTGCCGACCAGCTTGATCGTCAGCTTGCCTCCGAGCTGCATGAGGCCAGAGCTGGAGATTCGATTGTATTGGCCTAAATTCGGGCCAGCAATATGGATGATCAGTTCTGATCCAGGTGCCTGCGTGTAATAGCTTGGGCTCAGCACATCTGAAGGATTGATGAAGTCCAAAACAGCAGGGCTAATCAGGGTGATGCCTCCATTGTTGCCAAGTGTGCCATGGCCTGCTTTGATGAGGCCTCCGCGCACTTCGACATCGCCCGTGATGATACCAGTGATGGTGGCTAACTGTGCGGGATCAATGATGGCTTTTCCAGGCGCTGTGGCCGTGACTGGATGCGTGATGCTAATCGTGGCACCTTTAATGGTGATGTTTTGCGCACTGGTAATCGGTGCACCAATCGAGACCATGCCGTTGCCATTGCCATCTTTATCCGCTTCGATGTAAATAGGTCCTGTCGAGACGATTTCGCCTGTGACATTGACATTGCCGCCTGCGATCAGGCTTGCGCCTAGAGTTCCGGCTTCAATCCTGCCGCCTGAAAAGATATCTGACATGGGGCCGATAGCACGGAGGGTAACTCCGCCAAGGGTTCCTGACTTAATGAGAGAGCTTGGTTCAGTCGTGACGTCACCATCCTGATTGGTTAGACTGACACTGCCGCGACCATTGCCGCCTGAGGCATTAAGGGTGCCTCCTGCGCCTAAAGTCAGCCCACCGGGGCCAGTCTGGGTGACGGCGATTTGGCCACCTCCAGAGACGACATGGCTATTGATGATCAATGGCTGGCCAGTGCCTGGAATGGTAATGTTTCCGCCATTGGAGTTGACGGGTTGATTGAGTGTTCCGCCAGTTGGAAAATCAACGAGGATAGGCGTGCCGCCGGAAGTGATAGGAATGTAGAAAAGACTCAAGACGCCCGTCGTTCTAAGCAAGGATTGATTCCACCCAATCGTAGGACCTAACGGCGGGAAATGAATCGTGGCATGCGTTCCTGTGATGCTGGTGAAATCGAAGAGATCAAAGCTGGATGGCGGAGCTAAAGTTGAACCTGCCTCTGCGCTGATCGTTAAGGTGCCGCCAAATTGAATGGCTCCTGTAATCAGTCGATTCAGGATGGTCGGATTGCTGGAGCTCAGTTTCATGCGGAGTTCGGAACCAGCATTTTGTGTGAAGGAAACTGGACGGAGAGATTCAGCAGATGTCGGGAATTCTAAGATGGCTGGTGCTAGGAGAGTAATGCCTCCGCTGTTTCCAAGTGAATTTGTGGCAGGCTTTGTGATGCCACTTTTGAGTTCGACGTTTCCATTCGTTGCCGCATTGACCAGAGCCTCACCGCTAGGCTCGAAGATGATTTTCTGTGAGCTGCTGACTGTTTGGGAAAGTAGAAGATTGACTCCTTTTAAAGTGACACTGGCATTCGATGCAGCGACAGCCTTATTGATGGTCAGATTGCCGCCATTTGCGTTGTCAAGATTGGCCTGAAGTAGGATCGGGCCAGATGAGTTTACCAGACCGTCCACGATTAGATCCGAATCACTGGCAAGCGTTACCCCCAATGATCCACCAGTAATTGTAGAGTTCATAGCCAGCGTTCCTGGAGATCCTGATTGGCGGATTTCTACACTGCCGAGAGAGCCAGCCAAAAGACTAGACCCTACAACTGTGACAAGGCTGCCGCTGTTTTTCATTAGGCTCACGGAGCCTGTGCCTGAAGTGCTTGCAGAATTCAGGGATGCTGTGGCAGCAAGCGTCACCGTGCCAGTGTCTGCGCCCGTGAGAGAAATCAGACCACCTCTAGAGGTGACGCTGCTGCGGATCGTCATGTTGCCATTTGTTATAAATGAAATGCCCGCAGCATCTGTATCAATGGGAGATCCAATGTCTCCAGCACCCTGAATACGCATTTCACCATCCACACTTGAGATGGCTGGTGCGGTGATTGCAAAGACTCCAGAGCCGTTGGAGTTGCTATCAGAACGCAGCTGGACCAACCCGCCTGCACGGAGACTGCCCGCTAAAGTTAGGCCTTCCTGACCTGAAAGAGTCAGACTGCCATTAATTCCAGCATTGGTCGTTGTGAGGATGGCTGCGCTGTTGGTCGAAATCAAAACACCCGCTGCATCAATGCGTGATGCAGAGGAGGTGATAGCGGCGTTGATGACCACATTACCTGCGCCATTGCTGTCGACATCCGATCTGACTACAACCGCTCCGATACTATTGATCGCGGCATTGATTTGGACGGTATCTTGCGCGCGGATGGATACGCCGCCCGATCCTGCATCCATCGTTCCGTTGATAATCACATCTTCGGTGGCTGAACCCGAAGATAGGCTGATAGCGCCTCGAATGCCTGATTTGATCGCCACCCCCGAAGCAATGGAAATGCCACCACCAAATCCATTGATACTAACGGTTCCATCACCACTACCACCTGATGCATCAAGTGCGCCGCTAGCTACTTCTACATTACTCGATTCAGTCATTTCGACGATGATACCGCCGCCGTAAGTGGTGAGCGTCGAATTAAACAGTCCTGAGGTGCCTCCAGAAACACGGAAATTGCCTCCGCCTGTTGAGACTGGGCCACTGCCAAAATTAACGCTTCCACTTGCTGCCAGATCGATATCACCGCCAAGAGTTGTGATCGCTACGGAAGGGCTTTTGGTAAAATTGTTGCAGTTCATGGTGATGTTGCTTCCCCCCACAGCCAAGCTTGCAGAGAGGGTGACACTGCCAGTGACGTTGGTGAGAGCTGCGTTGAGAAAAAGCTGCAGATTTTGGGAGGTCGCTGGATTGCTATCAGAAATGGATCCATTCACTCGGATGTCATTGCGTGCTTGCAAAACCAGAGATCGAAAAGAGCCCGCAGGAAGTGGATTGATATCAATGGCCGAGCTGATTTCGATATCGCCTTCTTCGGCCAAAGCCCCTGAGGTCGAGATGGTCACATTGCCACTTTGAAGCTGGGTCACTAACTCAGACACTGAGATGCGTGAGGGAGAGCTTATCGGCGTCCAAGTTCTATTAACAAAAGATCCACCTGAACTTGAGGTGAAGTTTCCAATGGTCACATTGATGGCGGCATTCAGCGATGAGACCGCAAGCAGCGATGCAAAGAGGGTGAGGAGGGCTGTGGAGGATTTCATGCAGAATTGTCTATTATTTGTGTTACTAAAATAATATTCCTTCCCAGCGCTAACTCTGCCATTGGACCTAAGTCCTATAAGGCAATGAAGATGAGCGAATGGGTCCGCTCATTGTCTGATCGCAGTTCTTTCCAACGGACATTGAAACGAATCAGAGAAAGAGGTTGCCATTCTGTCATCATGTCCCACCTTACTACCTCAAACAAACCGCGGGGTGGAGCAGCCCGGTAGCTCGTCAGGCTCATAACCTGAAGGTCACAGGTTCAAATCCTGTCCCCGCTACCAAATGAAGGCCGTGCAGCAATGCACGGCCTTCACCTTTCCTGCGATGTATCAGGTCTATGTAATCAAAAATGAAGAAAATAGGTTCTACATTGGGCTTTCGGAGGATATCGAAAAGCGACTAATCGAGCACAACACAGGGATATCCACTTGGACGCGCCATCGAGGGCCCTGGCATTTGGTTTGGACGAGTGCCCAGATGAATCTGAAGGAAGCTCGACAGTTGGAGAATTTTCTCAAAGCTCAAAAGGTGGAGACGGCTTTTATCGTCACATCGGTATAGTGCGAAGCTCACGCGAGTCAGGCTCATAATCCCGCGTGCGGGATCACAGGTTCTACTACTTCCCCTTATGCCACTGATTGAAATTCTTGCAGTTCCGCGAAGCCTTCGCCATTAATGGACGACATGTCTGACCTGAAATCCTACCTCACCGAACGCTGCCAATACGTTGACTCTTGGCTGGATCGGCTTATTCCGTCTGTCGAGACGGCGCCTGTTACCATTCATAAAGCAATGCGGCACAGCGTCTTTGCGGGTGGTAAAAGGCTTCGACCCATTTTATGCCTGGCGGCTGCTGAAGCCTGCGGAGGCAGCATGGAGGCAGCAGCGGCGGCGGCCTGCGCGGTGGAGTGTCTGCATACTTATTCTTTAATTCATGACGATCTGCCAAGCATGGATAATGATGATTTCCGACGTGGCGTGCCCACGTGCCATAAGGTGTTTGGTGACGGTATTGCGGTGCTAGCCGGAGATTCTCTGCAAGCCTTGGCTTTTGAAATGGTGGTGAAGACACCCGTTACGGCCCGCTATCATGCTGGGGATTTGGTTCATGAGTTGGCACTGACGGCGGGTAGTTTGCACCTTGTCGGTGGTCAAGTTGCCGATCTTGAGGGAGAGGGCAAAAAGCTTCCATTGGAGGCTTTACGCTTCATTCATGAAAACAAGACAGCCGCTTTGCTCACGACGAGTTTAAAGCTTGGTGGTATGAGCGCAAATGCCACGGCTGAACAGATGACGGCTTTGCGTGATTTTGGCATGGCTACGGGCTTGGCGTTTCAGATCATTGATGACATTCTTGATGTGACTCAGACGAGTGAAAAGCTAGGGAAGAGCGCAGGCAAAGATCTGGCTTCTGAAAAATCCACTTATCCAGCGCTCATTGGATTGCAGGCTTCTCGTGATGAGGCGCACAGGCTGACGCAAGTCGCTCATGATGCCCTTTCTGTTTTTGGTGCCCAAGGCGAGCGTTTGAGGGAGTTAGCGGACTATTTATTAGCTCGCGACTATTGAGTTGGGGCCTTTTCTTTTGGATTGCGCACCCGATCGCTGTAGAACGTCATTTGATAGCTAAGGTTCTCCTTAGCTCCAATGGAAGTTGCCATGAGCGGCATCGCCATTTTGTAAGGGAATTCGGGATAGGGCTGGAAGTCTTTGTCAAAGGCTAGCAGCGGACCTCGGAAAATGAGATCAGGCCACTCACTATAGGGCCCGGTGAAGGCCTCCTGGAGATAATTCAGTTTGGCGCTTATCGGCGTGACGACGAAGCCTGCCACCATTATTTTCTGCTTTTTGAATTGATCCTGCATGGTTGCGAAATCAGCGCGTTTCACTGGCATCCATGCGCATGGGATGTCCGCATACCAGGAGAGAAACCACGGCGCATCGGTAAAAATGATTTCATTCGGTTCGATCAATCCCGCTAGCACTGGGACCTGACTGGGGACATAGGGTGGCCAGTGTGGATAGATCCGGTTCCGCATGGTCAGTCCCACTTTTAGATCGCCGGGCAGGGTGGCCATCATTGGGATGGCTGAGATCGCCAGCGCTATCACCGCAAAGCCAAAGCGCTGCCAGAAGAACCCTGCGGAAATTTGTAGTCGTGCCCAGAGCACCGCCAGCATGGCGCAGCCGCCAATGGCCATCGCAGGTACGAGCACGATGTAAAGCGCATTGTCATCTTGGCTTTTTTCTGGCAGACCCAGGAAACCCATGCCGACGGCGGTGGAAAGAAACATGAGTCCAAGGCCCTGTAAGGTTCTGATCACTTCTGGACGGCGAAAACGATGCATTAAAGCAATAAAGAAGGCTAAAGCAGGCACCGAATGTCCGAGATACGCATAGAGTTCGGTCAATTGATTCGTCAGATTCCAGGCCGCCTTCCGCAACAGATCATCCACAAAAACAGGTTGGGTCACGATGGAAAATTCACGCTGCAAAATATTGGGTTCTTGGGTCAGCAGGTGCGCCTGGAAGAGTGTCTTGGCACCTCCTAGCACATCGCCTGATTGTTGGGCTATCCAAAGACACCAGACCATCAGGGTCAGTAAGGGCAGGCCAGCGACCCAAAGCGCCCCACGTCGATGACCAGGAAAGCCTTGAGCCACAGCAAGCACCAATCCGACCACCATCCAAACGGCCATCCAGTGCGTGAGCAGCATCAGGGATGCTAGCACGCCGATGGCGATCATTTGCAGCGTTGCGCTGAGCCCTTCTTGGATGCGAATTTGAGCCGCCGCATAAACTCGCATTGTCAGTGCGAACAATGACAGCATGAGGGCGATGGGACTGCCACTGACAGAGAGCTTCCAGAGTGGCTCGCAGAGAATTAAAGCAGCGACTGCGACAGCCGCTACCGAGTCATCGAAAAGTCGTCGCGCGGCTCCGTGCGTCCAAAGCAGAGTCAAAAGAAAGTAGGTGACTCCCATGCAAGCAATCGCACGATCCATCAGATAAATGCCGCCATTTTTCGTCGGCTCGAAAGGGAAGTGGCGCTCCAATGCTTTGAAGATAGGTGCCCATAGAAGTGGTTGCAGTGGAGAGGTGGTGATTTCTGGCATTTGACCAGGCACCACCTCTTTGAGAGAGGCATTAAAACGAGCCAGAGCATACGGACGGACAATCTTGGTTTGCAGCCCATGTCCACGTGCGATTTCGCGGGCGATTTGGGCCTGTTCCATGCCGGCAGCACTATTGATGCCTCGAAAAGTGATGAACACATGCACCAAAGCCAGTCCAATGGCGACTGCATAGAAGGCCAATCGGAAGATTGGACGACTGGCATTAGGCTGTGGTTGCATGGTCATGGGAAGTGAATGGACAGAGATCTGCCTTAGTTTGAGAGAAAATGCAATCTTTGTGAAAGCACTCACAGGGTTGCGGCCTGACCGTCTGCGCGCATACTGATGGGCATGTCTGATTCTCAATCTGCCGATCTCTCCCTCCTCGGGCGCTCCGAGCACCGTCTTCCTGCCTCACCAGATGAAGCAGCGCTGGAGACTTTTCCAAACCGCACCCTGGCCCGTAACTACAGCATTCACCTGAGCGCTCCAGACTTTAGTTCACTCTGCCCAGTCACCGGTCAGCCAGATGCCGCTCACGTCGAGATTCTTTACATACCCGATGAGCGCTGTGTGGAAACAAAGTCGCTCAAGTTCTACCTGGCCAGCTATCGCAATCATGCCTCGTTTAATGAAGCCATCGTCAATCGCATCCTCGATGATCTCGTGAAAGCCTGCGCACCTAAACAAGCCATCGTGCGCGGTCGTTTTGTTCCCCGTGGCGGCATTCAGCTCACTTGTGAAGCTCGGCACCCGAATCGTGAGGTGCCGCTGGAGTGGCCTGCATCATCTCTGAGCTCTCAGCATTAATCCTCGCATGGCAAAGGCACTCATTTTGCTTAGTGGCGGTATGGATTCCACCGCTGCCTTGTATTGGGCTCAAAAGGAGCATGAAGTGGTTGGCGCTGTCAGTTTTGATTATGGCGCCAAGCATAACCACAAGGAAATCGCTTTGGCTCAGTGGCATGCCCAGCAGTGCGGCATCCGTCATGACATCGTCGCGCTTCCCTTTGTCAATGAGCTGTTCGCCTCAGACTTGCTGAAAAGTGGCGGGGACATTCCAGAGGGTCATTACGCTGATGAAAATATGAAGCGCACCGTCGTGCCTTTTAGGAATGGCATCATGCTTGCCATCGCCTGCGGCATCGCTGAATCGCGTGGGGCAGAGGCCCTGGTCATTGCCGCTCATTCCGGAGATCATGCCATCTATCCTGATTGCCGAGAGCCCTTCATGCAGGCCATGGCCGATTCCATGCGTGAGGGCACCTATGCACGCATCGAGTTGCTGCGTCCCTTCATTGCTATCGATAAAACAGGCATCGCCCAGCTCGGGCACGACCTCGGTCTGGACTTCGCTCAGACTTGGAGCTGCTACAAAGGCGGTGATCTGCACTGTGGCAATTGTGGCACCTGTGTGGAGCGCCGTGAGGCCTTTATTCAGGCAGGTTTACCGGACCCGACCGTCTATCTTAGCACCGAGCCACTGCCTCTGAGGCAATAAAAAAGCACCGCCAGTGTCATTGGCGGTGCTTGATCTTTCACTCGCTGGCTTACAGCGTGTTGATGAAATCCAGGAGCTGCTGGCGTTGTTGGACGCTCAGTTTGGTGTAACGGATTTTTGAAGCAGCACCTTCGCCATCATGAGCGCGGATGGCGGCATCCAGGGTTGGGGCACGACCATCATGCAGATAGGGGGCACTAACTCGGGCACCCCATAGAGGAGCGGTTCGGAACTCGCGCCCGCCAGCATCTCCCTGGACGATGCCGTCTCCTAAGATGCCCATCTCATGAAGCAGAAGATCAGAGTAAAGATCCACAGCTTTTTGGTTCAGGGCAGGGATTTCATTCGTGCCAGTAAACATGCGTGGCGTGTGGCAGACGGCGCATCCAGTGGATTGAAAGACTGTTTTGCCGGCGTTGGCAGAGTCTGACAATGGCAGCGGACGCACTGGGGCCAGGAAGCGCATGAAATCCGCTGAGTGATCAATGTCAGCTTTGCCCGTCGCGGGATCAATGCTGTCTTCTGGATCTGCCACCTTATCAAAAGCGGCCAAAACATCAGCCTTGCCATTTGGGGCGTTTTCAGTCGGGAAAAAGCGATTGGTCACGCCCATTTCATTCACATAAGCATCTGCGGAAAAGGCCAGTAGGGTCGCCTGCTGGGCCTTCCAGCCAAAGCGTCCCACCATCGGCTGTCCTGAGACGACATCTGTCACTACATGAGCCTTACCTTTGACACCATCCGGCTTACCACTGCGCACGCCAGCCAGGATCGTCGCTTCGGGGATGGCTTCCACCAGACCTAGGCCAAAGAGCGGAGTCGTCTGCCGATGGCTCACAATGTTGGCTTCTCTTGGCACAAACTCACGTGCGGCTGGGTCAATGGATAAGGCTTGCAGCAATGAACCGCCGAGAGAGTCGAGAGAATCAAAGAGACCCCTTTCGACACGGCCAAAGCGAGTCACCGTGATATCGCTGGCTCCACCCGTGCCGCCTTGAAGATGGCAGGTCACGCAGGAACTCTGATTGAAGATCGGCCCCAATCCGCCGTCCGCAGTTTCTTCTTTGGTGAACTCCTCAAAGCCATCCGAGAAAGCCAACAATAAATCTGCTGACAGACCCGGCAGCGGATCGCTTGGACGAGCCGGGCGTGTCACCGGTGCCATGGGGCGGTGTGATGGGCGCTGGCGCATGGCTGTGCGTTGAAGCGGTTGTCCATGTGGTGGTTGCTGCTGCGCGTTCGGTGGTTGCGGACCGCGGGGTGGTGCTGATGGGGCCTGAGCCAGGCTGAGGCCTGTGGATGCCACGGCTAACAGCACGTGGTGAATGAGTGGATTCGTTTTCATGGCTTGGTTTTGTGGATGGTTTAAGGAATTCATTTTCCCTGAATCACAGCCAATCTTCTCACGGTCGTGTAAACGGATTGTGAGGAAGAACCCTGAATTTTGTTAAGCTGAGGTAAATCTGGTCTTCGGAAGCACTTGGAATCCGAGTTCTCCTCTGCTAAGTGGGGATCATGGCTATCAACCAATCGAATACTCTGCCGTTCCCTGATCCAGCGAATCTCCGTGTGAATCCAGCGCGCGTCCTTGTGGGAGTGCTGGTTTTACTCCTGGTGGTCGGGGCCTTTTCCAGCTTTTACCAGGTGCCCGCCAGTTCCGTTGCCATTGTGCAACGCTTTGGGAAATACCTGACGACCACTGAGCCGGGGCTGCATTTCAAACTGCCCTTTGGCCTGGATCTGGTGTCTTTTGTGGAGGTGCGCCGCCAGTTGAAGCTGGAGTTTGGTTATGGCTCCCGTGGTGCCCTGAATGACTATCAATACAATCAAGATAGTGAAGACATGGAGCTGGAAAAGAACATGGTCACGGGTGATCTGAACGCGGCCGTCGTGGAGTGGGTGGTGCAGTTCCACATCGCGGATGCTCGGATGTATGTCTTTAACTTCCTGGAACCTCAGGCAACCTTAAGGGATCTTTCTGAATCGGTCATGCGTGAGGTGGTCGGTGATCGCTCGATTGACGAGGTACTCACCGTCGGACGACAGGAGATGGAGGTCAAAGCTCTTGAAGGGTTGCAAGGCATTGCTAGCACGCTGAACATGGGCATTCACATCGATCAAGTGCAGCTCGGCAATGTGAACCCGCCAACCCAAGTGAAGGACAGCTTTGATGAAGTGAATCGTGCTCAGCAGCAAAAGGAATCCTCCATCAATCAGGCCAATGGCGAGTACAACCGTGTCATTCCTGAAGCGCGAGGCAAGGCGGAGCAAAGCCTGAGCCAGGCTGAGGGCTATGCGACTCAGCGGGTCAATGAGGCTGAAGGTGATGCAGCCCGCTTTCAGGCGCTACTCACGGAATATCAAAAAGCTCCAGAGGTCACCAAGAAACGCATCTATCTAGAAACGCTGAGTGAAGTTCTGCCAACCATTCCAGGCAAGGTCATCATTGATGAAAAAGTGCCGCAATTCCTGCCACTCATGCATTTGCAGCAAAACCTGACGGCCCCAGTACCAACCACTACCAAGAACTCAGTCCAATGAAATCCGGTCTCTCTCTTCTTATTCTCATTGCTGGCTTTGTCCTGTACATCTTAGCCAGCGCCAGCTTCTACACCGTCAGCGAGACGGAGCAGATCATCATCACTCAGTTCGGTAAGCCTGTGGGTGAAACGATTTCTGAGGCAGGCCTGCACTTTAAAACACCGTTCATCCAAACCGTAAACCGCTTTGATAAGCGCGTCCTGGAATGGGATGGCCCGCCAGCAAACATGCCGACGAAGGATAAGGTGTACATCGTAGTTGATAGCTTTGCCCGCTGGCGCATCACTGAGCCGCGTGCCTTTTTTGAAAATCTACGGGATGAACGCAGCGCACAGTCTCGTCTGACTGACGTGCTGGGCAGTGAGACGCGTAACGTGATTGCACGCCACGATTTTATCGAGGCCATCCGCACGACGAAAGACCGTAAAGTCGAGCGTGAAGCCAATGCTGGTGCTTCTATTGCAGATGCACGAATCGGCATTCTTTCACCCATCAAACGCGGTCGTGCTGAGCTGGAGAGGGAAATCTTTGCCAGTGCAGCCCCAAAGGTGAAGGGCTTTGGGATTGAGCTGATGGATTTGCGCTTTAAACGCATCAATTATACACCCGCGGTGAGTCAGACGATCTATCAGCGCATGGTCAGTGAGCGAACCCAGATTGCGGAGCGCTTCAAATCGGAAGGCGCTGGAGAAGCTGCGAAAATCCTGGGTCAACGTGAACGTGATCTGAAGCAGATCGAGTCTGAAGCCTACCGCAAAGTCCAAGAGGTGGAAGGTGCGGCAGACGCCAAAGCAACGGAGATCTACGCCAAGGCCTACAATCAATCTCCAGAAGCAGCTGCACTCTTTGAGTTCACGAAAACCATGGAGGCCTACAAGCTAATCATGACCCCTGATACCAATTTGATCCTCAGCACGGACAGTGACTTTTTGCATTACTTGAAGTCACCCGAAAAAACGTCGGCTCAAGCGCCTGTGCCATTAGGCGCAGGAACGGACTTGCTGAAAGGTTTGCCCACTTTGTTGGATGTGGCGAATCAGCCGAAATAAACGCTAGCAAGAGTGACTGCGATGACGTGGCCGCATTGCGCCCAACGTTGTTTAGGTCTAGCATCGGCATCCCATGGCTAGGTCGCGCGCTGTTCTTCATCTACTTTCCCTCACGGCACTCTGTGTGGGCGGATGGAGTGCGTGGCGTGCTACTCAGACAAATTTAACAGTGCAGGCAGAGCGAGTCATGCTCATGCCGGGTGCCTTACCTGCACTGAATCCCTTTTTACCTGTCAATGAGGCAGAGAGGCAGATTTTAGACCTGATTCATGAGCCTCTGATCCGTATTGATCGGGATGGAAAGCTAGGCGCAGCTCTGGCAGAGGGGTGGAGTTGGCATCAAAATCTGTCCTGCTGGTTTGACAGCGCTGAACAGGCTAAGGAAGCAGCTCAAACAATCACTGCCCAGCCTCTGGAAATCCGTGCTTCCTGGGATCTGGAGTCTGCCATCCCTGTGGGTAATTTGCTCACCTTTCGTTTCACACATCCCGGTGGCCATGTAGCCGATGAGGTGATGGCTGTCTTAGCTGCTAAGCCTCCGCAAAAGCTGACTTTTCTTCGCATAGCCTGCACACCAGCCATGCGGCCCGCTATTCAAGCCTATGCGGATTATCCAGAGCATAGAGCTCACGTAAAACGCGTTTGGTTTGACGATGATGGCAGCTGTGAAATCGTCACCTCACTCACGGGCCTGCAAGCTCAGCAGCAGCTGATTGATTGGATATTGCCGCGGCATACGCCCGTGCCAGAGATCACGCCTGTTTCTGAGGTCGCTGCCTTATTGGAGCCAGTGTTAGATTTCCGCCTAAAGCCCGGTCTGCGTTGGGATGATGGCAGCCTCATCACAGCTGCGGACGTGCGTGCCACTCTTCTCTATGTCTTGCCTCGCCCATGGCCGTTGCCTGGACGGGATCTGTTCCGCCACGTTCAGTCGATCACACAAACCGCAACTGGGGTAGTGAGGGTCGTTTACCGAAAACGTTACAGTCCGACCTTAGCCGCTTGGACAGCGTTGCCGATTTTACCAGCTGCATGGCTGAAGCGGCATGAAGCTGATTTTGGCGCAGATTTCCCGCCAGGGGCAGGGGAGTGGCGGCTGACGGGACTTGAGCCAACACGGCTATGGTTGAGCAAACGTCATTCTGAGGCAAAGCAAACACTACAAGTCATTGCTGCTACATCACCACTGCAAACGCGAGTCGGTTTATCGACACATATCATCGATATCTGGTGGCCTGACCGGGAGGCTCAAGGTACAATGACCTCAGATGCCTCTTGGCGAAAGCTGCCCACGCCACCCCACAATCAGCTGATGCTTGTTTGGCAGACAGAGTCACCCATAGTCAAAGACATTGAAGTGCGTCAGGCACTTTCTTTGGCGCTGAATCGCGAAGCGCTAAGCCATGAGATGCCCGGCGGTAGAGCACGCCTTCACGATAGCTTCTTCCCGCCGGGCCGTTGGTTTTCGGCTGAGCCCACACCACTCATTCACGATCCAAATGCAGCCGATCAACTCTTCGCCAAAGCTGGATGGCTTAGGGATGTATCTGGCAATTTGAAAAAAGCGGGTCAGCCGATGCATCTGCGCATCCTGGTGCCTGAAGGCAATGATGAACGGCTGCGTCTGGCCAATGCGTTGGCGCTTTCCTGGAAAAAAGCAGGATTGCATCTCCAGGTCGATGCCGTGCCCACCCATCGTTACCGTGGTGAACTCCAGGCAGGCCGCTTTGATCTTGTCTTTTTAGGCAGTGAGCTTTCACCCGGATGGGATGTGCTGCCGCTCTGGCACTCATCGCAGGCAGGGCAGGGAATGAATGTCAGTCGCATCGCAGACCCGCAGCTTGACTTATTGTTAGATGCGTTGGTTTCTGAATTTGACTCGTCACATGTTTTGCGCCGAGCCTCAGCTGTCGAGGTGCGTTTGGCTGAGCTTCGGCCTGCCTTGCCACTCTTCACGGATGTTGCTGACATGGCAGTTCAGTCGGATCGTTTTCCAGGGTTACGTCCCAATGAAATCCAGCGTGGTGTCACTCTTCGACAGCTCATGTCGGGTGCCTTGCCAATGGTTTCTCCCGCTGTTAATCTTCAGATGATTTCACCCAAGTGATAGAATGAAGCGATCCCCCTTCGACAGCTCTCGATTTTGGGCCGCCTTGAGTGTTTTACTCCTTGGCGAGTTCATCGCACTTGGATTGCTGAATGGGGATGTCCGTTTATGGCTTAATGCTTGGCGTCAGGTGATCAAAAACGGTCTGCCAGGTATCGCTGCTACCTTTTGTCTTCTCGTTGTCGCCGTGGTTTTATCAAGAAGCTTGGCTGGTGGCATCTGGTTTTTTTTAAAGTCTATGGGTGGAGGGTTTCAGAAAACAGGCTTTTGGTTAGGGCGTGTCTTGTCCCTGTTTCCTATCCACACGCTTGCCTGGGCCTTTATCGGGCTATGGGTCGGGCGCTGGGGTTTCCCAATCTGGTCTCTGATGCCAGTAACAGCGGATTCACCATCCCTTTCATTCCTTGAGCATCTCTCGCAGGATCTTTGGACCTGGGTGCCGGCGATTCTTCTGTTGTGCATCCCTCTCGTTGGCCAGTGGATCGTCATTTTGTCACAGTCAGCGCCTTTGTTGGAAACGCCAAAGCCTACTCCTGAAGAGGTGGAGAAAAGTCTCGCGACTCCACATCTGGTTTCTCCAGAAAGAGTTCCCGGACGGCCTTTTGAGGAGTTCATGTTAAGGACCCGAGATCGCATTCAGCTTCGTACTTCCATGCGCACGGTGATGGGGGAAAATCAGTCGCCAGAATTGCCTAATCCAGTTTGGGGAATTGGTCTGTTAGCATTGATCTTCCTTTTCAGTGTCGAAGATATCCTGGGCCTTCCGGGTGCCATGGCCAAGCTTGTGCAGGCTCTGAGAGCGCAAGCGTATCAGGCGGCAGCCACGCCTGTTGTCATGCTTAGCTGTGTGGCTGCACTGGGAGCCTTTTGTGCTGGCAGCCCTTTTTTTAAGGGTCCAGCCACGATTCGTTGTGCGCTTGCCTGGCTCCTCAAAGGCGCTGGTTGGAGTACCGTCATTGCTTCTCAGTTGACCGTCACTTTGGGAATTGCCATCCCTCTTTTGCCTGAAGTCGATAGTGAAATGGTTTTTGCCAATCCCATGTCTGCTCTGTGGGCTGGTTTTCCATCCATGCTTTGTGCCTTGTCTTTGTGGCTTCTCGGTCACATGATTCATCCATCCAAAGACTCTTTAAACCATGCCTGAATCGCCTCCTCTCCTGCGCATCCGTGACTTGAAGATCGAGTTCCGTCGTCACGACGGACCGCCAGCCCAGGCTGTCAAAGGCATCAGCCTAGACCTAAAACAGGGTGAATCCATTGCCATCGTGGGTGAAAGCGGCAGTGGTAAAAGCGCGACGGCACTTTCCTTGGCTCGGCTGCTTCCAGAGCCGCCAGCCAGTATCACGGCGACTGAACTTAGCATTGCCGGACATCATGTTTTGCAGATGAGTGAAAAGGAACTTCGCCAAGTTCGAGGAAAAGAAATTGCCTATGTTTTCCAGGAGCCAACAACTTCCCTCAATCCTGTGCTCACGGTCCGAACCCAGATCGGCGAAGCTCTCGCTTTGCATCGTCCTGAGGTGCAAAATCGGGATGCGGAGATTCTCTCCTGGCTCAACAAGGTCGGCATTACTGAGCCTGAAAAACGCCTGCGAGCTTATCCGCATGAGCTTAGTGGCGGTATGCAGCAGCGTGTCATGATTGCCATGGCACTGTGTTGTCAGCCAAAACTACTCATTGCCGATGAACCGACTACAGCTCTAGATGTGACCATTCAAAAACAGATCATGGAACTGCTAGCGTCTCTGCGACGCGAGTTAAACATGACCATGATCCTGATCACACATAACTTTGGTATCATCCGTGATGTCGCAGATCGTGTCGCGGTGATGTATCGGGGTGAGATCGTTGAGACCGGTCCTACGGAGGAAGTTTTGAGCAATCCACAGCATGCTTACACGCAGGCCCTGTTGGCTTGCGTCCCACGTATGGGTGCCAAGCAGGCGCGGCTGCGCACCATTGACTACGCGGCTCTTGAAAAAGCCAGTGCATGAGTCGTCGCTCTGGTAAGTCTTGGCTCTGGGTCCTGTTGGCTCTCGTTGCAGTTGGATTCCAGGTCTGGCGTGACGTTCAAGATGGCCCTGAAACAAGCGCCAAGAAGACCAGTAAAGTGTTTGAGGTCATCCTCGGGGCCAAACTCCATGATCATCGGGATAACGATGGTGATAGCTTTCACCTTAATCACAACGGACAGACTCACGAGTTCCGGCTCTACTTTGCCGATTGTCCTGAGAAAAAACGGCATCAATTCAATGGGGATCGACTCGCTGAACAGGGCCAGTACTTTGGCGGTCTGAGTGAGGCGGAAACCGTTGCCATCGGTCGGCAAGCGCAGACCTTTACTCTGCGCCTACTTTCAACCCAGTCATTCACTCTCTACACCAAATGGCAGAGTGTCTATAACAGTCGTCGTCATTACGCCTTCATCGTCTTTGCTGATGGTGAAGATCTGTCAGCCAAACTCATCCGTGCTGGCCTTGCTCGCATTCATACCAGCGGCATAGCCCTGCCAGATGGCCGTTCCGTGAACGATTATCAAAACCAACTTAGAGATATTGAACAGCAGGCACGATCTCAGCGTATGGGGGCTTGGGCCAAACAGCCTTAGTCCGATCAATCATGCATCAATACCCACCCGCGCCGATTTTTCTGCCTTCGGCATCGGGTATGCCAGCCGTTTCACGTTTCCGGTAGTCGTCCATCATGGTTGCCGTCGCAGTGGCTCCGCAGCGGGAGCCGCCGAGGTCGCGGACTTTGATCAGGCCATCGAGATCGCGCACACCGCCAGCGGCTTTGACTTGGACCTTGGCTGAAACGTTGGCACGCATCAGTGCTAGATCGCTCTCAGTCGCTCCCTTGTAGTTGTAGCTGCCGTCGGGTTGCTTTACGAAACCGTAGCCGGTGCTCGTCTTCACCCAATCAGCTCCAGCACGCTCGCAGAGTTGGCAGAGCTTGATTTTGAAATCGTCACTGCTTAGACCTGCGCCACCATTTGTGAGGTAGTCGTTTTCAAAGATGACCTTCACCTTGGCTCCGTGTTTGTGGGCTTCATCGCAGACAGCGTTCACGTCTGCCTCGACATAGTCCCAGTCTGAACTGAGGGCCTTGCCTAGATTGACCACCATGTCGATTTCTACTGCGCCATCCTTGCAGGCTAGTTCCGTTTCATAGCGCTTGGATTCGGTGGTGCTATTGCCATGCGGAAAGCCGATCACAGCTCCGACTTTAACATCCGTTCCGCGCAGCCATTCGACGGCTTGTTTTACCGCATAGGGTTTGATGCAGACGGAAGCCACATTGTATTTCGCCGCTAGTGCGCAGCCTTCCTGAAGGTCTTTGTCAGTCATCGTCGGATGCAGCAACGAATGATCAATCATCTTAGCAAGGTCTGAATAGGTGTATTTCATGGTTTAAGAGTGGCTTAGCCAATTTATCAATTGGCTAAGCCACTTGTCAAAGTCAGATTACGTTGCAAGATCGACTCCGTGGGTAAACCAGCGTCATTTCATCAGGAACTCATCACCAAACTGCGGAAGCTCCTCCGCAGTCGTCAGTACGTGCCAGGTTCGCAATTTCTCACCGAGCGCGAGATCGCGGAGCGCTTCGAAACTAGCCGCCCAACCGCCAACAAGGCCCTTAGCAGCCTCGTTTCTCAGGGCTTGCTCGAGTTCCGTCAGGGTGCGGGCACATTCGTCCGCGAAAACGTGCTCGACTATGATCTGCAGCGTCTTGTGAGCTTCACTGACAAAGCACGAGCCGCAGGCAAGCAGCCGAGCACCCAAGTCATCGCCTTCCAAAAGCACACCATCGCGGATGTCTCGGTCGAGATCGTCAATGCGCTCAAATTGACTGCTAATGAGCCGCTGTTTTACATTGAGCGCGTCCGCCTCGCGGATGGGCAACCGGTTATTTATGAGCGCCGTCATATCGCAGCCCGTCATTGCCTAAGCATGTCCAAAACTGATGCCAAAAGCTCGCTGTATGCCTTTTGGACCAAACAATGCAAGCTCACGATTTCCGGAGCCGATGAATCCATCCGTGCGGTCAATGTCACGAAGTCACAGGCTGTTTCATTAGGCGTAAAAACGAACTCAGCTTGCCTTTTGGTCATTGCCACAGGTTTCCTCGAAAGTGGCGTGCCACTTTGGTATGAAGAGACGCTTTATCGGAGTGACGTGTATGAGTTCCGCAATCAACTTGGCGGTGTCTCAAGTCCTAAACCCGCTCAGGGCAGGATCAGGAATGCTGAGGCTTGATCACTTAATCTTGAAGATTTCACTCTGCACCACTGCATGAATGAGATCACGCAGACCGTGACCTTTGGCTTTGGATCGAGTGACGAGCTTGTCGATCTCTGAGCGGTCGGAGAAGCTCATGGGTCGGCCCGAGGCAAAGGTTAGGAGTTTTTCAATCAGGCTGCGAGCGATTCGATCCTGATCAGCAAGCAGGAGTTTTTGAAAGTCAGCCATGTTCTGAAAGGTTTTCCCGTGATGCAATTCACCAGCGGCATAGACCGGCTGGCCAAGGCGATAGCGCACTTTGCGTCCTTGCACGGTAGCTTTGACAAAGTCGCCCTCCCCAATGCTGCGGAAACGCTCGCGCCATCCGCCGATGACGTCGTAGCTTTCCATGGCGAAGCCTGGTGGATCGATCATGCGGTGGCAGCCATTGCAAGTCTCGCTACTGCGGTGTTTATCGAGTAATTCACGGAGCGTGGTTGCTCCACGAATATCAGGTTCCACACCGGGAATTCCCGGCGGTGGTGGAGGAGGTTCCATGCCGAGTATGCGGTCCATGACGAAGATTCCACGCACCACGGGAGAGGTGTTGGTGCCATTGGCGCTGACCTTTAAAACGCTGGCCTGAGTCAGCACTCCACCACGATGGCTGCCTTCATGCAGTTTGATTTTTTGCAATTCGACGCCACTCACACCAGGGATGCCGTAATGCTCTGCAAGACGCTTGTTAAGCATGGCAAAATCACTGTGGACGATGTTGGTGACGCTGAGATTCTTCTGAATGAGCTCGTTGATGAAGCTGCGCGTTTCACGCAGCATGGAGTCAAGCAACCACTCGTCGTATTCAGGGTAGAGCTGCTTATCGGGGGTGGTGAAGTCAATCTCACGTAGATTCAGCCAGCCATCGGTAAAATCGATCACGAAGCGTTCTAGCGTCTGTGCCTTGAGTAGGCGCTCGGTTTGAGATTGAAGCATCTCGGGCTGCGAGAGTTTGGCCGTAAGCAGTTCAGCATCTGGTGCGCTGCGGGTGAGGAAGTAACTGAGTCGTGAGGCAAGCTGGAGGTCATCCAGTTTCCCTGAAGGTTCTTTGAGGAAGAGAAACTCGGGAGCGCAAAGCGCCGCAATGGCAGCCGTGCGCATGGCGATCAGGAAATCCCTGCTGGCGGCATACTCTGCGTCAAAGAGCTTCAAGTAGGGTTCTGCATCCATCGCTGTGGCGGGCCGCCGGAAGGCAGCGGTGATAAAGGCGGGCAGTAACTGACGCGATTCAATCACGGGCTCAGAAGTTTCGGCTGTGAAGACAGGCTTGTATCCGTTTTTATTCTTCATCCATGGTTTGTCGGGCGCTAGCTCATGAAGCTTCGCTTGACCTAGCAGCAGTTTCTGGCCGCGCGGTGGCCAATCGTTAACAATGGGGCCTTCGAGCGTCACTTCCTGAATGGCCATGCCTTCGCCTGGATACTTGTCAGGCCCGTCTTTGACCGGGGAGTGGCCATCGGGGCCATTGAGACCCTGCGGGCTGATCCAGATGCCTTTATTGGCATCAAGACTCAGTGTGACTTCAACCGTGCCGGGCTTGCCTACAGGCAGTTCATGAAAGCTATGGGTGACATTGTCCGCATTGCGGAAATTGAAGCTGCCGGTGATGAGGGCAAACACGACTGGCTCCTCAATCTGATAGCCATAGCCGGTCACACGTAGCTTGTAGGTGCCGGCTTCTTTTGATCTCAGATTCGGAATTACCGTGCTGGGGAAACCGCCTTCGTTGAACACAACGATGCTGCCGTCCTCGCGTCTTAACCATTGTTTGCCGATGGTGTCCTTGCGATTACGTTCTGAATCGAGTGTGGCGCTTTGTTTGATTAACTTTGGGCGTGCTTCCTGATAGAGGGCTGCATTGATCGCTAATTCAGCGGCTTCCATGTAGCGCTGCATTTGAATGCCCGAGATGGAAAGCGCCTCGCCTATGTTATCAAAACCCTTAGCGCGTCCGTCCTCTGGTAACGAGTCGATCACGTTAACGTTTACACCCAGAAGATCATTGATGGTGTTTTGATATTCGCGTCGATTTAGGCGTCGTAGCACGGTGCCTTTTTGTGCCTTGGATTGATGGACTAAATCACTGCCCAATGCTGCCATGAAATCCTGAACGGCTTCCTGAGCGGGTTGCTTTTTCATTGGGGGTGGCATTTCACCTGCGGCGACTCGATCAAATATGCGCACCCACTTTTTAAGGGCTGCAGCATCGTCGCCATCGGTGGAGAGTGAGGATAAATCCAGATCGCCTTTCTTTACATCTCTGTCATGGCAGTCCATGCAGTGTTGATCCAGAAATGGCTGAATGGAAGGCAGTGCACCCTGCAAGCTAAGGGCAAAAAACGGCCATGCCGCGAGGAGTCGGCACTTCATGGTCATGCCTGATTGATGTCTAAAACACCTGTGCTGAAGCCAAACTTTTCAGTCTGAACGCCCATGCGCTGAGCTAGCGAGACAAAGAGATTGGAGAAGACATGCTTGTCTTTATCAATGGCTATGTGGCGTCCATGCTTGAATCCGCCTCCAGCCAGGATAAGCGGAAGATTGGCCGTTTGATGGGCACTGGCATTGCCGAGATTCGAGCCAAAGATGACGGAAGTACTATCCAGCAATGACGCTGCCTTTAGTTTGGTCAAAAAACCTGCAAATGCAGTGAACTCAGCTGTTTCAATGACCTTTAGTTCTTCGATCTTTGCTTCGTCCTGGCCATGGTGGGAAAGATTGTGCCAGTCGTTTTTGACTCCTGCAATCTCAGGCACGGCATTCATGCCATTGAGGCGCAGGGTGATCGTGCGAGTGCTATCCGTTTGTAGTGCGAGAACGATGAGATCCTGCATGAGATTCATTTTACCGATAGCGTCGGTGCGAGTCTGAATGTCCGTGGGCGGTTTGGCATTCACCTTGGGTTTCGGTCTCTGCACCCACGCCTCGTTTTGCACCAGCCGACCTTCCAGATCACGAACGGCACTGAAATACTCGTCCAGCTTTTCCTGATCGCGCTTGCCAAGCTCACTGCGTAGTTTTTTAGCCTGTCCCATAACGGTGTCGAGAATGCTACGACCACGAGTTAGCCCGCTCACTTGGGCATCAATTTCTTGATTTGTGCCATCGACAAAAAGCTGTCGAAAAGCGTTCGAAGGAGAAGATTCAGCGGGTAGTGGCACACCACTCGCCGACCAGGACATGGACTCGCTACCGGTGCCGAGGATAAGGCTGGGGAAGCGTGTTTGTGAGCCAATTTGCTCCGCGATGAGTTGGTCAATGCTGATCGTGTTCTTGAATCCAGCGAGCCCGGGATGCTTGGCAGATGTTAGCCAGGTCATTTCGGAGGTGTGACCATTGGCCCCATTCTGCTCCTCATGCTGCAGACCGGAGATGACGGAAAAATCATCCTTCAATTCTTTCAATGGTTCCAGGTAAGGAGTCAGCGTGTAATTTGCCCCTGTTTCCTTTGGAAACAAAAACGGAGTGTGAAAGCCAAGCGTCGCACACATGGCCAAAAAACGTTGGGGCGGCTGCGCAACAGCGGCTTGAGCACGTGTGGCAAAGGCCGGCGCCATGGCCTCTAAAAAGGGCAGCGAGAGGACGGTCCCCGCTCCCCGCAAAAAAGCTCGGCGGTCGATGTGGCGTTTGGAGACAATGTTCATGTTCGTTGGTTAGATGAAACGATACAAGCGACTGTGGTCTGACAACTAGAGTTTTAGTTTCTTCACCAGCAGTGCTTCCTTCTCTGCATCACTCATCGGTTTGAAGTCCACTTTGCATTTAGGCAACGCGGCTTTGATGGCGTCCACATCCGCGACTGAGATGTCCACGGTTTCAATGCGGAGTTTGTTGAGATTTGGTAGCGACTTTAGATGCGAAACGATCTTGGCCGTGAGTCGGGTTTCGGTGAGTTCGAGGGATTCGAGCGTCTTGATCTGAGCGATTGTGGCCAGGGTTGATTCATCAAAGCTAGCAGGTGCATCTTTCCCCCATTCCGGCAAGCGCTGACCGATACGCAAGGCCGTTAGCGGCAACTTCAGAAGATGCGTGTTACCAGCTTGCGTCTGGGCCGTGTGCCAGGTGCGGAATTCTTTGAGCTGTGTGAGTTGGCCAATGGCCTCTAGCGCCAAATCACCAGCGGTTGATCCTGCAAAGGTGAGTTTTTCCAGTTTAGACAACGCTTTCAAATGCGCCAGACCACTGCCTTGGAATTTCTCAGATCGAAACGCTGGATGAAAGAACGATAGCGATTTCAGTTTTTGAAACGCCGCGAATCTTTTGAAGCCATCATCCGTAAGCTGAATGCCATCAGTGCTGAGCCGTTCGAGTTCCGTTAATCCAGTCAGCAATGCTAGCGTCTCATCAGTAATCGTTTTCCCGCTGATTGTCAGATCCTTGATCGTCGTGAAGCTGCCGAGTAAACGAAAATCAGCCTCTGTAAAGGCATCGCACTTCACGTTCACTTGCGTGACGACTCTTGCCGTTTCAGTGATTTTTGCCCCGATTTTTTGAAGGGTCCCCACATCAGTAGCGGAGAGCTGCAAGGCTGAGAACACAAAGATGCTAAGAGCCCGGATCATCGTTTAAGCTATTTCCAATCCACGCATGGTTGTTTCAGTCGTGGCAAAGCTCACTTCCTCCAAGCCGAGACGTTGCAGGGCGCTCAGGTAGAGATTTGGCAGTGGATAATTGTCCTTTTGGTCAAAGGCTAGGTGCTGGCCGTGCTTGAAGCCACCACCCGCAAAGAGGACAGGCATGTTCTTGTTATCATGCGCGGAGGCGTTGCCGAGGTTCGATGTGAGTAAGACCATGGTTTTATCGAGGAGCTTGTCGGTCTTTAATTTGCGGAGGAACCCAGCCCATTCGTTGATGACGCCTTGCTCGACGAGGGCAAGCTGTGCCAGCTTTTCCTCGTCCATGCCGTGGTGGCTGAGGTTGTGGTAAGCTTCATCGACACCTTCGATGCCCTGCACGTTATTGCCTGTGATGTGCAGCGTGATGAAGCGTGTGCTGTCTGTAACTAGCGCCATCTGAACGATGTCTAGAAAGATGCGCTCCACGGCCACTTCGTTGTCGCGCGGGATTTGCGTCGGTGGCTTCAATGTCACTTTCGGCTTGGGTTTGTGCGTCCAGGATTCATTGGCGGCGAGTCTCTGCTCCAGCTCACGCACGCTGGTGAACCACGCATCGAGTTTGTCTCGATCACCCGCTCCCAGCTCACGTTGCAGAGATTTCGCTTCTGCACCGACGACATCCATCACACTCCGACCACTGCGGATTAGTTCCGCTTGCCGCTCTTGCTCTGCGGGCGTGTCATTCACAAACAAACGCGTGAAGAGCTTCATCGCGCTGTTTTCGGCTGGAATCATGGAGCCGTTCTCTGTGTAGCTCGGGCTCGTCTGCGAGTTCGTGTTTAGAACCAGCGATGGGAACCGCGTCTCATGTCCCAGATGTTTCGCCATGAGCTGATCCAGCGAGATCGTGTTCCTCGTCGTCGAACCGCGCGCATTGGGACAGGCTGAAAAGATACTGCCCTCCGCCGTGTGACCGCCTGTCACACCTGGGTGAGACGAGCCCGACACCACTGTGAAATCCTCCCGCAAATCCTGAATGCCCGCGAGGTAACGCGATGGCTTGTAACTCCGCCCACTTCCCTCCGGCACCAGATTTGGATTATGCAGCCCCAGTGCCAGACTCACGCCAACGAATCGCTTCGCCTGCTTGGTCTCCTTCACCACCGCAAACGCTGGCGTCATCGCCTCCAGCAAAGGAAGACCCAGTGTGATACCCGCCCCGCGCAGCATGGCACGGCGGGAAAGATGCTTTTGGAAAGTGAAGGTACTCATGGTGCGGAGAGAGGATTGAAAATTGATGATTGGAAAATGGAGATTGTAGATTGGGGCATGGACTAGCGACCTCGGTTCTTTTTCGCGGTGATGAGAGAGCTGGCAATGATGTTGTTGAGTTGCTCGCATTCGTCGAGCAGGGCCGCCATGCGTTTTCCTGGAAGCAGACGAGCTTTGATGATCATCTTGATCCAAATACGACTCTCACGCAGCTCTTTGAAAACGATGCCGAGCTTGTGAATGAAGTCATTTTTACTTTCAGCGGCATCGGCCTCGCCGTAATTCGGAGCAGGAGATGTGCCGCAACGAACCAACTGGCCTGCAATGTGCCGCCCCAGCCGCGTGTCCGGCAAAGCGTCCACGACAGAACCGACCCGGACCGCAAAGTCCAGGAACCGATCTTCCATTTCTTCAGCTTTCTTGGCACTCATTTATAGAATCTCCATTTTCGATTTTTCAATTTTCAATGCTGTTACTTCCGCCGAAACACCTCGCTCAAAATCACCTCACGAATGATCGCTCGCAGGTTCGTTGTGTTGGAGATCTCATCGAGCGCTGACTCATCGCTGAATCGTGGTGGGGCACCGGTGGAGTAGGTGAGGAATTGTTCGGCGAAGGCGCGGGCGAGGTGTTCATGGTGTTGGGTGTAGAGCTTCTTCCAGGTGGCGAGGTCGGTGAAGGCTTCACCTTCGGGCGTTGTGCCGGTGGGGTTGATTTTGGCTCCTTTGCCGTTTTGTCCGTAGGCGCTGCGCCAGAGGCCGACGGGGTCGTAGTTTTCCAGAGCGAAACCGGGTGGATCGATGGTTTGATGACAGCTGGCGCAGGATTCGTTGTTGCGGTGCTTGTCGAGCTGGTCGCGGATGCTCGTCGCGCCGCGGATGTCCGGTTCGATGGCTGGAATGCCGGGCGGGGGCGGTGGGATGTGATTACCGAGAATGCGCTCATTAACAAAGACACCGCGCACGACAGGCGAGGTGCTGGTGCCATCGGCGGTCACTTTGAGGATCGCTCCCTGAGTGATGAGGCCACCGCGCTTTGACTGCGAAGCCAGTGTCACTTTTTGAAGGCCATCACCGGGTTTTGGAGCCGAGACAGTGAGACTATCAGACCATGAGACAGGGAGAGTCTCGCTCTGGCGCTTCTTCTCCTTGTTGGATGATCTCATTGTCTGATTGTCTCCGGCATAGTGCCTTGCGAGACGGCCGTTCAAGAAGGCGAAGTCGGAGTCGATGAGGTGAGTGATGCTTAAGTCACGGCTCAGCATCTCAGCAAAATAGGCGCGTGTTTCCTGCAACATGGATTCCTGCAAGACAGGATCAAAGTCGCGGAAGAGCCGCATGTCGGGCGTGGTGAAGTCGATCTGACTGAGCTTCAGCCACTGGTCGGTGAAGGAGGCGATGAAGCGTTTGGCTTTGGTGTGCGAAAGTAGCCGCTCGACTTGCTGCGCAAGCGTTTGAGGATCGTGTAGCTTGTTTTGGTTCGCGAGTTCGAGCAGCTCTTGATCGGGCATGGAGCACCAGAGGGCGAAACTAAGCCGTGAGGCGATCGCATGGTCATCGAGCGGGCCTGGGGCCTCGATGAAAGTCAAAAAGCGCGGTGAGCACAAGATGGCGCGGTAGGCTGCACGGAGAGACTCAGTGAGTGAATCGCCTTCAGCGAGCGATTTAGCAGCGATCTCACGATACGGGGCGCTTTGTGCTTCAGTGACGGGTCGGCGAAAAGCCCGTGTGGCAAAGCGGGAGACGAGTTTGTCGAGGTTCTCGGCTTTCAAAGCCTCTAGGCCATCGCCGCCGAAAAGCTTTTTCCTCACATCGATGTCATTGGTGATCGGATAGATGCGCTTGATGTCGATGCCGCGATGAGCGATGCCGGAGAAACCTTGTTTTTCGAGATTGCGGCCACTGAAGCTCACATTGCCTCCTTTGGCACCGGTGGGGGCGTTTTTGCGTGTGCCGTCGTTCGGTCGTAGCTCCAGTCGATGATTTTCTTCGATCCAGGCCTCAAAGGTCATGTCGCGCGATGTCGGCGTGGCCTCAATGAGTCCAATCATGTAAAGCAACGGCGCGTTTGATTCGCAGTGACCGGAGCGCAGCGTGCCCCAAACCGCGCCATCGGAGGTGGGATTGATGCCGCGAACGCCGCGTAGAGTGATACGATACCAGCCGCTTGCCGGAACCCACGTCGGCGTGCGCCCAAAGAATTGCAGCCCGATGGGCCAGGTGATGCTTTCGCCGTTGCGCAGCTCGGGGCCGCGATAGTTGCCACCTCGGTTTTTAATCAGCATCTCGGGTGTATGCTGCTTTGCATAGATCGCGTCGCCTTTTGCCGCACGATCAAAGGCATCGCTTAGAGCGAGGTCGGCCACGTCGAGATAACGTGCGAGCTGATGATGGGAAAGCTGCTGACCATCGGCGACGGTTTCAAAACCACGGGTAGCGCGATCTTCAGGGAGCAAAGTTTTAAGTGGGATGTCGATGCCGAGAAGATCATGCATCGTGTGCTCATACTCGACGCGTGTGAGTCTGCGACTGCGCACTCGCCCCTTCGCAGCAATGTCCGCCGCATCGGCCTTCAGTAGAGGTTCTCTTAATGCAGTGAGGAAGAGGTCTTTCTCCGCCGTTTCTGGCTGCGACTTCTTTTTCGGCGGCATCTCACCATCCCGGACACGCTCAAAGACTTTGATCCAAGTGCTATTTGCAGGATCAAAGGTCAGGGATGCAAGATCGAGTCCACCTTTTTTGACATCTGGATCATGGCATTCGACGCAGTGCGAATCCAGGAATGCAGCGACAGGTGTTTCAGCGGAAGAGGAAACGAAGCTAAGAACGCAAAGAACTGGAACGAGACGGAACATGGGGGGACCGCTGTAACGAAGGGCCGTGGGGCCGTCTATCGGGTTGTTATCACGAGTCGTAGATCGCATGATCTTTGTCGTGACGTGGATCATCTCTTCTGCCTTAGTGCTGGATTGCATGAAACCCATTGTCCAAATTTCTCTCGACCTCACGAACATCGACGAAGCACTCGAAACGGCTGCTTTAGCCATGCGCGCTGGGGTGGACTGGCTAGAGGCCGGCACACCGCTCATCTTGGCCGAAGGGCTGCATGGCGTGCGTGCCTTGCGCAAAGCTTTCCCTAATGTGCCCATCGTTGCTGATTTGAAAACGATGGATGGCGGCTATCTAGAGGCTGAAATGATGGCCAAAGCAGGTGCCACACACGTCGTCGTCATGGCCCGTGCTCATGCTGAGACCATCAAATGTGTGGTGAAAGCTGGGCGCGATTTTGGCTGTAAGGTCATGGGAGATAACATGATCTGCGAGAGCATGGTCGATGGTGCAAAGTTCCTCGAAGACCTCGGCTGCGATTACGTCATCCATCACATCGGCTACGACGAGCGCCGTGGCATCGCCGCTGCTGGAAAGCGCATGCCTAGCCCGCTGGATCAGCTGCGGGAGGTCGTAAACGCCGTCAAAATCCCCGTGCAAGCCGTCGGTGGATTGAGTTTAGAACAAGCCATTCAATGCCCGCAATACGGCGCACCACTCGTTGTCCTCGGCGCTCCGCTCACCATTGATGCCGATGCTTTCAAAACCGCCGATGGCAACCTGGAAGCTTCACTCAAGATGATATGCGATGCCATCCATGCGCAAACCGTTATGCGTTAGGGCGCCTGAAGAATGACTTGGCCACTGAGCTTGGGCGAGGAATTTACGGATTGTCCCGTGCTGGGCATCTTCGGTAGCAGGAAGTAGCCGTAGCCGCGTGTGGTCTCGACGGTGTTAATGATGCGGACGATCTGGCCGTTGAAGGGCGCTTTGCGATTCAGCGCTGGCGTGCCTCCTGGGAGGGTGAACTCGCCGCTGAAGGCACCATTGCTAGGCGTCAGCGTAGGAAGCATCACGCTGTTGGCGTTCGTGGTGAAGGATGCGACATTGGTTAGGCCGTCTAGGCTCGGGTTGGTGATGTTAAACAATTGCACAAATTCCAAGCTGGTGGGCTGTGCGGTATCGAGTCCACCGAGGGTGAAGTTTAGCTTCGCATTGGTGGCGGGTGCCGTGGCGGTGGGTAAGCCAAGCACTCGCTCGCCTGGACCTGGTGCACGGTAGGTGCTGCCTGCGACATCGAGTATGATGGGGCCGAAGCCTTCCCGATAGATGAGGTCTTTGCTGGTCGCTAACGGTGCGGGTTTATACCAACTCAGATGGCCGAGAATGCTGTTGTTTTGCGGCGGAGCGGGACCGCGTGAGATGTCCAGCCTGCCCACGCAACTGCCGGTGTTGGCGTAGAGAGGTTGGTAGAAGAGCACTTGGCCAGTGGGGCCGACGAAGGTGCTGCTTACGATGGGACTGTCGTCGGCGAGATTGCCTTTGATGATGAGCAGACCGGTGCTCGCGGCCGGTGTGAAGTTGCCGAAGCCAAAGCCATCTGGGCTGGTTTGCTCGGTGGAGACATTTTCAATCGCGAAGGTGTGGAGTGCTGCGTAGTCGGTGGCTTGGGTGCTATTGGTCCACGTATTGCGCCAGCCTTCGACAGGTGTTCTAGCGGCGGGTGAGGCGGTCAGATAAAAGGCTCCGGTCAGGGTGTTGCTGGTCTTGTCGAGCGTGATGTTCAGCGTGACTTGGCGTTTCGTTGTTGGGCTTATGAGATTCAGGATGGCCACGGGATGATCGGGGTCGGCGACGCTGGCTTGCAGCTGTCCTTTGAGGGAGACCTTGGTGCTGCCTTCGAGGATCTGGCCAGTGATGCCGCCGACAGAGGTGGTGGTGATTTCTAGTCGCGCGCCGACATTCACTCTGGGGGTGAGATAGGCCACTTGGCTGGGCGAGATAAGGCCGTGATAGGTGCCGATCAAGTTCGGGTCCAACGCGCTGACGTGGATGATGCAGGAAGCAGTCGCAGCCGCAATGCCTGCGGTGTCGGTAGCCAGTGGGCCTGCGGCGTTCCTCGCTCGGATGACGACGTTGTAAGTGCCAGCAGTGGTGGGGGTGCCACTGATGAGATTGGTCACGTTGTCGATCTTCATGCCTGGAGGTAAGTCGGTGGCGGTGAAGGTGGCAGGACCATCGACCAACGGAATAGCGAGGCTGAAAAAGCCACTGACAATGGCCTCATGCGGCGTGCTGCTCATGGGTGTGATGGAAGGCTTGGTGACACCGCTTTGCACCACGTCGTGTGTTTGTCCGTCGATGATGATGCGTCCGCTCCGTGCCTTGCTGCTAGTGTTAGGCAGCAGGGTGATTTGCACCGTGCTGGTGTGCACGCCGCTGCCTGTTTCGACAGCGCTGAGCCAGGGCAGGTTCTCGGTCACCTGGGTGGCGAAGGCGGTGATGGAGATGTTATAGCTGCCACCGGCTGCGGGCCGAGTGATGCTGGCAGGCGTGAGGGTGATGGGCAATGCGGTCAGTCTGACAGTGGCTGTATCCGTGCCGCCGAAACCATCTCTGATGGTGTAGTCAAAGGTGGCGATGCCTGTGGTGAAGCTGCGGTTCGGTGTGAAGACGAGTTTGTTCTTTACGATAGCGACGGTGCCCGCCGTGCTGGGGCTCAAGGTGGTTCTGCTGGTGATGGTGAGCTTGTCTCCATCCGCATCGCGATCATTGCGAAGGACGTCGATGGTGAGCGGGTCGTTGGGGGCGGCGTAGAGTTCATCCGTCTGAGCTTCGGGCGCTTGATTGGGCACGGTGAAGGTCATGTTCTTGCCAAAAGCGCTGCCTTGGTCACCGATGGCGCGAATGCGGAAGTGGTAGGTCTTGTGAGGCAGCAGGCCACGCACCGTTTCGCTGATGTTAATCGCACCCTCAGTGAACAAGGGATTGGTGATGCTCGACAAGCCATAGGCTTTGGTCAGACCGTAGTCGAACGCGACCTCGGTGAGCGTCTCCAGGGTATCGACACTGCCATTGAGCGTCACGCGATTGACACCATCCACGTGGGTGATCGCGCTGGCTGGCAAGGTGGTGACGTTGGCCGGTAGCACTGCCGCACCCGTGGCGGCGAGCGTGAGGTCAAAGGGCGACTCGTTCGGCGAGTTGCTGAGGATGCGTAGCCGCGCAGTCTTATTGCCAAGGCTGGTGAGTTTGACCTGCATCGTGAACGTCCCACTGCCGCCGCCTGCGATGCTGGCAGGCGGTTGGCTGAGGATGCGGAACATCGCGGCGTCTGGGCCGCTGAGGCTCGCGCTTAAACCGGTGAGCGGCTGGGTTCCGGAGTTGCGCAGGGTGTAGGTGAGCAGCTTCGGCATGTTCAGGCCGAGCTTTTCGAGATCCTGGGTGCTGGCGTGCGTGCGCCCGAAATTGACTGGCTGTTGAACGGAGAGATTGGGTGCCGTCGAAACCACGGGTGGATCAATGACTGGCGTGGTCGATCCTGTGCCGGTGATGGGGAAGGTCAGAGCGCTACCCGGCAGCTCTAGGTTGGTGGCGCGAACACCCACAGCGCTGGGTTTGAAGACGATGCTGAACGTGGCGCTGGCACCAGGTGCGAGCGAGGTAGTGCCGGGCAGAGTGGTGAGCGTGAAGTCGCTGCTGTTTGAGCCTGTGATGCGGATGAGCCCCACGGGTGCGGGCAACTGGCCGACATTGCTGACATTGAAGACGCGCGGTTTGGAGGCTACGCCGATCTGACTGCTGCCGAGATCGACAGCATCCCCTGCGAGCATTGGGTCTCCACTGGGCGAGGTCACGGCGAAGCGAGCGGCAGGCGCGGCATTGATGGTGAGCTGATAGATCGGACCGTCATTCAAGTTATCATCCGGGCCCCGGACACTGGGGAAGAGCAAAAAGGTGCCTGTGACGGCGGGCACACCCGAGAGGATGCCATTTGGATTCATCGCGAGCCCTGTGGGGTAGTTGAAACTCGAGCCCATGCTCCAATAAACCACCCCAACCAAACCGGCCTGCGTGAACCGCTGGCTAAAGGGTTGCCCCACTGTGCCGGTGGCGATGGCGGGATTGCGCACGGTGACGATATTGGTCATGCCGGTGCCGCTAAGCAGCACGCTGTTGGGTGATGCGGCAGAGTCATTGCTGGCGATGTGCAAAGTGCAGGAGCGACCACTTACTCCCGTGGGAAGGAAGCTCACATCCAGCGTGGTGCTAGCGCCCGGGGCGATGACGGTGCTACTCGGCGCAGCAACGATGAAGTCTTCAGGATTTGGACCAGCCTTGGTGATCGTGCCCAGGTTCAGCGGCGCAGTGCCAGCGTTGCGCAGGGTGAGTGTCACGGGAGGATTCGGATCACCCATCTTGCCAAAGCCGAAGTCCACGACAGGCACCAGCAGGAGGTAGGCATCGAAGCCAGCCACCAAGGCTTGCACGTTGGGGATGGGCCGAACCGGCAGCCCAGAACTGCCCCAGGTGATCAGAGTGCCGTCGTGCTTCAGAGCGAAGGAGCGCTCTGCCGCCACTGCCACGGACTTCACTCCCGTAAGGCCTGATGGAAAATCAAGCTGACCCTCTTTATTCGATCCCCAGCCGACCACGGTGCCATCCGTCTTTAGTGCTAGGCTGTGGTATCTCCCGCTTGCCAGAGCCTGCACCTGATTTAAGCCCACAGGCACGTTTGTCCTGCTATCGCCGCTAGCTCCCCATGCCACTACCGTGCCATCTGATTTCAGAGCGACCGCATATTCGTCGCCTGCTGTTACGGCGACCACGTCCGCCAAGCCAGATGGTACATTGGTTTGTCCGCTCCCATTGTCCCCGAAGGCGACAACGCTGCCGTCGGTCTTGGCCACGACGACGAAGTAGGGACCTGCTGCAATCGCGGCCACACCGGTGGCAGCTCCCGATGGCACTTCGATGGGAGTGCCCTCTTCGAGTTCCCCCCAAGCCATAAGGGAGCCATCGTCTTTCAGTGCTAAGCTGTAGTTTGCACCGGCGGCGATAGCTTGAACATCGCTCAGGTCCTCAGGCACATCAGTTTGCTGGAAGCGGTTGTCACCCCATGCTACGACGCTGCCATCACTCTTCAGCGCCAATGCGTGTGCTCCTCCGATAGCCACCGCGGTGACATCTCGCAGCCCTGCTGGCAATTGGTAGCGAGGGGTTTCGTCTTCATCATCCAGTGAAAAATACAAGACCTTGGGTGTAGTAGCCGCGTTCGTGCCCGCTGGTTGCTCCACCACGAGCTGCGGTCCCGTGCCATGAGCGACGATAAGTGTGTAAACCGCGCTGGTGACCGAAGTCTGGTAAGCATCCGTGGCGCGCACCGTGATGGGGAATCGCCCAGTGCGAGTCGGCGTGCCTGCGAGGATGCCATCTGCAGCGAGCAACAGACCCGCGGGCAGCGTGCCCGAGGCGATGTTAAAGGTGGTGGAGCCAAGCCCACCGGTTTGCGTGAACACTTGGCTAAAGGCAACATCGGTGGTCGCAGTGGTGACGGATGGATTGGTGATCGTGATCGTGGGCACAAGACCCGTGCCCGAAAGCAAGAGATCCACCGGGCTGCTAAAGGTACCATCGCTGCCGCTGACGCGAAGCACAGCGCTCCGAGTCCCACCACGATTCGGCGTGAAGGTGATGGTGAAGGTAGCCGTGCCGCCTGCGCTGATGGTGTTGCTGCTCGCAGGGTTCACTGTGAAGTCGCCGGGGTGATCGCCAGCTTTGATGAAAGCGTTCAGCGTGATGCTTTCAGTGCCAGTGTTGGTGATGGTGTAGGTCCTGGCGCTCGTCGTTTTCCCGGTGAGAATGCTGCCTTGCGCAGCCGAGTTGTTAGGCAATGGCACCCCCAGGGTTTCCTCCACGCTGATTGTTAACAGCGGCGGACGCACCACCGTCAAGGTGTAGGCCTCACCGGTTGCCGAACAGCCGAGATCGCCTGTGGCCGTGACGGTGATAACGAAGGTGCCATCTTCCGTAGGCGTGCCCGCAAGCACACCCGCGCTGGATAGCGTGAGCCCGGCTGGCAGAGTGCTGGTGGTGGTGAAGCTGGTCGTGCCGATGCTGCCCGTTTGTGTGAAGGCTTGGCTAAAAGGCTCCACCGTGTTCGCATCAACGACAGTGGGATTGGTCACGGTGATCGTCGGGCACACGCTGGTGCCAGTGAGGTTGATTTGAGTGATCGGCGTGACCAGATCATTGCTCGGGATGTGCAGCGCGGCGGTGTTACTGCCAAAGGCAGTGGGCTGATACGTCACGCTAAACGTGCGACTCTCCCCAGCGGCGATGCTGCTGGTGCCACTGAGCGCGCTCACGGTGAAGCGGTCCGCATTTGGCCCATCTTTGGTCATGCTGGCCACATTTAGCGCGCTGGTGCCAGTGTTCTTGATGGTAAATGTCTTCGGCATGCTGGTGCCATAGACTTGGTCGCCAAAAGCCACCGTGCCGGCCGATGGCACCACGTTGTTCACAGGCTGCTCGATGACGAGTTGCGGCCCAAGTCCACGATTGATCGTTAACGTATAAACGGAGGCCGTGCCGGTGCAGCCTCGGCTATCGGTCGCGGCGACGGTGATGTTGAACACTCCCACCTGCGTCGTCTTGCCTGACAGCCTTCCCGCTGCAGAAAGCGTGATGCCTGCGGGCAAGACGTCTGGCGTGCTGTAAACGATGGGCGCGACACCGCCCGTCTGCGTAAACGTTTGCGAGAAGGCCGCGCTTGTCAGGCCGGTTGTCGTCGCGGGCTTGTTCACCGTGATCGTCGGGCACACGGGCGTGCCGGTGAGCTGGATGTCGAAGGGGTTCTTGGACCCCGCCACATTGCTTGCGATGCGCAGCGCCGCCGTGCGTGTGCTAGCCTTCGTTGGCTTAAAACTGACCGTGAAAGTGCGGGTTCCCCCAGGTGCCAGCGCCGCGTTGCTGAGTGCGCTGACGGTGAACTCGCTAGCATTCGTACCGTGCTTTGTGATTGCTAAGCCAGTCAGGTTTTGCGTACCCGTGTTTACGATTGTGAACGTCTTCAGGGCGCTGGTGGAACCAATGGCCGCACTGCCAATGTTCACCGTGCTGCCCTCGTCCACATCCGTGCCTACAGGCACTTGCACCGCGATGTTGGGCGCGTCGAAGTTGTAGATCTCGATCTCATCAATGCAGGTGCCATCGGCCACCGTTTTCAAGCGCAGCCCCGTGGCCATGACCGGCGTGAACGAATACAAATGCCGCAGTGCGATCAGCCCGCCCTCTGTGTAAGTCAGCGTGCCGATGGTGGTCCAGCTTCCATCCGCTGTGGACGCATCAGGATTGGCCACCGTGGTGTATTGTAGCGTATAAGTGTCGATGATGCGATCACCCGTCTGCACGCCCAGGTTGTCACGACCAAACGCGATACGATTCACCGCCACCGGTGTCGCGCCAAGACTGACGCCTGCGAAGGAGTTCGCTGAACCCGCGATCCAACTGTTGCTGTTGCCATAGGTGACGTCATTCAAATGCGGGATGGTGTGAGAGGGGTAGCCTTCCAGCAGATCCTTGGCGAACGCAGTGCCCGAAGCTGCGAGGTTGTTGGCCGCAAAGGTGCCGCCTTCTCCCTCCAGCGTGAGTCCTCCTCCAGTGACGACGATGCCCGCGAAAACGGAACGGACGAACAACGCGAGTGCTGCGGTGAGAGAGAGTGTGCGGATCATAAGCGAGGGAGGCTGTCTAGTGAAATATTCTTATTTAACTATACTAGCAATAGGTGCGCACTCGGAGATCGTGCGATCCCCCACGCATGGGGGGAGGGGTCTTAGGCGATGCTGCGCAGAGCAAACACGGTGGCGGCGTGTCTATTCTCCTGGCCCAGCTTCCGTACCAGATTCCCCACGTGTTCCTGCACCGTGCCGAGGCTGAGGCCCAGAATGATGGCGATCTCGGGGTTCTGCTTGCCCTCAGTCATCCAGAACAGCACGTCCGCCTCTCGCACCGTGAGGCCTAGTTTTTGGAAACGCACACGCACAGGCTCCACCGGCTCTGGCGGCGCAGCCCAGGGATCGACATGGCGATTCCACGCCAGAACGAAGTGCGGTGCAAAGGCGTCCAGCAGCGCGCAGTGACGTTTGGTGAAGTTGGATTGGGTCCGGTCAAAGCTCAACGCGCCGATGGTGTCAGCATTGATCTTCACCGGCAGCGCCAGCGTGTGGACAAAGCCCAGCCGCTGCTGGCAGTGGATGAAGTGCGGAGTTTTGAGGTAGTCCCTGGTGGAAATCACGTCCGATGTGCGCCGAGCCTGGGGATCACCCGTTTTCTCAAAATACTCCACCAACGGATCGCCACCGGGATGGGCCGCATAATAATCCAGCTCCGCCTGGGTGTAACGGCATTCCGGCAGGATACGAAACACCATGCGCTGCGTCTTCCGATCCAGCATATGGATCACTGTTTGGTCCGCCGGGATCAGGCGGGACATACCGCTGGCCACAGCTGACAGAAAGTCTCCGTGGTCTATCGCTGTATTCATTTCATAGACAGCATCAAAAAGCGGGCGCCAATGTCTGGCATCAATGGTTGTCATGATCTAATTATTAATGAGTAAGCTGATTCATTTCACTGGGTATCTTCGACAAGCAGCATGGGGGCGTGACATATTACGAACTTTATTTTTGAAGACAGTCTATTTGTGAGTGGCCAACGTGGGTGCCTGCAGTTCCGGGCTGCACCAGTGGACGTCTCATCACTCCAGGTCCGTGAATGATCTGGTGGTGCTCGACTGGATCGGCCATGACGCCCCCCTGCGCTGCCACTCGCCGAATGTGCGCGGCTGCTGGCCAACGGTGACAGCGGCAGGTAGGAGCTGATGTGGTTCTGGCATGAAGCGCGCAGCTTAAGTGACATGACACTGTGACAAGGCAGAGCTTCGGCGTTGCGTTTTTATTTCATGGTTTTAGATTGATCTCAAGATGACCTGTGAGCAAATGCCGGAAGAATGGCAGGAGTGGATCAACCTCACTCCCCTGCAACGCTTTGAACAAAGCGAGATCATCTTCGCGAACTACCTAGCACAAGGAGGCACCCTTGATCCCGACCCCGATCCGACAAGTCCTTTTGACCTTCCAGAATCATGGAGTCCAGGCTCTGCTCATGGGCGGGCAGGCCTGCGTGTTTTACGGCGCGGCGCAAGTTAGCAAAGTCATCGACTTCGCCATCCTGGCAGAGGCCGCAAATTTCGTGTGCATGCACGCGGCGCTGACTGAACTGCAGGCTGAGCGCATAGCGATTCCGCGCTTTGATCCAGAAGCTCTTGCCCGAGGTCATGCGATTCATTACCGCTGCCAGGCACGGGGCGTCGAAGGCATGAGAGTAGATGTGATGACGAAGATGCGTGGTGTCTCTGACTTCGCCACACTATGGGAGCGGCGTGCGACTTTTGGCGATGCTCATGGTGCTGAGTTTAACCTGCTGAGCATCCTCGATTTAGTTCAGGCTAAAAAATGCAGCGCAGCAATGATTGGCCGATGATCGAGTTGCTGGCTGCGATTCATCACCGTGAAAACAGAGACTTTCCCAGTGACGATTTCATCAAGTTTTGGCTACATGAAGTGCGCACACTGGAACTACTCAGCACACTCGCCAGCGACTACCCTATGCAAGCTCACGATCTGAGCCAACAGCGCCCGCTTCTCATTCTCGCAACCCCTCAGGACATCGAAGCCCTTCGCCTAGCCTAGATACTGAGCGCCAAGCTGAGCAGGCCCTAGACGGCGCCTACTGGAAGCCGTTGCGCAAGGAATTGGAAGAATTTCGGAAAGCGGAACGCCAGGGTTGAGGTGAAGAAGGAAGCTGGGGGAATGCAGCTCGCGTCTCGGCTCACTCGTTAGCATGGCTGAAGCGGCTTGAGGGCAGGAAGGTTCTCCTGCTGGTTTCAGCGGAAAGGGACCAAGTTGCTCTGGGGTAACCGAATTACCCTACGCTAAAGTGTGGAACAGGAGGTAACTTCTGGCTCAATAGCCATGCAGTTAGTCAAAAGACAACCACGATCCCGGTTCCCTCATCACCATCACTTAGGCCGATAGAATGACTGTGAGGAGACGCCGAATAGCAGGGGTACGGTGTTGGGAGCGTCGTAGCTATCGAGCACGATCTTCACAATCTGTGAAGAGGCATCGCGGGTGATGAGATCGTTCACATTGGGCCCCATGTTGAAGTCCATGCCGAAGAGGGTAATCGTGCCGCCGGGGATGAAATAGTGGCTCATCTCCTGTTCATAGGTGGCACTGGAGACGGTGATCTCCACGCGCGGCTTGTAGATAACAAGCATGGACAGTGGGATCAATTTCAGCGTGCCTCGCAGGCCAAAGAAATCAGTCAGAATGAAAGACGATCCTTTGGCTAGGGTGCAGTTGGAAGCAGTGAGCCAGCCTGAATCATACCAGGGACCGCGGCTAACGTTGAAGACTCGCGCGCCGATAGCCATTACCTGGATGCTGAACTGGGGATCAGCCACGAGGAGGCTGGTATTCATGACTTGGCCGGTAGCAAGGCTGCCCCAGGTCGTGGGAACATTGGGAGCCGCGAGCAGATGCCAAGGTATCATGGCGTTACTGGCGATCAGGCGGTTGTTGCGATGCAGGCTGACCTGGAGTTCATAGTTACCTGGTGCAGCGGCGGTCCAGGCCGTCATGGCGCCGCTTATGTCCTCTATGGTGGTGAGCGGCACCTGCCTCGTGACTCCAGCCCCGACAAAGGTGGACATGTTTGCGGGATTCGTAGCGGCGGTCTGGGCTTTGCCAAGCAGGCCATCCACGGCCGTCATTAGGCCAGCGATCTCTTGCTTCACACCAGTCTGTAGGTCCAGATTGTTGGAGAGTTGGTCATTCCAGCCGGGGCCCGGGGTGTTGGGTGTGACCAGCCATTTATCGAACCCGCTGAAGCCAGCGAAGTCAGGCTTGAAGGAGGGGTTCTGAGCGAGCCAAGTATTGAAGGCCGCGCTGGCCCGGGTGCTTACTGTTGAGTACTGTTTCGCAAGGGTGGTGAGTTGGGTTTGGCAGGCCAGCCATTGCTTGTTGGTGGTGATGTCCGTCGGCGCGATCGAGGCAATGAAATCTTGGTAAGACTTTGCCACGTCAGTGGTCGTGGGTTCGTAGAATCCGTCCAGCGTGCCGGGGCCGGTGTTGGCGAGCGTGTAAGCGTCCATGTCTTCGCCATCTTCCCAAACGGCGGCTATCGGCGCTCCGGTGAATTGAAAGTAGGTCCCGTTCGTCGCTGTGTTCTGCAAGCCTGGGAAGGCCTCAAGGATGGCCTGGGCAAGGTATTCAAACTGGCTGGCATCATTGAGGGCCATGGGGAGTAGGGAGTGGAGGGAGAAAGCTTGGATGGGGATCTACACACCATCCTGGTAGAGTTTGCATGGAGAGCGGGTGCTCTACTTCAGGCCGACATGAAAAGAGACACCTAGCGAGGGGATAACGTGGCTGGTTGAGGAGGATTCCACTTCCATGAGGACTCTTCCCTTCGCTTTGAAGCTCCTTTTGTTGCTTCAGCACAGCGACAAGAGAAACGCCACTGCAAGAATGACCTGCAGTGGCATTGTATTGAAATATGGCGATACCTCGGCACAGCAGGCCCAAGAGCTGAGGGCATTACAGCACCGAGGAGGATTAGCCTTGGTCTTCCCGGCGCTTAGGGGCGGTAGAAGGACTGTGAGGACACGCCGAAGAGCTGCGGCACCGTGTTCGGAGCGCTGTAGCTATCGAGCACAATCTTCACCGTCTGGGTGCCGTCATCACGGATGGCGATGTTATTCAAGCTCGCTCCCAGGGAGAAGTTCAGCCCAAAGAGGCTAAGAGAGGCACTGGCCGAGAAGTAATTGGAGACCGTTTCATCAAACGTCTGAGTGGAGATGGTGATCTCCACGCGAGGCTTGTAGATGACGAGCATCGAAACGGGGATCATCTTCAGTGTTCCCTGAGGGCCGAAGAAATCAGCAACCTTGAACCGGCAGCCCTCTGGCAAGGAGAAGTTGCTGGAGGTGAGCCAGGAGGCATCAAACCAGTTACCACGAGACACCGTAAACACGCGAGCACCGATGGCACACACCCTGAGGTTGAACTTCGTGTCCGTGACAATGCGATTGTAATCAATTTCCGTGTTTGTTGAGATCTTCCCACAGCTCCTGGAGACCGTGGTCGTCACGACCTGATTCCACGGGGTTGCGGAGATTGTCTCTGCATTGATCGTGGTATCGAGTTCGTAGTTTCCCGCAGCCATGGAGGTCCAAGCCGCCATCGCTCCTGTGATGTCCTGGATGGAGGTGAACGGGTAGGAGCCCGTAACACCGCTATCTGATACAAGGGTAGCCATGTTCGCCGGATCCTGGGAGGCTTTCTGAGCCCTGGCGAGCGTGCTATCCACGGATGTCATGAACTCTGCAATGGACTTGATCACGGCAGCTTGCTGGCCCTTATTGTCATCAAGCTTTGCCTTCCATGCGGGTCCTCCTGTGGCATCGGTGGTCAGCCAAGTGGTGTAACCCTTGAAACCTGCAAAGTCCGGTGCAAAGGATGGATTCTGGGCAATCCAGGTTTTGAAATCCGCAAGGGCTTTCGTGGACAGGGTAGCATATTCAGAGGCCAGCGCGCTGAGCTGAGCCTGGAAACCCTGATATTGGGAATTGGTCCCAAAATTCGATGGCGCAATGGACGCGATGAAGTCTTGGTAAGACTGCGCCACATCAATGGACGTTGGAGTGTAAAACCCATCGAGCGAACCAGGACCCGTGTTGGCATCATGGTAAGCGGCTAAGCTGCTGCCATCGCCCCAGTCTGCCTCAATCGGTTCGCCCGTGAACTGGAAGAAGGTGGAGTTGGTGCTGGTGTTCTGAAGCGCCGGGAACTCTTTTACAAGTGCCTGGGCCAGGTATTCAAACTGACTTTTATCTGCGAATGACATAATGGTGATGTGCTGATTTGTTTGGTGATCTGTTGCTTTCGATTGCGCCGATAAGTTGTCGGCACCTCTTACTGCCGCACTTTTTTTGGCGCGTTACAGGCGGGAAGAAAAAACTTTTCTGGTATGCTTGAGGAGACGGAGAGATGGGGATCGCAGACGCAGGCCTCGTGAAGTTGATGAGAAACCAGGAGGTTGGGAATAATCACGTAATTTAAAGGTTTAGGATGGAATCCAGAATCTGCTGCGGGGCGGAGTTGGTGGTCAGGGCGATTGATCCTCCAATCGCCGCGTATCCAAGACCGAGGGTGGCTGATCATTTAGTGAGGTCTTCTGTGATCATGGGCCTGTCGGCGGCTAAGGTGGTCTCAATTTATGCCAAATGGTGTTTAACAAAAAATAATAATAAAATATAAGAAAAAATGTTTAAATTATGTTACTTCCCATGTAGACCTATTTGAATTTTTTTAATACTAATGCAGCCTGCCTCTTTTCCTAACACCCGCTGGACTTTAATCCAGACACTGCGTGACGGATCAGAGGTGGATGTCCGTGCGGCGAATGAGACGCTCTGTCGTGCCTACTGGGAGCCACTCTATGCCGTGGCACGTTATGAGCGTCTGACTGAGCATGATGCTCAGGATGCGGTGCAGGGCTTTTTTGTCACGCTGCTGCGGCGTGATACCTTTGCCAAAGCTGATGCTTCACAAGGCAAGCTGCGCAATCTGCTTCTGAAGGCTTTCAACAACTACAGGCTTAATGAATGGCACAAAGACCAGTGCATCAAACGAGGAAAGGGGGCTTGGCACGTTTCACTTGACGACTTCGATAGTGCTGAGAGCCGCTTGTGCAAGGAGCTACAGCAGCCTGGACTCTCAGTTGAAAAAATTTACGCCCGCGAGTGGGCACGCTCAGTGTTGGGCCGCAGTCTAACGGTTCTGGGTGATCTCTACACCCAGCGCAATCAGGCAGAGCGCTTTATCCTACTCAAAGATTGTCTCGTACAAGAAGAAGATGCGGTGAGTCTTGATGCGCTGGCCGTCAGTGTCAAAATGCAACCAGGAACAGTGCGCACGGCCCTGTATCGAATGAGGACGCAATACAGAGAGTGCGTCGAAAGAGAGCTGGCCACGACATTGGATACCAGTGACCCTGGCTTGATAAGGCAGGAACTCGAGGAGATGTTTCAAGCCTTTGCTCTATAAGCCTCTCGGGTGTCGCATTTCGCTTATTCTTTGTCGTGACGACTGTGTAAGATTGCTTCATTATTCGGAACCATGAAATCTGCTGCCGTCGTTAATTTTGCGCCTGAGAAAGGCTCTGTCGAAATCCGTGAAATCGAGAAGCCCACGATCGGGGCTGAGGATGTGCTCCTGGAAGTTGCCAACGTGGGTGTCTGTGGATCTGACCTGCATCAGTGGACCTCGGATCACTCTTGGCCGGTCAATTATCCCGTTGTGCTCGGGCATGAATTTGGTGGGCACATCATCGAGGTTGGCAAGGACGTGGAAGGCTGGAAGGAAGGGGATCGGGTGGTTTCTGAGACGGCGGCGATCATTTCCAAAGACAACCCCATGACGCGTCGGGGTCTCTACAACCTCGATAGCACTCGCAAAGGTTTTGGTTACGGAGTGAATGGCGCGATGACGAAATATGTGCGTGTGCCAAGTCGCATTCTGCATCATGTGCCAGACCACCTTCCCTTTGAGCAGGCCTGCCTGACGGAACCCTGCTGTGTGGCTTACAATGCCGTGGTTAAAAACGCTCGCATTGAGCCGGGAGATCGCATTGTGGTCCTCGGACCTGGCACCATCGGCATCCTCTGCGCAGCCATGGCCAAACAATGTGGTGCTCAGGTGGCTATCGTGGGCTTACCTCAGGACGCACATCGACTAGAACTCGCTCGCAAACATTATGGCTGCGAGGTGATCATCGGAGATCCTAAACCCTGGGCCATGGAGCGTGACGGACTCGGTTGTGACGGCGTCATTGATGCTGCGGGTGCGAGTGTTACACTGAAGATCGCTTTGGATATCGTGCGCCCAGCGGGCTGGATTTCCAAAGTCGGCTGGGGACCACAGCCACTCGGTTTTAATCTCGATCAGCTCGTGCAAAAGAACATCACGCTACAAGGCAGCTTCAGCCACAATTGGCCGATCTGGGAGCGTGTCATCGCACTGATGAGCAGTGGCCAGTTTGATGTGAAGCCAATCATTGGCGGCGTTTGGCCCGTCACCGAATGGCACGAAGCCTTCGAAAAAATGCACAAAGGCGAAGTCGTGAAAAGTGTTCTCCGACCTGTCTAGGCAGCTATTTTTTCACGCGAGAGATACGCACACCCATCTTTCCCTGAACAGGGGAGGCTGATTGCTGTCCTTTCAGCCAATACTCAGCGCCTGATTCGTCCGGTGTTTGATTACGGTCGAAAAGGCCGGGAGGCTCGTTATTTGGACCTGTCAATGCTCCCAGGAGACCGTCTGACTCAACCGTGCGCGGAGCCGTTTCTTCTACGACAGGCGTGTCAGCTTTGACCCGGTTGTAGGAGACCCCCATCTTTCCTTGAACCGGAGATGGGCTGTTATTGGCATATTTGCGGCCATCCAGCTCGCCCGTGGTGCAACTGGCTCCCAAAAGTGCCGAAGCAAGGATAAGCGTGGCGAGGCCGAGAGTTTTCATGGTTATGGTAGGAAAGCGTTTGGTGAGTCCACAAAGAATTCTGTCAGCTCGGACTCAGGAGCATTGTTGCGAATGCCTTCAAGGCGACGGCGACTGCCGCGGTCTGAGCTGGGACGATTGGCCGTGCGCTGCACCAAATCGGTGATCACCGGAGCTGCGACCACGGCGCTGGCGGCGAGCAGGGTGAGGGCAATGATGTTTGAGGAACTGCGGCTCATGCCACGTCCAAACAAGATGCCCAATGCGCAACCAGCTGCCGCAGGGGCGATCACGCTGGCGTAAGTTTCATATCGATTTTCGGCGGTGCTCTCAGTCATAACTTAGGAAGTATAGCACGTTCGAAGATTCCCCAAAGTGGAATTTGCTCGAAGCTTGACGATGCTTCATGATAAGAATGATGAATTCCTCTGGATCTCCCTCTCGTTACGCCCTCATTCTTGCCGGTGGCAGTGGTCAGCGCTTCTGGCCGATTAGCCGTGACTCGCTGCCGAAGCAATTGTTGAAACTCTTTGGGGATAAAACTCTCCTGGAGATGACCGTGGATCGTCTGGACGGTCTGGTGCCAACGGAAAACATCGTCATTCTCACCAATAAACAGCAGGAGGCTGCGGTGAGAAAGCTGTTGCCTCAGTTGCCGAAAGAAAACATCATCGCCGAGCCTGAAAAGAGGGATACAGCGCCTGCCATTGCCCTCGGAGTCGGCTGGGTTGTGGCCCGTGATCCGACTGCGACGATGATGGTTTTGCCAGCCGATCACTTGATCAAAGATCATAAAGAGTTTCACCGCGTGCTTACCAATGCAGCCAAGGCCGCCGAAGTCGGCAGCAGTCTGGTGACGATCGGCATCAAGCCAACTTGGGCCTGTCCGAGTTATGGTTACGTGGAGCGCGGGCGCCGGGCTTCCCTGCCTGGTGTAGATGATTTGGCGGTGTATGAAGTGGAGCGCTTCCGTGAAAAACCAAATCCTGATTTGGCCGAGCACTTCCTCAGCCAGGGCACATTCACCTGGAATGCAGGCATGTTCATTTGGACGATCCCTGCCATTTTTAGTGAGCTCAGCCGCCACTGTCCTGCGCTGGCAGATTTCATTTCGGAACTGCGTAATTCCAAAGACTTCAGTGCCACGGTCAGCAAGCAATTTGGCAAACTCCCCAAGCTTTCCATCGACTACGCTCTCATGGAGCGCGCCTCTCGGGTGCTCAATATTGAGGCCACTTTCGACTGGGATGATGTGGGTAACTGGACCAGCGTTGGGCGTTACCTCACCAGTGATGAGCAGGGCAACCAGCATAACTGCGCATTCTCACAGCTAGACAGCTCCAGCAACCTCGTCTTTTCCCAGACGGGCCAGCACATCGCCCTGCTCGGTGTGCAGGACCTCATCGTGGTTTCGGCCAAAGACGCTCTTCTGATCACCAGTCGTTCCCATGCGGAAAGCATCAAAAAGCTGGCCGACCAACTCCCGCAAGAGCTGAAGTGACCTTCGAGCGAACGGATCTTCAAGCAGCCGCGCGGACTTGCTTTTCGACTTTGGCGAAGTCTTCATAGAGAAGGCGCAGGCGCTCGGTTTGCTCATGCATGTGCTCTTCCCTCGCCGTGGCCTGCTCTTGGGCAGGGCCAAGCACAGTCAGGAAGCGGGCAAAGAGGGTGGCGATGTCGAGCTGAACTTGGTGAGCCAACATTTGGCGCAGGTGCTTGGCGGAGGCTTCCAATCGGTCGATCAGAGAGCCACGGGCAGTGTTGAGCGCGGCCTGAGTGATGAGAAAGGCTGCTCCGACCAGTAGTAGGCCGGCACCCAGGGCGATACCAGCTCCCACAGGTCCTTCAAAATACCAGGCTGCCCCAGCGCCCAGTAGCGTGGGCAAGGCCAGCCAGGGCACCCAGCGGGCGCGGCGACGCGCGGCTAGCAGTCCAGGCTCGATGGTTTCATCCAGTCTTAGGCTCAGCACAAAACGGCGGATGGTACTGTCGATGTGGGCGCTGAAAAGGCGGCGGATTTCGGGATCGCCTTCATTGGGAAGTTTTTCATCGGTTGGGTAGAGGCTGCCGCGTCCTTGGGCGTGCAGGAAGCGCTCATATTGCAGGTAGTCTTCTTCTAAAATGATGCCGACCTGACGCCAGCGGTCTCCGGTGCGATGTTGCAGATCTTGAAACAGGCGATGGTCCAGGCTTTGGGCCTTGTTGCCCGTTTCCGGCATGTCGTCCTCAGCGTCTTGTTTGTCAAAGGCGCGGCGAGTAGCTAAGGCGTTGTCGGCTAGGTCGGCCACGCGTAGGCAGGCCTCGTGGTAATCGCGCTCGGTGGCATCTAGGGCAGGTAGGATCTTTTTCAGTGTGCGGTCCACCTGCATCTCCCGCTCAGTCTGGAGCTCGTGCACCATGGCTGCGGCGCGTTGGGCCTGAGCAGCAGTGGCAATGACTCTCTCATTGAGTTGATTCAGTAGCTGCTGAGAGATGCGCACGCTGCTGCCCAGTTTGTTCAGGCGTGTGGCATTCTGGCCCACGAGTGTTGAAATGTGGCTCTCTAGGCCATGAAAGCCGCTTTCCTGCATCAGCTTTGCGCGATCCAGCCCGGAGCTGCGCGCTAGGTAGGCTTTTTTGGCCGAGACCGGGAAGATCGGGAAATCGCGGCCATAACGCTGACGCGCCAGCTGGCCCATGTAGTCGATGATCACACTCATCTCCTCAGCGCTGCGCAGGTCACACTGCTGGATGACAAAGATGACGTTCCGCATCCAGTGTTTATGCACTTTGTCTAGAAACTGCCAGGCGCTGGCACCCCAGGGATTCATGGCGCTGAAGACAAAGATCACCAGATCAGAGATCGGCACAAAGCGCTCGGTGATCTCCTGATGCTCATTCTCGATGCTGTTCGTTCCCGGTGTATCCACGATGTGGAAGTCCCGCAGGAACTCGGCGGGCACCTGCACTTCATCCAGCGTGTCCGTGATGGGTTTGATCAGGTGCTCTGGGCCGTGTTTAAAAAATAGGATCTTGCCCGTGGTCGGCATCACGCCAGTGCGGGAAAAATCCTGCCCAAAGAGCGCATTGAGAAAGGTGGACTTTCCCACATTCACCTCACCCACCACGACAAACACAAAGGGCTCCTTCAGGCTAGCCACCAGATTGTCCACGATGGCCACGGCCTCCGCACCAGCATTCAGCTCACGCAGAACGGTTCCCAGCTTTCCCAGCTCTGTATCGAGTTGAGTGCGCAGATGGAAGTAAGTGTCGCCGATCATTGAGACAAAGGATCAAGGATAAAGGATAAAGAGTGAAGGATGAAATGACTGAGGGATGGGTAAATCATCCTTCATCCTGCACTCTTCATCCTTTTCAAAGTCACTGCGGTAGCGGTGTCGGATCTTTCTCATTCATCGGGACAGCCGGACGGATCACCACACCCACAGGCATGTTGGCTTTTTCCATGTTCAGCAGCTGACTGACGGTGACAAACTGGTAGCCCTTGGCCAGCAGTTGATCGAACATCGAAGGCATCGCCTGGATCGTCGGTGGATGGATGTCATGAGCGAGCATGATGGCACCTGGACGGGCACCATTAACTAGACGGCTAGTCACCACTGACACGCCTGGGCGGCGCCAGTCCTGCGGATCGACTGACCACATGATCGTGCTGTAGCCAAACTCGGAAAACATCATCTGCTTTACCCGTGCATTGATGGCTCCGTAAGGTGGGCGGATCAGGTGCGGACGGTAATTCGCAGCAGCTACTAGGGCATCTTCGCTTTGTTGCAGTTCGGTGCGGATCTGTGCATCAGAGCGGCTGGTCAGGCTGCAATGCGTCCAGGTATGATTGGCCACCTCATGGCCCTCAGCGATCATCCGGCGGATGATGTTTGGATACATCTGGGCATTTTTGCCAATAACAAAAAACGTACACTTGATGTTACGAGCCTTGAGGATGTCCAGTAGCTTCGGCGTCAGAGACGGGTGTGGGCCATCGTCAAAGGTCATCGCCACCACGGGCTGGGTGATGTTTACCTGGGAATAGCTCACCTTAGCCCCTGCAGGCGGCACCGTCGGCATCGAGGAAGGGTTATTCATCCGTTTGGCCAGTGGATTATTCTGCATCGCTGCATCTTGCACCTGCGCGGCCTTCTGAGCATTGGCCAGAGCCGCAGCAGACGGTTGCTTATCAGGGGATGAGGAGCAGCCCGCGCTGCCCATGAGGATGCCGAACCAGAGACTGAGATACATGCGTTGAGAAATCACGCGCGCAGAGTACAGGCTCAATTCATTTAGGAAAGCCTGAATTTTGTGGATAACGGGAGAAAAGCAGCGCTGACGCGCCACGAATAAAGGAAAATCAACGCCATAGGATTCACAAGATAACTCCTCTCTTGGTTCCATGGCGCTCGGCCTGACCGGCAGATTCAACAACAGCACGGGTGAATTTAGTGTCATCGCAGTCGTTCCCGAGCCTTCTCGTGCGCTTCTTCTTGGCTTTGGCCCAGCGGGTGTGCTGCTGCGCCGGCGTCGAGCATCGAAAGAACTACAAAACGAATCGGCGCTCATTCAGGGGGCTGCGGATCGGCAAATGCCGGCTTCGTGACCGGTTCGTCGATGATTCTGCCCAGTTCGTCGACAACAGATTGTCTGCTGCACACTTTGCATTAATGAAAAGAAATACTGAGCGGTGGTCACCTCCTGCAAAGCAACCCGACTGAACTTGAATATAAAACGAGAACTCTAAAATGAACTAGCGAAGCTAAATCGATGCTAGAAGCGACCGCCCCAAGCCAAGGCTTACACGCTCGCTCGTCATCCTATTCATTGCTACATCACCATGCTCCTGCGCTGTCTGACTCGCCTGATGGCAAAGCTACTTTCCTGTAAAAACGGCCACGACCCCAATTCAATTCTCCACTTCACACAAGCCCCACAAAACGGAAGAACCCCTGGCCTTTCGGCCTTAATGACCACAAGATAAGCGTGATCAATAGCCTTGTATCATCTCAAAATAGCGGCACACTTCTCGTGCCTCGGTTCAGCCAATCGCTAGCCGAAAATCGCACCGGGTTCCTTTCATCTCGCCGTATCAGCGGTGAAGACGGGGTTAATCGAAGGTCGTTGCGGCACTCTCATAGGAGGACCGCCATTATGAAAACCCACACAACTGCTAATCTAAAGCAGGGTAACAAACTCACTCGCCTACGCTCAGAGAGCGCTCTCGCCCGAACGGGCAATTGTGAAAAAACGATTACCAGTCAGATTAACCCCTTGTCTCTCACCCCCCATCCTACCCAGGAAATGATCTCTGCAGCCATCGCTGTTTTAAAGCATGAACTGAAACTCACCCCACGTCAGGCGGAGGTGCTCTATTGGATGTCGGAAGGAAAGACCAATGAAGAAATTGGCATTATTTTGGAATGCAGCTTTTTCACTGTCAAAGCCCACGCCAAGTCCATCTTTGCTAGGCTTCATGTGGACAGCCGCACGGCTGCCGCTGGTTTTGCCCATCGTGCTTTTGCCAAGGAGCAGGGCTGATCATTCTGGGTTAGCCTAGGCTTTTTTGTTTTATTTCACTCGCCCCTCGTATAAGCATAACTGGGGAAGTTTGACCAAACTCTGCCCTTAATGAACCCTTATGCCCACCACTTCAGCTCCCGTCCCCAGCAGCGTATCTTCTGATTTTTCCTCGAACGATGGAAATGTCGCTCGACCTCTGGAATCAGATACGGCAGAAATCGCCCTCATTCGGCAGGAACTCCGACTCACCACGCGAAGGGCAGGCGTTTTATACTGGGCTGCAAAAGGCAAAAGCCACGAAGAAATCGGCCCCCTTGTTCGCTGCTCACCGAATTCGATCAAAGTACATCTACAGGCCATCTGTATCCTTCTTCGCGTAGTCCGTGGAGAGAAGAAAAAGTGGAATGATATTGAAGCGCTCAAAGGGTTTGTCGCTGAGGCCAAAAAGTCCGCTGCAGCCCGCACTGCCCATTCACCCAAAGCGTGATCAATCCGGTGGACTGAGTGCAGGGTTCTAGGCATCTTCGAGGATGCACATTCCCAGTCTGATCGAACGTAAACGCGAAGGTGGCGCGCTCTCCAGTGATGACATTCATGCACTGATCGCAGCCTTTACCTGCGGGGAGATGCCGGACTATCAGATGAGTGCGCTGGCCATGGCGATCTATTTCAAAGGCATGTCCACGGAGGAAACGGCCGCGCTAACACATGCCATGCTGCACAGTGGCTCCAGCCTGCAATGGCCAGCCGGATCTCCCCCGCGAGTCGATAAGCATAGCACGGGCGGCATTGGGGATAAGACGAGCCTGATCATCGCTCCGCTGCTGGCCTGTGACGGACTTTGGGTGCCGATGATCTCTGGGCGTGGTCTCGGTATCACTGGAGGCACGCTGGATAAACTGGAGTCCATTCCCGGCTTCCGCACGCAGTTGAGTGAGGCTGAAATCTATCGAGTGATCGAAGCGGTGGGTTGCGCCATGATTGGCCAGACTGCGGACATTTGCCCTGCGGATAAGAAATTGTATGCGCTCAGAGATGTCACGGGCACAGTGCCGAGTATCCCGCTGATTACCGCCAGCATTCTGAGCAAGAAATTGGCCGAAGGCCTGGATCGACTCGTCCTGGATGTGAAGTATGGCACGGGTGCCTTTATGAAAACGCAGTCGGCTGCGCAGGAACTGGCCGATAGCATGGTGCGCACAGGAAACGCTCTGGGCGTGCGCTCCAGTGTGAGACTCAGTCCCATGAGTGAACCGACGGGCGAAGCCGCAGGCAATGCCCTAGAAGTGGCTGAAGCGGTGCGCTGCCTGAAGGGGCAGGGGCCTGCGGATCTGGAAGACATTGTGCTAGATCTTTGTGCAGCCGTTGCAAACTCTCCGCGCGAGGTTTTAAAGCAGAGGCTGCATTCCGGTGCAGCCTGGACGAAATTTCAGCAAATGGTTGCGGCGCAGGGCGGGGATGTGGCGGCTCTGGAACGAATGGAAAGCGTCCATTACGCGCCTGTGATTCAGGAACTCAAAGCTGATCGCAGTGGCAAAATCACCGGCATGGATGCGCGCAGCATTGGTCAAGCGGTGCTGGAGCTTGGGGCAGGTCGTTCAAGAGCCAGTGATCCGGTGGATTTCGTGGTGGGTGTGGATCGAATGATGAAAGTGGGTATGGACGTCAGTGCAGGACAGGTGCTGCTGAGAATCCACGCCCGAACGGAAGCCGCCGCTGCGACTGCATCCCTCCTGATCAGGCAAGGCATCCAGATCGTCTGACAGCACGTGTGCTAAGTTTCGCGTCCGCGCGGAACTTCGTCCAAGGGATCTGCGATTCTATAAACAAGTCACGTTCTACCCCAATCCTTGCGCCCCCTGGGAAAGTGAGCACATTTGACCCATGTTCATCTTCGGACTCGTGTTTCTCGTTGTGGCTCTCATCCTGATTGGTGTGGGGCTAGCCATTGGTCTCGTGGGCTGTGTCTGTGCAGCGATTCTACTTAGTCTTGGCGTTGTCTCTTCGTCCTTCTTGCTAGGCTTGTTCAGCGGACGTGCGGCGGTTGGCTTGCGGGTCTTTTTTCTGCAATGCGGCATCCTTGTGGGCATTCCGGCAGGAGCCGTTTGCGCGTGGTTGGGAAAACAGATTTCTGAAACTTTGGCAGCCTATCCCAGTGATTGGTTGATCCTTCTTTATGGTGCTATCGGTGGTGCCTTCGCTGGTGTGTTGATCGGTCTCAGCTTGGATTTTATGACACGGTGGGTGTGTGCTTGGGCCGGAGCGTGCGCGTCTCGCGTGCCAAGTTTCGCGTCCGCGCAGAACTTCGTCCGAGGGATCTCCGACTCTACAACCAAGCCTCTCAAGCCTACTGCATCATCGCCTGCGGAATGTCCTCTTGAAAAATGAATGCGCGGATGTCAGCAAAGCGTTTGGCTTTTAACAGAGGATCTTCATCCAGTGTCTTCTCTGCCAATTGCCGCGCGAGTCTGACCAGACGCGTATCCGCCAAGAGTTCAGCAAACTTCAGCGGAGCTTGACCACTTTGGGCTTTGCCTAATACATCGCCAGGGCCACGACGTTTGAGGTCTTCTTCAGAGATGCGGAAGCCGTCGGTGGTCTCCTCCATGATGGCTAGGCGGGATTTGGCCTCTTCATCTTTATCGGCCACAAACAGCACACAGTAAGAGGTGTGTTCACCACGACCAATGCGGCCACGAAGCTGATGCAACTGGGCTAGACCGTAGCGCTCGGCATGGTGGATGTACATGACGCTGGCATTCGGCACGTCCACGCCGACTTCGATGACCGTGGTGGAGACGAGCACCTCATGTTTGCCAGCGCGGAAGTCGCGCATGACTTGGTCTTTTTCTTCCGCATCGAGCTTGCCATGAAGCAAGCCGACACTGAAATTTGGTAGCAGTTTGCACCATTGCTCATGGCCTTTTTTAGCGGCGGTGACATCCAGCTTTTCAGATTCTTCAATTAGCGGATAGACCAGGTAGGCTTGGCGACCTTCTTCAAGCTGTTCCAGTAGGAATTTGGCTGCATCAGCTTGTTTGCTGGCAGGGCGAACTTTGGTGATGATCTTGCCGCGCTCCTTCGGGCGCTCGTCGATGGTGGAGACGTCTAGATCGCCATAGATGGTGAGGGTCAAGGTGCGTGGGATCGGGGTGGCGGTCATGACCAGCACGTCCGGCGTGTTGCCCTTCTGGATTAATTTGGCCCGCTGAGCGACACCGAATTTATGCTGCTCATCGATGACGACGAGTCCGAGGTTCTTCACGAGTTCCGCATCGTGAAGCAGCGCGTGCGTGCCGATGACGATTTCACAATTTCCTGCGCCGTGTGTTACGGATTCTTCATTCCTCGATCCTGTTCTCAGCGCCACACGGAGTCCGAGGGGCTCCAGCCATTTTCGCGCGGTTTGGTAATGCTGGTCAGCTAAAATCTGTGTCGGTGCCATGAGGGCGGCTTGTTTGCCCGACTCGACAGCACCCAACATGGCGGCAAAGGCGACGACGGTTTTTCCACTGCCAACGTCCCCATGCAGCAGTCGATTCATTGGCGCATTGCTGGCCATGTCTTGTTGGATTTCAATCAAGGAACGCTTTTGCGCGCCCGTCATTTGAAAGGGAAGAGCGGACTCAAAGTCGCGAGCCAAAGTGCCCGCTACATGGGCATGGCCTCCAGACTCCAAGACGGCGCGCCGCCGCCGAACGACGCGTAATTGATAGCCGTAAAACTCCTCAAGCGCGAGATAACGGCGCGCTTTTTCTAGGGACTCGAGGCTTTCAGCAAAATGAACGGCTTTCAGCGCGCGCGCCCGATTCCAGCCTGAGAACTCGCCTTGCTCACTGGGCTTGGGCAAGACATCTTGGGTGAAGTCATCTCCCAGTGCCTGAACGATGTGCCAGGCGGCCGAACGCAAGGTTTTTTGCGTGATGCCAGCCTTTAGACGATAGACCGGTGTGATGCGGCCGCTGTGGATGGTGGCGGTTTCATCATCATCCAGAATTTCATACTCGGGATGATCCATGGAGAGCTTGCCTTTGAACTCCTTGATCTTGCCATAGACGATGATTTTTTGACCTTCGGCAATGACGCGACTCATGAAGGCCATGCCCCACCAGCGCAGGGTGAGCAGCTGGCCCATGCCGGCTCCGCCTGAAGGTTCGACGCTGGCCTCAAACATGCCTGAACCTCGGCGACCGAAAAATTTGTTACCGGTCTTGGTCACCAGTACGCGATGACAGACGGGAATGTCACTGACCTGAAAGGAGGCGTTCTCATCCCGAGTGCGATCCTCATGTCGAAAGGGTAACCAGGAGATGACATCGGCCACTTTGGTGAGGCCTTCTTTCTCCAGCGTCTTGACCATGCGGGAGGTGAGCTCCGGCACAGTGTTAAGTGGAGATTCGAGGGCCAATGACATAGTGGCCTATCTGCCGAGCCAAACGGCACCGAGCGGTGGCAGCTCGATCAGGATGCTCCACGGATGTCCCTGCCACTCGATCTGACCGGCAGGCATTGGCAGAGGATTGATCATGCCGCTGCCCGCGTAACCTGGAGCGTCGGTATTGATCAGCTCGCGGTAGCTGCCAGGCTCTGCCACGCCGACGCGGTAGCCCTTGCGCGGCACCGGGGTGGCATTGATGATGCAGTACACCTTATCTCCATCCGGTGCCATGCGCATGAAGGCAAAGATGCTGTTCTCGCCATCAGATGCATCCAGCCAGCGGAAGCCGCTGGATTCATGATCCAGAGCATGCATGGCGGGACGTGTTTGGTAGAGCCAGTTGAGGTCTCGGATGAGCTTTTGCATGGCTGCGTGCTCCTCTCCCATGAACAGATGCCAGTCGAGGCTGCGCTCATGACTCCACTCCTGCCACTGGGCAAATTCACAGCCCATGAAGAGCAGCTTCTTGCCTGGGTGTGCCCACATCCACGCATAAAACATGCGCAGATTGGCAAACTTCTGCCAGCGGTCGCCGGGCATCTTCTGGATCATGCTGCCTTTGCCGTGCACGACCTCGTCATGACTGAGTACAAGGACGAAATTTTCATCATAGGCATAGAGCATGGAGAAGGTGGCATCTCCATGATGATACTTCCGGTGAATGGGATCCTCTTCGATGTAAGTGAGGCTGTCATTCATCCAGCCCATGTTCCATTTGAAGCCAAAGCCGAGTCCGCCCATGTCGGTCGGTTTGGAGACGCCAGGCCAGGCCGTGCTTTCCTCGGCAATGATGGTGGTGCCGGGGTGCTTTTCATAGCAAATGCGGTTGAGATCCCGCATGAGGTCGATGGCTTCGAGGTTCTCCCGACCACCGTATTTGTTAGGCACCCAGGCCCAGGGCTTGCGGGAGTAGTCGAGGTAGAGCATGGACGCTACGGCGTCCACTCGCAGGCCGTCGATGTGGTATTGATCCAGCCAGAAGAGCGCATTGGCGATGAGGAAGTTTTTTACCTCAGGGCGGCCATAATTAAAGATCAGCGTGCCCCAGTCTTGGTGCTCGCCCTGACGAGGGTCCGCGTGCTCATAGAGCGCAGTGCCGTCGAACTTAGCCAAACCAAAAGCATCTTTCGGGAAGTGGCCCGGCACCCAATCGAGCAGCACGCCAATGCCTGCCTGATGACAGCGATCCACAAACTCGCGGAACTCGTCTGGATTGCCAAATCGGCTGGTAGGGGCAAAGTAACCCGTAACCTGATAGCCCCAAGAACCATCAAAGGGATGCTCAGCAACGGGCATCAGCTCAATGTGAGTGAAGTTCATGCTCTTCACATAAGGAATCAGATCGTCCGCCAGTTCGCGATAGGACTTGCTGCGGTTGCCCTGCTCGGGGATGCGTTTCCAGGAGCCAAGATGCACCTCATAAACACTCATCGGTGTATGGTAGAGATTGGTCGTGGCGCGTTTTTGCATCCACTCCTGATCTCCCCAACTGTAGCGTTTCAGATCAAAGACGAGGCTGGCGGTCTGCGTGCCGTGTTGGCCAAAGAAGGCCATGGGATCACTCTTGAGTTGCAGGCCACCGTCAGCCGCGAGTACTTCAAATTTATAATGGGTCAGCTCCGTGATGCCAGGCAGGAAGATTTCCCAGAGTCCGCCTTCGATCCGCAGGCGCATCGGGTGCCTGCGGCCATCCCAATCATTAAAATCACCCACGACCGAGACACGCTGTGCATTCGGTGCCCAAACGGCAAAGCTGGCCCCGCTGATGCCTTCCTTGGAACAGAGACGCGCGCCCAGGCAGTCCCAGAGTCGTTGATGCGTGCCCTCACGGAAAAAATAGATGTCTTGATCCCCTAGAACGGGGCCAAAGGAATAGGGATCGCTGATGCGAGTCTTCTCCCCTTCAAAGGTGGAAAGCTCGATGTCGTAGGTGAGTGAGGCAAAGGAAACGTCTGTCGGAAGCAGGCACTCAAAAAAGCCATGGTGATGCACGCGCTGCATCGGCCAGTTTCCGGAGCTATCTCGGGCGAGAATCGTGACTGCGTGTGCCTTTGGCTGAAAGGTGCGGACGATGATTCCAGCCTCTGTCATCTGTTTCCCCAGAAACCCAAAGGGATTGCTGTGGCGGGCCTCAAGGATGGCGAGAATCTCGGCTGAGGTACTGGTTGGGTCGGTCATGTTAAAGGGTAGCGGTAGCTGTAAGCAGCAGGGGCTCAAGGTGTTCCTGACAAATTTTGACCATGTCGTGCTCCCGCCAGAGGTGGCGTCGGTGGTGGACCACGGTGTCGGTTTGCAACCAATGCATGATCTGTGCCGAGATTACGTCCGGCTTTTCATCCACTCCAAAATAACGCCCAGCTTTGCCAAGCACCTCTCGGTGTACGGCAAGATCCGAGCAGAAAATAGGTAACCGATGCGCAAGCGACTCGATCAACGGTAGGCCAAAGCCCTCACCTGTGCTGGGAAAGAACAAGGCGTCAGCCACGACATACAAACTGCGTACGTCTTCATCCGAGAGTGGGGCAGACTCTCCCAGCCAAAGGAGTTGCTCGGTGACGCCGAGTTCGTAGGCCAATGCTTTGAGCTCTTCGAGATACCTTTTGCCATCTGTTTGGTGGGGGTCAGGAGCTCCTGTGATCGCATAGACGACATCACATCCAGATTGTTTGAGTTTGGCTGTGGTACGGATACCGAGTTCCAGATTTTTTCTTCGAATCAAACGGGTCGGATGGGCTAAAACAAGGTCATGTTCCCAAAGTCGCAGCTCAGCGATCCGAGGTGTGAGACCAAGAACAGCAGCGAAATCCAGCCCATTCGGAATGACGTGGATGCTCTCTAGAGGTAATCCCGTGGCCTGAGAATAGTCTTGTCGGCGGACTTCGGAAACGGCGACAGGTAGCGCGCTTGGCACCGCTTCCTGCCATTGGATGTGAGCGTAGTGAGGATTCACGGCGGCCACATCATGAACCCAATTGATCCAACGCAGTTCCGGTTTCGCCGCTGCTAGAGCTGTGAGTTCACGGGTCCACTCCAAATTGAAAGGCATGGTGAAGACATTGTGGACGATAATGGCATCAAAATGGGATGTGTCGGCCTTTTTCCAGAGTGCATGATCCAGTAAGTCCACTTGATGACCTAGTTGCATTAAAGCTTCGGCTTGATCACGGATCACCCGCTCAACCCCGCCGATGACGGGGCTATGAGTGTAATGCAGGATGGCTAGACGCATGAGCCTTTCATCATGGCGAGCGAGTCATGGATAAGCACGAAAAATTTCACGAACGAATGCAGCCTCTTATTAGCCACAGCGCTGCCCCTAAAAGCGCAGTACTTAGGCCGATCCAATAACCAGACGTCCAGTTTGTTGCATTGAGTTTCGGTGCAATCTTCACGGTAACAGGCATTTCTTCGTCAGTGCCGACAGGGCTCCAGTCAGCAGCCATGAGGAGATCAATGCCTGGATTCTGCTCTTTGATTTCGCATGAGCAGGCACTGCATAGATAGGTGCAGGCTTCGAGGATGTTGTCTGCATGAATGCCCTTGCCAATGATTGGCTCTAAAGCACGGCCACGGCCAAAAATCGGGAAAACCATCGGCTCGAGTACAAAGTCGCCTAGATCCGGCTCAATGTGCATCAACATAGCGATTAAAGCCACTTCTTCGGCCTTTTGTCGGCTAAGTCGTAAGGTGGAAAATTCAATCTTCAATGGAAGGCTGGATCGTAGAACATCGACGTTTTCATGGCGCTTCTTCGGGTCTTTCGCGGCCTCTTGAGTGAGGACGCCATCTGGCAGTTTCAGCTTCTGCTTGGCGGATTGGAGTCCTTCTTCGATAACTTTCGCCGCTGCGTCATCCTTTGCCGCATCTCCAGACTCGATCAGTAACCAAACGGCGGATTGTCCTGCGAGTAGCCTTTTGCGCAGCTCTTGCCGTATGGGTGAATCGACCAGAAGACGCATGTTTGCTTCGCTCATGGGAGCAGACCAAATAGGTTTATCCGTGGCTTGTCGGAGGGTCGATGGATAAAAAAGCTCCATCTGAGAGCTGTCCGCTGCCTTTTTTAGCTCTAGGTTGGCAGGTGGATCGGCCTTCATGTCTTCTGCTGTGCTCACTTGATAAAGGCCAGGCTGCCAGCGTTCCAGTGCATAGCGAAACACCGGCACCTGACAGGCCCAGACAGACTCACTCGCAAAAAACGAGAGCAGGATCAGGGTTGCGCGAAGCTTTGGTGAAATCATCCCGTTATGTAAGCCGCTCATGTTGCGATTTTTCACTTTCTTTTTCTACACCGCTTTTCTCCAAGCTGCGGATTGGCCCATGTGGCGTCACGATGCAGGCCGCACCGCTTCGACGACCCAAGCGATGCCGGATAAGCTCGATCTCATCTGGTCGCACGAGCTACCGCCATTGCGCCCCGCTTTCAAAGAAACGCGTCTTCAGTTTGATCGCAGTTACGAGCCTGTCGTGGCTGGGAAGAGGCTCGTCGTCGGCAGTTCGCGTGAAGATTGTCTCATCGCCTTCGATACCGACACAGGTGTGGAACTCTGGCGAGCACGGGCAAACGGCCCCGTTCGCTTCGCTCCTGTCATCGTCGGTGATCTTGTCCTCTTCGGTTCCGACGACGGCGTGATGCGCTGCGTGAAGCTCGCTGATGGCTCGGAGGTTTGGTCAAAGCGCGCCGTGCCATCCAGTCGCATGCTGCTCGGCAATCAGCGCCTCATTTCGGTGTGGCCTATTCGTGGTGGAGCTGTCGCCAAAGACAGTCGCGTCTATTTCGCCGCTGGTGTCTGGCCGCTGGAAGGCACGTTCGTCTTCTGCTGGGATGCGGCTACGGGCAATCAGATCTGGTGCAATGACCGCTGCGCCTACCTCTACGGCATTCATCCGCATCAAACGGAAGCCATGGGCGGACTCGCACCGCAGGGCTATCTGCTCATCGACGGAGATGATCTTGTGGTGCCATGCAGCAACGCCTACCCCGCTCGTCTTGATCTGAAAACCGGTGCGCTTATACAATTCGAGCTGCCCTCCGCAGGCCGACTCACGGGCGGCTGGTTCGCCTCCACACCCGATGAAAAACAAGCGGCCAAACTCAAACGTCGCGGCCTGCTCTTTGACGACGCCGTCAACGTGAAGCGTCATGAGGATAAACCTCGCGCCGAAGGCCAGACGGGCATCCAGCGCTCGCTCCTCGCCGCTGATCAAGCCGTGTCTTTCGACGCCTTCCCCAACGCCCACAGCGTCGTCTTTGCCGATGACAAAGTTTTCGTCGTCACCGTCGATGGCATCTTGAAAGCCCTTGGCACAGCCAAAGGCGAAGCCAAGCACTGGAAGCGCGAGATCGTGATCGACAAGGCCGAGGAGGAACTCGCAAAAACCATCATCAAAGCGGCGGGCACAGATCGCGGCTATGCCATTATTACCGATGCAGGCAAAGCTGGCTTTATGGAGTCGTTGCTCACTCTGAGCCAGTTTCATCTCATCGTGCTGAGCGACGACATCGCCTTGAAAGCCCGCCTCGCCAAAACAGCCTTCTATGGGGAACGCGTGGCCGTTTTACCGACAAAGTCTGAGCTACCACGTTACTTCGCGAATTTGATCATCGGCTCCAAAACTATCGGTGACACTCTGCGGCCTCTTGGCGGCAAGCTGGTCAGCCTCGAAGGAAAACTCCTGAATACGCGCGGCCCGCTCACTGACTCTACTAACTACCTCGCCGACTGGAAACCCAGTGAAGACCCACTCGTGCAGGCACCTCTTGGTGTGTTGTGGTTTGATGATGCGCTCAGCAACTTCAAGCGCGCTCCACAGCCAAAGGTCGTCGATGGCGTCATGATCACGGCGGATAAGGATTGGCTTGATGCCACGAACCGCAAAGGCAAAGTCGATTACAAGCTGCTCGCCCCTGTGTTTAGCGACATCTACACCGGTCGCGTGCTGGATGAATACGAAGTTCCTGAGCTTCGCGCCAAGTTTGGCAGCGTCGATATGCAGAGTATTCAGCCCGCGCAGTATCGCCCGTCGACGCAGAAGAACGATTGGTCGCCCGATCAGCCCAAATCAGGCCTACGCACCAATCCGCTCACTGGCGAGCAGGAGCCGCGTGTCTTCCCAAAAAGCTATGGTTGTGACGGTGGTTTCGATTACGGCAACATCTTCACTTTTCGAAGTGGCACTGCCGCGTTTTACGACAAGCGGGTCGAGAGTGGCACCATTCACATCAGCGGTCCGCGCAGCGGTTGCACGAACAGCATTGTGCCCGCCGGGGGTATTTTAAATGTTCCGTATTTCTATGAAGGCTGCACCTGCAGCTACCCGCTGCCCATGGCTCTGGCGCTTTACTCCATGCCGGAGCCTTTTGAGCAATGGGCCACTTGGGGTGCCGTGCCTGTTGCAGCCCTCAATGGCAAGATCGAGCGTCTCGGCATTAATTTTGGTGCTCCCGGCGACCGTAAAACGCGCGATGGCACCCTTTGGCTTGATTATCCGAATGTCGGCGGCCCCTCGCCTGAAATTCAAGTGAGAACCGAGCCTGAGAAGCCCGAGTTTTACTACCATCACTCTATCTGGATGAACGGCGGACATGGCTGGCCCTGGGTGGCCGCCAGTGGTGCCAAAGCTCTGCGTTCTGCCACGATCTCCGGCCTCAAACCCGGCACCTACACCGTCCGCCTCACCTTTGCCTCGCCCGACGATGCCAAGCACGTCTTTGACATTGCCATTCAGGACAGACCCGCACTCGCCAAGCTCGCTTTGCCGGCCAAATTTATCGCCACGACCCGCACTTTGCCCAACATCCAAATTGCCGACGGCATACTCACCGTGAAACTCACTGCCCGTGAAGGCGAAACGGTTCTCAATGGCCTAGAGCTTATCCGTGATGGATTAACGAAAGGCGATCTGCCAGAACGCTAAGGTACTTTATTTCGGGCTTGGCTAAGACGCGAAAACTCTGCTAATACAGGAAGCATGTCAGCTTTAGTGCAGATCGATCACCTGCTAACTCTCCTCGACGATGATTCGAAGGTGGTGCAAGAGGCTGTGCAGCGTGAACTCAGCAGCATGAGGCGCGAGTTGCCGGAGCGGCTTCAACATTTAAACCGCCCACTCAGTGCGGATGAAGAGCGCCACTTTGGTCGCCTACTAGAGCCCGCTCGCCGCGCCGAGCTGGAAGAGACCTGGATGCGCTGGCGCTGGCTGGACAATCCTCATGCTCAGTTGGAGGAAGGCATGGCCCAAATTTCCGCTTATTTGCATGGATGGCGTACGCAAGTCGGTGATCTAGCCGTGAGATTGGACGCTCTAGCCGAAGAGGCCTTCCGCGATGCAGGGAAAATGGATGCCCGTGAACTGAGCGAGTGGCTGTTTGCCGTGCGTGACGGCACCGTGCGCTTTCGTGGGAACAGCAAAGATTACTACACCTCAAGTAACAGTGATCTCTTCTGGGTACTCGAGACCGGTTTGGGAAATCCCATCAGCCTCAGTTGCCTTTATCGGCTGCTCGGTCAGCGTTTTGGCCTCGATATTCAGGGCTGTAATTTTCCAGGGCATTTTCTAGCCCGAACTGAAATTGAAGGGCGCACTTGGTTAGTGGACTGCTTCAATCGCGGACGTTTCATGCTAGCGGCCGATGTGGCCAAACATCATCCTGCCGCGAATCCCGCCATGGAGGACGTTATCCGGCATCCTGCCAGTACCGATCAGATTCTCCTGCGCATGCTCCGAAACCTCGACGAAGCCTACGAACGCACCGACAACCTCCAACAGCGCCACGTGATGCGTAAGCTCGCCGTGAAGCTGATGGAGGAGGAGTGATGGGGGTGGCTTATTCCTTGAAGATGATCTTGTTACAGATTGCTGAGGAGCGCGGGTAGGCGCTCGGCAAGGGTTTGGAGGAGTTCGCTGCTAGGTGCTTCAGGGCGGAGGTCGAGATCAGGGAGAAGGCCGGCGGCTGCAAGGGCGAGACTTTGTGCGGCAATCGTGTCACGCAATTGAGAGGAGATCACGACGTGATGGCGAGGCTTTTCCCCTGGAGCCGGAATGGCAGCTAGGACGCTGCGTGCGACGGCGAAGAGTGCTGCCCATGGAGTCCAACGGGGCAGGGGTTTCCCTGAGGTGAGGAAGGCCCAATCGGTGGGCTGGAGGTGATACCGGCAGTGTCCACTGCGGCCAGATTTTCTCTTCAGTTGTGTGGCAGGTTCCCAGCTGAGCAGGTGGCCAGAAAGCAGCATCTCCTGTAGCACAGCTTGGAGGGTGCGCGGGGCGTAACCCGTGGCTCGGGCGATCTCAGCAGCATAGGCGGCAGATGGACTACCGGCGAGGTAGAGAATGATCTCCACACGGGCGCTGACGCCGATGAGTGCTCTCAGAGAGGCCATGAGATTGGGTGGCAGCAGTGGTTGGGGCGCACGGCTCATGCCGCGTGGCTGGAAAACGCTGCGTTCGAGACCTTGCGAGCGGAAGATGTCATCTGGCGGCGTGGGAGTTGGGCCTTTTAAGCCAAAGAAAAGTGGTGCCATGGCTGGTCCTACTTCTGAGTCCGGCCTGATCTTGGCTGCGGCTCTCCAGCGCGGTTGAGTGGATTTTGCTGCCAGCCATTGGGCAACAGATCGCAGCACCGGCTCATCGCCTAATCGATGGCTGCTCTGGAGGTTGGTAAGTCGTTGCAGATTGATTAGAGAGCCATAGGAGGCCAACCAGTCGAACGCCTCATCAAACAGACGCGGTTCATGACGCCCGATGGATGTGGTGACAAGCACCAGTGCTTCCAGATCGATCAAGTGTTCTGGTTTGGCAGGTTGAGCATGACCTGAGACTCCGAGGCTGCACCACTGCCGCCAGACTAGGTCGAGTATCGCCTCCAAGCAGCGGCTTCTAAAGTCGTTTAGTAAGGTGTCCATAGCCGAGTGAAATGAGTGTGTTATGGACGATTTGCGGAAAAACTTAAGCAACGTCCTGAGTGAGCACCCAGCGAGCGGCAAGCATGAGTTTAGCGTCCGTAGGCTGGAGTGACGCTAGGTCTCTGACATGGCGACCGGCACCCTGATCCACGATGGCGAATAGCTTCAGGTGGATGAGGTCGAACCGGTCCAGGTAGAAAATCGTGAGGCAGGGGCCGTATTCATGACGTGTGAGCCGAGAAAGAAAGCCCTCAGGCAAGCCTGCTAGCACTTGATCGGCAGGGCCAATATTTAGCCAATGCGGGTCTAGCTGGAGTTCTCGTGCGACTTTGTCTGCCGCTGCTTTGAGTGCCTCAGACAGGGGCCTTGGGTCCACGAGTCCGCGCTCTGGATCTACCCCAGCCATGATGTCCACATCTTTGGTAGTGCGGGAGATGATGCCCAGAGTGATCAATGCACTGCCGCCGATGACGACTAAACTTTCGAGCTCAGCGTCATCAGCTTCGAGGAAGCCAGCGAGGGCGCTTAAGGCGTTCTGAAGTGTTTCTGAAGCGAGGTGGTTCATAGTAATAGCGTTAATATGAAACGTATTATGCGCTGATAATATGCGTAATTAACGCTGATTAACAACCAAAAATTCTGGATTGGAGAAGTTCGCCCTTGGTTGGAGATCTGGCTCGCCTCCTTAAATGTGAGGGTTTGCAGATCTGGGAACAACATCAATGCATTGTGATCTTATTAGCACAAGAGAGGCGGTTCTTGCGTCAATTGAAAGTCATCTGTGCTGAACTCCAAACCTCTGTAGCGTAACGTTGTGCACCTGACGTGACACCAAGGCAGCCTATGAGGAGGATTTCTTTAGAGGTGCTGTCGTGATGTATCTGGGTTGCTTTAGCCTAAATAAGGAGGCCGTTTTTCACAGAGCATTTGAAGCTAAGGTTACTTCTACCAAGCAGCATAAACGACGATTCGCAAAGATCAGTTGTTAATGTGGTTTGGCCTGTCGCATTTACCCTCGTTTTGAGAATTGAAAATGTGGGGGGCGCCGCCTGGGCGGGGATGCTGGTCCTTGAACCTCCAGCATTGGTTTTAAAACGTGAGGAAGGCCCTAGTCTTCATCGACCTTGCATCTACTAATGAACAGCTATTGCGACAAAGTCGCAGATTTTAGTTGCATCTAAATCTCAATAAGCCATCGTAAGATGCTGTTGAGACGGTGTCTCACTCGCAAGAAGAAACTTTCCCCCATGAAACCACGCTACTATTTACCTTATTTTGCTGCCTTGATGACGGCGGCTGTCAGTGCTCAGGAACCTGTTGTTCAAGTAGAAGAGGTCGCAGTTGAGGCTGCCTCTGGAACAACTGAAACTCAAACGCTGAAGACCATCACCGTCTATGGCGAGTCCGAGAACGACTCCGTTGTGCAGAATCCCTTCCTGCTGCCCGTGGAAGGCACCAAGATTTTCGCAGGTAAACGTGCGACAGTGATCGATCTCGATGCACTGCCCAAAGTGCAGGCCAATAATTATCGCCAAGCCTTAGCTTTAACCCCGGGCCTCCAAATTTCTGAGGAATCAACACCACTGGTTAGTATTGGCTATCGTGGCATCGGCACGCCGAATCGCAGCCAGTTCATGCAGGTCTTGAAAGATGGCATTCCGATTCATGCCGATCCCTTTGGTTATCCTGAGGCTTACTTCACACCGCCGCTGGATACGGTGGACCGCATTGAGTTCATTCGTGGTGGGGCTGGTTTGATGTATGGGTCTCAGCCTGCGGGAGCTCTGAATTACATCACGTACATGCCAGATAGAAACACGCCATTCTCCTTCCGCACGCAGAACATTTATGGCACCGATGACCTCTTTTCTAACTACACCGCTGTAACTGGTACGGTGGGGAAATTGGGCTATTACGGCTACTACAATCACCGTGAATCCAATGGCTTCCGCAGTGCCAACAGCGATTACCGCTTGGACGGCGGGCATTTTAAAGTCAGCTATGAGGTGAGCCCAGACACCCGCTGGATCTTAGGCGTTGATCTCTATGAACAGGACAATGGTGAGCCTGGGGGCCTCTCAGTAGCCGATTATGCCAAGAACCGAGATCGTGCGACTCGCCAGTATGATTTTTTCCGCCTCCGCCGTTACGTCGGCACGGCTGAGTTTCAGCATAAATTCAGCAGTGCGACAGAAATGAGTGTGAAGGCCTGGGGTGGCTTTTATGATCGCTACAGCCACCGCCAACGTCTCTCTGGAGCACAAGGCAGCGATGCTTTTGGTGTGACTCCGCTAGGCACGCAGTCAAACATTGAGCAACAGCAGTTTTACTCTTTTGGGATCGAACCGCGCATTCGTCATGATTGGCAGGCGTTAGGTGGTGAGCATACTTTAGCTGCTGGAATGCAATTCTATTGGCTGGATTCACCACGTAAAGATCAGCGTGGTCAAACCGCCTGGGCCAGTGAGGGAATCACGACGAGTGCCTCTCAGCGAAATGTGTTCTATTCGTCCTTTTTTGCGGAAAACAAGTTCACCTGGGGTAATTTGACGGTCACGCCTGGGGTGCGTTTGGAGAGCATCAATCAGCGCGTTGGAACCAGGAAATTCAATGCAGTGACTGGAGTTCAAGAAGACTATGATCAAAATGCCAAACATGATGTGCAACCACTCTTTGGGTTAGGCATTGCCTATGATCTGCCTTCGGAATTACAACTTTATGCCAATGTGTCGCAGAGTTATCGGGCGTCGATCTTTTCAGAATCAATCGTCGCTACGCCAGGCACGAGCACGACAGATGCTGATCCAGGTCTGGGGTGGAATTACGAAATTGGATTCCGTGGCACTCCGCGTCAGTGGTTCACTTTTGATAGCAGTCTCTTCCTCGTGGATCTGGATAATCGATTTGCCGTCAGCAATAACGTTCTCGGTAGCGCGGGCCGTAGCATCAACTATGGCTGGGATGGAGCGACTCAGGTGGACCTGATCGGAGCCTATGATGCGGCTAGCGGTAGTAGCTTGGCCAAACGTTTTGGCAGTTTCAGCGTCTATGCTAATGCAACTCTGCTGCAGGCCGAACTGCATGGCGGACCTAATGATGGTGAAGTCCCCCAATTTGCCCCTGAATACCTAGTGCGCACGGGTTTGATTTATGGCTTCAAGGGCGTCAAAATCTCCTTTCTAGGCACTTTCGTGGCAGATCAGAAGGCCCAAGATAGCACAAATTCAAACTTTAATATTCCTAGTTACATGACCTGGGATCTGACGGCTGAGGTGCCAGTGACAAAGAACTTCACGCTGATGGCTGGACTGAACAATGTCTTCAATGAGGATTACTACACGCGTGTGACCTCCAATGGCATCGATCCAGCCTACGGCCGGAATTTCTATGTCGGTGGCAGTTTTCAGTTCTGATTGCTAGTTCGCGAAGAATCCACGCTAGGGCGGCATGAGAGTTGCTATTCTCATACCGCCCTAGCCATTGACAACCCAGGGGCCTGTCCTAGCCTGCACGCCCTTTTTCAGCATTAAATCCATCCATCCATGAGCACTCCAGAGTCCGGTAAGCCCGTCTACAACGTCAAAAACCCCTTCATTGCCAAGGTGAAGAAGGCCTATGACCTATCAGGCGCGGGGGCACCGAAAAACACCCGCCATTATGAGATCGACCTCGAAGGTGGGGAGCTGGAGTACACGCCGGGCGATTCTTTAGCTGTGCAGCCTACGAATGATCCGGTGCTGGTCGATGACACGCTGAAGGCGTTGGGTTTCACTGGTGACGAGATCGTCAAGCACCCAAAGACCACGCTTGAAGTGCCCATTCGTCAGGCTCTGATCGAGGCGACGCTGATTACAGAAATCGACAACAAACTCATCAAGGCCATCATCGAAAAAACAGGCGGTAATACCGCCCTGGCTGGATTGCTGGAACCTGAGAAGAAAGAGGAGCTGAAAAAGTATCTCTGGGGCCGCTTCGTGATTGATCTGCTGTTGGAAAACCCGACCGCGAAGTTTGAGCCGCAGGAATTCATGCTCACGCAAAAGAAGCTGAACATCCGTCTTTACTCCATCAGCAGCAGTCAGAAGGCGCATCCCAAGGAAGTGCATCTGACCATTGCAACGGTCAAGTACACCAGCCATGGCCGTGAACGTAGTGGTGTGGCTTCGACCTTCCTGGCCGAACGCATCTCGGTAGGAGAGACCTTGATCCCCGTCTTTGTGAATCATGGCAAAGGTTTCCGCCTTCCGGAGCCTCAGGAAGAGACGCCAGTCATCATGATCGGACCAGGCACTGGCATCGCCCCGTTCCGCGCCTTCCTGGAGGAGCGGAAAGCCACTGCGGCGAAAGGTAAAGCTTGGCTCTTTTTTGGCGAGGTGAATGAGGCGACCTGCTTCTTCTACAAAGATGAATTTGAAGCCTATCTAGCCGACGGCACTCTGGCCAAGCTCACCACAGCCTGGAGCCGTGATCAGGCAGAGAAGATCTACGTTCAGCATAAACTGCTGGAAAACAGCGCTGAAATCTACGCCTGGCTAGAGCAAGGTGCCATCGTTTATGTTTGCGGTGATGCCTCACGCATGGCCGTGGATGTGGACAAAGCTCTGCACAGCATTATCGAAAAAGAAGGTGGTAAAACCCCTGAAGAAGCCGTCGCCTACATGGCTGCTTTCAAGGACGCCAAACGCTATCGCCGGGACGTTTATTGAGGTTATTTAAAGACCAAATCTGGCGGGTAATTGCGAATCTGATCATCGTCTGTGAAGGGCTGTTTATCCGGTCCTTCATAGATGAGCTGAAAGGCGCATCCACTGCTGGAAATCACATGCAGATGGATTCCCGGCTCGTCCGGTTTGCGGCGAAACGTGTTGGTCGTCATGGCGGGATGTTCCTTGGGAACGAAAGCCAGATCTTTTTTGTTTTTCCCCGCCAGTTGCTCCCTGATTTCCTCCCAAGTGCCATTGGGTAGGCTGCGCACGTTTGTCCAGTAGTCCATGAGCATCTGGCCGACAATCTGGGTCTGCTGTTCAGGCGTGAGATCGGGCCTTAAAAGCTCATTCAGTGGCCCATTCGGTATTCCTGCAAGGGGATCGGGTCGCGGCAGTCCGGCTTTCAAAACGGGGTCGTTGGGGTCGAGTTGGTATTTTTCACGGCCAAACAAGCTCTGCACATCCGTCCACAGCTCGGCGATGCCACCGCCTTTTCCCAGCATGAGCCCGAAGAGCACGGCAAGCAGGACGATGAGGCCGAAAAGGATCGGGCGGAGGAGGCGCTTGATTCGACTCATTGATGCAGAGTGAGGTGCTGGCGGCTGATCTCGACGAAAACCCCTTGTGTGAACATGCGTTCGATCTCGGACAGGTTCTTGCACAGAAGACTCAGGAGTTCATCGTTGGTGATGTTGCCCGTGCTGATCAGGAGCAGGCGCTCGGGCTCGGCTCGGAGGAGAAAGCTATCGACAAAATCACTGTCCTTGGTGATGACGATACGGCCTTCCTGATCTGCAAGCTTTGCAATCCGAAAGTCGCTGGTGGTGTTCCCGGCTGGGAGATCGAGTGTGTGGATGGCATCGTGTCCCCAGGTTTGGAGCGCTCGAGCGATCCGACGGGGCAACTGGGCATCCACGATCAATTTCATGCCATCAATGCCTCGATGCGCTTGGTGGTAACGAGTCGTGCTCCCCAGGCGATGGCAGCGCGCAGGTCATCTTCCTCGAGGTCTTCGTAGTCATCCAAAATCTCGCGATATGTCATGCCACTGCTCAATAGTTCGAGCAGTGTCTCGATGGGGTAGCGAAGTCCACGGATGCAAGGCTTTCCGTGACAAATCTCAGGCGAGGAGGTGATGCGCGAAAGAAGGTTTTTCATGTGGGATATGACGTGAGTTTCAAGGTTTCGTCAAGCCGCCTTCATGAAACCGAGGTCGGGGTCGAAATTCTGGAGGTTGGGGAAGACATCACGGAGCTGGGTGTTGCTGAGGCCGAACCATTTGGCCATGGTCGCGGCGTATTGATCCACGCTGGTGGTGGGGATCCAATTGCCGCGTCCCGTGTTCAGCGGATGTCCGGCCAGATTGATGTCTGGGTCTGGGAAGGCTCCATAGACTTTTTGGCCATTGAGTGCGCCGCCCATGACGAGATGATGACTGCCCCAACCGTGGTCAGAGCCGCGACCATTGCTGTCATAGGTTCGATTAAAATCACTGGCGGTAAAACTGGTGACGCTGTTTCCCATGTTGATGGTTTCCAAAGCATCTTGAAAGCCCTTCATCGCGGAGCTGACACCGCCGAGGAGGTTGGCATGATCGGCAAGCTGCGGGCCATGGGTGTCAAATCCACCTGTCGCCACAAAGAAGATTTGCCGCGTGATGCCCAGTGGTCCCTGCGCTTGGATCATCTTGGCCACGGTGCGGAGTTGCTCACCGAGCCCAGTGTTTGGAATGGTGGGGAAAGCCGAGGTGCCAGCAAGCGCGGTATTGATCGTATCCGCTTCTATGATGGACTTGTTGGAGAGATCCGCAAAAGCGTCTTCCATGAGATTGGCATATTCCGCATTGAGAATGTTTCGAAAGGCCGTGTAGCGGGTGACATCTTGGGCGCTGGTGCCTTGGCCCAAGCGAAACACGGGCGTGCCACCGGGACCTGGACGGAAGGGGAACATGGTTTTGCCGACCTGGAAAAAGTTGGTGCCGCTCAGAGAAACAAGCATCGAGACCGAGGTGCGCTGTTGAGTGCCGACGAGGGCTTCCGCCATGCGCGCGCCCCAGCCGGTTTGGTTATAAGCAGCGTTCATCGTGCTGGCGCTCGTCTGCCACTGCATCTGCTGATCACTGTGCGAGAAAAGGTTCTCGGGGATGGCCGCGGTGCGGTTGCGGTAGTCGGCCATCGTGGCCGGAGCGATGAGCGTGCCGACATTGGTCATGAGCGCGGCCTTGCCAGCATTGTAGAGATCACGCATCCCTGACATGGAGGGGTGCAGTCCTAGTTGGAGCCCATCATCATTCAGTGTGTTCAGCGCAAGGACATTGGCCTGTGGTATGGTCAGCACGCTGCGGCTGGTGGCATACTTGGCGTGGGCGCTACTTTCGCGGGGAATGACAAGGTTATTGGCGTCATTACCGCCGTAGAGGAAGACACAGACAATGGCTTTGTAGGGCGTGCCCGGCGCGAGGACATCGGCGGCCTGAGCATTCACATGCCGTAGGGTCAGGATCGTATTCAGCAGGCAGGTCGTGGACATTGCCGAGCAGGCACTGCCGCCCAGGAAATTTCGGCGTGTGAGCAGAGAGGGGAGATTTTCAGCATTCATGTTCGGGGCGGGATCAGTGGCTAAAAGTTACTTTTCCATGACGAACTCGGGAGAGGCCGTGAGAAGCTGGAGCATGACTTTGATGCCCGTGTTGGCATTGGTCGCGTGGAGAGTGTGCAAGCTCATGAGACTGGTGCGCAGACTGGCGCTCATCGGGCGGCCGAGGATGAGCACTTCTATTTTTGTCATGAGTGCATCGGGCGTGCTCCAGAGCTGAGTCAACGGGCTGAGATCCATCGTGATTCGGCTGCTGGCGTTTGTGTAGAAGCCATTGGTGACTCCTTCAAAAAGGTAGTTGGCGGTGTCTGTGGCCGTGAGTTCTGTGGTGATTTCAAACTCGGGAGAAACGATGCCTGCGGCCAAAACGGGGCCTGGGGGAGAGTAATCGGGTTTAAAGAAGTTAAACACGGTCGGTGCCTGCATAGGCCATTGACCGATTTCGTCGATCGCATTCCACATGAGGTAGCGTCCGAGCAGCGGTGGGTTGCTGCTTGGGGCTTTGCCAAAGGCACGCATCAGGCGGGACAGGCGGATCATCGGCTCGCTCAGTTTTCCAGAGTCTGCGGTGGTGCTTAGGGTGCGGGCTTCTCGGTCTAACAGGACGGATTTCACCACGGCGCAGAGGTCACCACGGACACCTTTGCCATTGTCATCCCAGACTTTTGAAACTCGGAAGATGTAGGCAGGGCTTGGATTGCTGGTGACAAGGCGCTGAATGAGACGCTCGGCCATGAATGGGCCGACGTTGGGGTGCGCGGCAAGGACGTCCATGCAGCGGCGAATATCTTGCAGGGCGTTTTGTCCAGCGGGTACCGTGGCACCGCCGACGATGACTTTCTGACCGCGATCATGCTGGTCTTCAAAGGACATCATGGCGTTCATGACATCGGCTGAACTTGTGTAAGTGAAGTTGCCTGAGTTTGCATAAGTCCAGCCAGTGAAGGCGCGTGATAGCTCGCGGATCTCATCCTGGGTGTAGGTCGGGATTGAATTGCCTGAAGGGTTGCGTTTGAAGGTGCCGTCCTTATTCAAATGCTCTAGACCGATGCTAAAAAGCTGCATGATCTCTCGCGCATAGTTTTCATCAGGTTTTGTTTTGGAACTGCGTATCATGGTGAGCCAAGTTCCCATGATGGGGTTGAGGGTGACCTCTTCCAAAAGCTGTCGATAGGGTCTGCCAGGCACGATGGACTTCACCAGCAGGTCGTAATAGTTGGTACAGCCTCGTGAATAATTTCTAAGCGCAGAGCCTGAGCGGTCGGAGATGACGAGAATTTCACTCAAAGCGAGGGCGACTCGCTGGCGGAGCTGGTCCGGCGAGGTCATCGCCAGTGTCCACCAACTGTAGAGGCGGTCTTCCGTATTCAGCTGTGTGTTCGCCATGGGCATCACTGTACCTGGTAGGCCAAGTGTGTTGGCCGTGCGTGAGAGTTCCAGTAGCTTTTGCTGCGCGCCTTTAAACAGCGCCATGCGATCCAGATGCTCCACATGGCTGCTGATGGGTAGAGCAAATTGCTCGTCGATCCATTTGGAGAAACCGACTTGCTTCACTTTATTGATGTCTGCTTCGCTTGGGCCAAAAGTGGCTTGTTTGAGGAATCTTGACGCGTCGATGTCACTGATCGTCGCTGGGGCTGTCCAAGCGGTGGTGCTGTGATTGCCACTCGTATCCGCTGGGTAAACCGGGGCTGTATTGGCTGCGACGGCGACAGTCACTCGGCGAGTGGCGACCACGCTTTGGTTGCCGGATTGATCCGTCACGACATATCGAACGGTGTAGGTGCCTGGGGTGGCGGTATCCACCGTGCCTTCGACTCGGACAGCGCTATTGAGATTGCCGTCGATGCCGTCAACAGCCGAGAAACCAGGGTCCACAAAGGTGCCTCCGACACCCACGGTAATCGCATTGCCTCCGGTCAGAGTGATGGTCGGTGGGGCTTTGTCAGCCAAGGTCAGTGGGGCCAAGAACGCACCGTCGATAACTTCAAAATTGGTTTTTCCAGGGCAGAGCCAAGCTAGGGCCAGATGATCTCTCCAACCACTTTCCTTGTAGCGAATTTCCAGGTAGTAGCTCTGACCTTTGACAAGTGAGACTGGACGGCTGAGCTGGTAATCGGGGAATTTTCGCCATTCATAATAGTCCGTGGCTGCTGGCACGAAACAGAGTAGGTCCTTTTTTTCAGGGGTGCGGTCTGTGCTCAGATAGACCTCACTCCATTCGTCTGAGGCAAGATTAAAACGATACACACCACTGACAGGCGGGTAAACATAGCCACGGATTCGTGTGCCGTAGTTGTCGCCAGCATTGCTTGGGATTTCTGTGCTTTTCAGCTGATAACGTTCGTCGGGGCTGTTGGGGTATTTGGCATTTTTGGTGAGATCAGTAACCCAACTGCCGCTGATGCCTTTGAAGACTTCGGCTAGGATCGAGCCTGTGCCCTCACCGAGTGCTGGGAACACGGTGATGCTTGTGGCCGCGCTGCGGCTGTTTTTACCATCGGTGGCTGTGATCTGCAGTTGGTAAGTGCCTGCCGTGGTGAACTCAACCCCTGTGTTCATAGCCGTGGGAGTATCAAAGGTGCTGCCATTGGGTCCACTGACGACGCTCCATCGGTAAGCAAGTGCTTGTGGACCAGGAACCAGATCAATAGCCGTAGCACTGAGCGTGTAGCGCGCCTTGGGCCAATAACCACTCTGGGGAAGCCCCACTTTCACGCTCATCTCGGTGTCAAACTGCTCGGCTGTGATGCCGTCGGGTGGGCTGAGTAAGACGCCTGGAATCACTTGTGCCTGAGCATCGGTCTGTGAACTCAGCCGATAGGCCACGGCCAGGTAATCATCTCCACCACCCTCCTTTTGCAAAGCCATGAGGTAGTAACGCTTGCCTGGAACCAGACGAATTGGGGCGGATTTTTGCGCTGCATTGGCTGTCCAGTTGTAGCGACCTGTCGCCCACGGAGCCGAACAAACTTTACTGATTCCAGTGGGAGATTCCCCCGTTGAGTTTAGCCAGAGTTCACTCTGATCATCGCTGGCAATCAGGAATACATAATCACCCTCGACAGGGACCTGGAGGTAGCCGCTGAGACGCTGGCCGTAATTGTCTGCCCAGTTTGTCGGTGTTTCAAAATTGGGCAGGATGCCTTTAAAGCTCGGCTTGCCGTCTTGGTAAGCTTTGGCGTTGGTGAGATCGGTGATGCCACTGCCTCCGATGCCTGTCCAGACCTCACGCAGCAGCCCCCCTGATTTGGGTGTGAGTGGATTTTGCACCGTAATTAGGAGGCTGTCGCTGGCGGTGTTTGTGCCATCGGTGGCGGTCATCTTGACTTCATAGATGCCCGGGCCGGTAAAGGTGAGCATCGCCACGGGGCTTTTCGGTTTGTCAAAAGTCACTTTGGTCGAGCTACAGCTCCATTGGTAGCTCAGTGGCTGCGGGCCCTGATTCAAATCATAGACCAGTGCCGCGATGGCCACTTGGTTTTGCGGCCAAAGCAGTGTGCGGTCACTGCCGACGGCGGCGGTAATCTCAGGATTAAAGGCCGGAGCGGCATGATCCGGGGTAAGGAAGGCGCGTGAGACACTTTCACGGCCATTGGTCGCAGGACCACTCATAGCGAGTGAGACATGGTCGCTACCGTCACGCTCTTTGTGCAGGATTTGGATAGGGTAGGGCGTGTTTGCTTGCAGTTCCACTTCGGCGGATTTCTGCTCGGAATGATCATCCCACGTGCGCGGCTGATGACCTTCATGGTCCAGGTAGGCAACTCGGCGCATGCCCAGCGTGTCTTTCAGGTCAATCTGGAAGTCTGATGCATGGTCCGAAGCGATCCAGAAGGTGTAGCGACCTGCGATGGGAACCCTGAGCGTGCCTTTCAAACGCTGGCCGTAATAGTCCGCCCAGTTCCGTGGCGGCTCCGTGCCTGGGATCAGATCTTCAAAATGCGGATAGGCGAGCTGAGGATCGTAGGTCGTAAGGTTCGCCAGGGTTCCCCCTTCCACATCCAGCCAGACAGAGCGTGTGAGTGCTCCGGTGCCGGTGGTGAAGGCCTTGTTCACTGTGATCATCACCGTGTCACGGCTCGTGCGGGCGCCTTCCGTGACGGCGAGTTCAAAGATGTAAGCTCCGATGGCCGAGAGGAGCACATCGCTGGTTGGGCTTGTGGGCGTGAGGAACGTCGCCTTGGGGCCGGAAACTTGCTTCCAAAGCGCGGTGGCGGTGCCGGTGCTGCTCAGGGCCTGGATCATCCTCCCGGCGAGCTGCACGCGATCATGCGGCCACCAGTAGTTGCGATCCGCTCCTGCACTGGCGTAGAAGGCCATGTCTTTGTCAAAGGTGGCCAGTTTTTGCGTCGGCTCTACGAAACTGCCCGTGATGAGTTGCGGCAGCTTGTCACCCTCCGGCGACCAAGCGACGGCGAAGTGATCCGCGCTCCACATCTCCTTATGCACGAGCTCGATGAAGTAGCGTCCTCCCGGCTTCAGCGGGATCGGTGCCGAGGCCTGGGAGGCATCGCGATTCCATTGCTCGGGGCTGGTGGCGTTCGTGGTGAAGCAAACCTTGCGCAGATTGGCCGGAGTCGCGTCCGTGCTGATGGAGAACTCCGCTTCATCATCGCCGGAAACATAGAAGGTATAGTTCACATCTGCCGTGCCGCCTGCGGGCACGTTCAAGATGCCTGTGACCCGCGTGGCGTAGCGTTCCGCCCAGCTTTGCGGCTGACGCAGGTCCGGGATCGTGTCAGAGAAGTCTGGGTTGTTTGGGAAATTTGGATCAGCCCGCAGTTGCGCGATGTTTGTTAGGCTGCGGTTCCACCAGACCTGCCTCGTCAGGCAGCCGACATTGGCATTGATCGGATCCACCACCCGCACGGTGATTTCATCCGTGCTCGTGTTGCTCGTCGTCGTCACTGCATAGCGCAGCACGTAGGCGCCGACTCGTGGGAAGGTGACGAGTGTTTGCGCCTTGTCCGCCGCTGAGAAAAGCGCCGCGCCAGGGCCACTGACCATCGTCCAAAGCCGCGCGGGCGTGTCGCTGCCCCAGATGCGGCGGGATTCAAAGGCGGAGAGGTTCAGCGTGTTGCGCGGCCAATGGAGCGTGGCATCACGACCGGCGAAGAGATTGTAATCCTGCGTCAGTTTGAACTCTTGTGCACTCGCCACCACGGCGGCTGCATCGGCAGGCGGAGCCAGGAACTCGCTCGTGATCTCGCTCATGAAGTCCTCGCCCGGCTGCTGCCACATCAGCGTGCAGTGGTCAGAGCTCCACTCATCCTTCCGCAGGATTTCAAAGGCATACTTCTGACCCGCCGTCAGCGTGACCGCAGCACTGGCCTGCGTGCTTTGAGTGGAAAAATTGCCCACGCCCACCGCCGCCGTCACTGAGGCACGCAAAGCCAGATTTGCCGGTGAAGCATCGCTGCTCAGGCGAAACTCCGCCGTCTCATTCGCCGAAAGGAAGAAGCGATAGCTGCCTGTTTTGGGCACCAAAAGAAAACCACGAGTGCGCTCGCCGAACTGCTCCGCCAGCGAGGCATTCGAAGTCAGCGACGTGACCATTCGATGCGCCTGTGGATACTTCGGGTAATGCAGGCTGTTACTGATGGAAGCCACCGAAGTGCCACCAATGCCGAACCAATACTCGGCCAATGCTTTGCCAGCGTCAGGAGCCAGCGGCGGCGAGATCGTGACGGTCAGGTCATCGCTGCTCGTGGTGGTTCCGACAGTTGCCGTGGCACGGAAAACATAGGTTCCAGCGCTAGGCACCGTGATTTGAGTTGTCGCCAGTGTGGGCGTGGCAATCACCGCCGCTCTGCCGCTGACCTGCGTCCACTGGACGGAAGGCGTCACGTTCGCATCCGCCACATTCAGCGCCTGAGCTTGGGCCAGCACGACAAAGTTTGGCGCATGTTGTGTCACCACTTTCCCCGCCTCCACCACGACACCCGTCGGAGCCGCCGCAGGCACTTCAAACGGCGTCAGCACCGATCCAGGAATCACCGTCGCCGCCGCTGAGGGAGATGTGGCCCAGCCGACTTCGAGATGATCGCCGCCATAGCCTTCCTTCGCCATCGCCTCGATGTAGTAGCGCTGCCCTGCCACCAGTGCGATCTCCGCCGACTTCTGCGAGGCAAACTTCGTCCACTGCAGCGGGTTTGAGAAGCCCGCCAGCGTCGCGATGCGCACCTTGTTCGCCGCCGAGTCATTTGTGCTCAGCCACAGCTCACAGTTGTCGTCACCACTGACATAAAAAGTGTAGTTGCCCGAGACCGTGGGGGTCAGGAAAGCCCTCATCCGCATGCCATAACGCTCTGCCCAGTTCACCGGAGAGGCGAAGCTGGCATCAAGGGTCCTCAACACCGGTGTGCTCGGGAAGTTATCTGCCAACGTGAGATCAGGAATTGTGCTGCCCTCTAGGTTAGTCCAAACTTCGCGCAAAACGCCAGAAGTCTGAGCCTGGGTAACCGCTGTTAGCGCCATGAAAACGTAGCTGAAAAGTGTGAGAAGCTTGTTCATGCAGTGAAAAGGATAACCGCATAAACCTACTACATTCCCAAGGCTAGGGGAAGGTGTTTAATTCATTTTTTGAAACAAATAAAAGGCACTCGAACCACGTGAAAACAGCTTTTTGAGGCCAAGCGACTAATCAAAAGCTGACCAAATGAAAATGATTTCAAAATAGTTTTTCTCACTTTTCTAGAAGATTGAGTGCAACGCATCGTTTCGGGGGGTGGTTAAAAAGTCTTCAACAGTCTTGTGCCATGAAAACGCTCGCTCTTCTTCTCCTCACCACCTGTGCTGTGCACGCTGCTGCTTTGCCGGAAGCCGCCAAGATTGACAGTCTACTGGCGGCGGATTGGCAAAAAAATGGCCTCCAAGGCAATGCGCCAGCTTCGGATGATGTGCTGGTGCGTCGATTGTATCTCGATATCGCAGGACGCATCCCGACGGTGGAGGAGCGGCAGGATTTCATCAGCAGCAATGATCCCCAAAAACGGGCTAAGTTGATCGATGCACTTCTGGGCAGTGATGGTCACACAAGCCATATGTTTAACTACTTCGCTGATCTGCTCCGCCTCACGGACAATACCAAGGGGAAGATCACGGCTGAGGCTTATGAGGAATGGATGAAGAAGGAACTGAAAGCCAACACACCTTACGATCAGCTGGTCAAAAAACTGCTGACGACCGAAGGCGGTGTCTGGGACAGTGGTAGCATTGGCTTTTATCAGCGGGATGAGAACAAGCTGGATCACTTGGCCTACACCGTGCAGGTCTTTTTGGGCACCAGCATTGTCTGTGCGCAATGCCATAATCATCCCTTCGATAAATGGACGCAGATGGACTACTACGGCATGGCCGCCTTCACTTATGGCATGGATACCAAGGGCGGCGGCGCGAACGAAATCAAGATTCCTAAAAAGCCCCAGGCTGGTAAACAGCTCCCTGAATTCCTGGCCAAGATGTCACCGAAGGAGCGTAAGGCTTACGTTAAGGCCCATCCGGAAGAGATTGCCAAGCTGAAGGAAGAAGCCAAGAAGCCTTCAGCTTCGAACGAAGACCTGCAGCAGGTTCGGAAAGCCTTGGGAGATGTGATGAAGCCGCTCAGGTACACCTCAGTGACCAATCACGATGGCAAACTGCCGGCGCTGCCAGACGATTACAAATACGACGATGGCAAGCCGGGCCAAACGATTGAAGCCCGCGCGATCTTTGGTCATGACGCCAAGCCCAAGGAAGGCCAGACTCGCGTGCAAGCCTTTGCCGATTGGATGGCCAATCCTGAGAATCCACGGTTCACCACCGTCATTGCCAATCGCATGTGGAAGAAGGTTTTTGGTCTGGGGTTGATTGAGCCGGTGGATGAAATGACCGACTCGACCGTGCCATCGAATCCCGCGCTGATGGAATACCTGACCCAGCTCATGATTGAGAAGCAGTATTCACTGAAATCCTTCCTTCGCGTGCTCTACAACACAGACGCTTATCAGCGTGCTGCGGATACCCAGGAGATTGCTTTGGGCGAGATTTCCCACTTCACCGGCCCGATGCTGCGCCGCATGAGTGCGGAGCAGGTTTGGGATAGCTTCATCACCCTGACCAAGGGGAATCTGGATGGTGCTGTGGATGATGAAAATCAACGTCTCCACCAATACATGAATGATTTATCACTCTTCCTGACCACCATGAAAGAAAAAGGTCCTGAAGGCATCATCGCCGCTGCGAAGGAAGGCATGGCGCAGCGAAAAGCCAATGATCAAAAGCTGGATGAACTGCGCGCTAAGATTGCCGAACAAAAAGAGCAAGGAACCGCCTCACCTGCGGATGCCAAAATGCTGGCCAATGCCGCTAACAAACTGCGCCGTGAAACGAATAATAATTTGCTGGAAAACCTGGTGGGTGAAGAGCGCGCAGAAGCGCTGATCAAAGGCTACAATCCCCAGAAGAAACCGGAGATGAAGAAGCCTAAAATGGACAAAGCTGCGTTGGCCAACCTGTCTAAGGAGCAGCGTAAAGACCTCCTGAAAAATGCCGCTGCCAGCAACATGGTTGCTGCTCGTGCCTCAGAACTGCCTAGCCCAGCCCGACCAGGCCACATTCTGCGCACTTTTGGTCAGAGTGACCGAGAAGTGATCGACAATGCCAATGAAGATGCCTCGGTGCCACAAGCCTTGACGCTCCTGAATGGTCCCATCGCCGAAAGCCTGACCAGCCCGATTTCATTGCTCAGTCAGCAGTTGGCGAAAGCGGGTCAGCCTGACCACAAAGTAGCGCTGCTCTATGAGGCCCTGCTCAGTCGGCGACCCACGCCTCAGGAGAGTGCGACTCTTGATTCCGTCCTCCGTGAGCGTGGCAATCAAGCCATTCCAGACATCACTCATGCTCTGATCACGGGCAGCCAGTTTCTCTTCATTCAGTAACATCGGTCCTATCAGCCTGATCAGACGGATCTGTCTCACTCAATCCCCAAGCCTCACCATCATGAACTCCGCTCTCCGCACAGCCGACGAACCTTCCCGCCGCGACTTTGTTCTTGGCATCGCCAAAACGTGCCTTGGCGTTTCTGTAATGCCCATGCTTGGCGGGCGCGCGAATGCTGCCTTTGAAGGTAGCTCCAAGGCCAAACAAGTGCCGACTGCGCGCAACGTCATCTATTTGTACATGTCTGGCGGCATGACGCATCTGGATACCTTTGGCTGTGTGCCAGGGGCTGATACCATGGGCGACACGAAATGCATCCCTACCAGTGCCGATGGCGTGCAAATCGGTGAAGGCCTGCCGACGGTGGCCAAGCACATGCATCATGGTGTCATCATCAATAGCATGACCAGCACCCAGGGGGCTCATGAACAAGGGAACTACTACCAGCATACCGGTTACACCATGCGCGGAGCGACTCGCCATCCCACCATGGGTGCCTGGCTTCAGAAATTCCAAGGCAAGGGTAATCCCGATCTGCCGGGCACCGTCGTCATCTCGGGAGATAGCAAGCATCCAGGGGGCGGCTTCTTTGAGGCCAGCTTCCAGCCCCTCGTGCTTAACAATCCGAGCACGGGACTTCAATTCAGCAAGCGTCTGGGAACTCTGGGTGAAACCGATTTTGACTATCGTCTCGGACTCTCTGCGAAGCTGAATGCAGGCTTTGAAGAGACCTACAAACACAGCGCTGTCCGTGCTTATTCAGACGTTTATAAAGACGCTGTTAAAGTGATGAAAAGTGCTGATCTCATCGCCTTTGATCTCAATCAGGAGTCTGCCGAGCTGCAAAGTGAATACGGTGCTACCAATTTCGGCCAAGGCTGCTTGCTCGCTCGTCGCTTGATCGAGCATGGCGTGCGCTTTGTTGAAGTCAGCCTCGGTGGTTGGGACATGCACAACGACATCTACGCCCGCCTTCCTGAAAAGATCGCTGAGCTGGACAAAGCTCTGGGTGCCTTGCTCGGAGATCTGGAGCGTCGAGGTCTGCTGAAAGACACGCTCGTCGTCCTCACTTCCGAGTTTGGACGCACACCCAAGATCAATCAGAATTCAGGTCGTGACCATTACCCGAAGGCCTTCAGCTCGACCCTTTGGGGTGGCGGCATCCAGGGCGGTCAGATTTATGGCAAGACCGACAAAGGCATCGAAGTGACCGAGAACAAAGTCAACGTCCCCGACCTCAACGCCACCATCGGTTATGCTCTCGGGCTTCCGCTCGATCAGGTGCTTTTCTCCGCCTCCAAACGCCCCTTCACCGTCGCCGATAAAGGCCAGCCACTGACGGGTTTGTTTGGTTGATCGAACTCACTTCACCTCATGCTTTGCCGCAAAGGGATCCCAGGTGGAGTCTCGATGCCACTCATGTTCGATTTCGTTGGCCATCGCTTCGGCTGTCTGAACTCCGAAGAGGCGATCTACGACGTGCAAGGTCATGTCGATCCCAGCCGAGACTCCTGATGAAGTGACCCTGTTTCCATCATCGACCCAGCGTGCCTGAGGGATCCATTTCACCTTCGGGCCAGGCTTGGTAGCGAGTTTCCAATAGGCTTTGTTGGTCGTGGCTGGACGCCCGTCCAGCAGGCCTGCCGCAGCGAGAATGGAGGCTCCATTACACACGGACATGGTGATCTCTGCCTGCGCAGATCGCTCACGCAGCCAAGCAATGATCTCGGGGTCTTTGAGTGCTTTAATGGCACCTCTGCCTCCAGGGACGAGAAGCAAATCGAGCTTGGGACAGTCAGTGAGGGACGTTTGTGCCACAAGAGCAACACCTTGAGCCGTTACCACAGGACCCGCTGATTTGGCTACGGTGATGAGTTTAACTTTTGAATCCAGGTTTCCCCAAATCTCCATAGGCCCACAGGCATCCAGCATCTCAAAGCTTTGAAATAGCAGCACGCCAAGGGTTCGTGGTGGCTCTTGGCCAAATAGGCTGGTGAAGCAGAATAAACTGGAAAGATAGACTGTGAGGATGGTGTTCATGCAGGCCTATCTGAGTGACGGATGCCTAGTGCGCATATGACCTCAGCGAAACAGCGCCCCGAGTTTTTTCCCCAGCAGCAGGCTGGCGCCAACAATGGTGATGGTGAGAAAGATCATGGCCCAGACGCCTAGCGCTGAGGCAATCTGCGGACCATTGCCCAGCGACAGGATCAGCGAGTAGATTGCTTTGGTGATGGGAAAATGAGCGGCTTGTTGTGACAGAATCATGGAGTCGCTGACCTCCAGCATGGCAAAGGCAAAGGCGAGCAGACCACCGGCGAGAAGATTGGGTGCGATGAGCGGCAGCGTGATCCGCCAAAGCGCGCGTTCTGGTCTAGCGCCCAGGCTTTGGGCCGCCTCCTCCAGCGCCGGGCTGACCTGCTGAAAGCCAGCCGAGGCCGAGCGAACGATATAAGGCAAGCGCCGCACCGCATAGGCGATGACGAGAATGAAGAGTGGGTCCTCGCCAAGAATGAGCCAATCAAAGGCCTGTCCGGGTCGCGTCATGGCCAAATAACCAAAGGCAATCACCACCCCAGGAACGGCTAAGGGCAGCATGGCCATCATGTCTAGAATTTGCCGTCCCCAGAGTCGAGTCCGCACATTCACATAGGCCACGCCCGTGCCCAGGATCAGAGCCACCACCAGTGCAATGCCTGAGTATTTGAGGCTGTTGGTGATGGAGCTCAGCGTGAGCTCATGGCCCAGTGCCGTCTGATAATGATTGAGCGTGTAATCATGCGGGATGACCGTGCCATACCAGTCTTTGGCCAAACTCAGCAGCACCACGCCTAGATGCGGGATCACGGCAAGGAAGGTTATGAGGGCAAAGGCGGCTGTGCAAAGCCAGCCTGGCAGTGGGTGCAAAAGGATCGTCTCCCGTGCCATCGTGGCTCTGCCGCCACCAGACGCATTGCTGCCGCCAAACAACGTTTTACTGAGCAGATAAATCAGTGTGCTGAAAGCCAGCATCACCACGACCAGCGCGTAAGGGAAGGGATTGTCGCTGAGATCATTCAGAGAACGGAAAATCTGCACGGCTGTGACACGTTCGAAATCAAAGACCAGCGGCACGCCTAACTCGGTGAAGGCCCAAATAAAAACCAGGGTGCCGCCTGCAAAGATTCCCGGCATGATGAGGGGAAAGGTGATTCGCCAAAATCGCCGCCAAGCTGGGCAGCCCAGATTCGCCGCGGCCTCCTCCAAAGCAGGATCAAGATTGGCCAGTGAAGCGGCCACATTGAGATAAAGAATCGGATACAGATGCAGGGCTTCCATGATCACGATGCCCGGCATTTGGCCATCGCCCAACCAATCCACCGGATGATCTCGGCTCATCAGTCCCAGATTCATGAGCAGTGCATTCAGGGCTCCCGCTTGTCCTAGCATGGCCTTCACGCCAATCGCCCCCACAAACGGCGGCAGCACCATGGGTGTCAGCACCAGACTATTGAGCAGCGTCTTGCCTGGGAACTCATAGCGCACAAACAGCACAGCCAGCGGCACTGCAATGATGAGGCAGCCCAGCGTGGACCAAAAAGCAATCGTGAACGAGTTGTAGAGCCCCTCACGATACAGCTGATTCTGAAAAACCTCGCCAATGAACTGCAGCGTGAACTCATGATTCGGGGTTTCAAAAGCCACCTTCACCGTCGTCCAAATCGGAAAGACAAAAAAAGCCGCCAAAAAATACCGTCATCACCGCAAAGATCAAAATGGACAAGGTGCGCGACATGGGAGGACAGACTTTGTCACCGATGAACCCCAAATGGCAAACAGTGATTCTGTCTGATCAGGAAAGGATAGAGCATTGGGAACTCGGCGCTGCGCTCTTGAGCGGTGGGCTCAAGTTTCGGTAGTCACTGTTTCTGGGCCATTTTCTAGGTTCGGAAGTCACGGGAAAGACGCTAAAAATCATGGACACTCCGCAGAGGTCTGCCATGTCTGGGGCATGTCGTCTTTGCTGAAATCCTGGAAGTCTCTATCACTGCTGAGTGGTGGGTTGCTTGTCTTTGCGTATCCGCGCTGGGATCAGGAGTGGGTGGTCTGGATCTGGCTATGGCCGCTGCTGGCGGTGATCTGGGCGGGGGATCGGCTGAAGAAGCCTTTCTGGGCGGGTTATTTGGCGGGACTGGCGTTTTTCATCCCGAATCTTTTTTGGATTCGGCACTCGTCCCGTGTGCTGCTGGGTGGTGCGGTGGATGATCGCTGGGCGGGTTTCATGCCGGAGCTGACGGGACTGGGAGCGGTGATCGGATTGAGTGGGTTTTGCGCACTGTATTTTGGTCTTTGGACCTGGTTCGTGCAGCGTTTTGCGAGGCCTGATGTAAAGAAGCTAACTCAGGGAAACTGGCAGACGAGCACCTGGGAATCTCTGCGCTGCGCACTGCTAGCTTCGGGTGCCTGGGTGGCCTGTGAGTGGTTGCGCAGCACGACGGTTTTTACGGGATTTGGTTGGAATGGTCTGGGCGTGGCGCTGCATCAAAATCGGGTGCTGATCCAGGCGGCGGATTTGGTCGGCGTGATGGGGCTTTCTTTTCTGCCGGTGCTGATCAGTTGCACGGGCTGGAATGCTCTGCGCAGAATGCTGCATCTTTATCAGGGGACGGGCACGAGCCGCACTCGGCTGGACTTTACCGCTGCCATGGTGGTGCTGCTGGCGGCGGCGGGTTATGGTGTGCTGACGGTGACGACTCCGCTGAAAGATCCGATCACGGTGCGCACGACTCTGGTGCAGCCCAATGTAGCACAGGTGGATGCCTGGTCAGGTCAGATGGGGCCGCAAATTTATCAGCGACTCAGGGACTACACTCGGCTCTACGCCGAGGCCCGCGATACCAAGAGCGAGATGGATCTGGTGATTTGGCCAGAAAGTGCGCTGCCAGTGCATCTGCATGATTTGCCAGATCATGTGGGCTATTTTGATGAGCTGCTCAAAGCGGGTGATTTCAGTCTGCTGACGGGCACAGAGATCGATGAACCTGGCGTCGGCGGTCATGTGTCAGCGGTGCTTTTCAAAGGCAGCTTTGCGAATCGGCAGGAGCATCACAAGGTCCACCTGGTGCCGTTTGGCGAATATCTGCCGCTGCGTAGCATCCCACCCTTTTCATGGTTGAAAGGTATTTTCCCAGGCGACTTTTTCCCTGGCACAAGCACGGAGCCGCTGAAGCTGGCGAAGCCTGAGGTGCAGATCATTCCACTGATCTGCTTTGAAGATACGGTCGGTCGCTTGGCTCGACGTTTTGTCCGGCCAGGGCCACAAATGATCGTCAATATCACCAATGACGGTTGGTTTCTGCAAAGTGAGCAGACGGAGGTGCACACAGTGAATGCTAAATTCCGTGCCATTGAGCTGCGCCGTCCCATGGTGCGTGCCACGAATACGGGCGTGACGTGTTTCATTGATACCCTGGGCACAATCACTCAAAAGCTGGCTGATCCAGCGACAGGATCGACCTTCATCGAAGGCTGCTTACCTGGCGAGGTGAAAGTGCCGCGTGCTGGGGTGATGACGCTTTATGCGCAGTTCGGGGACTGGTTTGCCATCAGTTGGCTGGTAATCTGCATCGTCTGCACACGTTTTCGCCGTGCCGCCTGATTTACCGCCATGCCTGCGATCACCACTTACACAAAACCGCTGACGACTGATCAGGTGGCACGTCTCAAAAGCGTGCTGCAGGATGGTTGTTACACCTTTGAAGCCAAGCCCTACTGTCTGTATGCGGCTACCAAAAATAAGCTGAACGTCCTGGTTTATGAAAAAGGCCCGAAGGTGCTGGTGCAGGGGAAGGAAACCGAGGATTTCGTCACCAATGTCCTAGAACCGCTGATCCTGGGCGTGGCTGAGCTGGGATATGAAGAGGTCCATCACCCTGAAATGTACGAGCCCCACATCGGGGTGGATGAGAGCGGGAAAGGCGATTTCTTTGGCCCCCTAGTCATTGCTGGCGTTTACGTCGATGCGAATGTGGCACGGAAACTGCGAGAACTGGGCGTCGTGGATAGTAAGAAAATCAGCAGTGACGCTAAAATCAGCCAATTAGCAGCAGCGATCCGTTCCGTAGCGGGACTTCGCTGGGAAGTCGTGCAGATTAATCCCACGAAATACAACGAGTTATACAGCAAATTTGGCAATTTGAACCGCTTGCTAGCTTGGGGACACGCCACATCCATTGAGTCACTTGTTGAAAAGGTGCCAGACTGTCCAAGAGCACTCTCTGACCAGTTCGCCAATCCGGCGGTGTTGCAGCGCGCTCTTCGCGCCAAAGGTTGTCAGATTGAGCTCATTCAGAGAACCAAAGCCGAGAGTGATCCCGCTGTGGCCGCAGCCTCCATATTGGCCCGAGATGCCTTCGTGAAATGGTTGGACCAAAACGGCAGTCGATTTGATATCGAACTGCCTAAGGGTGTGTCTAGTGTCGTCAAGGAGAATGCACGAAAGATCTATGACAAAGCTGGCCGGCCTGGTTTAGCCACCGTCGCTAAGATGCACTTCAAGACCGCCAGTGAAGTTTGTGGCGACTTTCGCCCAACCCACTTTGACGCTTCTGATGGGTTTTCTTCTAAGGAAGTGCTTGCAGACTCGAAAGACACGGGCATTTAATACTTCTTAACACTCCTCCCCCCCGGAATTATGGCCAGCATCACCAAACGCGAAATTGTGTCAGATCTCAGCGATCAGACAGGACTTACTCAAGCCGACGTCTCACTTGTCGTCGAAGCCTTTATCGACCTCGTCGCCAAGCGATTAGGCGAAGGTAACGATGTCACTTTCCGCACCTTTGGCACCTTTGAGGTCAAGGTAGCCAAGGCTAAAATTGGTCGTAATCCTAATCAGGCGAACAGTGAAGTGAAGATCCCAGCACGCTGCATTGTGAAATTCAAGCCAGGCCGCGAGCTGAAGGAATTGGTCGCGAAAGTGCCTGTTGAGAAAATCAAGTAGTCTGAGCTTTCACAGCGTCATTGCATTCGTGCCTTGCAGCGGCGAATGAGAGCCCTTTCCAGCCTCTCATTTGCCATGCTTACCCGTTTGTCTCAACTCGCCGAGCGTAAAATCCACGGACCGCCTATCGCAGTCCTGACGGCCTACGACTATCCGACCGCGCGTCTGCTTGATGAAGCCGGCGTGGATCTGCTCCTTGTGGGGGATTCCCTGGGCATGGTCGTGCTCGGCCTGCCGGATACGACGGGCGTGACGATGGAAATGATGCTGCACCACACGGCGGCCGTGCGCCGTGCCGTGAAGCGTGCACCTGTGATTGCGGATTTGCCTTCACATAGCTACGACACTCCTGAGCAGGCCTTGGCCAATGCCCAGCGGCTGGTCGCGGCTGGGGCAGATGCCGTGAAGCTGGAAGGCGGAGTTGGCTTCATCCCACAGATCAAAGCCATCATCGCCGCAGGCATTCCCTTCATCGGTCATATCGGCATGTTGCCGCAGAGCGTGAAGGAAGAGGGCGGCTACAAAAAGAAAGGTAAAACGCCAGCCCAGGTCGAACAACTGATCGCCGATGCCATCGCGCTGGATGAAGTGGGCGCACTGGCCATGGTTTTAGAAAGCATGGTCCCAGAAGTGGCCGCAGAGATCACCCGTCGGGTGAAAGCCAGCACGATTGGGATTGGCGCTGGCAGACAGACTGATGGGCAAGTTTTGGTGACACACGATCTGATCGGCAGCTTTCCATGGTTTCGCCCTCCTTTTGCCAAAGCCAGAGCCGACGTGGCCGGCGAGACTCTGCGCGCAGTGAGGGAGTATGTGCAGGAATGCCAGACGGCTTGACCGGAAGTAGGAATACACTTGCCGAAAAAGTGAAAGGCCGCCTATTCTGATCTGATGCGCCCGAATACATTCCTTTTCAGTCTGATCCTTGCTGTTTGTCTAAGTGGCGTCATCACGGCGGCGGATAAAGTGAAGATCATCCGTTCATGGAAATCCATCGATGGGCGTGAACTCAAGGCGGAGCTGTTGGAGTTCGATGCTCAGGAAATCAAGATCAAGCGCATGACGGACTTTCAGATCATGAAGGTTCCGCTGGATAAATTCAGTGCTGAGGATCAGGCGTTCGTCGCGGGACTGGTGCATGAGCGCAACTTGGACGAGGGCATGACGAAAGGACCGCATGCTGAAAAAATCACCGGCACTTTTGTCAAAGCGGTCTCCAAACAGGGGCTGAATTATCAGATCTTTGGCAATCCCAAACTGGATGGCACTCAGCGCTATCCTTTGGTGATCTGGCTGCATGGCTCAGGCCAAAGTGGCACGGATAACCAAGCTCAAATGGGTGGTCCTACGGGTGTTTTCACCGATGCCGAACATCAGGGTAAGAATCCCTGTTTCATGATTGCCCCGCAGTGCCCAGATGCTGACATTGGCTGGAATAAGCAGGTTACAGATAATCTCATGGCGCTCATTGCCGATCTGACCAGCAAGCTTCCCATCGACCTGAAGCGTCTCTATTTGACGGGCAGCAGCATGGGCGGTTTTGGCACCTGGAGTCTGTGTGCCAAGTATCCCAACGTCTTCGCGGCGGGCGTGCCCCTGTGTGGCGGTGGGGATCCGAAAAAAGCGGAGGTGCTGAAAAAGGTGCCCATGTGGGTTTTCCACGGCGACCAGGATCCCATGGTGCCGGTGGAGCGGGATCGCGTTCCTGTGGCAGCCGTCAAAGCAGCAGGCGGTCTTTTGATGAAATACACCGAGTTTCCAGGTGTCGGTCATAGCCTGTCGGGACTGGTTTATCCCATGCCTGAGCTGCACAGTTGGCTTTTTGAGCAAAGGCTTGTCAGTGCAAGCACGACTGAGAAAGCTGATTGAAGCCGTCATTCCCCATGAGGACTCACTACGAGAACTTACACGTAACGGAGGATGCCCCAGATGAGGTCATCAGGGCCAGTTACCGTGCGCTCTCGTTGAAACATCATCCCGATACAGCTGGGGATAACCCTCAGTCACAATGGAAAATGCAACGCATCAACGACTCCTATGCGGTGCTGTCAGACTCCCAAAAAAAGGCGGCTTATGACGGCGAACTGCGCCGCCAGAGAAACCCTAGGCCCGCACAATCTAAGCCACCTACAAGCGTGCAACCGACGCCGAGACGTGGGCAGAGGAGCCCCTGTCGCATTCCCCTTCATGCTCCTGGGTGGCTGCCCGCCGGTGTCGGTTGGCTTTCAGATGCACGTCTCGTGATTCCCTTGATGGCCATCATTTGGCTCATCGTCTGGTGGAGCATCAAAGGCTGATGTATTCCAGCTAAAGAGCCTGCTATCTTGGACGAATGCAGATTCAGTGGAAATCTAAGTGCTCTTTCGAGCGTAATCTTCCTTGCACATGCCCCCCCTGCGCTACTTTCTCTTTTTTTGGCTTCCTTGTTTAGCTGCTACCGCGGCTGATCCACAGGCGACACGTGGTCAGGCTGCCTTTGATCAGAAGATCAAGCCGATCCTCGAAAAGTACTGTTTTGATTGTCACTCCGAAGGTGTGGATAAGGGAAATTTTGTGTTTGATGAGCACACGGACTTTGCGGCACTCAGGGCAGATTTTGTCATGTGGGACCACGTCCGGCAGCAGATCGTGACGCATGTCATGCCGCCGGAGAAAAAAGAGAAACCAAGTCTGCAGGAGCGGGATGATCTGTTGGCTTGGATCGATGATTCCGTCTTTTGGTTTGATCCAACAAAGCCTGACCCCGGCCACGTCACCACTCGGCGACTGAATCGTACGGAATACAATAACACGGTGAGGAATCTCCTCTACGTGTACACAAATCCTGCCAATGACTTTCCGCCAGACGATACCGGCTACGGCTTTGATAACATCGGGGACGTGTTGAGTGTCTCGCCCATGTTGATGGAAAAGTATCTGCGCACCTCACGAGAGGTCGCTGAAGCCGCGATGAACATTTCTACGCCAGAGCATGCTGACATCGAGCTCGGCGCTAAAAAGTTCTGGAATCAAAAGGGTGAAACCAAGGAATGGGAAGGCGTGCGCTGGTTCCACAGCGATGCTGAAGCCGCCACTAAAGTCACCGTGCCAGCCAGTGGCACCTACGCCCTGACCATCCATGTCGCGGCCACAGAATCAGGCAATGAGTCGGCTAAAATCGCTCTACGCATCAACGGCAAAGACATCTCCACTTTTGACATCCGCACTCGCTGGAAAGATGATAAAGGGCCGTGGCAGAAGATCACGCAAAGTGTGCAGCTCAACGGAGGTGACTCTAAGATCAGTGTGGCGTTTCTCAACGATCACGCTGACCCGATGAACCCCGATCCAAATAAGCGCGATCGGAATGTAGCTCTGGATAAAATCGAAGTGCAGGGGCCTTATGGACTGCTGGCACCACGCGGCAGCAAGTTTTTACAATGGCTGGTAGGCAACAAACCCATCGGCCTGCCCAACATGGAGTTGTCCGGTGAGCACTTCCTTAAAGGCGAAGGCGATTCAGCCATTGATACCGGCACCATTGTCCTGCCGAGCAGCGGCTATGTGAAACACGCCATCGACATTCAAGAAGCTGGCAAATATCGAATCACCCTGAAAGCAGGCGCCCAGCAAGCAGGGGACGAGCCCGCTAAAACGGAGATGCGCATCGCTGGCAAAACCATCGGCGCGTTTTCTGTGACCGCTAAAAACCAAGCCCCTCAGTTGTTTCATGTGGAAGCCGATCTGCCAGCAGGAAAGCACGAATTGCAGGTGCATTTCTTGAACGATTTTTACGACGAAAAAACCAAACAAGATCGCAACTTCTGGCTGCATGAAGTGAATGTTGAAGGTCCCCTCGAAAAAGGCTCTGGCATTCAAGGCAGCGACCTTCCAGCTTTAGTGGAAAAGATGGGCAGTCGGCTCTTCCGCCGCCCCATGAAGGATGAAGAAAAGAGCAAATGGATCGCTTTCAGCTCGCTAGCATTGAAAGAGGGTGAGTCCCCACTGAGCTCTTTACGCTTCACTTTGGAAGGCATGCTCGTGTCGCCGACGTTTCTCTTCCGAGGTTCACCCACACCAACAGGAACTGCCTCCAATGGCATCTCCGATATCGATGAATTCAGCCTAGCCAATCGGCTGTCTTTTTTCTTCTGGGCAGCACCACCAGATACGCGGTTGCTGGAGTTGGCCGCAAAAAATGAACTGCATAAAAATCTGAGCGCCGAGATCAGGAGGATGATTGAGGATGAGCGCAGTTCTTCCTTGAAGGAAAGCTTTGCAGGCCAGTGGCTGCAACTGCGCGACATGAATATCGTCTCTCCTGATCCTCGCCGCTTCCCTGAGTGGCGCGGAGGAATCGCCAGCCTCATGAAGCGGGAGAGTGAGATGTTCTTTGATCACATTCTGCATGAAAACAAATCGATCATCGAGTTCCTCAATGCCGACTACACCTTTGTCGATGCCAAGCTGGCTAAGTATTATGATCTCAAAGGTGTGAAGGGGGACAAGTTCCAAAAAGTCTCTCTCCAAGGCACACCACGCGGTGGCATTCTCACTCAGGGAAGCATTCTCACCCTGACCTCGACACAGACGCGCACCTCTCCGGTTAAACGCGGCAAGTACTTGCTAGAAAACATCCTCGGAACACCGCCACCCCCAGCCCCAGGCGGCGTGCCGCCACTGGATGAAAACAAAGTCCGTAAATCCAATCTCACCCTGCGGGAACAGTTTGCCGAGCATCGCAGCAATAGCTCCTGCGCTGGCTGCCACGCCTTCCTTGACCCCATGGGATTTGCCTTTGAGAATTTCGATGCCATTGGCCGCTATCGCGAGAAGGAAAAAAATCACCCCATCGACGCCTCCGGCCAGCTCGTGCGTGGCCAGCAATTTAAGGACCTATCCGAACTGCGTGCCCTCCTAGCCACCGACCTGGCCGATGACTTCACTCGCAATCTGGCTGAAAACCTACTCACCTATGCTCTCGGTCGCGGACTAGGTTATAGCGACAAACCCGCTATCCAAGAAATTGTCCGCCGAACCAAAAGCAACGGCTACAAATTCCAGGACATGATCCAAGCCGTCTGTGAAAGCGTCCCCTTTCAGAAAATGCGCGTCACCGGTGGTGAGGCTGAGTGAGGATAATTATTGGTTATCCAAAGTCCTCTGAGCCACATCTTCGGCCTATCTCTTCAAACGAAGTTGGTCTTGCCTAAATAGGTCAGACTCAGGCTGATAATTCTGGACTAAGTTGAACCGCATGTTCTGATTGAGTCTGTCATAAAATGAATATCAGCTTATTTTCGGAACTCTATTCGCGAGTCGAATCAGACTCAAATCATACAAGTTGGGACGACTATATGAGAACTGAATTTGCTTCGTGTAATGTCGGTAATATGACAGGGCATCCCTCTGAACAAGCACATGGGAATGGTCCCACAAGTAATCCATTCGCCCGATTGTGGGCTCTTCTGACTGGCAAGCCTGCAATCGGGGGCTGATAACTTCCAGTGGCCAAGTTCTGATGGAACGCAGTTTGTGGGGCCGCCTACAGATCCAACAGAAACGGATACGTCAAAATGGAAGCCAGATTATAGCAAGCCAGGCGGGTTCAACAGATTTGAAGCCGATGGATCATCTACAAGGCTGGGTCTTACGGCATTCAAATCTCCAGGCCAAAAAATCAAGGAATTCTATCAACGCATTTGGGGGAGGAGAAAATGAATTTTCATATGATCGAACGAATAATAACGCTCTTTGCTTCCGGGTTGCTACTTTTTACTAGTTGCGCCAAACCTATGAAGGTTTACCCACCGCTTGATAAGGGTGGTTTTGATATCAATGATGTCCGCGCAGCTCGGATTAAAGCTTTGTCTGGAGATGTGAGTAGCATCTATTATCTTCAGGTCTGGGTTATGGAGGATTTAGATAATCTCGTGCCAGGCAAAAAAGAGACCATAGAATTCTGGAATGGTAAGCTTGATCTCGCAATCCAGAAACGAGGTATTCACAATTACTGCGGTCCAAACGCTGGAATCTATGAAGGTCGAGAAGCTAGAGAATTGGTTAAACCATAAAATAGCAAGATCTCATAAACGACAAGCTGGCGCGAGTTTTGGACCTGCCATGGATAACCTTCGCCATGTGACGGACATTTGATTCAGACCCAATACGCGGTTTCAGAGGTGCTAGCCTTCAGTAATGGCCTGTAAGGCCAAGTTCAGATGACTATGAGGTGTTCTTGCTCCGTGATGCAAAAGGCCGTTCCCCCTGTGTCATTCGGGGCAATCATTGATTCAGCTATCTGCCGCAAAGCGCTTATGGAACGGGCTCGCCAGAGTGATAATGGCGGTTTTTGTCAGAGGCTTTTTCGGGATCGCTGGGGTCAACGACAAAGGTCGCGGGATCAGCGCCGGTGATGATGTTGCCGCCTGAATACACCTGCTTTGCGTCCTTAGCATAGCCGAAGCCTTGCGATGAGGGGCCGATCACTTCAAAGGTCTTGGCATCAGAGTCAGGGAAGGCGAGTGGCGGGCTGCCGCTGGCGTAGCAGAAGTAGGCCTGCTTGCTGTCTTTGGCGAAGCGGTGTTTGAGCACTTGAAACGTTGTAGCATCGCAGCCTTCCACGATCTGACCTTGCCAGTAAACATGCTTGGCATCCTTGGCGAACTCACCTGACTCGCCGCCGATGCCTTGGAAGGAGGCAGGGTCGGCTCCGGCGAGGACTGCACTGCCGAAATACACCTGTTTGGCATCCTTGGCATACCAGGACTGGACCACTTGAAAGGTAGCGCTCTCAGCAATCGGTGTCGCCTGCTTGCCGACATAGTAGTCGAGCTTATCCTGCGCCCAGATGTGATGCTCCTTCCCACAGACATTGGCATCTAGAATCTTGAAGCTGGCCATGTCGCGCACATGCAGAGGCTCCGTCAGGAGATAGTAGTCAGTCTTATCCCGCCCTAGTCCCTCCATGCCCGCAGATTCAAAGGTGACGGGGTCCGCGCCTTGGATCACCGCACCGCCGGTGTAAACGTGCTTCGCATCCTTTGCTAGGTCGCCCGATTTTCCGATGATTTGAAACGTCGCCGCATCTGAGTCCGCTATCTGCCGGCCAGCATGATAGACACTTGTGGCATTCTTTGCATAGCCTTGAGGCTGGAGAATCTGGAAGCCCGCGGCGTTTGTCAGTTCCGCCTCCGACCACTTGCCAAATAGTCCGTCGCCTTGCCAACTGTTCCAGATCACTTTAGTGCCGCGAATCTCATAGCCTTCTTTCTGGCCACAACTGACGAGGATCAGCGGGAGCAGGGACCAAAACAGGCAGGCGCGCAGGGATGACTTCATCATGGGCCAACATAGACCGAAGAATGGTTGTCTGACAAATAGGGGAATCATTTTTTGAATCGGATTCCCTTCATGCCTGTGCGAGTTCAAATCCCCTAATTTACTGGGCTCGCAAAACGACCTGATCCAAGGAGCGGCGGACTTTGGCAAGGTCTTCCTCAGGGATGGGATTTCCCTCGTGAAGTTCGATCAAACGAGCTAAGCGGATGATGCCCGTTTCGAGTAAGCCTCTGACCCAGACGATGTCTTTTGGGCGGCCTGCCCAAAGTTTGTTATAAGCGATATCATGAGCCTCCAGGAAGTGCCCGCGGAGTCCTGAAGCCAGCTCGAGGATGGTGACACGCTGCTGCCAGCCTGGTGGCTTGCAGAGGAGGGGGCAGCAATGACATCGTCGATGTAAAAACCATTCTGCTTTCTGTATGTCAGCCAAGGTGAGCGCTCTCATAAATGGCCTCCGCTTCTTCGGGTTCTATGAAAGGTTTGCTGCTAAAGGGTGTTGAGGATCGTAAGCGCTGCCCCTCGCTATCGTTCGCTTCGAGGATTCCTGTAATGACTGCAATGTCGCGCGTGCGTAGTAGTTCAAGCCATTCGTGATCCGCTGCAAAAAGTGTATCTCGACGTGTTACGAGGCGATTGATTGCAGTATCCAGTAGTGAAGGAGCCTTGCGAATTTTATGGGCGACGAGTTTACCCTTCTGCCATGCGATCCAGTCATTCACGATGTATCCAGGTGGCAGATCAAGCCAAGGCGGAAAGGCCTGGATGACGTGGGTGCTGAGATCGTGCTCAAGAACTGATATGGCATAGACTACTATTTATGAGCCATTTGCCAAGTCTGTAGTTTATCTTAAATCAGCAAGTGGAAGGCCATCGATTCGATGTTCGTTCATGCAAACGAGTTCAGGTTTGTCAGCAGGGGTTCGTCACCAGCGCTGAGGCCGAGTAAGTCGATTTATTGAGGACGTTTCAGTTCAAAAAGATCCGTTGTCCGGCAATACCAATTGGGGGACTGCATCCGGCCAATCGGGTGGTAGCTGCCAGGCTTCACCAGCCATGTGTCGGGGTCTAAAATGCCCTCTTTTACATGCACACGCAGGACTTCACCAATGATCAGGCGGTTGTCGCCGATTTCGATGATGCTGTGACTGCGGCATTCCAGGCTGACTGGCGACTCGGCGATGCGTGGTGGCTTCACGATGCTGCTAGCCACTGCGGTAAGGCCTGCCCGGAGCAGTTCATTTTCACCTGGGGGTAAAGCGGCTGAGCAGAGATTCATTTTCTCCGCCAAAGCCTGATCCACGAGATTCACCACAAACTCATGCGTGAGGCGGATATTCCGTGCCGTGTCTTTGGGGATGCCAGGAGCGCGATCTCCTGGACAGAGCCCTACGATGGGCGGACTATCTCCGAGCAGGTTAAAAAAACTAAAGGGAGCCGCGTTCACGCGTCCTTCCAGATCTACCGTCGTCGTCAGGGCAATCGGACGTGGCGTGATGAGCCCCGACAGAATCATGTAAGCATCTTCGCGCAGGGGGCCGGTGAGGTCGAGTTCCATAAGTCTTGTCTTGATAGCGGCGAAGGATACGTTTGCAAGATTAGCTCTGGCTTGCCATACCTGATGGATGCCTGAAGAGACCCCGACCATTGAGACCCGCGAAGAAGTGATGTTTTTCGACACTGACATCGGCGGAGTTGTGCATAACATTGCGTATCTGCGCATGATCGAAACGGCGCGGACTCGGCTAGCAGCCAAGCTGGGGATGCAATTGCGGGAGATGTCAAAAACGCAGGTTTATCCAGTCGTCGTCAGAACCGAGATCGATTATCGGAAACCTGCAACTCTCGGAGATGAGCTGATCATCAGTGGTCGCTTGGAAAGGGTGGAAAGAGTGCGCTTTTGGGTGGCTTTTGAAGTCCGCCGAGTGGGTGAAGAGACGGTGCTCATTACCTGCCGCCAGTCATTGGCTCTGGTCCAGATGCCACAGGGTAAACCCATGCGCTTGCCTTTGGATTGGCCCGAAAAATACAGTCATCTTTTCCTGAAATAGAGGTGAAAGAGTGACTGAAGGCTGGCGTTTCAGGGGGAGCTTCCCCCGCTGCCTTTATGAAATCACTCCATGTCGCCCTACTTGCCTGTTCTATCCTGACCAGCGTCCACGCGGTCTCGCTTGAAGATATTCAGGCAAAAGCAGCTCAGATCGATAAGCTTGTATCGGCAAAGCTCGAGAAGGAAAAGATTCAGCCGCACGCTCCTGTCAGTGACGAGGTTTTTGTTCGCCGGATCTACTTAGACATCGCAGGACGCATTCCGTCCCTGAAGGAGACCACGGAATTTTTAGCTGACACCAACAGCGATAAGCGCGGAAAGCTCATCGACACCTTGCTAGCCTCAGACGGCTATGTGCAAAACTTTGCCAACTACTGGAATGACATTCTGAGGGTGAAATCACAACTTACCATGGGCAACAGCCAGCCTGCGGGTGCTGCCTACACCAATTGGGTGCGTGAAGCTTTGGTAAAAAACAAGCCCTATGACCAAATTGTGCACGAGCTGATGACGGCCGATGGCAAGACCTATGAGAATGGGGCTGTCGGCTTTTACATCCGCGATTACAACATGCCTCTGGATAACATGGCCGTCACCACACAGGTCTTTCTCGGCACTAGCATGGTGTGTGCACAGTGTCACAACCATCCTTTCGATAAATGGACACAGATGGACTACTACCAAATGGCCTCTCATAGCTATGGCATGACGGGAACCAATGGCCTTTCCAATCCTCTTTTGGCGCAGGCGTTTTACGGCAGTTCCAAGAAAAACAAAAAAGGTGCAGCCGTGATGGCTGCGCCGCTTCCCGCTGGACTTGATCGTAAAGATATGTCCAAAGCCATGAGCGAAATTCTGCGTCCACTGCGCTACAATACGGTGCTGGATCAGACCGATAGCAAGAAGCTGCTGCTACCGCATGATTACCAATACACAGATGCGAAACCTAAACAGGTGATCGAGCCAACCATTCCAGCCTCTTTTTCAAAAGATGGCAAGATTGTGAAGCCTGGCGTCAAGCCGATCGAGTCCTATGCGCAGTGGATGGCTTCCAAAGACAATCCACGCTTCACTTTGGTGATCGCGAATCGCCTGTGGAAAAAAGTGATGGGCATGGGCTTGATTGAACCTGTTGATGAAATCACGGATTCCACTGTTCCTAGCAATCCACAGCTCATGACCTTCCTGGAAAACACCATGAAGGAAATGAACTATGACATGAAAGCCTATCTGGGCATGATTTACAAAAGTGCTGCCTACCAGCGTGCGGCTCATCCGAAAGATGTGCAATTGGGTGAAGTTTATCATTTCCCAGGTCCGCTTCTGCGCCGCATGACTTCAGAGCAAATTTGGGACAGCATGGTGACGCTCTACAAGCCATCTCCTGACGTGCCGAGCATGGACTCCCAGATTGATCGGGATATTACCATTCGTCAGGTCGAATGGCTGGATCGTTCTCTCAATGCCCTTACCTCGGCAGAACTGGCTGCCGGAGCCGCTAAAGTGGCCCAGACTCAGCGCCAGCTCTCAGCTGATGTGCGCAAAGCTCAGGAACAGCTCACCGAAGCGTCCAAGAATAAAGATGAAGCAGGCATCCGCGCCGCCAAGAAAGTCGTCTCCAATCAACGGAAGGCGATTGATCAAGCAGCCGAGGACATCATCTATTCCATGGGTTTCAAGAAGTTCGCTGAACTGGCCCGTGATGGAAAACTCAAGGAGCAAGTCACAGATGCCGAGTTTGCCGCTGAGATCGCTAAAGTGATTCAAAGTAAAGAAGGTGCCGCCCTTAAAATCGACGATGCGCTGGCCGTGATGGCTAAGCAGCAGCGTGCCCGCCTGAATGAAATTCAAAAAGCACGTTTGAAGAAAGATGCGGAAAAGCTCAAAGCCGACGACAAAAAAGAGATCGCACTTTTACAAGCTTGGGAAAGCACGCGAGACAAAATTATGATGCGTGCGGCTGATGTTCGTAGTCCTGCGCCGAATGGACATTTCTTGCGTGAGTTTGGTCAAAGTGATCGTGAACTCGTTCAAAACGCCAACGAGGATGCTACGGTTGGCCAAGCTCTCATGCTGCTGAATGGCAAGACCTTCACCCAGCTGTTGAATCCTTATACGTTGATCTCACGCAGTCTGAAAAACAGCAAATCTGCCGATCAGACGATCGATACGATTTACCTCAGTCTTTTTAGCCGCAAAGCCAGCGCTGATGAGAAAGCCCTGCTCCTGCCTATCGTCGGGACCAATGACGCCACTGGTAAAGGTGATGCGCTCTGGGCCGCTCTGAACACACGTCAGTTTTACTTTGTGCAGTAATCAGGAGGCAGGATTTCATTGTCCAATGTGAAAGGTTTGACACTTTGGTTGCCGTCCCTTTTCTTGATTTAGAATCTACTGATCTCTGGATCAAGCTTTTAGCGCGGTGTCAATACTTGGCACGCGAGCTCCGCTTGTGTTTGTGACCTTTCCGTTATTTGAGGCCGGCGGATTTATGGCCACTCGTGGCGGTGCATGAAAGCATCCTTTCCCCCCAAGGTTTCTCCAGTTGCGCTCAAAAGCAAAGTCTCGGTTCTCCGAAGCTCCATGCTGACACTCACGCTATTAGGATTTTCCCACATCCATGGACAAACGATCTCTTGGGGAAATACGGGGGCCTCAACGGCATGGTACACCGCTGCGAATTGGAGTCCGAGTACAGCATCAGGCGCTTGGACAACAAGTAACGTTGCGCAGTTTCAAAACACAGGAACAGCTTCAACATCGGGGATTAATATGGGAACCTCGGCTCTTTCTATTGGAGCTATCGAAGTCACCTCGGTACGCACACGAAATCTGACCATCGGAAATAGCTCCGGCACAAGTGGCAATTTGACGCTCAACGGAGCAACCTTAAATAGCGTGAGCAATGTGGTCTTACGAAATGCTAGTGGTTCGACGCTAACCCTGCAAAACAACGAAACTGGCAGTGGCAAAACGATGGAGGTCGCCCTTGGCAACTCGACTGACAATCGACTGCTGCTAGACGGTTCTGGTAACATCGTCATCAGCAGTGTGATCTCTGGCACAGCACGGCCTCTGTCAGTTTCCGGTTCTGGCTCAGGTCAATTGACCTTGTCGAATAGCAATACTTACAGCGGCAATACCACCTTACATTCTGGAGGCAGGCTGGCAGTCACAAACACGACTGGCTCCGCTACGGGTTCGGGAAATGTGCAAGCCAACACTGGCAGTGTCATTCTTGGCACCGGATTCGTTTCTCCTGCTGCGGGTGGTGCCATCACTGTTGGTAGTGGGGCCAAGGTCAGCGTCGGTAATTCGTCTGGGGATGATTCAGGCAAGATTTTGACTTTCACGCCTGCTAGCGGCTCGATCACGACTACCTTTGAAACTGGCAGCACTTTAGAGTTTGATCTCTTCTCCGGCGCTGGTCTCGGTGATCAAAGCAGCATCGTCTCTTCATCCGACTTATTTCGAACGGGCGGAAGTTTCAATATCCAATCAGGCGTGAAATTGCGAGTTAGCAGCTCCATGACTGGATTTGCAGCTAATGACCGCTGGCGCTTGTTTGATTGGACGACGCTAGGCGGAAATGCCCCCTCGGGCACCTTTGAATCTTCACTCATGGAACTGCCCGCTTTAACCACTGGATTAGAATGGAATCTAAGCCAGCTGCAAACTTTTGGTACCCTGTCAGTTACTGCTGCTTCCTTCGCCGCCGTGCCGGAGCCAACTCGCGCAGTGCTAATGCTTCTTGGTATCTGTGCCACGATCTTCCGCCGCAAGCGCTAACCTACTTTGTCTTTAACGAGCTCCCTTTTATGAGATATTTACCCTTTGGAATGTTCATCCTTTATGGTGCGATTCTGATTTTATTGGCAGGCATCAATGACAGGTCCATTGACCATCAGTCCGCCGCTTCTGCTGAACCCGATAGGACTAGGATTGTGGCACTGAAATAGAGCTAATTTTTCTGCAAGTTAGGATAAGGAGTATCGTTTCTCGGGGTGACATTTATGAGCACCTTCACAGATCCCCTCAATCGCCGCGTTTTCGTCACCAAAGCTGCGCAATCTCTTCTCGGCGTCACGGCAGCTAGCCAGCTGACCGGTAAGGCTCTGGCTATCCCTGGTGAAAACACCTCTCCGCTAAAGCAGGTGCCGACAGCACGCAATGTCATCTACTTGTACATGAATGGCGGCATGAGTCATCTGGACACGTTTGATCCCAAGCCTGATAATGCCGAAGTGATGGGACTGACAAAAACGATCAATACAAAAGTGGATGGTATTCGCTTGAGTGAAAATCTCCCGCTCGTTGCTCGTCAGGCTGATAAGTTAGCCATTATCCGCAGCATGTCCTCGACCCAAGGGGCTCATGAGCAGGGGCAGTATTTCCAGCGGACTAGCTACACACTGCGCAGCAGCATCCGCCATCCTTCCATGGGGGCCTGGCTAGAAAAGTTCCAAAATCGTGGCAATCCGACGCTCCCGGGCAGTGTCATGATCGGCAATGAAAGTCGGCACCCAGGAGCTGGCTTTTTTGAAGCCAAGTTTGCCCCACTCATGATCAATGATCCAGAGAGCGGCATCTCCAATGTGACGCCGAACTCTTGGTTTACCCAGGATCGCCTCACCAATCGTCTGGGTGTGGCCAAGCAACTGGATCAAAAGTTTGCTGAAACCTACGATGTCAAAAATGTGCGTGCTTACAGCGACATGTATGATGATGCGGTGAAGATGATGAAAAGTGAGGAGTTAAAAGCCTTCGACCTTGATGCTGAACCTGCAGCCCTGCGTGAAAAATACGGACGTGAGCGCTTTGGTCAGGGCTGTCTGCTGGCTCGTCGCCTCGTCGAGCATGGTGTGCGCCATGTGGAAGTCAGCTTTGGCAGCTGGGATACCCACAATGCTAACTTCACACGAGTTCCAGAACTTTGCGATGAACTCGACGCTGCTCTGAGCACACTTCTTCAAGATCTTGAATCCCGAGGCATGCTCAATGAGACGCTCGTCGTGCTGGCCACGGAATTTGGCCGCACGCCAGAGATCAATGTGAATGATGGCCGCGATCATCATCCCTCTGGTTTTAGCTGCGTGCTCGCTGGCGGCGGCATTCGCGGTGGTCAGGTCTATGGCGCTACCGATACCAAGGGCGACAAAGCTATCGATAAGCCTGTCACCATTCCTGATTTTAACGCCACCATTGGTTATGCCCTTGGATTGCCGCTGGATCAGGTACTCTACTCACCCACGAAGCGACCTTTCACGGTTGCTGACAAAGGCAAGCCGCTGGCTCAGTTGTTTGGTTAAACGTCTGCTGCTTGAGAGACCAATGTGACCTCACGTCGATTGGCGTGGAGTTGCTTGGCATAGACCGGACCTGAGGCAAAGCGCTGTACTTGCTGGATAAAGTAAGGCATCAGAGCTTCCACGCGTGCATCATTCATTTTGAAGGTAAGCACCAGCCAGCGCGGCTTCAGATGCTGATAAAGTGGTTCCAAGTATTTCAGCACCACGTCTGGCGCTAGATTCATGTCACAGGCCAGGAGATCGATCTTTTCAGGCAGATAATCCAAGGGCAATTGGCTCGCTGGTAGGCCGATGTGGTCATAGTTGGGGTGATTTTGCACACAGGCATCAACCGCGCCTGTATCGACTCCGATCACCTTCATGCCTCGCTGAAGAAGGGACCAAGAAGCTCCACCAGGAGCGCTTCCCAATTCTAAAGCACTTTTACCAGCCAGCAGGCCAGGTGAGTCCAAGCCTAGCCAAGCTAGACTTTGCTCCATTTTTAGCCAAGCTCTTGAGGGCGCTTCGGTGGGGATCGTCAATCTTGGCAAGGCACCTGCACTTGGATGACTGGCTGGTGATTGAGGATGACAGCCAATGAACCAGGGCTCTCCAGCCTCGCCTAAAATCACATCCAAAACGTAACTACTTTCCGACGAGATGGGGCAGACTTGGTTCAAGGAATCCACGAGTGCATCCACCGGAGCCCATTCGTCAGGGGTGAGTCCATCTTCAGAGATCAAGCGAGGAAAAACGTGCACGGCACACACGTTCAGATCGGCTTTCTTCAGAATCTCCGCCACATCCTCAGCACTGCGGGCCATGCCAAGGGACCAACCGCAAACGACACCGAGGAGCGCATCAAAGACAAAGTCAGTGGGTAACTCCGCCTGCACCTTCCAGGTGATCAGCTGTGGGCGCATAAACGCAGGCGTCAGCAGCTTCCCCGGCTGCAGGGACACTTCTTTTTTCAGCGCCTTTTCAGATCCAGCGCGGCAGGTGGCAAAAACAAATTCAGACAATCTCATCCGCACCTATGTCACGGTTCTACCCAACAAAAAAGCGCGACCTGTCACCAGATCGCGCTTCGATGAAATCTCTTAACGAGTCAGATCCTAGTAGTAAGGCTGACCATTCTGGTAATAACCAGCAGGGCGGCGTTGTTGTTGGCGGTAGTAGCCGTTGTTTTGATACCCATTGTTGTATTGTGCATTCCGCTGATCTTGGGAATTGCCGATGGCATTGCCACCGAGAGCACCGATGCCGCCGCCGATGAGAGCGCCTTCGAGGCCGCGGCCGCTTTGATTACCGATGATACCGCCGACGGCCGCGCCGCCGAGAGCACCGATGACTGAGCCGGTCTGGGCGTTAGGGCCAGTGGCGCATGAGGAAATGCTGATAGCAGCAAGGAGTGAGAGTGCGATTGTCTTCATAGTATAACAGTGAGGTTAACCTTAGTCTGAGACTAGACTCGTTTTGTTCACGGAAAAGACATTTTTCATGAGGAAAGTTTAAAGTTTCCTCAGTGACAGGCTCGCAGATGCAGCGAGCACTATGAAATCAATGCAATAGAGCGCTGCCCTTCACGTTTCTCCTCGCCCATGAAAAAGACCCTCTTTCTATCCTCTCTCTTAGCCCTGAGCCTCACCGCCACGGCTGCGGACACTGCTCTGCTAGCCATCCCGGGTGCTATCATTTATGAAAGTAAACTTGATGCCGCCCCAGCAGCCCCGTGGAAAGCTGCAAAAGGCAAATGGGAGCTCGTCGAAGGCGTCGTGCGTGGCTCTGAGATAGCTGAGGACAAGCACGGTGCGGTCACTCGTCTGCCGAATAAACTTCAGGACTTTGTCATCGAGTATGAATTCAAATTTGAAGGCGCACGAAGCACCAGCCTTTCCATCAATGCCACCAAAGATCACATGGCGCGCATCATGATCACACCGTCATCAGTGACGATTCAAAAAGACGACAATGATCATGAAGGTCCTGATAAGGCTGCCGTTTTCGCACGCTTCCCAGCCGTGCTTACAGCAGGCACCTGGCACAAAGTCCGCCTGGAAATGGTGGGAGACAGCATGGTCGGTAAAGTCGATGACCTCGTGGCTTGGGGGAGCAATGACCTCTTTAACTCAGCTAAAATGGCCCCAGGCTTCACTGTTGGCGGTCAGTCGGTGGATTTTCGTAACCTCACCATCCGTGAGGCCACACTGAATCCTGCGTGGGAAGCTGTGAAAACGAACCTCCCTAAGCCAGGTGAAAAAGTCAGTGCCGCTGCCAAAGCCCCCGCAAAAGGCAAGGGCAAGGGTAAGAAGAAGGCTGAGTAAAAGCGACTTCATCTTTTAATGAATTGCCATTAGGGGTGAAATCCTGATGGCATTTTTTGTTTTTACTGATTGCCAAATCACAGGTACTCGTATGCTATCACGGTTAGCTTCTAACCCATACTCTATGAAACGCATCCTCATCGCCCTCCTCTCTCTGAGCATCGTGTCACCTCTCCTTGCGGCAGACACGCCCGCCAAGAAAAAAACCACCACAGCAGCCAAAGCCAAGTCTGAAGCTGCTACTGATGGTCCATCCATTAAATCGCAAGCGCTCGCTAAAACTTTAACCGCAGGTCAGCGCACGGAATTACTCAGCATCCTGAATAAAGGGGATGACAAAGCCGTGCAGACACTCCCTGGCCTCGGCGAGACCCGCGCAGCAGCGGTCAAAAAAGCACGTCCGTTTGCTGATCCGATCGATCTCTTGAAAGTGGACGGCATCGGCGATGTCACTTTTGGTGAAATCATCGCCCATGCCAAAGCGGGCTTCCCTGAAGCAACCAAGCCTGCGGCGACTAAGCCCAAGACCACCGTTTCTGGTGCAAAAAAGAAAGCCACAGATTCAGCCAAAAAGAAGGCCGCTGAAAAAGTCACGGAAGCCGCAACCAAGAAGAAATAAGGCTTAACTCCACGTTCACCTTCATCATGGACCCGCGTCTGAGACTCATCAGACGCGGGTTTTTTGTGAGGTTTCACGGAGAACAAAAAGGCGCGCGAATTTTAGTCCACTCGCCATTGTCTTTTCGTTCCGAGCACCAGATTGAGCGTTTGTGACTGAATTGTGTCAATTTTGACGCTTCTTGGGCCTCTTTTGTGCTTTGGATCTCAAGTGAAATTGATCATTTCATTCATTGTCGAAAAACCGGCCTTGAGTTAAAGCCTTCCCTTCATGAACCAACGCTCCTTCAAGTTTCTCCACGTTCGACTACTTCTTGGGTTGGTCTGTCTTTATTCAGCGGTCAGCTGCGTCAGAACCAATCCGTATTACACAACTCAGGCTCCCGGCGGTGGTTCGTATGTGGCAATGGCACCCCAGCGCTGGCGCTTTGCACCGTTTGGCATGGTGAAGATGCCCCAGGTGCCAAATTTTCAGAAACTCAAAACGTCCGTGCTGGGGGATGGATCTTACTGGCAGGGTGATGGCGTCAGAGGACGACCACGCATTCATCTCGTGCTCAGTGAACAATGGGCCTATTTCTACAAAGGCAATCAATTGGTCGGCGAATCCCCCATCTGCTCGGGTAGTCCGGCTTTCCCCACACCTCGAGGGAACTTTACCATCATTGAGAAGGACGCCGACCATCTTTCTTCGGTTTATGGCGACTACATCAATGACTACGGCGGCATTGTCATGACCCAGATCGACAACCGCAAAGATCGTCGTCCGCCGGGAACTAGGTTCGATGGCGCTAAGATGTATTGGTTCATGCGCATTACTGGCGGAGTTGGAATGCATCAAGGTTATATGCCCGGCTATGCCGACTCCCACGGCTGCATTCGCTTACCAGCCAACATGGCCCAGACGTTTTACGCCAACGCACCTCTCGGCACACCTGTAAAGATCACCGAGTGACACGTCCACCTGCAACGGGTGCCTCTGTGGTATCGCTGATGGGATTGGCCTCACTCATCCAGAGAATGGCCGTGGCTCCCTGGCCGATAGCTCCACGAACCACTGCCGATAACTCACGCTTGAGATCACCCACTTGAACTCGCACAACGAGTCGTTTTGTAGCGCTACTCACAGAGAGAATGTTCGCTAGCGCGCCCGGATTGCCCGCTGGTATTCCTAAAATCGCCAAGGCGCTGGTGAGGTCTGGCATCGGGGCATCGTCTTTCGTGTTGAGCATGCCGTCTCGGCCAAGACGAGTGTTTCGCAGATTTTGGGCCAAGCGGATATTGGCTCCTGTTAGAGCTGAAACAACCTCGGGCCGCGCCTCATTTACATCCAGAACGCCGCTTGCATAAACGCTGAACCAAGTCCGCCACTCGGGATAGGCCTGTTCTACTTCCTGCATGCCACGCACCAGCGCCATTTCTTCAATGGAACGAAACGGGCGATTAAAGGGCATGCCGTTGTTGCCATAATCCTTCTTCTCGGCGCCATTGATGCGCTTAAAATCATCCTGATCCACCCAGTCAACCAAGGCATCGATGAGCTTATCCGCCTGCGGCAATGTCATGCCCCAGTAGCGAAAGATACGCCGAAAGGTTTCGCGGTCTTCTCTTTGCAGGAGGACATTCGGATTGATAAAGCCATCTTCACCGGTCATCAGAACTTCATACTGCTCGTCGTCACTGATCTGGCGCCGTAGAAGTGGATCATCCGGCTTGGTAATGCCCGGATTCATGGCAATCGCCAGGGCTCCTTCAGCCATCATTCGAGAGCGGAAAATCTGCCGCCGCGCAGCTGAGGCATCCAAGTCTTGAGTGAGCAACAGTGAAACACCAGCCACCAAGCCAATCAGCAGCGCAATGACCCAAAGAACAGCCAATAAGGCTGCACCGGAGTCGCGACGCTGGATTGGGGGAATCATTGTTGAGGTGAAAGGTTTGGAGCGTTCACGCCTGGCGATACAGCGCCGGGATTAGCCGCAGGAGATCCATCTGGGTTAAGCTGCGGCGTCCCATCAGGATTCAAAACATTTGGCTGATTTGGAAATCCCGGTAATCCTCCGCTTTGTATCGCATTACGCACAATTGGCGGAATCCAAAAAACGGCGCGCGTCTCAAAGCCATCATCAAGCTGCAAGTTCATCTCCGCAAGAATGGGGCGGCGCTCACCCTGCTTCCAGTTATTCTCCCAGCGATTGGTCGTGGTATCAAAGAAACGCCATTCGAACCGACTCACATTGTCTAGCAATGGCAGAGTGATCTGATCGCGGCGGTAACTGACCTTTTGATTGGAGCGCACGGCCTGAGTTTGCTTTTGATCCAAGACCCGCAGAGTCACCCTTAAATAGCCACCGGGACGTTCATCGGCAAAGAGTTCGACGCTCGTGTCTGGAGCCAATGAAACCCCCGGTGTAAAGGAGCTGCCGCCATTGACAAAGTTCAGCGTCGGGACATAGCTGCTGCCTTTGGCTTGCACGCTCAGGCGCACCTCAGCATCTCCTGGTAAATTGCGAAAGGAGCGGCGCAGGAACTCGACAAAATTTTGCCTGATTTGAGAGCGATCCTGAGCCAGGCCCATGTCATTGCCCAATTCCATGGTGCCCTGAGCAATGGCAAAGATACCACCCATCAGCATGACAAATGCGGATAGAGCTACCAACATCTCCAGCAATGTGAAGGCTGCATTGGATAAGGCTGCTGGTCTTCGACTGAGTAAGCTGAGTGGCTGTGAGTTAGCAGAATCGAGTTTCATAGTATCTGCTAATTGATCGGTAGAAAAGCCCCCGCATAGCGCATGCTATCGGCTTCCAGTTCAATGACACCACCGCCATCATCCCAGCGTGCGAAGGCTTGAATTCTAAACATGTCCTGAAGAAATTGTCCGTCTTGATTTCGCAAGTCTTTGACCTGTTCTACTTTCACACGATAGGCCACACCGTCAGATCCAGGTTTGATGTCCTCTTCTAGGTTCCGCATCTGCGGCATCTTGCCATATTCATCAACCAGAGACTCCAGTGTTTGCTCGATTTCCAAGATGGTTTGGGATTCTGTGGCAGCTTCAGCGATTTGATTCATCGTTCCCACTAGGGCAAGCGCGGCAATGCTAAAGACAGCAAGAGCCAAAACGACCTCCAATAGGGTCATGCCGGAAGACTTTTTGTGATAGGAAATAGTCATTCGGTGATACCTCCGGTCAGAGGATGAAATTTGACCTCATGGCTGCTCCCATCCTTCATCTCAAAACGCACGGTAACGAAATCACAGACACCCTGTTCGCCAAAATGCCAGACTTGGCCTTCCGCTTTTTGGAAACCTTTGTCTCCCCAATGTTTGATCAGCATTTTCATATCCGCAGGCAGTGCGTAGTTACTCATTCCTTCAGTTGAGGAGCCGACCACCCCAAAGCCCGTCTTATCAAAGCCAATCAACATGCCCCGATGCTGGATCACAGCGGTGTTCAGGGCATATTTGGACATTTGCGCTAGCGTCTGCGTGGGCTTCTCAAAGGGATCCTCTGAGGTCATATCACTGAAGCTGGCGTAACCAATGCCGATGATCAGCACCATGATGCTCATGACAACGACGATCTCAAAAAGCGAGAAGCCTGCGGCGCGATAGCATGGGGATAACCGTTTCATGACAAAGTTACCCCTCCGGGTTTAGGTCTTCATTGACTGACGACATCGTCATCAGAACCCTCTTTTTTATCAGGGCCGATGGAATAAATATCATAAGAGGCACCATTTTTTCCTGGGCTACGGAGAACATATTTGTTGTTCCATGGATCCATGATGGCCTCTTCTTTCACGAGCTTTCTCTTCACACGGGCATTTCCTGGGGGATTGACAAGGGCATCCAAATTACCAGGAAGAGTGCGGTTCAGTGTCTTATACTGACTGATAGCAGCTCTAAGTGTGCTCATCTGAGCTTCCGCAGCGGTGAATTTAGCATTTTCGTCCACTTCACCCAGAGTCACGGCCCCGATGGCGATGAGTAGTGCAATGATGGCAAGTACAAGCATCATTTCCATGAGCGTGAAGGCAGCTCTGGCGTGACGGAGGATAGGCAGGTTAGCTTTCATAGAGAAATGGATGGATTGGCAAAGGTTTTGGAACGCGAAAGTCAAATTGTGTTCGGCTTTAGCCAAACGGAAAGGAAGATTTATTTAGTGACCGCGAGATTTGAGGGCTGAAACAGTTTGGAAGATGACGGAAATCATCATGTAAGCCATCACTCCAACAAGGGCAGCCATGACTAAAATAATCACAGGCTGTAACAGAGCCATGACTTTTTCTAGGCTTTTGCTCAGATCCCGACCGCAGCGGTCAGCCGTGCGGCGTAGGGTGCCACTCAGATCTCCTGTGTGTTCGCCGATGCGCACCATTTCCAGCAATCGCTGAGGAAACAGAGCTGTTTTCTCCAATCCACGAGAGAGAGAGGCACCATCTCGGACGCTGGAGATCACATGAACAAGCTGCTGCTCCACATACTGATTGGATGAAATGCGAGAAGCTAACTCCAGTCCCTTCAGCAAAGGCAATCCGCCGCCTGTGAGTGAAGCTAATGTTTCCAAAAATTGCGAGTGGAAGTTGGCTGTCAGCACATTGCCGACAAAGGGCATCTTCAGCTTGAATCGGTCCCAGAGTGGGCGGCCTGCTTTGGAACCACTCCAGACCCAGAAACCCAGGGCGGCCAGTCCCATTCCGGCAAGCACCAGCCACCAGTAATTTTTCATGAAATCCGAGACTGCCATCACAATCTGGATGCCCTTGGGGACCCCACCTTTCATTCGCGACATCATGATGCTGAGTCGTGGGATGAGGAAGGTGGTGAAAAGGATGGTGACCCCAACTGCTGATACCGCAAGAAAGCCAGGATAGATCAGAGCTACAGCCACTTGGCTTTTCATTTCACGCACTTTGCTCAAATACTGACTTTGCCTCTTCATCGACTCGCCCAAGGATCCGCCTGCCTCGCCCGCGGCGGCGACAGCGCAATACAGCTCACCAAAGGAGGGTGATGCCTGGCGCAGGGCGCTGCTGAAGGGGTGACCTTCGCGGATGAGATTACCGAGACGAGAGGCAATACGACTATGGGAGCCACCGGTGCCCTTGCCTTCCATGAGCTTGAGCGCTTGCTCCAGCCTCATGCCGGCTTCGAGTAGCTCGGCGAGTTCTTCGGTGAAAAGTTGGAGCTGGGAGCTGCTGATCTTGATCGGACCCGTGCTTTCTTCGATTTGGGCGGCGGTTTTACCCTTCGTATTCGGGGCCGCTTTAGTTCCTACTTTAGCGGCGGCTTTTCCAGCTCCTTCCACGACTTTAAAAGGCTGCAAGCCTTTGCCACCCAGCTGCCGCACCGCTGATGGACGGTCCGCCGCTTCGATGGTGCCTGAGACATCACGCCCAGTGGCATCGGTGGCTTGGTAGGTGAAGGTGGGCATGAGAAATCAAAATCTGGTTTACTCTGCCACGGTCACACTAATGACTTCCTCAATCGTGGTGTGACCCGCTAAGACCTTGCGCACTCCATACTCGCGCATGGGTCGGTAACCGTCTTTGTAGGCCTGCTTCATTAAGTCACCAGAGCTGGCTTTATGCGTGACTAACTCGCCCATGGCAGGGGTCAGGCGTACGAGTTCGTAAATTGACATACGACCTCTATAACCAGTCGCGCGGCAGGATTCGCACCCGCCTTCTTTAGCGCGGTAAACCGTGGTGTTAATCGGACCTGTGTATTGGAGGTCACGCAATTTGGTCGCGGCATCAGGTTCCGGCTGCTTGCAATCTGGGCAGAGAACACGCACCAGCCGTTGAGCAATGAAAGCGCGCACGGAACTGGAAACGAGGAAGGGTTCCACGCCCATGTCCACCAGACGCATGATGCCACCAATGGCGTCATTGGTGTGCAGGGTGCTGAAAACCAAGTGTCCGGTCAAAGCGGCGCGGATGGCGATTTCAGCGGTCTCAAGGTCACGCATTTCCCCAATCATGACGACGTTTGGATCACCACGAAGAATGCTGCGCAGACCGGTGGCAAAGGTGAGATCAATCTCAGGTCGCACGGCGATCTGGACCACGCCCGGAAGCTTGTTTTCGACCGGATCTTCAATGGTGACGATGCGCCGATGCTCGACATTCAGCTGACTGAGGAAAGTGTAGAGCGTCGTCGATTTACCGGAGCCCGTTGGGCCGGTGACGAGGATGATGCCGTTGGGCTTTTTGAGTAGTGCCTCAATCTCCTCGCGCAGATCAGGCTCGATACGGAGTTTTTCGAGATTGAATTTTTCCTGTCCCAAAAGACGAAGGCTGACGCTTTCACCTTCTACCGAGGGGATCGTTGCCACACGAACATCAATGAACTGGCCGGCGATTTGAAGGCTGATACGACCATCTTGCGGCAGGCGACGCTCGGCGATGTCGAGCTTGGCCATGACCTTCAGACGGGCGATCACAGACTGTTGGAGAGCTTTGATGTTTTCTGGCACTGGCACCTCACGCAGGCGACCGTCGATGCGGTACCTCATGCGCAGTTTTTCTTCCATCGGCTCCACATGAATATCCGTCGCATGCTGCTCCAGAGCTTCACGAATCACCGTGTTCACGAACTTCACGACGGAAGCTTCTTCGTCATCGGCATCGATGATGTTAGCTTCATCGCGCTGTTCCAGGTCGGCCCCGTCCACATCACGTCCTTTGAGGATCTCTTCAAAGGTATCAGCACCGACGCCATAGAAATCACGCATGGCATTGAGCATGCGTTTCCTCGGGGCGATCTCCCAGCGCACGGCCACGTCCACTTCGCGTGCCACGGCTTGCCTGCCGATGAGGTCGAAGGGGTCAAAGCCTGCCACGATGAGTTTTTTGGCCTGCCCTTCGATTTCTTCGATCTTCAGCGGCAACAAACGATGCTTCAAAGCCACACGGGGCGGCAGCAAGCGCTTCAATTCAGGAGCATCCGCAGAGTCGGGCACTGGCATAGACACGAAGCCCAGGCCCATGCGTACGGCTAGCTGAGAAAGAAAGGCCTCCTCATCCAAAGTGCCTAAATCCAGCAGCTGACTGACGATAGAGGAACTGGGAGTCGCCACGGGCAGGGGAATGCCAGTGCCGCCAGAGGCCTCCAGACATTGGACAAGAGCTTGGCGGACGTTTTTCATCAGTTATTCTCAGATTTTGCCTCAGCAGGCAGCGGCGGGAAGAGGCTGGCATCGATCATGGATTCGTCTTCCACAGTGACCTCTGGCTGGATTGGGACAGAGCCCACGTCGGGCGTGTAACCATATTTTTCTAAAAGCTCAATGATGTAACTCGTGGCACCGTTTAAGATGGTGAAGTTCAGCGTGGCCTGAGCCGTGAGATCCTCTCTTAGCATCCCAGTGATGAAGGCGCTGCCAACCATCCCATAAGACCCGTCGGCAGATGGCCCCTTGTCTGATTCATCGTCCGCTGCCAGCAAACGACCATCCAAGGCCTCTGCGACACGCAGCGTGGTCATGCCGCTGGGAGTTTCTAAGAGCAGAGAGCGATTCAGATGACCGGCGGCGGTGTAGAGTGCCTGGGAGTTTCCCGACATGGATGCGGCTGAAAAAACCGCCTTCCGGCTGGTGGCGTTCGCTGCCACAAAGTACTTCGCGCTGCTTTCGGCCACGGCGTAGTAGCTGCCGCCCTCTTCAGTGGTCAGTATCATGGTGGATTGGCCACCCTGAGCCGGCACGATCAAATAAGCACTTTTATAGCAGCTGAAATTCACGGATTCCTCTTCCTGCGTGAAGGTCAGCTCATAGACGAGCCACTGCGCAGGTGCACAGCCTAGAGCCGCAAGCCAGAGCAGGGCGGTCAGTAGGATGGGGCGATATCGGACGATTGGAAACATGGGGTGGCTTTTGTAAGCGAGACAGACCGAATTGTCGAGCGCAGCGTTGAAACGTCCTGTTCACAAACCCCAAGTATTTTCAGGCAGCCTTTTTGGGCGCTGCGGCTTTGCCCTGCTGCAATTTGCCTTTCTTAAGATCTTCCTGACGCTTTTTCAGGGTCGCCTTGATTTCTTCCTGACGTTTGGCGGCTTGACCTTCGATGCCATTTGGGTTGGCTGGGTTGGTGATCATTGGAAAGTCATCCGTGCGGAAAGGTGTCACCGGCAGGCCCTCAGCGGAGAAGACATTGCAGATTGGGTTATCGCTCCAGGCGTAACGCACCGCCACTGGCTGTGGCACCTGCGGGCTGCTGACCTCGATCTGATTCGTGCCTTTCTTCGATCCACCGAGGATGCTGGCTTTAGCCCAGACCCATTTTTGATCGGCTCCACAAAGGGCGAAGCCTTTCACCTCATCCACATCAATCGTGCGCAGGCCTTGGGGGGCAAAGTCGAAGGTCAGTAGAGCCTTGCCACCTTCAAATTTCGACTCCTTCAGCTCAGGACTGCGATATACCAATTTCATACCGTAGTCTTTGGCCAAGGCCCATCGTGCTAAGCGCTCGGCCACGTCACGCTTGTTTTTGGGGTGAATGTCATTGGCCTCACCCAAATCCGTGATCACACACTGACCGGCATTGGCCAGCTTGCGGATACTTTTGGTCTGGCTTTCACGTAGCTCAGCCCAGTCGCTATCACCAGGTTCGGCCTGTTCGGGCTTGAAGTCGGCCAGCTGCACCCAGTAAAAAGGAAAGTCTCCTTGCTTCCACTCGCTGCGCCAATGGGTAATCATGAGTGGGAAAAGATAGCTGTACTCATACGCACGGCTGGCATTGCTCTCTCCCTGATACCAGATGGCTCCTTTGATACCATAGCCAAGGATGGGGTGCAGACAGCCGGCATACAAGTTACCTGGGCGATGCTGGCCGCGCAGCGCATTCTGTGGGGCACGCGGGAGATTGGCTGGCAGGGGTTTTCCGGCTTTAAGGGCTTCCTTGCGTGCGATGGCCCAGGCATCCACTTTGGCTTGATGCTCGGCCTTTTGCTTTTCAAAAATGGCGTCCGTGTAAGTTGCCTCAGTCTGCTTCCATTTTTCGATCATGGCTTTAAAGCGTGCGTCTTTTTCCAGCACGTCCCGGCGCACCCAGGCCTCGCAGGACGAACCACCCCAAGCATTGTCGATCAGGCCAACGGGCACGCCGAGCATCTCGTGAAGCACACGTCCATAATGATACCCTACGGCGCTAAAGGAGCCCGCTGTCTTCGGAGAACACTCTTCCCATTGGCCTTTGAAATCGTCCTGCAGTTCTTGTGTGCCGACTTGTGGTACGGAGATCAGGCGGATCTGTGGATATTTGGCCGTGGCAATGTCCAGATCAGCATCCCAGACACTGTTCAGGTTGAAGCCCATGTTTGACTGACCGGAGCAGACCCAGACTTCACCCACGAGGATGTTTTTCAGCTCGCGCTTCGTCGTTCCTTGGATGGTCATGACGGCTTGGACTGCGCTGGCTGGGAGGGGATCAAGTTTGATCGTCCACTTGCCCTTGGCATCGGCTTGAGCGGTTTTGCTCTGACTTCCCAGGGTCACTTTCACTTCGGTGCCAGGGTTATCCCAGCCCCAGATGGGATTGCTCTGCTTTTGCTGGAGCACCATGTTGTCACCAATGATGGCAGGGAGTCGGAGTTCGGCGTGAGCAGTCAGTCCTGTAGCGAGGAGAAGCAGTGAGGTGATTTTGAGCATGGTGGGAGGGAAAACTAAACGCGCCGTCTAACCCCAGCATTGCAGAGTTCTTCAGCATGTCTCAAATTCTGGCCATGAAGCCTCTCTTTGCCCTCATCCTTCTTTGCTCCTGCTTAACGACATTTGCCGCCGAACCCGAACGCCCTGTCACCTACAAAGAACTGAAGTGGCAAGACGATGTCTATTTTCTCGATGGTAAACCCTACAATGGACTAGCACGCGAGAGCCATAAAAACGGCCAACCCAAAAGCGAATACACCTTTAAAGAAGGTCGTCTGCATGGCGTCATCAAAGAGTGGTGGGACAATGGGCAACTTTCTACCGAAACCCATTTTGAAAATGGCCAGCGCCACGGCCTGAATCGTTACTGGTCCAAAAAAGGCAAGCTCATGAAAGAGCAGGTCTATGACCACGACAAATCCATGAGTGAAAAGCACTATGATGTGGAATAACCAAAATTTGGTTACGCCTTGATCGCCACTTTCCCATCCACACGCTTCGTGAACTGATGCAGCAATGCGCCGTCCACACCATGATGGGCAAAGGTCAGGGCATCCGGCTGAACTGTGATGTGGGTAAAGCCGTGGACGTCTTTGCCATAAGGCATGGTGCGCTCGGGATGTTCCAGTTTGCGGGTCTTGGCTCCGCCACCACCGGAGAGGATGTGGGAGGTGAATTTGCCTTCCAGCTCTAAATGCTGAAGATCATGATCGTGTCCGCAAAGGTAAGCATGGACCTTTTGCTCCTGGAAGAGACTGTCCCACTGATCGATGAGCGGCTTGGTGTCGCCGTGATCACCATTGGAGTAGAGCGGATGATGTCCGACGACGAGCGTGAAAGCTGCACGCGGTTTGGCTAGTTCAGCCTTGAGCCAATCGAGCTGCGCTTTCTCCTCTTCCTGGGTCAGGGAGGCGCGGGTGTATTTCTTCGTCGCGTTGTCTTTGCCGCTGACATCTGGCAGATTTGTATCCACAAACAGGAGGGTGATCAGGCCGCCGAGATCTTGTCGATACCACTTGTTCGGCATCTGCCAGCGGATGCCGGCTTGCTTGGCATAAGCGAGCTGAGTTTTCTCGCCACCTTCGTTGTCGTGGTAGTCATGATTGCCCAGCACGGCGTATTGAGGGCAAGGAAAGGCACTCGCTGGATACATCTCCTCGATATCCGTCTTCCAGCGCTTGGATTCTGGCGTGAAGGGGGCTGCCTCACCTTTGACGGTTTTGCCTTTGACCTTTGGCAGGGGATTCGCTGGGCCGTAGAAGTTATCGCCAATGAAAAACAGGGCGTCAGGCTTGAGTCCAGTTTTGGCGGCATAATCCTGCATGGCCTGAGCGACGTTCTTTTGATCCTTTGCACCGCTGCCGAAGTCGCCAATGGCCAGAAAATTCAATCCACCCTGGGAAGCCTCTGCGAAAGCCCGCCGAGGCTGGAGATTCAGGGCCATGGCGGCACTGGAGCAAAAGAGAGTCTTGAGTGCGCGGCGGCGTGTGAGGGTCTTCATGAGGAGAGGTGAAACGAGCTTCAAATCGTGATCTTGCGGTTCCTTGCCGTGACGGGCCAAAAGGCTGTGGCCTGCCTGTTTTGAATCAGCACCGCTTCTCCATGCATCGACACCGATGGGCAAACATGCCGAGGAATGCCATGCAAGGCCTGACCGACAAGGAATTCATGGGCGCGATCCGTCTCCAGCACCAAATGCTCCTCGCTTTGCATCAGCACGGTGGCCTCCGGCAACTCCTCAAAGCGGACACGCGGATGCGGATTCTCGGGAGCCACGGATTTATGGCCAAGATCCAACGTCAATCGATTCGAACCCGGTTTACTAATCACTCGTGCTAGGAGCACAGCAGCAGGTAAAAATGGCAGGTCGGGGAATTTATCCCCATAACCAAAATCCCACAGCACGGTGGTGCCAGGACTGAGCGTGCGCTCCGCATGACCCGCATGAATGCCAAACGTGGGCGAGCCTCCAGTCAGGAATTCTTTGATGATGACACCTTCGCCTTCGAGTCTCTTTTTGAAATCTAGGATCGGTGCAAACGCAGACGCACACTGCTCCTGCCGGATGGCAAGATCAGCCTCGTGGATGTGTCCATCATAAGCATGCAGTCCTTGGAAAAGCAGACGTGGGGTGTCTTTGATCACATGCACCAGATAAGCGGCGGCTTCTCCAGGTCTGATTCCAGTGCGGCCCATCCCACAGTCTATCTCTAAAAAGACGCCTAAATTCACCCCAAGCTGCTGGGCCGCTGAAGCCAGCGTTCGAATCGTTTCCTCGTCATCGGCAATGCCTGAAAACTGCGTCTCAGGGTAGGCCTGCGCCAGCTTTGCCAGACGATGACCATTGGGCCCGACGCAGGGCATGGCTAGAAGCACATCCGCAGCACCCGCCATGGCACACATCTCGACTTCAGCGATGGTGCTGCATTTAAACTTGGTGATGCCCAGCTCGATTTGACGCTGAACCAACGGTAGCAGTTTATGCGTCTTCACATGCGGCCTCAGGCGACGCACATCTCCCGCGATTTGGATCATCAACCGCAAGTTATGCTCGATCCGCTCCTCATAGAGTAGCAGTGCGGGGGAGGCTATTTCGGACTCATTGTCGATGTGGAACCAAGCGTACTCGTGCATAAAAAAGAAGGCAGCACGACTCAAATCGTTCAAACAGCAACGGCAAGTGTTTCTTTATCCCTTCGATTGTCCAGATCGGGTCGCCCATTGCCGCGTCCGTTGGTGGCGAAACTTAAACAGTAAAGTCAGATACCAGCGCACAGCCGTTTCAGAGATAAGCTTGCCCCACCAGCCATGGCCAAACTCATAAGTGACGCTGTCATGCATCACGCAGCCACCCTTGCCCGCTGGCTCAAAACGGTGCTCATGCTCAAATAAGGGAAACGGTCCCTGCACGATTTCATCCACCAGCAGATGCGGAGCCTGCACGGTCTTCCAGCGGCAGGTCCAATGCATGGGAATGACCCACCAGTCACGTACATGCAGCTCGATCATCCGACCCTCCAGCGCGGGACCATCAGTGGTCAGGCTTACCAGTTTGAGCATCGGTGGCATGACCACGGTTAGATTGTTGGGATCACTGTGAAAGGCAAAGAGCTGCTCAGCACTGGCTGCGACAGGTGTACTGGCATGAAAGAAAGAAGGCATGAATCGTGGGGGTTAAAATTTTGTCAGCAGCGCATGCAGCATTGCAGCCAGACAAAGGCCACGGATGGTCCAGGCCAGAGTGCGCCACCAATTTGTCAGCACCAGCCTGCGGATGATCTCCGCATTGTAGCCGCGCACCAGTTGATCATGCATCGGCACCTGATAGATCGCTGTCGAAAGCCACACGACCGCTAACGCCGCTAGGCTCAGCAGGAAGAGCCATGAGCGCTCTCCCCACAAAAGCAGCAGCCCAGCGCTGCCCACCTCCAGAAACATCAAGGGTGCCACGATCCAGGTGATCAGCCACATGTGGCGTCCGTGAAAGGCACTGAAATTCTCATGCCCCACGTCTTCAAAGAGCGGATAATGCACCACTTGAATCGTCCAGATCAGACCACAGAGTACCCAGGTGGTGATGGCGTGTAGGAGCTGAAGCGTGATCATGATTGGGTTGGCACCTTGCCGCGACGACAGGCATCACTGCAATAACGGACCGACTCCCAATCGCGCGCCCATTTTTTTCGCCAAACAAAGGGCCGCTGGCAGTGCAGACAGAGTTTTTCGGGTAAATGCTGTTTTTTGATTCCGTGCATGATGACTGACAACCTTCATGAAGGTTCGTGATCGTTGTTATCGAGATGAAACACATGCAGCGCTCGATGCGCCACAGGTGCCAGCATGATGCCCGTCACCGAGATGAAGATCAGACCGCTGAATAAAGCATACGCACTGGCGAAGAGCTTTGCCGCATCTCCCTTCAGCTCCCCCATCGGCCCCATGCCACCCAGGATCATGGAGGCATTCAGGATTGAGTCCACCCACGCAAACCCGGCGATGTAATGATACCCCAGAACCCCAATGCCCAAAGCCACCCCGATGACTCCCAGGGCCAGCCCAAAGAACATCATCACCCGCCAGGCAAAAACCATCCGCGAAGCCAAAGGAGTTTGTCGAGATTCAAGCATGGCCTGACGCTGCACACGGATAAGTTATTGCCAAGTGGAATCAGCAACTCTGCACCGCGTCCGCAGTCGCCCCTTATGCCGCGATACCTTTGATGAAAGTCGCCACGTAATCCACCACACGGTCAAAACTCCAGTTGGGGGTGTCGGGATGAGGTCGCTCATGGAATGAAATAACGGCCCGTTTTGGCGGTGCCGCG
>JAIXOU010000012.1 GCA_027486585.1 Verrucomicrobiaceae bacterium | reverse complement strand
CGAGCCAGCACACGTGCGACGAGCGCGACCCGCCTGCGCCTCTGGAAGGCAGACAGTGATGCCACCCAGACCGGTTATGACAGCCTCTTCCTGAGCCCGACCCAATGGCAGCGTCAAGATGATGCCAGCGGAGAGAACCTGACCAACGAGAAGCTACTCAGCCCCTTCCGTGGCTTCTTCCTGTTGCCGTGATTCCGGAAGTGAAGTGAGTTTGTAATATGGCTCTCGAGAGGGTGAAATTTAGGTTGGTTACCTCAATCGGAAGGGCGATCGCCCAGAAAGATTAACACAGCCATAATAATAATTCATATTTTTCTTGTTTGTTACCATAATAACCATAATATTGGATATAATTCATATTTTCATTTTGATTTTTCCTAGCACGCAATCTCCTTCTTTGCTATCTGAAGATGGCCCTCTTTCGCCACTGCGAAGCCTTGCGACGCCTGCGGGAGTTCGTGAGATGAGAGTTTTTGGCCGGATTTGGTTCTATTTATCTGCTGCGCTAGGGATGCTAGTGCTGAGCCTACAACCCAGCCTCAACGCCCAAACTCCTCCCGGCTGCTATCGCTTCCAGGCAGGAGATGCGGATCGTAATGGCACGATTGAAACGCTAATTCCCAGCGGGCAGATGCCTGGCTTTCACTTTGAGTATGGCACCTTTGGGGCGTATTTCGACTCTTTGGACATGACCCATGATACCAGTGCTCAGACGGTGTCAATTAGTGCCAAGGTGACGGGGATTGGCAGCAAGAGGATTGAGATGATCAGCTTCACCATTAGTGACGGTCCACCGCCATCACTGACCGGGGTGGGTCAAGCGGCCATTTTGTATGCCGACCTTATCAACAGCAGATGGACCATGTATGTCTACAATCCAGCTCGAACAGACAACAACGGCAACTACAGTTACACGGATGGCAGGATTCTGGGTAGCGGCACCCTTAGTGTTTCTGGGACTAGCACCGTGACGATGAATGTGACGGTGCCAGTCGGTGGTATCAACAATGCGGCCAATTATCCTTCGTATGGTTTGAGTTCCTCAACTTGGTATGGCTTCTCGTACGGGGCCAAGGCAGGCGTCTGGATCAAAGCTTATGATTTGCCTTTTGCTCCGACGTATGCGGGTTCGCAGCTCTCTGACATGGGATTTAGAGGTGGCTCCACGGGTTACGTGCAGACATGGCTGGATACCTGGAATCCCTACTACATCACCACGGAGAACACTTGCCAGAGTGACTTCGGGGACTGGGCGCATGCGACTAATTCTAGCGGCGCAGCCACTACCACGACTTCAAGCACGACGAACACCAATCTGACGCTCGGGAACACGGTGGATACCGAGGTAAGCGTCACCCCCAATTCGTCGGCGTCGGCAGACGGAGCGGATGAAGACGGCGTGACGATGCCGGGGAGCATCACCATCGGTAGCACGGTGTCGATACCCGTGCGGGTCAAAAATAGCACCACCGCCAGCGCCTTCCTCAACGGCTGGATCGACATCAATAACGATGGTGCCTTCAATGACTTCCCAGTGAGTAGCGGCGGCGAGCGTTTGCAGGGATCGGCCATGACGATACCCGTGGGTACGACGACGGCGACGGTGCAAAACCTGTCCTTCACGATGCCTACAACGGCCAGTATCGGCACGCAGCGCGGTGTGCGTTTCCGCCTGAGCAGCAGTGCAGGTCTGCCCCCCACCGGCGCGGTAGGCACTGGTGAAGTCGAAGACTATATCGTGACCATTGCGAGCTGCCCGATGCTCTCGGTCACGCCCGCTACGCTGGGGCCTCTTCAGCAGCGGTTGCCGATTACAGCGGTGACGCTGACGGCGAGTGGCGGCACTGCGCCCTACACCTGGAGCAGTACTAACCTGCCTGCGGGGCTGAGCCTCAATAGCTCCACAGGTCAGGTCAGCGGCACGCCGACGGCCCCGGTGGCCAGTGTGAGCAGCACGATCCAAGTCACAGACGCTAGTGGCTGCACGACGAGCGTGCCGTTCACCATTTCGATCACTTGCCCAACGGTTTCCATCACCACCAGCGCGCTACCGGCAGCTAGCCTCGGCGTGGCTTACTCCACGACGTTGGCGGCCAGCTCGACGGGCTCTGGGGCACCCACCCAGATCTATACTTGGACGGTTTCGCCGCCATTGCCTGCTGGGCTTACACTCACCACGGCGGGGGTGATCACTGGCACGCCGACGGCAGAGGCCTCGGGCAACTATGTCTTTACGGTTAACAATCAGGACTTCTGCTCGGCGACGCGGACGCTGAGCTTCACCAGCTCATGTCCCACACTCACCATCACGCCGAGCACGGCGACGCCCCTCGCACGGACGGTGAATGTGGCGATCCCGACCGTGAACTTCACGGGTGGTGGGGGTAGGACGCCTTACGCTTGGTCCATTTCGCCTGGGACTTTGCCAGCGGGGCTGAGCTTTTCGGCGGGCAGCCTCACGGGGACGCCGACGGCGGTGGGCTCCTCCACCTCCACGATCACGCTGACGGATGCCAATGGCTGCACGGCGACGCTCAACTATGTGATCAACATAGTGACGGGAACCTGCCCGACCATCGCCATCACCACGCCCTCGCTGGGGCCATTCCCCCAGGGCATAGCGATCACGCCAGTGAACTTCGCGGCGACGGGCGGTACCACTCCTTACACCTGGAGCAGCAACACGCTGCCTGCTGGGCTGAGCCTTAGCTCTGCGGGTGTGCTCAGCGGCACGCCGAGTGCAAATGTGAGCAATGTGAGCGTCACGATTCAGGTCGTGGACGCGGGTTCATGCCCCAGCAACCGCACTTACATCATCGCTCCGGTTTGCCCCACGATGTCGATTTCAACGGCCTCTCTGCCATCTGGCTCAATTGGGTTAGCCTATCCGTCCACCACACTCGCGGTTGCCAATTCGGGCACTGGGCAAACACATGCTTGGAGTGTCACCCCCGCGCTGCCCACGGGCATGACGCTTACCACGGGCGGGGTTCTTTTTGGCACACCGACGACGGTACCTGCGGCTAGCTATACCTTCTCGGTAAAAAACCAGGACGACTGCTCGGCTACCAAGGTGCTGACTTTGTCACTAGGCTGCCCCTCTTTAACGATCACGCCGAGCCGAGCTTCCCCTCAGGCCCCCGTTGTCAGTGCGTTGATGAGTCCCATCAGCTTCTCCGCCAGTGGCGGGCAGACACCGTATGTTTGGAGCATTTCCTCCGGCACGCTGCCTCAGGGACTGAGCTTCTCAGCAGGAACCATCAGCGGGACACCATCAGCTGCTGGGACCAGCTCCTCTACCATCACCGTCATAGACGCCGCTGGTTGCACTGCCTCTCTGCCGTATGCCATCAATCCCGCAGTGCTATGCGGCACGATGAGCATGACTCAAACGACGTTGGGGCCATACAATTCAGGCACTGCGCTGAATGTGACGTTAACGGCGACAGGCGGCACCAGCCCTTATACATGGACAGGCTCAGGACTCCCAGCGGGCGCATCTCTGAGCACCTCCGGCATTCTCAGTGGCACCCTCACCACCGTCGGGGTCGCGGCGAGCACGATCACGGTAACGGATGCCAATGGCTGTCAGTTCACTGGCAACTACAACATCGCGACGGCCTGTTCCTTTGTGTTTTCCAATGAGACGGGGCTGACCAATGGGCCTTATTTGGGCGTTCCGTATAACTACACGCTTCAAGCCCTCGGTGGCACGGCTCCTTATACTTGGCAGCTTGTCGATCCAGTAGCGCTGCCCGCTGGTCTCAGCCTCGCTAGCAATGGAACCGTCAGTGGCACGCCGACTGTCCGCACCAGCAGAACCGCCTACATGCTCAGGATCACAGACTCCGCTGGGTGCAGTGGCTTCCGAGTGATCAACTTCCAGGTATGGGGGCCGTCAGACTTTGCTGACTTGTTTGGCATTGGTTTCTCGTCCTCCAACACCAGTAGCGAACTGTCCGCCAACCTGCGCCTTGGAGCTACGGTGGATTCTGAAACGGGAACTAGGGCTTCTGGCGCTCTGCTAACAGCCACGGGAGATGATCTGGACAACAGCGATGATGAAGACGGTATCGTCTTCTCACCAAATCTGACGCGGGGTTCTACCGGCAGTGCGACCGTCACCGTCTATAACAACACAGGGGCCACAGCCTACCTCTTCACCTTCATTGCCTTCGACAATGATGGCAATTTTGTCGATGACGGGAATGAGCGCATATCTCGTGTGGCGGTCCCCACCAGTCCCGCGCCTCAAGTCATCACCGTTCCGTTCACGGTGCCTGTCACCGCCGTCACCGCCACACCACTGCCCGCACGCTTCCGTATCACGGATGACCCAGTCTTTGGCACCGTCACTAGCAATGGTGCGAATGGCCCAGCTGGCGCGGGTGAGGTAGAGGATCACACCCTCACCATCGTGCCCCCATGCACGGCCTACACGATCAGTGAAAGCTTCGCCGCCTTTCCGGTAGTGCAGACGGTGGGGCTGCCCTTCACATCCAGGACCTACACCACGACAGGGAGCTCCACGCCCTTCACATGGATGCGCGGCAAAGGTCTGATGCCCCTTGGTTTGGCCTTTTCAGATACAGGCGTGCTCAGCGGCACCCCCTTCCAATACACCATCCCGAATGGGGGTTTTGTTCCCACATATTACAGCTTCGATTTGGACTTTAGCGCTACACCGACCATCACGGGCGGCACCCCGAGCACCGATGTGCCTGACGCCACTCTCGGCGGGCAATCGGTCCAGCTATCCGGTTCCGGATCGTCTGTTCAATCCGCGAGCTTCAACTTCTACGACGGCCACAACTCCACCTCCTTCTGGTTCAAAACCAGCAGCGCCAATGCAGGCCTCTTCTCCATCGTAGGCGGCACCCTGCCCAATGCACCGCAGCTCTACTTAACGGGGGGCAACCTCGCCGCCAGGCGCTCCGCCACAGAGACCCTGACCACCACCGGCAAGAACTATGCCGACAACGACTGGCACCACATCGTCTATGCCTATGGCGAGTCACTGGATGAAGTCACCTTTAGCGGGCAGCGTGTCTATGTTGATGGCGTCCTCGTGCTCACTGGAGCAGCCTACACAGGACGAGCCCCAGGCACGGCCAATATCTACTTTGGTTACGCCAGTGCTGCGGCTTCGCCCTCGCTCAATGGCTACATGGACGAGGCGGCTTTTTGGTCAACATCACTCATGCCGCTATTGAGTCAGCCGAGTGTCACCGCCCTCTACACCCACGTCGCCCGTCCGTTGTATGAACTCACGGTGCAGGTCACGGACAAGTTTGGCTGTTCCGGCACGCTCACGTCCCAAGTGCAAGTCGCTAGCAACTGCCCCACCATCACCATTGCGCCGAGCACCCTGGACAATGCAGTCGTCGGCAGCCCCTACTCTCAAACGACGGCATTCAGCGCTAGCGGCGGGACCGCGCCTTACACCTTTGCTACACCCACTGGCCTTCCCACAGGTATGGCCTGGGACGACGTGAATTTGAAGCTCGTCGGTATGCCAGTCGCCAGTGGCACAGCGGTCATCGAGCTGAGCGTTACCGATGCCAATGGTTGCTCCGGCACAAGAACGCTGATTCTAACCAGCAGCGGCACCGCTACCGCTGCTATCGACTACGGCGACTGGAACGGCACTAGTGCTGCCACCGCGACGACCTCCAGCACAACGAATGTCAATCTGCGCCTCGGGCCGATCTTGGATGGAGAAGCTAGTGCCACCTCGAACGCAGCGGCCACAGGTGATGATGCGACGGGCATGGATGATGAGGATGGTGTGCAGATGCTCAATGCGGCTGCCATTCCGATCTCCTACCGCTTTTACAGGTTCACCACCACACAGACTCGCAACGCGACCGAGAGTGCCCTACAGCTCGCTGAATTTAGAATGCACTCAGGCGGTTCAGTTATCGGAGGTGCCACGGCAACCAACCCTGGTGGCAACAATCAGCCTAGTCAGGGTCCCGCCCAGGCCGTGGACTTCAACAGCAGCACCAAGTGGTTCGACTGGAACAAAGGTGCCCTCGTGCTGGACTACACCACCGCTAGGAGTGTCGATGGCTACTCCTTTATCACGGGCAATGATGTCGAGGGACGAGACCCCGTGAGCTGGACCCTTCATGGTAGCAACGACAATGCCACCTGGAACTTGCTCGACACACAAACCAACTATCCCACGACCACTGGGCGCAATTCCTCGACTCCCACCATTCTGCTTACGCAGTTCACGCCGCCAGCCACTATCATTGCAGGCAGCAGCGTCAGCCTCCCCGTAAGCGTTTTCAACAACACCGGAGCGAACGCCTACCTCAACGCATGGATTGACTTCAACAACGATGGCACCTTCAACGACACGCTCGTCACCAGTGGCGGCGAGCGGCTAGAAGCAGCTCGCACCATCACCACGAGCGCCTCGTTCAGCACCCAAAGCATCACCTTCACCGTGCCCGCTGGAGCGAGTGTGGGGACCAACCGTGGTGTGCGCTTCCGTTTGACCAATCAAGCCACCACCCTGCCGACCGGTGTGGTCGGCACAGGTGAGGTTGAGGACTATGTGTTGTCCTTCACCACTCCCACTGATGACTTCGGTGACTACTCCGGCTTCGCCTCTGCAACCCAGACGGCGAACACGGCCATCCTTATTGGCGCGCTCGCCACGGACGCGGAGGCTACTAACCCGGCCAATGCCTCCGCTACTGGCGATGATCTCGTCGGCGATGATGAAGACCTCACCATGCCTTCTTTCACCGTGGGTTCAGCCACGACTCTAAGCGTACCTGTAACACTTGGCGGTGGCATCACGACAGCTCGGTTAGACGTCTTTGTGGACTGGAACGGTAACAATGTCATGGATGCAGGAGAAACTCAGGGCGTGCAGCCCGTGACTGTAACTAGTACTCGGACTTTCAATATCACACCGCTAATCGGCACGACACCTGGTATTAAGTATCTGCGCATCCGCTTCACCGAGGGGGGCACGGCTCCCGCTTTTAGCGGTGGCTCAACTTTGCGTGGCGAGGTGGAGGATTATGCCATCACGGTTGCAGCGGTTACGGCCGATTTCGGTGACTGGAATGGCAGCGGTGCGGCCACCACGACGGCCAGCAGTATCGTCAATTCCAGCCTCCGCCTAGGTGCCACCGTCGATGTTGAAGCCAGCGTCACGCCTGACGCCGCAGCTACCGCCGACGGCGCGGATGAAGACGGTGTCACCATGCCCTCCAGTATCATGGCTGGATCAAGCATCACGATTCCCGTCAGTGTCTTCAATAACAACACATCTGGTAGATTCCTCGAAGCCTGGATCGACTTCAATAACAACGGCACCTTCAACGATGTGGACTGGACCACCGCAGGTGGCGAGCGGATTTACAATACCGTCACGCCAGCCAGCGCTGCGCAGCAAAACATAGCCGTCAGCTTCACCGTGCCTGCTGGTGCCAGTGTGGGCACTCAGCGTGGGGTGCGTTTCCGTTTGAGTGATAGCGCTGCGACGACTCCTACCAGCAGCGGTGCTGTTGGTGAGGTTGAGGACTATGTCGTCACCATCGCGGCGGCCTCGAGCCATCCACGTGTGGCCACCGTCGGCCCATGCTACACAGTCACTCAAGTTGGCTGTGATGTTCTAGGTGGACTCACACTTGAACAATCTCAGTGCATCATGGCGATGTCTCCGAATGGACAGTATTACACGGGTATCCGCTTCGGCACCAATACCCGTGGCTTCGTAGCACACACCAGCACCTGGGCTGTAGCAGACATCCTTAAAATTGATAGCAGTCATAGTTATGCTCTCGGCAATGATGTCAACGATGCTGGGAATGTCGTTGGTCATGAAAAGTGGAGTGTTGGATCCACGATTAACACCATCGCTTGGTTCTATAATCGCACAGCAGGCACCAATGTACGTTTGCTGACTCCTTTTGATGCTAATCCAAGCATATCGGCGACGCCCACCGCGATCACGAACGACAGTGCTTTCGCCTTTGGTAGCGTAGATGCAGACGGCCCAGGGGGAGCCACGGCTTCAGTCGGTGGGTACTGGAATCTCAGCACCCGCGCTTGGACCACCATTAGCGGTGTGCGTGAGGTCTTGGACGCTTCTGCAGATGGCAGCACCCTGCTCATCATCGATACTGCTGGGTCTGGTAAAATCCTTCGTGGCAGTGTCGCCAGTGGCTGGGGCACGACGCTATTCACCTTCCCAAGACCAAGGGGCGGTAAAGTCAGTCCTGATGGGCGTTACGTTGGTTCTTCCGAAAGGATTTCGGGTGTTCCGACTCCCTTCCTTTATGATACTTTAAACTCCACGCGCACCAATCTCCCTTTAGTCACTCCTCAAGACAATCTTGGAGGCATCGTTGGTGCGGTTAGCAATACAGGGCGTGCTCTCGGCAGTATTAATAGTTCAGGTTCAGCGGGTAGCTTTGCCGTGCTGTGGGTTAACGCAACGTCAGCCTATAGAACCATCGCTAATGAACTGGTTGTCGATGGTCATGTTGCGATTGATTCCACCTACACAGGTTGGAACATTCATAATGGTGGCGATGGCATGTCGGCGGATGGGTTTACTTTTGGTGTTTATGGTCAAAATCAGAACACCTTTGAAGATTCACTCATCTTTGTGCAGCAGTGTCCGACCATCACGCTAGCTGCTATCATTTCGCTGGGTACAGTGGGCACTCTCTACAGTCAAAATGTGACTGCCACTGGCAGCAGTGCCACGCCTTACACATACACTTTGAGTGCTGGTGTCTTGCCTGCAGGGTTAAGTTTGAACTCTGCTACCGGTGCGATCACGGGCACACCCATCAATACCATTGGCCAAAGTTTCAGCATTACTGCCACGGATGCCAAAGGTTGCTCGGGCACTCGCGCTTATACAATCACGCCCGTCTGTCCGACCATCACGATCACACCAGCCACTGCTACTCCTGGCCTGATCAATACACTTTATAGCCAAACGTTGACCGCCGCAGGAGGCACCGCGCCTTATGGCACCTGGACGATCACCGCAGGCACTCTGCCAGCGGGCCTCACCTTAAATGCCAGCACCGGCATCATCAGTGGAACCCCGACAGCCGTGGCATCTCCTGCCACGGCCATCACCGTTCGCGTCAATGACGCCTATGGCTGCCAGGGCACCCGAGTCATCAATCTTCAAATTTGTCCTGTTATTGCGGTTAATCCGACGTCGTTGAGCAATGGGGTTGTTGGCACGGGGTATAGTCAGACGATAACAGCTACGGGTGGTAGCGGAGCCTACACATTTGCTGTTGTTAGCGGGGCACTGCCGACATGGGCGACGCTTAATGTGACGACGGGTGCGATTACGGGCACGCCTAAT
>JAIXOU010000053.1 GCA_027486585.1 Verrucomicrobiaceae bacterium | reverse complement strand
CGACGTTGGGTGTTTTCACGATTGATGACGTTGGGGCCTTTGCCTTCGCGGATCTCTGCCACTAGGCGCAAAGGGATGCGCTGCCCGTCATTGGTTTCGATGAGTAGCTCGCCGATCTTTTCCGCTGAATCCCGCCATGATTCTGGCAATCGCATCACGAGATCAATGCTGCGCTGTCCCTCACGAAGTTCCGCAAGGGTTTTGCCGCCGAGTAATGTGGAGACTTGCTCATTCAGGGCACCAGGCTGGACGCCATAGGCGAGGGCTCGTTCGCGATTAATCTCAATCTTGATTTGGGGAATTGGCACCTGTGCTTCCAGATTCACATCGGTCAACCCAGGGACCAGTTTTGCCAAATCGCGGACTTGGGCACCTTTCTCACGCAGCACCGATAAATCGGGGCCAAAGATCTTTACGGCGATCTTTGCCGAGACACCGCTGAGCATGTGGGAGAGGCGATGACTGATGGGCTGACCAACGTTGACAAAGGTTCCAGGAATCGTTTTCAGCAGACTGCGAATCTCCGCAAAAACGAGTTCACGCGATCTGCCGCCATCATGGAACTCGACATCAAATTCATTCACACTCACGGGCATCACGTGATCGTCTTTTTCAGCACGACCCGCTCGGCGACCGACGCTTTTCACTTCAGGGATGCTCATGAGAAGACGCGTGCCGACTTCGCCAATTTCGTTGGATTGAGTTAAGGAGGTGCCGGGAGCGCTGGCCAGAGAGATGGTGGCACTGCCTTCGTTAAAAGCTGGCAGGAACTCTTTTCCCATCATCGGATACAGCATGAATGAGCCGATCAATAAGACACCTGCAAAAGCCAAGACGAGCATGGGTGCGCCAAGGGCTAATCGGAGGAAGGTATGTCGCACGGCCCATTTCATGCCGCGGACTAAAAGTCCATCAGAATGCACGCCAGCCTTTGGTTTTAAAAGCAGGGAGCAAAGCACAGGAATGACCGTGAGACTGACAATGAACGAAGCTGCCATGCTCGTGATCGTGGCAATGGCAATGGGTGTAAATAGTCGGCCTTCAATCCCCTCTAAACCCAAAAGAGGCAGGAAGACCATGATGATCAAGACGGTGGCATAAAGAATAGAATTTCGCACCTCCGCCGAGGCGCTGGCGATCACTTCAAGGATGGAACGTGGCTGTGGATCACTTCGGCTTTCACGCAATCTGCGCCAAACGTTTTCGACATCGACAATGGCATCATCAACGACCATGCCGATGGCAACAGCCAGCCCGCCGAGGGTCATGGAATTGACGCTGACACCAAAGGCTTTGAAGATCAGAATCGTCACGGCAAAAGACAATGGCATGGCCATCAGCGTGATGGCTGTTGTCCTGAAATTGAGCAAAAAGAGAAACAAGATAATCGCGACCATGATCGCGCCATCACGAATGGCTTCTTTGAGATTACCGATGGCATGTTCGATGAAGTCGCCCTGGCGAAACATGATCTCCGCAGTCACTCCAGCAGGCAGGGTTGGGCGCAGTTCTGCCAAGGCTTCTTCGATACTGCGAGTGAGTAGTAGGGTATCAAATCCCGGTGCTTTATCGATGCTCAGGACGACCCCCATGGTGCCATTCACACTGGCATCTCCGCGCATGGGTTGCACAGCGTTTTTGACTTCGGCCACGTCACTGATGAGCACAGGCCGATCTTCAACCATCTTGATGACGGTTTTGGCGATGTCTTCAAGCCGAGTCGTCATGCCGAGATTACGCACCATGATTTCACGCGGTCCGGCTTGCAGGTAGCCACTGGTGGCATTGCCCGCTGACTTACTAACGGCTGCCTCGACTTCTTCAAAGGTGATGCCAAAGGCGGCCAAACGCTTTGGATTTGGCTGCACCTGAATCTGCTTCACTCCGCCACCAATGGTCAGGACTTCGGCAACACCGCGAATGCTTTGCAGACGGCGTTTGATGGTCCAGTCAGCCAGTGTCCGTAAGTCCACAGGAGCAACCTTTCCATCCTGACTGCGCAGCCCTACGAGCAGGATCTCACCCATCAGTGATGAAACGGGGGTCAAGCCTGACTTGGCCTCTTTAGGCAAGGAACTAAGCACCGACTGCATTCGCTCCTGTACTAGCTGTCTGGCTCGATAGATATCTGTGCCCCAGCCAAATTCTGCAAACACAAGTGACAGACCAACATCCGAATTGGAGCGCAAGCGATCCAGACCACCGACTCCTTGAACGGCACTTTCCAGTGGCTGCGTGACCAGTGTTTCCACCTCCTCGGGAGCCAGGCCTGGTGCTTCGGTTAAAAGGGTGACCGTCGGCTTCGTCATGTCTGGCAGGACTTCGACAGGCAACTGGGTCAGCGTTTGCCAACCAAAGACAAGCACGACTAAAGCCACCATCAGAACCAGGGGTCGATGATGGAGAGAGAATCGAATGAGATGATTCAACATGGCGGCATCTCCTTCCGCTTCATGATCGCTAGGATCAAAAGAACCAGGAGCAGACCGCTGGTGCCTGCAAAGAAGGTCGTGAGATTAGTCCAGTTCTGGCTGCCGTGTTCATGAGCATGGTCGTCACCATCGCCCTTGGCCGCGAGTTGTTCTTTGGTCATCTCTGAGCCATCTTCGTTATGGGCGTGACCATGAGCGGCATCCAATGCTTCTTTGAGCGAAACACTGCCTTTGCCGGCAAAGGCAAGGGCATAAGCACCGCGAGTAACCACCTCATCTCCGGGGAAGAGTCCTTTCACGACTTCGACATACTGGTCATTCTGTGCTCCGAGAACGATGCTGGTTTTGACAAAGGCATTTTTTAAATCGTAGTCTTTGATGTAAACAAAACGCTCTGCGGCATCTCCCTGCACAGCTGAGCGTGGGATGGACATCACGCCTTCACGCTGATTCACGACGAGGTTGAACTCGGCCTTCATGCCCGGACGCAGGAGCTTGTCTGGATTCGGCACATGGAAAGCGGCTTCAAGCGTTCCAGACGTTTCATCAGCGATGGCGGCGGTGTGCACGAGTTTCGCTTCAAAGAATTGCTCAGGCAGCGCATTGATTCGGATATGAGCTTTGCTGCCGATCTTCAATTTACCCGCCAGATGTTGGGGCACATGAGCTACGGCTTCGACCGTATTCAGGTCTATGATTTCGATCAGCTCCTGATCCGGTGAGACAGGCTGCCCCTGGGCGATGTTTACTTTAGAAACAATGCCGCTGATGGGTGCTGTGAGCTTGATCACTGGGGGTGGATCACCCGGCTGACGACTCTCCACCCAGGCAACTTCAGCATCCACTTCGACCTCTTGATGAGGAATGACCAATACCGAAAAGGCCCGCCCTGGAATGCGGCTGCTGACAATGGCGCGATTGCCCGGCAAGACCTCAATGTGGCCGAGGGAAAAGAGGGTTTCTTCAAACGTGGTCTCTTCGGCTTCGACAAACTCCAGTTGCAGATTGACCACCGCGGCGGGTTCAAGAATGACGGTATTGTCCAAGCGTGCAGAATCAGCAGCCTGTAATACGACAGCCGAAAGTAGTGCCAAAGGGAAGAAAGATTTTAAAGACATGGAGAGACGGTTAAAGATTCACACCTGCGATTTTCAGCAGGCGCATGGTGATGACATAGAGGACCACGGTGAGGATGATGCCGACGATGAGAGCAGGCCAGAAGCCACCTAGTTTCTTGATGAGCCAAGGCATCAATACAAACATCGGTAAGGTCGGCAAAACGAACCAAAAGGTGCCAAAGGCGTGTCTGCCGATAAGCGCGGAATCCTTGGTCTCCACATACAGCCAGATGAAGGCTAGGAGTGATGTCAGTGGTAGCGAGTGAATGAGGCTGCCAGCGGTGTTGTTGCGTTTGGCGATCTCTGTGACCATAACGATCACACCAGCGCTGAGGAAGAGTTTAATGAGGTAGTAGGACATGATGTGCTAAGGTTGGCCTATGGCTGATTCATAACGGATCTTCGCGAGGTGAAAGTCTCGTATCGCATCCAGTGCGGCAGCTTCGAGTTGCACTCGTTGTTCGCGTGCGCGCAGCACGGTGAGAAGATCGCTTTGACCGGATTCATAGGCTTTCTCCAGCTTGCTGGTTTGCTCGATGACGAGAGGCAGCAGTTTGTCTCGGGTGTCACTGACAAGCCCAGCATTCGCCTCCATCTCACGGCGTGCCGTATCGGCTTCGCCAGTGATTTGCACCGCTAGAGCTTCCGATTCAAGCCTGGCACGTTCAGCACTGGCTGCCTTCTCGGCGATCTCTCCCTGATTGCGATTCCAAAACGGCAATGGGATGGAGAAACGGAAGCCGACAAAGCCTGTGCGTTCCGTATGGACTGGGGTTGTGTCCTGCTGCTCACGAGAGGCAAAAAAGCCTGCACTGACATCTGGGATGCGTTTGGCTTTTGCTAGCGCAGCTTCCGTTTGAGTGGCTTCGATCCTGGTTTGTGAAAGTTGGTAATCGGCCCGCTTTTGCCAAGCTTGAGAAGGTGGCAGTGCTAAGGAGGGAAGCTGTCCGCTAAGTGCCAGCGTGTCTTGAGGTTTCAGGCCGAGCATGGGCTTGAGCTCACCACGCAGACTGACAGCTTCGATCTCGAGTCGGCGTGCTTCTAGCAACAGACGTTGACCATCGACCTGAGCCTGTGCTGCATCCAGTGGTGATAATTCGCCCACCTTGGCGCGGTCTTTTGCAAAATCAGCTAACTTTTGAGCCAATGCCGTCTGCTGCTGGCGTAGAGTACGTTGTTGATCGAGGGCTAGCAACTTCACAGCAAGGCTGCGCGCGACGGCGATGTAGCGTCGCTCGACATCATGCACTTCATGCTCTGCCGCCGTCACGAGTTGACCGGTGAGTTGTTTTTCTAGACTCAGGCGTTTGGTCAGCGGAAAGGATTGATCAATGCCAAACACGGTGGTGCGAGGACTGACACGGCTTTCGTTTTGGAAGCTGGTATCGAGGGTTGGATTGCTGAGCCGACCAGCACCGAGTTGGCGTCCACGAGCTTCGTCAATACTCAGACGGGCTGCTTTCAGCGCGGGATGGTGAGCACGCACGCGCGGGGCAATATCCGTCAATGAAAGAGTGACGGAGGACGCCACCAGTGGACAAAAAAGAAGAATGCAAAAAACACGAACCATGAGACAAAATCTAAAGAGTTAAGGGCACGAAAATGATGCCTGTGGTGAGAACAAAAACCAGCTGCCATCGTCGTGGATGGCGGCGTCAGATGAGCCTTAAACTCTTAATGCGATGGTGCGTGTCAGCACCTGCGGCCATCGTCGTCTCAACGTTGTATCCCACCCATAAGACAAGGTGGCGACTGGCATCTGAATCACGATGACGGGGCGATGACTGACCGCCGCCATCTCTGTGACGAGCAAGGGACTGGTGATGACATGTGAGAATGATAGCGGCTGTGAATCCAGGCTTTCCTTGAGCAAGGCATGCTCGTGAGTGCTTTCATTCTCATGATCTTCATGAGTATGCAACGCCTCATCATCGTGGTGGCAGCCAAAGCCTTCCAAGCTGTGACAGTGATCAAACTGCGTGATTTCCTGCGTGCCTGAGCAACTGCAAACATAACCGCGTGTCAGGCCAAAGACTTGAGCCCAGCAAAGCGCAAGCATCGCGAAAGCGATGAAGCATGAGTGGGCTCGGCGTGACATTTGGCAACGATGCTAAGCTTCCAGAGTTTCGTCAATGGCTAAATCCTTACTTTCTAGGAGCCGTCTTGGATGCAGGCGTTGGCGGCGTTTTCGCTGGCAGGGCTGGCAGCCATGCCTCTGGAGCACCCGCTTTTGTCAGCACTTCACGGATCTGCACGGCTTTACCATTTTGACGCTTGCTCTCCTGGGCAGCTTCCATGAAAGCGTAAATCTCCAGGGTTTGCTTAGCCGTTAGTGGAGCCTGCTTGGTTTGGAAAAACTTCACGATCTCACGCAGCAGTGGCGTGTAGTCGCCCTGGCTTTTTTGCTCGGTAATGACCTCTTGGCCGAAGCGGATGATTTTATAGCTGGTGGAGCCCATCGGAAGCGTGTGCAGCGCGTGCACTGTGCCCAACCGCCCACCTTCCCAGGTGCCGGTGCAGACGGAAGTATCAGGGGTGGAGGTGCGCTCGACACTCAGGCAGCCGGATCCCATGACGGTGAACAGCGCCTCGACTGAATGCACGCCGTAAAAGAAAAGATCTGGATGAAACGGCAGCTCAGGAGATGGACCATAGACCAGCGCGGATCGTGCGGGAAGTGGATCTGCCGTCGCGACCTCGATCACCCCAGGCCACCAGCGGGTAGCACTAGCACTGAAGAAAGGCACCTTGGCTTTCTCCGCTAACTGATAAATCTCTACTGCATCTTTCAGACTTGCTGCGACTGGCTTGTCTAAAAAGAAAGGCTTTCCACTGGCGATGACGCTGATGGCCTGATCGAGATGCGGGCGACCATCCACGCTGAGGATCATCACCGCATCCACAGCCGCGCAGACTTCCTGAATCGTTGGCATGATCTTCACACCATATTTATCACGAAGTGTGGTGGTGAAGCCTTCGACGCGTGTGGCGCTCTCTGGCAGATCAGGACTACCACCGGCAAAGGCCGCAATGACACGCGCTCCAGGGATGTGGTTCGGATTGGCCGGATCATTCAGCCTGAGGGTGAATTGCTCGGAGTGTGAGGAATCCAAGCCCACGATGCCGATACGAAGATTGTCTGCCATGAGAGGAAGTGGGGAAAACAAACCTGCTGCCATCGTCAAGACGAGAGCAGAAGATCGATGGATGTGGAATGGCCCCAGCCGCATGACGTGATCAGTTGAGCGGCTTGAGTTCTGGGGCCAGGAACTTGCCATCTTTGCGGATGAGCTGGTCATCAAACCAGATCTCCCCACCACCGTAATCCGGGCGTTGGATATTCACGAGATCCCAGTGAACCTGACTGCGATTGCCATTGTCAGCCACGCCCTCGTAAGCCTGACCTGGGGTGAAGTGGAAACTACCGGCGATCTTTTCATCAAAGAGAATGTCGCGCATCGGCTCTTTGATTTCGCTATTAAAGCCAATGGCAAACTCGCCGATGTAGCGAGCGCCTTCGTCGCTATCGAAGATCTTATTGATAGCTGCCGTGTTGTTGGCTGTAGCATTAACGATCTTACCTTTGGAAAACTCCAGCTTCACGCTGTCAAAGGCGATGCCCTGATAAATCGTCGGCGCATTGTAGCTGATCACGCCCTCCACGCTGTCCTTCACTGGGGCACTGAAAACCTCGCCATCGGGAATGTTATGGCGACCACCACAAACGATGGACTTCAGGCCTTTTAAGCTAAAGCGCAGATCTGTGCCGGGGCCTTTGATATGTACGTCTTTGGCCTTATCCATCAGCTTTTTGAGCTGGTTCATGGCAGGAATGAGCGCCGCATAGTCCAGTAGGCAGACTTTGAAATAGAAGTCTTCGAAGGCTTGCGTACTCATGCCTGCCTGCTGGGCCATGGCTGAGGTGGGCCAGCGCAGCACACACCAACGCGTTTCATTCACGCGCTGATTTTGCAAAGGTCTCAGCTTTGCCATGATCATCTTCATTTGCTCCGCAGGTACGTCGCTGTTTTCGGTGATGTTGTTACTGCCGCGAATAGCGATGTAGCAGTCCATCTTTTTCATCAGCTCCAGTTGATGCTGGCCGATCAAATCATACTGCGCTTCCTGCCCATGAATCATCATCTCTCGAGTCACCGTGGTGTCATGCAAATGTACCAATGGGTGAGCTTTGGCTGCGACCACAGCGCGGATCATGGCCTGAGCGACACTGGCAGGCACGTCAAAGCAGTCGATCCAGACAAAATCCCCCTTCTTTACCTGGGTGGAGTAGCGGACGAGTTGACGGGCGAGTTGGTCGATGCGGGGGTCGTGCATGGTAGCTTATAAACGACTGTGACCACATGCCGCAAACATGTTTTTTACCTAGGACAGGTTTTCTACCACATTATCCGCGTTTTAAGCCTTCTATTAGCTTTTCGCCAGCCGCGCGGAGGGTTTCCTCTTTTTTGGCAAAGTGGAAGCGAATATAGCGGTGCTCAGGCTCGCGGAAGAAGCTGCTGCCTGGAACACCTGTGATGCCGACTTCGCGGGTCATCCACTCTGCGGCCTCCGTATCCTTTTTGAAACCCAGGCTGGAGATGTCTAGCAGCGTGTAATAGGCCCCCTGCGGCTCGGTGAATGGCAGGCCGGTTTGGCGCAGGTAACCGAGAAAGAGGTCCCGCTTCTCATCATATTCACGCTGGAGGTCGGTGTAGTAGCTGTCTGGGAACTCCAGAGCTGTGACAGCAGCCTCTTGAAGTGGAGCCGCCGCACCAACGGTCAGGAAATCATGCACCTTGCGTGCTCGGGCGATCAGATGCTCTGGAGCAATGACGTGCCCCAGTCGCCAGCCCGTGATGGAATAGGTCTTCGAAAGCGACCCACAGCTCAGCGTCCGCTCCCACATGCCTGGTAGCGTGGCAAAATAAGTGTGCTCATGCGGGGCATAAACGATGTGTTCATACACCTCATCCATCAGCACAAACGTATCATATTCCTCAGCTAGTCCCGCAATGTAGAGCAGCTCGTCTCGTGTGAAAACCTTGCCGCTCGGGTTGGCTGGATTGCAGATGACGATGGCCTTTGCTCCACCAGCAAAAGCGCGGCGCAGGTCTTCACGATCAAAGGTGAACTCTGGTGCGTGAAGCGGCACATGCACGGGGATAGCACCCGTCAGGATCGCATCAGCCGCGTAGTTTTCATAAAAGGGTGAAAAGACGATCACCTTGTCACCCGGATCACAGGCGGTCATCATCGAGACCATCATCGCCTCCGTGCTGCCACAGGTGACGACGAGATGCCGATCAGGATCAATCTCCAGTCCCGTGAAGCGCTGATGCTTTTTAGCCAAAGCCTGGCGAAAACGCGGCGCACCCCAAGTCACCGCATACTGATGAAACGGACCACGAATCGCCACCGCCAGCGCATCAATGAGCGCTTCTGGCGGATTAAAGTCAGGAAACCCCTGAGCCAGATTGATCGAACCATGACGGTTCGAAAGTCGCGTCATCTCGCGGATGACAGATTCAGTGAAAACTTCGAGTCGGCGGGCTGGCTGAGGCATAGTGAATTCCTTTTTAAAACAGGATTTCAGGAATAACAGGATTGAAGTTTGAACTTTTCTTCAGGTGGGCCGAAAAGACTAGGTCCATGCAGCGCCTTCCTATCTCAGCCATTCTCAGTGCCGTCTTCGCGTTTGGCTTCTGGGGTTTGTTGCCGATCTACTGGAAGCAACTCGGCCATCTCGGCTCAGACGTTGCCGTGGCACAGCGAGTGATTTGGACGCTACTTGTAACGACTCTTCTACTCCTGTGGAAGGGCGAGACTCGGTCTTGGTGGCGTGATTTAAGACAGCCTGCCGTTTTGCGAGCTCACGCTCTCTCTGCTGCACTCCTCGGTGTCAATTGGGGCCTCTTTGTTTGGGGCGCACAGCATGGTCGCATCTTGGAGTGCAGTCTCGGTTACTTTTTGAATCCGCTGCTGAATGTCCTCATCGGCTGCCTGCTTTTAGGCGAGAAACTCAATCGCACGCAGAGAGTCAGCATCACTCTGGCTGGCATGGGTGTTGGCATTCAAATGATCGCCGTGGGTCGTCCACCATGGATCGCTTTGCTCTTGGCTTTCACCTTCGGTTTTTATGGACTCGTTCGCCGCCGCTCGACCCTGGGACCGCTCGCTGGACTCGCCACGGAGTCCATCCTTGCGCTGCCAATCTCACTTTTCTTCCTCAGCTTGTGGACGTTTCAGAACCAGCCCATCTTTGGCGCTGGTTCAGTGCGGGACGTGTCTCTGATTCTCGGCCTTGGCATCATCACCGCCGCTCCCCTCCTCGGCTTTGCCAATGCTGCGCGAAAGCTGCCTTTCAGCCTGCTCGGCTTTTTACAATTCCTCGCCCCCACCGGCCAATTCATCCTCGGCTTTTTCGTGTATGATGAACCCCTGTCCCCTTGGTCTCTTGTGGCCTTTACCTTCATCTGGAGCGCCATCGCACTATTTTGCGTGAACTTGGTTCGGTCTAGAGCCTGAGCGCAAAATTGACGGATGTTCCTTGAAGTTGCGCCGCAGAATACCGACTCCGCCAGGATTTATCCTTTACTGTAAGCATCGATCATTGCGAACCAACTCACAAGGCTTGACCTTTTCCCCATAGCCCTGACTCTGCGGCCATGCGCAATCCAGACCGCGACCACACGATGGCTATCTTTTGTGACTTCGAGAACCTCGCCATCGGGGTGCGCGAGGCGAAGTATGACAAGTTCGATATGGGCAAGGTGCTGGAGCGACTGCTCGTCAAAGGCAGCATCGTCGTGAAAAAGGCCTACTGCGACTGGGAGCGCTACAAGGAGCACAAACGCGCCATGCATGAGGCCGCCTTTGAGATGATCGAGATCCCGCATGTGCGCCAGGGCGGCAAAAACAGCGCCGACATCCGCATGGTCGTGGATGCGCTCGACCTCTGCTACACGAAGTCCCACGTCGATACTTTTGTCATCGTCAGCGGCGACTCCGATTTCTCCCCGCTCGTCAGCAAGCTGCGTGAGAACAACAAGACCGTTATTGGCGTTGGCGTGAAGAACTCCACTGGCGACATCTTCATCAGCAACTGCGACGAATTCATCTTTTATGACGACCTCGTCCGCGAGCAGCAGCGTCGCCGCCCAGCGCCGAAGCCCGCCGCTGCCAAACAGCCCGTGAAGCCAAAGGAAGCCAACACAGCTCAGCCGCCCAAAGCCAACGGCAGCGCACCCGCCCAGCCAACGGGAGACGCCTCAGCCTCCAAATCCGTCGGCGATCCCGATGATGCCATCGAGCTCTTCATGGAAACCGTGGACGCCATGATGAATGAGCGCGGCGGTAACCAGCCCATCTGGGCCTCTGCCGTGAAGCAGACCATCAAACGTCGCCAACCTCAGTTCAGCGAGCGCTACCACGGCTTCCGTTCCTTCGCCGCCCTCGTCCTGGCCGCCACCGAGCGCGGCTTCATCCACACCACCAAGGACAACAAGTCTGGAGATCACCAGATCCACCCGGATGCAGGCGGGGAGTTGGGAGGTGAGGAAGAGCGGACGGAGGCTGCGGAAGTATAGCCGAATGAAACCCTGGTAGCTTCAGCTGAAAAAGTGAGTGTGACGATGATTCCTACAACAACTGGGGGAGAAGGCTGCCCATATTGTAGCTCAGGACTACAAGGTTTCCGACGCGGAAGTTGTCTAGTCGTAAGCTGTTCATCACCTTCTTGCTCATGGGAGGTTGTTACCACCTTTCCGGTTCCAATTCTTCAAGACCACAACCGCTACGTCATTAGGATTCCCGCACTTCCAAACGCGTCCTCAGCAACGCTCATCGCACTCAATAAGAGGCTCACGAATGGAATCGCAGTCACTCGCAGCCTAGCCAAAGGAGGATCAATTCCGCCATTCGAAGGCAGTGCACTTGAGGTCTGGCACGAAGCAAAACGGCTGACAAATGAGGGTATCCCTTTCTGTATCGAGCCAAGCTATCCTTTTGATCTCAATCAACCAGAGAATGCATTTGGGCCACCTGATGGACCTATATCGGTTTAGATCATCAAGAATCCACACATTAGCCTTATCGTCGAGCTGGCGCGAAGCGCCTTGGATAGCTCCAGCCCTCTGGAGCTTTGAGTAGATCGTGGGGCATTCGAAAGCGCTGGAGGTCCAGCGCATTCCAGGACGCTTCGCGATAACCAATGCTCGTCCTTCTTCGCAGCCTTAGCCTTGCTGGGCTTCAGGCTGCTGAGGTAGGCGACGACATCCCGCAGATCGCGCGGCGTGAGGATGCCGAGCATGGGGGCCTCATGAAGACGCATCAGCTATTTTTTTGCGCTCTCTGACATGAGAGATCCCTTCCTCGACGTAGTACTAACTCACCGTTTTATTGCCTTATGAATCCCTTGATTTCTTGTTCTGAGTCCAGTGGCCTGTCTCGTCGTGATGCCGTGAAGGCTACGCTGGCGACACTCGGCCTATCCGCTGCCGCGTTTGAGCCCGCCGCCCATGCGCAAGCAGCCACGCCTGACCCACGCCGAGGCGCCGTGAAACGATACGACATGCTGAAGTCGATCAACCTTTGGGCCTTCCCTTACCCTCAACGCATGACCTTACGTGAATGCATGCAGCTTGCCAAAGACGCAGGCTTTGATGGGATCGAGCTGAATTACGATCTCGACAATGATTTGTCTCCGAAGCATGGCACCCAGGATTACAAGGCCATCCGCAAGATGGCTGACGACATCGGGATTCAGATCAGCGGCTTGTGCTCGTTCCTCTTTTGGCCCTACCCACTGACCAGCAATGATCCTGCCAAGCGGGCCCAGGGGATGGAGCTGGCTGGCAAAATCGCCCAATGTGCGCATGACCTCGGTGTGGAAAATGTGCTCGTCGTGCCAGGGGCCGTTCACATCCCTTGGCGTGATGATCATGAACCGGTCGCGAACGATGTCTGTGATCAACGCGCTCGTGAAGCCGTGGGACAGCTCGCGAAACAGGCGGAGAAACTGAAGGTCTGTCTGAATATCGAGAACATCTTTTTCAATGGCTACCTCATGACACCGATGGAGATGAACACCTTCGTGGACAGCTTCCACAGCGAACATGTCCGCGTGCATTTCGATACGGGAAACATCTCCATGTTTCAGTTCCCGGAACATTGGGCCAAAGTGCTCGGCCAACGCACCAAGAACGTCCATCTCAAGGAGTTCACCAAGAAGGGCACGGACTTCTCTCTGGAGACCTTCCGTCCGCTGCTGGATGGCACCACGAACTGGCCGGCGGTGACGGATGCGCTGGCAGACGTGGGTTACAAGGGCTTCCTGACTTTTGAATATTTCCACCCCTACACGCATTACCCTGAGGCGCTGATCTGGCAGACTTCTGACTCAATGGATCGCATCCTCGGCCGCAAATCCTAACCTTCCAAATCAGCTACCCTCATGAACCTCAGCCGTCGCCGATTTCTCGAAGCATCAGCCCTCGCGCTCAGCTCACCGCTGCTAGGCCAAGTGCCGGGCGAGCGACCGCGCCAGGATGCTCAAGTGAAGGTGCTGAACCCGCGCACTCGGGTGCCCGTGAGCATCATCATCGACGACTCTACCTGCTTGGTGAACTTGAACAAATTTGCCATCCCTCAGTTCGCGGCGGCGAATCCGGGCAAGTATGATCATTACCCCTGGAAAAGCTGGCCGGATGAGATCCCGGACAGCTTTGTGCGCAAGTTTGGTGACTGGGCTGAAGAGAACGGGGTGAAGGGCAAGTACAGCGTCGTGCCCTATCCCGCCTGCGTGGGGCGGCTCGATCGTCAGATCCCCGGCTGGACGCAGCGCGAGTTGGCGGACAGCATCAAGCTCGTGCGTGAGCGCATCATGCCGAACTGGGACATCCACCCGGAGATGGTCACCCACACCCGCATCATCGACACGAAAACGGGACATCCCTTCACCGAGATCAGTCCGCGCTACATGGAGAACTGGAAATGGTGTGGCGGACGCAGTGTGGATGAGATCGCTGATTACATGAGCTACGGGCTCACCATCCTGAAAAATATCGGTCTGCCCTGTGAGGGCCTGACGACACCCGGCGGCTTTGGAAGTGATGCGCGTCCGCAGCTTGCCCAGGCCACATTCGAATCCTGCCGCAGCGTTTTCCAGGCGGAGATCCCGCATTACTTTCGGGATCTCCATGCCAGCGGCGATCAAAGCGTGGCTCCCCTAGTGCAAAACGTCTCCGGCTTGGACAGCGATGATCCGCGTTGCGTCGTGCATGTCCTCGGCTGCACGGGGGACTGGACTGGCGGCTGGGACTGCGTGACTCCCAAGGGAGCTGATGCCTTCATCACTGAGGACGGGCAGCGCGGGCGCATGGTGGAGGTCATTCAGCGTGGTGAGCCTGCGATCATCGTTTGCCATTGGACGGGTATTTATTGGAATGGACTGGAGATCGGCTTTGAGATCTTTCGTGAGGTGGTGAAGCGCTTGCACGCCACCTTTGATCATCTGCACTGGATGAAGATGAGCGAAATTTCCCGATACTGGGCCGCCAAAGAACTCACGCGGATCGAGGTGAACGCCGACAAGTCAGAGGTCTCATTCAAAGCACCGTTCTCCTGCGAGGAGTTCACGGTCGAGTTACCTTTCGGCAAAGGTCGTCCCGTGCTGAGTGGGCGCCCGCTGGAGGAAGTCGCCACTCGTCTGCAACTGAAGCCCGACTCCTGGTGCCGAGAGCAGAACAAAACCCTCGTCTGCCTAAAGCTGGGCAAAGGAGTCAGCCAGCTCTCGGTCCTCGTTTAGACGCGGGCTCAATGCTCGTCCTTCTTCACCGCCTTGCTCTTTGAGGGCTTGAGGCTGCTGAGATAGGCAACGACATCTCTGATCTCGCGTGCGGTGAGGATGCCGAGCATGGGGGGCATCATGGAGACGGGTGGGGTCTGCATGGCGATCTCGGGACGCGCGACTTTCTTTTGAGTGCCATCGCCAAGGCGTAGGGTGACCGTGGTTTTGTCCTCTTTATAAAGGGCCCCGGCGAGGTTGCTGCCGTCTTTCAGGGTGATGGAGACGAGGCCATAGCCTGGGGCGATTTTGGCAATGGGATTGACGAGAGACTCCAGGAGTTCGGCACGTGTGCGCTGACCTCCAATGGCTTTTAAAAGGGGTCCGACTTGACTGCCTTCTTTGGCTTCAACGGTATGGCAGGCGATGCAGTTGGCACCAAGATGATTGGTCACGATTTCCTTGCCGTTGCTACTGCTGCCGCCTTCGATTAAATCATCGCGCGGAGCGGTGGTGCGGCTTTGCTGGTAAGTCGCCAAGCGCTCCGCTAAAGCAGGATGTCCTTGAGCTGCTTCGAGCACATCGAGTTTCAGGCTGGGCTCGACTTTGCCAGCGGCTAGACGTTGCAACCAGCTATCCATGAGGGCTGCTGCTTCTTGACTCTTATCGCTGCCGAGAAGTTTGAGCGCAGCCTGTTTTTCTGGCACGCTACTTTGCTCGAGAACTCGAGAGGCTTCAGTCACCGCACGAGTGGGTTGGTGAGTGAAAGTCTGAACGAGGGATTCCATGCGCAAGGTGATGGGTGACGTTTTTGCCGAAGCTGAGGCCAAGGTTTCTGAAAAGGCGACGTCATTGTGATGCTGGGCGGCCATGAGTCGAAGGGCGCCGACGCGTTGCTCTGATTTGGCTTGAGTATCTTTGATGATTGCCTGAAGTGCTGGAGCCTCTACTTGCAGCTCTAGTTTGACCATTAACTCGATGGCTGCCGCTTTGAGATCTGGGTTGGCGAGACTCAGCATGGCTGCCACATGAGGCTGAATGACAGCAACGATGGCCTTGGTCTCTCGTGGTTCGTCATGACGTGCCATGCCATCGACTCGGTCCAATTTCGGAGGCTCCGTGAAAGCCAATAATGCTTGGAAGGCCTCGCTGACTGTCTCTGATTTGGCCTGGGGAAGCATTGCGAGAGCGACGAGACGACTTGCGTTTTCAACGGTGCCGAGTCGTAAGTTGGCATTGATCGATCGGCGCAGAGTCACGCTGGTGAGTCCACTCTGTGAATCTGTGAGGGCAGCTAGCTGTGGCCAAGCTTCTGGAATACCCTGATCATCATGAATCGCGCGGGCAGCTTCATCGACGATGCTTGTTTCGGCATCCTTGAGAGCCGGAGCGATGAGCGGCGAATGCTGCCGTCCTAAGGCCAAGGTCGCAGCGAGTCGAACCGTCCGCGACGGATCTGTGAAGTGTTTGGCTAGGCCTTCCGCACTCACGGCACCTGCTAGACCTGTGACCACGGCATGGCGTAGCCAGGCATCATCCGCATCTTTGCCTGCCATTGCCCAGAGAGCAGATTCTGCACTAGCCACTTTCAGTTTGCCGAGGGCGATTGCCGCAAAAAAGCGCACGCGGCTATGAGTTGAAGATAGAAGCTTGGTGATGGCCTTTTGATTGATCTCGCTGGTGCGACCGTCACTGAGCACTTTAGCGAACTGCGCCAGCATTTCAGGATCTGTTTCAGCAGCAAGCACACTTTGCAGCCGCTCATCTGTTACTTCAGCGCGCCGCAAGCCGATTCCATATCCCCAGAGGGCGTGTATGCGTTGCAGAACAGGTGCCTTGGTATCAGCAATGATACTCACAAACGCCGTCCAAGCCTTCTTTTTTGCCATTGCTAACTGAGCGCCGAGGCGGACACGCTGATCGGCATGACTTAGCAAAGTTTGGAGTTCGGTGGTTTCCCGCTGATCAAATCCAGCACTGAGAAGTTTTTGCGTTTCAATGCGTGCAGGGCTCGGCTTACCAGGCTCATCGACACGCCAGATGGCGCCTTTTTCATCGGTGGGATAACCACCAGACCAGTCTGCCAGGTAAAGACCGCCGTCGGGGCCAAAGCTAAGACCGATGCCCATGATGCCTGCATTGATGAGGCGAGTGCGGCTCATTTCAAAGGCGCTGCCTTTGGGCTGGATGGTAAATGCCTCCATCTTACCAGAAGGGAACTGATCCAAGATGAAGTGACCCCGCAAACGCTCGCCCAGCGCCGTGCCTGGCTCATGTATAAAGCCTGCTGGTCCATTGGAATAATTGGCTAGCGGCGGTGTGATAAAGAGTGGCGTAGCCGCGCCCGCCAGGGCGTGGTCTGGAGACTTCGCTGACCACGGGCTTGCGCCCGCGGCTACGGCCTGCCAAATGCCTTCACGCATCCAGCGGCTTTCCGTTTTCATGTATTGGTGGCCACAACGCCAGCCGGAATCGCTCTGCTCAGTGATGTAAACAAAGCGCTCTTTTTCACCTGGCATGTCAGCGTCATTATCGACACCGAAGATGTTTCCAAAGTCATCAAAGGCGATCTCTTGAACATTGCGCAGACCATGGGCAAAGACCTCAAAGCCTTGACCATCTGGCTCACAGCGCAAGACACAGCCTTCATGCGGGTAGTACCACTTTTGGCCTTCCTTGCTCATGACGTTCACGCCTTTGTCGCCAATGCTCCAGTAGATACGCCCATCTGGACCTAGACGCGGCCCATGCATGTCATGGCCCGCATAGGCGATGTGCATGCCAAAGCCGGTCGCCACGACCTCCCGAATATCGGCGACACCGTCGTCGTTCGTGTCTTTGAGCCGCCAAAGATCTGGTGCGATGGTGGCATAGACCCAGCCGTCATGATAAAGAATCCCGGCAGCGATGCCTGTGACTTCGGTGTTAAAGCCCTCTGCAAAAACAGTCATCTTATCCGCCGTGCCGTCGCTATCGGTGTCGCGTAACTGGTAGATACGCTCGCTATGAACGGTCAGGTCTTTCCAGTCGATCGAGCCGTCTTTATTATGGTCCTTCAGTCCGCCACGAGGCAGACGCAGCTTACCTGGAGCCAACTCGCGTTTAAGGAAGGCCTGCTTTTCTTCTACACTCGTCAAAGCCACATCATCTGCGATCCACATGGGATGCTCGCGAATGTCCAGATCGGCTACCTTTCTCCGAGTCGTTGCAGACACATAAACGCGACCCTTTTCATCAACGGTGCATGCGACCGGATCAGGTACATTTAAAGCGCCAGACCAACGATGAAGATTGACCTCAGCCGCAGTGGCTAAGGTCGATATAAGAAGACAGAGCGCAAAGGATCGCATTGGGGGGTGCCATAACATCTAAGAGAGAAAGTTTCACAAAAAACTTTCTCTTTTCGCACAGCTAACTACCGGCATTCCATTTCTTTAATCAACTCGGTTTAGGCACACCATATCGGCCTCTCCATGCCACTGGTGGCTGATGTCGCGCATGATCAGTGCGTGATCAAAGGTGACACTACCTGCGGGAAAGCTTGTCTCAGTAGCGAAAAAGGAAGAATGGACATGTTCGATGGTGAGTGGTTGAACACGCCATTCGTTGGTTTGAAGCCGAATGCCGTCGAGACGGCAGCAATCCCGTGTGACGGAGTAGCCAATGCTGCCACCTTCGAAAAAAGAAGACGACTCCGCCAAGGACTCAAAGCACGAAGTCTCAGGCAGCGATTCACTCTCCTTGGCGCGCAGATCAATGACCATTCGGCCATCATGAGCGCGTATCGACATGGAAAGACTAGTCCCATCATCGTCCACGGAGAATTTAGCCAAATGATGTTCACCAGGGAAGATGCGTCCTCCTGCAAAATGATTGAGCCAAGAACCCGTGTCACGTCGCGGAATGTAAACGCCTTCACGGGTCTCGCCTGAAGGGCCATCCCATTGTACAGCGATACGATGAGCGGCATTCTCACTGGAGATGCCGCAAAAGCGGGGAAGCCAAGTAGTGCGAATCTGCTCTAGCCGAATCAGACAGATACCAGCAATGGCATAGCCACGGTGTAATTTAGGGCGAAAGGGTGCAGGCAGCAAACTCCGCATTACTTCCTCATCCACTCGGAAGTTGACCAGCAACCTGCGGCGGATCAACCCTTGGATAATTGGAAGGTGCATGGTTGGTTTTTTACATGCACGTCGACTTACCCGCGCGCTGCCAATGACAGCTCAATGATGCGAACGCAGAGTTCGGGGAACTCGATGCCAAGGGCTCTGGCGGCTTTGGGGAGGAGACTGCTACTGGTCATGCCGGGGATGGTGTTGATCTCCAAGACATAGGGTGAGCCATCCGCGCGAAGCATGACATCAACGCGACCATAGACTTCTGTGCCGCAGCTCTTGAAAGCGGCCATGGCGGCGGCTTGGACTCTCTGGGTGGTTTCGGCATCGAGTTCGGCCGGGCAATGGTAGAGCGTTTTACCCGTGCCATTCATCCACGGGTATTTGTTGTTCATGTCGTAGAAGCCATCCACTGGTTCAATGTGGATGACGGGCAGCACTTGATCTCCGAGAATACCTACGGTCAGTTCTTTGCCTTCGATGAATTCTTCGACCAAGGTCTCAGTGCCGTATTTCTTGGCTTCGACGATGGCTTTCTCCCATTCGTCTGCCGTGCGGCAGATGTTGACGCCGACGCTGGATCCTTCACGAGGGGGTTTGGAAACAAGGGGAATGGAAATCGTTAAGGGCTCGCTACCATCGAGTTTGTAGATTTGTGAACGGGGTGTGGGAACACCTGCGGCGATGAATTTTTCTTTGCTTAGCGCTTTATCAAAAGCGATGCGGCTGGTGATGACACCAGCGCCTGTGTAGCGGATGCCGCGTGCTTCCAGAATGGCTTGGATTTCGCCATCTTCACCAAAGGTGCCGTGAATGAGATTCATCGCGATGAAGGCATCCTCAGGCATGTCGAACTCGGGTCCCGTGACATCGACCTCGACGACGTCTGCGCCCACGGAGCGCAATGCTTCAGCGACGCTTTCAGCTGTTTTGATGGAGACGTGGCGTTCGTTGCCAGGACCGCCTTTGAGCAACGCGATTTTTTTTCCAGTGATGTCGAGCATGGTTTTGAGATATGGCGCGAATGCAGGGGAAGCGCAAAGGCTAGATGGGATCAATTTAATAGAGTGTCATAGGCGGAAACAGCCGGTGCCATCAACAGAGTCATCGGATCATTCGTGATACCGCCAGGGGAGGAAACCATTCACTCCTTCTCAATATTGATATGAAAAATTGACTGATATCTCGAAATTAAGATTTAGCTTGTTGATTTTATGGTAATTAGATTTTAGAATTGCATTTTCTATAATTAAAATGCCCATTCATAGATCAAGTCACCTGAGAATGCACTTCCTAAGCCTATTGGCTTTGGCAGTGGGTGTTTGTCGAACAGAGGCAACATCACCGATGATGCGTTTAGAGATTGAGCCTGTTTGGGAAGGGCTACCTCTGAAAGTGAATGGGATGGTGGAAGGCCGTGCAGGTTTTCGATTGAGTCGGTTAGATTACTTATTGTCGAAATTAGCACTGAAGAAGGCCGATGGAACCTGGGTAGAATCGAGAGACTGGTTTGCCTTTTTCAGTTTGGAAAAAGGCCAGTTGCGTGCCGAAGCAGACGGAATGCCTGCGGAGTCATTTACGGCCATTCGTTTTCAAGTGGGAGTGCCACCAGAAATCAATCAGGCAGATCCAGTGATCTGGCCCGTAGGACACGCGCTGAATCCGCAAGTCTGTGGACTGCATTGGGGTTGGCAAGGTGGTTATGTCTTCATGGCTCTAGAAGGCTATGCACCTAAGCAGCAGGCTTTTTCTTTTCATGTCGCCAATGATCCCAATGTGGCCCTGGTGGAGTTGCCCGTGTCCTTTAGAGGTGGAGGTCCGCTGACGATCCATCTCACGTTAAATGCAGCCCGCTTGCTACAAGGAGTGGACTTTGAGAAAGATGGAACGAGCACGCATAGCCGTGCCGGTGATCCACTAGCCACGAAGCTGCGTTCTAACATCGAGAAGGCGTTTCAGGTGGTGACTGTCAGTCATGATCTATTTCAACCGCCCGCTGAAATAGTGCAAAAGACACCGCTGCCGGCGGGCACAAAGGCTTATCCACTAGCCATTACGGAGCGCTTTCCCAAAGTGTATCTACCTTCAGATAACCCAGTCACGCGTGAAGGTGTGGAACTGGGAGAGATATTGTTTCATGACACGCGGCTCAGCGTCAATAACACACAATCCTGCGCTAGTTGCCATGATCAAGGTCATGCCTTTAGTGATCTTCGGCGCTTCAGTCTAGGAGCTGAAGGGCAGGTGGGTAAACGCCAGGCGATGCCGCTTTTTAATCTGGCCTGGGCGTCAGGCTTCTTCTGGGATGGTCGCGCTAAGACGCTGCGTGAGCAAGTGCTGATGCCAATTCAGGACGCACATGAGATGAATGAAACGCTGGAGCGTGTGGCCGAGAAGATAAAGGCAGATGCTGATATGCTTGGTTTATTTGCAAAGGCCTTTGGTTCTAAGGAGATCACTACAGAGCGCATGGCTAAAGCTTTGGAGCAGTATTTATTAACGCTGATCTCTCAGGACTCACGCTTTGACCGCGCAGTGCGTAAGGTGGCTGAGCTCAGTGAGCAGGAAAAGCGAGGCTTGCAGCTCTTTGTGACCGAGCATGATCCCAAACGGGGCCTGACGGGCGCGGACTGTTTTCATTGCCATGGCGGCACGCTTTTTACCGATCATCAGTATCGAGACAATGGGCTGAAATTGACACCTGATGAGCTCGGGCGCATGGCGGTTACTGGGCAGACAAGAGATCGTGGCAAGTTTAAGACGCCATCTCTCAGAAACATCGCCGTCACGCCACCCTACATGCATGACGGACGTTTTTCCACACTGGAAGAGGTAGTGACCCATTACAGCGGTCCGATGGAAAAACGTGACACGTTGGACCCCAATTTGGCCAAGCATCCCATGGCTGGTATCCAACTTAGCGTTGAGGACCAACAGGCTCTGATTGCCTTTCTCAAAACACTCACAGATGAAGCATTCATCCAGCCTGCCAAATCAGATCAACTTGTAAAACAACCATGAAAAAAACCGTAGCTTTACTGCTCTCTCTTAGCTTCAGCGTCCTAGCTGGGAATGATGACCATGGCATCAGTGATGTACTGTCTGCTGAAGCCCAGGCCTTTGCCCCTGCGTTTATTGTCAAGACAGGCCCTGCGCCGACAGCGGCGACCCGCAGCACGGTAGGGCAATGGGGCTCTGTGATTAACTGGACACCACATTTACCAGTTACAGCAGCCACGCTCCCAGATGGCAGACTGCTTACCTTTTCATCCAATCAACGAACCACTTTCCCTGGTGGCGTCGAGTTCACCTTTGCGGCTGTTTGGAATCCTGCAACGGGTGCCTTCACCGAGATCAATAACACACGCCATGACATGTTTTGCGGTGGAACAGCGATGCTTCCAGATGGCCGTGTCGTGATCAATGGCGGGCGTAACACAACGCGGCTGAGCAGCATCTTTGATTGGCGTACGAACCAATGGTCGGCTATGCCAAACATGAATGATCCACGCTGGTATAACACCACTGTGGCTTTGACTGATGGCAGTGTTTTTACCGTTACTGGCGATGGAGGCACGAATACCGCGGAGCGTTGGGTAGAAGCCGCAGGTTGGGGGCGACTGAGCAATATCAACTGGGCTTCTGTCGTGGCTCAACCAGGGTATCTGACACGCTGGCACCCCTTCATTTTGGTGGCGCCTGACAATCGTTTATTCCATGGCGGTCCGACAGATGAGATGAATTGGATCACCACGATAGGCAATGGCAGCCTGACCTCTGCCAATGCCAACGTGCCAGGAGCGCACTACCCAAAGGAAGGCACTTTTGCGATGTATAACGAAGGCCGTATTCTTGTGATGGGTGGTTCAGCCAATACGAATCCCAATCCGTCAGATGGTAGCACGGGAACAAGCACCAACTTGGCCTTCACCATTGATATTCGCGGATCGCAGCCAGTCGTTGCGCCGACATCGTCGATGAAATTTGTTCGGCAATTTTGCAACAGCGTCATTTTACCAAACGGTGAAGTCATGGTCATCGGCGGTAATAGCAGTGGGCTCAAGTTTAATGACACGGGATCCATTTTAGCGCCAGAAATCTGGAATCCAACCACAGGTCAATGGCGTGAAGTCACCGACATGGCTATCCCTCGCAATTATCACTCGTTGGCCCTGCTACTCCCCGATGGCCGCGTGTGGTCAGGTGGCAGTGGTTTGTCTGGAAACGCTGCTGATCATCGTGATGCGCAGCTCTATACACCACCGATGCTATTTAATGCCGATGGTAGCAATGCTACTCGCCCAACCTTGAGCAATAGCCCAAGCAGCATTGGCCCAGGTCAGGTTTTCAACATTCAAGGCAGCAGCGGAATCACCCGCTTCACCTTTATCAAGATGTCCTCACAGACACATTCAGTGAATACTGACCTGCGTTTCCTCGAACTGCCGTTTACCAGCCCGAGTACGGGTAATTATCAAATCACCGCCCATAGCAATATCAGTGTGATGACCCCTGGCTACTGGATGCTTTTTGGACTGAACGCTCAAGGGGCCTACTCGGTGGCTAGCATCATTCAAGTGGCTACAACCAATGTGCCAACACTTGGCAATCCAGGACCACAGACAACAGCGAGCACAAAGACGGCATCGCTCCAGCTCGTCGCCGCAGGCACCGGCACGCTGACCTACAGTGCCACGGGTTTGCCTCCAGGATTGAGCATCAATGCGACGACGGGACTCATCAGTGGCACAGTGACCGCGGCACCAGCTGTCTTCAATGTCGTAGCAAGGGTTCAGTCGTCCCTTGGCTTTAACACCAGTGTTCCCTTCACTTGGACAATCGTCCCATCCACGCTGGGCTCAGGCACGATCTTACGGGAATGGTGGCTGAACATTGGTAGCGGCATGACGGTTCAAGATCTGACCAACAACACAGCATATCCCAACAATCCTAGTGGGTCCGATCAACCGACGAGCTTCGAGGCTCCGTCGAATTGGGCTGATAACTATGGCACGAGAATGCGTGGATGGGTTCACGCAGCTGTCACAGGGCAGTATCGCTTTTGGATCGCCAGTGATGACAATGGACGCCTATTGTTGAGCACGAATGATAATCCAGCCAATGCCGGGCAAATTGCCTCAGTGGGTGATTGGACAGATTCTCGGCAGTGGACGAAATTTGCCACGCAGGCCTCCGCACTCATCACTCTGCAAGCAGGCCAGCGTTACTACATCGAAGCGCTGATGAAAGAAGGGGCTGGCGGTGATAATCTTGCTATTGGCTGGCAACCGCCGGGAGCTTCGGGTCCCGAAGTGATTCCTGGCATCAATTTATCTCCATGGTCCCCCAATCGTGCTCCTATTGTGACCAATCCTGGAGCTCGCAGTCATGTCGTCGGCACGGCAATCACGCTAGCGATTCAAGCCAGCGATGTGGATGGGGATACACTTTCCTATTCTGCGACCGGTCTGCCGAATGGAATGACCATTCAACCCTCGAGCGGCGTCATCAACGGCACACCGAGCGCTGTCGGAACTTTTAACGTGGTGGTCAGCGTGACAGACAACAAAGGCTCTCCAAGCACAGCGGGCTTCACGTGGACCATCGTGCAGACTTTGGTCCTGAGCAAGCCACTGACAACCGCTAGACCCATCAATACAGCGGTCTCATATACGGCCACGAGTACTGGTGGCGTGAATACGCGTTATCGCTGGAATTTTGGTGATGGAAGTGCAACGACCTCTTACAGTGCTAACCCTACGGCTTCTCGTAGTTATGTGGCTCCAGGTCGTTATCTGGTGACTCTGGATGCTACAGACGATTCTGCCATCGTCCGCAGTGTGACGTTTTATCAAGTCATTCATGCTCCTCTTACAACTCGCAAACCTACGGTCTCTTCAAACATTGTTTTCGAAGATCTCGCCACCGGTAACGATCGCATCTGGGTGGTCAATCAAGATGCCGATACCGTCACGGTCTTTGATGCTGTGACTCGGGCTAAACTGGTCGAAACCACGGTCGGCACAGGTCCACGTAATATTGCCATCGCACCGGATGGTCGGGCGTGGGTAACCAATGTGGAATCCTCCACCATTAGCATTCTCAATGGCACCAGCTATGCCGTTGCTGCCACTGTGACTTTGCCAAGAGGATCGCGGCCCTTTGGCATCGCCTTTGATCCGGTCGGCACAGCCGCTTTCGTAGCACTTGAGGGCAGCGGACAATTGCTGAAACTCAATCCAATCACCGGAACCCAAATCAGCAGCCTCAGTGTGGGTCAACATGCACGGCATGTATCGGTCAATGCGGACGGCACGCGTGTTTACGTGAGCCGCTTTATCTCACCAGCACTGCCAGGTGAGAACACCCTTACGCCTGACACCATAGGTCGAGGTGGTGAGGTTGTTGTCGTTGCTGGTGGCACGCTGGCTTTTGAGAGGACGATCATTCTCCAACATAGCGAACTCTCTGATTCGCAGAACTCGGCGCGAGGCATCCCCAATTATCTGGGTGCAACAGCTCTGTCTCCAGACGGCCTTTCGGCCTGGGTGCCTTCTAAACAAGATAACATCAAACGCGGAACAGCGCGCAATGGCGTCGGTCTCAATCATGATCAAACACTGCGTGCGATCAGCAGCCGCATCAATCTGATCACCCAGACGGAAGATTATGCGGGTCGGGTGGACTATGACAATGCAGGCATGCCAAGCGCAGCCATCTATGATCCCTGGGGTGGCTATGTCTTTGTAGCTCTGGAGAGCAGTCGTGCCGTGGCGGTGATTGATGCTTGGAATAAGAACATCATTGCCCGCTTCGATGTGGGACGCGCTCCTCAGGGCTTAGCCATCTCGCCAGATGGTCTGACTCTGTTTGTCCACAACTTCATGGATCGCAGCGTCGGCGTCTTTAATGTTTCAAGTATTGTTTCAGGTGGTAATGCGCAGCCCATTACCGTGGCTACATTGGCCAGCGTGCAAACTGAAAAACTCACTGCAACGGTGTTAAAAGGAAAACAGTTATTCTATGATGCATTAGATGTCCGCGTGGCTCTTCAGGAATACATGTCTTGCGCTTCTTGTCACAATGATGGCGGCCAGGATGGGCGTGTGTGGGATCTAACTGGTTTTGGTGAAGGCTTGAGAAATACGATCACACTGCGTGGTCACGGAAATCATGGGATGCTGCATTGGACGGGTAACTTTGATGAAGTGCATGACTTTGAAGGACAAATTCGCACACTCGCAGGTGGCACCGGTTTGATGACCGATACCCAGTTCAATACAGGCACCCGCAGGCAACCACTCGGAGATCCCAAGGCAGGTGTCAGTGCAGATCTGGATGCTCTGGCTGCCTATGTCAGATCACTGACCGCTGAATCACGCAGCCCTTTCCGAAACACCGATGGCACACTGACAGCGGCGGCGGTTTCAGGAGAGCTAGTCTTCCGTCAGCAAAACTGCGCTAGCTGCCATAGCGGCACCAACTTCACAAATAGTGCTCTTAATGTCTTCCGCGATATTGGCACCATCAAGCCGATCAGCGGTAAGCGTTTGAATGGAACACTCACAGGCTTTGATGTTCCAACTTTGCGTGGTCTATGGGCGACAGGTCCATATCTGCATGATGGATCAGTCGCCACGCTTTCAGCCGCAGTCTTAGCGCACCAAGGCACGGCGATTCCTGCCGCCGATCTCAATAATCTTGTGGCCTATCTTCAACAGATTGATGATGTTCCCGCCACTGCACCGCTGCCAGTCAGTGTTCAGCTTAGCACGACTGCGGTTGCTCCGGTTTCAGGGGCCTTCAATGTCACCGCAACCTTTAGCCATCCAATGACTGGATTTGTCCTCAGTGACATCAGTCTCAGCGGTGGTAGTGTCAGCGCGCTAAATGGTTCTGGTAGCAATTACACTTTCACCGTCACTCCTACCGCAAACGTGGCCATCAGTCTTGCTGCAAACGTGGCTCAGGATGCGGCAAGTCTGGGCAACCAAGCCTCTAATACATTAAATCTCTCCTACAGTGCACCTGTTAATCCATCGGCTCTTGTGGGGCAGGACATTGGTGCACCTTCCCTCGCAGGATCAACGACGTTCGACTTAGCTACTGGGACCTACACCTTGACCGGATCAGGCGCAGAGATTTTCTTTGATCATGACGACTTCCAATTCGCTCTGACAACACTCACAGGCGATGGCGAAATCAGGGCTCGTGTGCGCAGTCTCACCAATACCAATCCCTGGGCTAAAGCTGGCGTTATGATCCGTGAATCCAGCGCTACCGGATCACGTCATGCTCTTACCTGCATCACACCGCCCTCAGCGGGCAATGGTTATGCGATGATAAGTCGCGCCGCGCTGAATGGTGCCTCCGACTTCGTTGGTGGATCTGCCGTGAATACGTCACCAAACAACTGGGTCAGGCTTGTCAGGGCGGGCAACGTGCTCACCAGCTTCACATCAGCCAATGGAACCGCCTGGGCTCAGCTTGGAACGGTCACTTTGAGTGGATTGACTAATCAAGTGCTTATCGGACTGGCTGTAAGCTCAACAGACGATAGTTTGTTGGCCGAAGGCGTCTTTGACAATGTGCAGATTACTGGTAGCACCGGAGGAATTGCCCCGACGGCGAGCCTGACTTCCACCTCAGCTATCGAAGCAGGTGCGTTCAATGTGAGAACCCAATTTTCTCAAACGGTAACTGGATTAACCCTGTCTGACTTTACCGTGACGAATGGAACCGCCTCCAATCTCACAGGTTCAGGTGCCATCTACAATGTCACGATTACGCCTTTAGCCGCTGGTGCCGTATCCATTCGTTTGCCTGCTGCTGCTGTTGTGAATACAGCCAATGTGGCCAGCAGTGCCTCTAACACTTTAAGTGTGACCTTCTCACCTCCGGTCAACGTGGCTCTAGCGGGCCAAGATGTCGGCAATGTTCAGCTAACTGGCAGCACCGTCTTTAACAGCACCACTGGCACTTATACTCTGCAAGGAGCCGGTGCGGAGATCTTCTTTAATGCCGATGGATTCCAATACGCGCTGACTCAACTCACCGGCGATGGCGAAATTCGTGCGCGTGTCAGCAGTCAGAGCAATTCCAATCCCTGGGCCAAGGCGGGGGTTATGTTCCGAGAGAACCTCAGCGCAGGCTCACGCCATGCAACGGTCTTTACCACACCAGTCACTGCCGCAAACGGGTTCGGTGTTGTCTGGCGTCCGACAGCCAATGGCGCCTCCAATTATGCTGGCGGGCCAGTCGTGAATGCGGCTCCCAATAACTGGGTCCGCCTTGTTCGTGCCGGGAATGTGGTCACCGCTTTCTCGTCCACAAATGGCAATACTTGGACCACCATCAGCACTGTCACTTTGACCAATCTGTCCTCGTCGCTGTATGTAGGTCTAGCTGTCACCTCAGCCACGGCTACACAGTTGAGCACGGCGATTTTTGACAATGTGCAGATCGTCGGTTCACTCACGGCGGTTGCCCCAGCTGTGACACTTTCTTCTTCGAGTGCTGTCGAAAGTGGAGCCTTCACGGTGCAGACGCGGTTCACACAAGCGGTCACGGGACTCGCTCCTTCCGATTTCAATGTGACCAATGGCAATGCCTCAAATCTGACTGGTTCAGGAAACGCTTATACCATCACGATCACACCTACACTTGCAGGAAATGTCACCGTTTCCTTACCCGCCGCAGCAGCTGTGAATGCAGGAAATGTCGCCAGCTTGGCCTCCAACTCGCTAACGGTCGCCTTTACACCGCCTGCCGCCGTGACATTGACAGGTCGTGACATCGGCACTGTTGGAGTCGCAGGCAATACAAGTCTGGATGCTACCAACGGCACTTACACGGTTCGTGGAGCAGGTGAAGAGATCTTCTTCTCCGAAGACAGTTTCCATTTTGCTGCAGCACAACTCACTGGTGATGGAGAAATCCGCGCCCGAGTCACAGGTCTAACAAACACCGGTGATTGGGCCAAAGCAGGCGTCATGTTTCGTGAAAATCTCACCGCCGGTTCTCGGCACGCCATGTTCTGCTCCATGCCTGCTGCCTCAGGCTTTGGTACGGGGCTTGTCTGGCGTCCGACCGCAAATGCTGCTGCCGCATTCCAATTCGGCCCATCACTGAATCCAGCTCCAAACAATTGGTTGCGTCTGGTTCGTGCCGGCAATGTCATTTCTTCGTTTGCCTCCTCCAATGGCACCACTTGGACGAGCATTCAGTCGATCACTTTCACAGCTTTGCCATCCACGCTGTATGTTGGTCTGGCAGTCACCGCAACAGACACGCAGACACTGGCTGCAGGTACTTTTGATAACGTGCAGATTGTCGGCATTACTACTGCAGGCTCCACGCCGGTTATTCCTGTCAGTGGTGGAGGCACCGTGGCTGGCGGCGGCGTCGGTTACAGTCAGATAGCTGATACTGATTTCGATGGGGATGATGTGAATGACCTCATCGAATACGCCCTCGGAAGCAATGTTGCCTACGATGGTGGCTGGTGGCTTACCACGATGGCTGGTGGTCGTGTCGATGCTCATTTGACTTACCTAGATTCCGTTACTGACGTGACCTTCACCTTGGAAAATTCATCCGATTTAGTGAACTGGGTGCCACTTGCACTTGCCTCAACGGTCAGTGATTTAGGTGGTGGCATAGTTCAGCGAACTTGGTCAGGCATCACTGGCTTAAACGGTCAAAGCGTGCAACGCGGTTTGCTGCGACTACGAGTGACTCACAACAACGGGCTTACAGCCGCCAGCGCACCTCAGGGTTGGCAGCGGTTTAATCTTGGCGTTGGTACACAATCGGTTGGCGTCAGCCTTCTCAATGCACCGCTCTTTGCAGGCATCGTCACGGCCCGCACCGCCGCTGATCAAGTTCAAATGGCATCTGTCGAGGCACTCTCTATTGACCCTGCTGCCAGCTATTTCCTGGAAGTGCGTGATGGAGCACAGGCAGGTCACCGCTACGAGATCAGCAGTATCAATGGTTCTGTCGCCACGCTGAATCTGACCTCTGCCAATTCCACTCAGGCAGCGCTTCCAGAAGATATCATTGGAGCCCGTATCTTTGTACGGCCGCATATGACTCTCGGCCAGATCTTCCCCAAATCCATAATGACAGGCGGCACTCGCAGCAGCGGAGCCGATCAGGTGCTTTTCCATAATGGCACGGGCTGGGAAACGTTTTGGTTGAATCAAACCGCTACAAGACAACAATGGGTGCTTACTGGAGATGCCACACAGGCCTCTCGTGACAACCAAATCATTCCTCCAGGAACGGGAGTGATGGCAAAGATTCTCAGCCTGCCAAAATCCATGACCTTAACGGGTTATGCGCGTCTGAATCCCTTCCGCCGCCTTCTGAAAGCGGGGCATAATTTCCTGGCTCTGCCGCGTCCTGCCGATGCCACACCGTTGCAATTGGACCTCACCACCGAAGTTGGATTCATTCCCTCCACCCGCCTAACCAGTGCCGACCAGCTACAACTATGGACAGGCGACAGCCAAGCTGGCGCAACCACCTACACCACCTATTGGCTGCGTGGATCTGCGGCCTCAGCCAATTGGGTGCTGCAAACCGATGCCAACAATACCAGCGTGAGCGAAACATTGAATCTCCCTGCCAACAAAGCCTTCTTCCTCAAAACAATGCCAACCAGCACTCCCAATGGCTGGCTTACCGATTAGAGTGCCGCTTTGAGTAGAGCTGCTAGGCCTAAGGACGCTTGTCTTCCCACGCTGACCACCTCGGCATGGTCCAGAGTCTGTGGCTTCAAACCAGCGGCCCAATTGGTCAGCATGGAAATCCCGGCGACCTCCATACCAAGAGCGCGAGCTTGAATCGCCTCTGGCACGGTGGACATGCCGACCGCATCTGCGCCTAGGGTTCGTAGCATTCGAATCTCAGCTGGGGTTTCATATTGGGGGCCGAGGAGCGCTGCATAAACGCCTTCGTGCAGGGGTAGTTGTAGATCTTGTGCCGCTTGATGAAAGCGCTGGCGCCAGCCTGCTGAGTACACCTCACTCATGTCATGAAAGTGGGCACCGCCAAGCAGCGGTGTCGTTCCTTGTAAATTCAGATGATCGCTGATCAGCATGAGTTCACCCACCTCCATGGAGTCTTTGATCGCCCCAGCAGCATTGGTCAGCACTACCCGCCGGATACCGAGATCGTGCATGAAACGAATACTTGCGGTGACTTCAAAAGCGCTGAGGCCTTCATACAAATGCCGCCTGCCCTGCGCAATGAGCACAGGCTTATCTGAGACCCTAACAAGAACAAAGCGTCCGACATGACCCGGAACGGTGGATGCGCTCAAGCCTGGAACTTCGGCAAACGCGACCTCCGCTTCGACACCAAAGGCATCCACCACTCCACTTAATCCAGAACCTAGAATGATGGCGGTTTCAGGACAGGCTTTGTTAATCGGGGTCAGACTCATGGCTTGATTCATCGTCGGAGAAGATCGTCTTTCAACAAATCATCCAAAAGACAAATTGCGCTGGAACTCTGAAAAATGTCCTCGTCAGTACTTGATGTCTTCATCCAGTTCTGGTGTGTCCACCTTTCGCACTCACTTGCCGGGCATCATCGCGGCCATTACCATCCTGTTTATCTATGCTGTTCTAGCCATTTTGCGTCATTCTGAAACGCTGATCTGGGATGAGGGTCGCTACCTGACCTATGCCAAAAATTTGACCCAGGGCTTCTATGTGGACAGTGCTGATCCAGACTTCGTCAATGGTCCTGGTTACCCGATTGTGCTGATGCCTTTTTGTTGGAGTACGCAGGGTTGGCTCATGGCTCGTCTGCTTAATGCCGTGTTGATGGCTGGCGCTTCCGGCTTTGTTTGGTTGACCCTGCGTCAGTATGCCAGTGCTGGTTGGGCGGCTGCGGGAGCTTGGATCATAGGCCTGCATCCATCTCTACTGTGGATTGGCTTTTCGATCATGACAGAGCCTCTCACCATGTTCTGTCTGACAGGCTTCATGTGGTCTTTTTGTTTTGCCCTGCGCATCGGCACTTGGCGCTGGATCATCACTGCGGCCCTATTTCTCGGCTGGTTAACTTTGACCCGAGTGTTCTTTGGTCATGTAATCGTCGCCTGCGCTGTTATGGGTTTAGTCTTGCTACTCATTCGTGAATGGCGGGTTCAGATCCGTCGCGCTTTATTGATCCTTGCTGGCGCCTTTTTTCTGTGCACGCCTTACTTGTTTCATACTTGGCAAAAGACGGGCCAAGTCCTTTGCTGGTCCACCAACAGTGGCGAGCTGCTTTACTGGATGTGCAGCGTCAACGAAGGTGAAAATGGTCATTGGTTTCGCTACTCAGACGCCAAGGAAGACCCAATGCTGGCTGGGAAGCATGCAGCTTTCTTCACTGCGGCACTGAAGAAGCCTGCCCTTGAAAGGGAAGCACTGTTTAAACAAGTGGCTGTAGCGAATTTCAGGGCAAATCCAGTGCAAGTCGGATACAACTGGCTCTGCAATCTCTCACGTTTGGCGTTTGGTTTTCCACGTTCTCATCAAGTCGAAGAATTGCGCTATGTGGCTTTTATCATCGCTAATGGACCTCTCATTTTGTTGGCAGGAATCATGGGGTTACTCGGTCTTTGGCGCTGGCGCACTGTGCCTGTAGAGGTTTGGTTCCTCATGGGTTTTACGGCCTTTTACCTGGGTGGCAGCAGTCTAGCGCCATCACTGCCGCGCTACTTTGTGCCCGTGTATCCTCTGTTGATGCTCGGCATAGCTGCGGTTTGGAAAAACAATGTGGTTTGGCAGCTCAAAAAGATGGACTGAACCTGCTCATGGGCTGAGTCGGTCGATTTTCCAAACTCCACCGACACGCGTGTAGCGCAGGCGATCGTGCAAGCGACTGACCCGCCCCTGCCAAAACTCGATCTGAGTTGGCTTCAATGCATAGCCACCCCAAAAGGGTGGGCATGGGATCTCCTTGTCGGCAAAACGTGCCTCCATCTCCAATTGGCGGGTTTCCAGCCACTCGCGCCCAGGGATCACCTGACTCTGTTCAGATACCCAGGCTCCAATTTGATGGCCTCTCGGGCGACTCGCAAAGTAGCTTTCCGCTTCCGCTGGCGGTAGCTTCTCGATGACCCCACGAATGCTCACCTGATGATGTCTTTGAGTCCAAAGAAACACCGCACTTGCCGCTGGATTAGAAGCAATCTCCTGGCCTTTCCGGCTCTCATAGTTCGTGTAAAAATGAAAGCCTTGATCATCCAAGCCTTTGAGGAGAACGGTCCGCGCCGTTGGAGCACCATCCAGACCGATCGTGCCAAGAGTCATCGCATTGGGTTCTGGTAGCTTGTGGGAAAGCGCGTCTTCCAACCAGGCCTGGAAAAGCACTTGAGGATCAGCTGGCGCTTTGTCCTCGGTCAGATTATCGAGATCATAACTGACGCGGAGGTCACGGAGAGTGTTTGGCGGAAAATCGATCATAGTAGAAGAAGAAACGCGTGTCAGGCCATTGCGGCAATCCCTTGTTTGCGCCTTGATGCATGATTCTTGTCCCATGACCCCACTTACAGGCATTTTGAGCGACCTCGACCGCGTGCTGCTCAGCGCGGAGGAAATCCATGATCGTGTGGCCACCATGGCTGCGCAAATCCAGCGAGACTACGAAGGTAAAGTCATCACCGTTGTCGTTCTCATGGACGGCGCTCTTTTCTTTGTAGCCGATCTTTTACGCCAAATCGATCTGCCCATTCGACTCGTTACCCTCGGAGCCAGCAGTTACCACGGCGGCACCCAGTCCACAGGCCAAGTGGCGATTCAGTGGCCAGCTGGAGCTGATTTTGTGAGCCAAGACATTTTGCTTCTCGACGACATCTTGGACACAGGGCTCACCCTCAGCGCCCTCAGAGAGCGTCTCATGGCAGAAAAACCAGCCACTCTGCGTACCGCCGTCTTATTGGATAAAAAGCGCCCTCGCTCCCATGAATGTTCGCTTGACTATTGTGGCTTTGAAATTGCCGATGAGTTTGTTGTCGGTTACGGCATGGACTATCAGGGTCGCTTTCGTAATCTGCCCTGCATCGGGATTCTCAAGCCATGAAACTGCACCTCCTCTTCTTTTCCGTGCTGCAAGACATCACCGGCACCGCAGAGTTGCCCTGGACATGCACCCCGGGCGCTCAGGTCAAAGATCTTCTCGGCACTCTCTACGAGCATTGGCCAAAGCTTCGCGACTGGGACAGCAGCCTGCTCGTCGCCATCGATCAAACGTATGTCAAAAGAGAAGCTCCTCTGACCGACAATGCTGAAGTCGCCATCATGCCGCCCGTTCAAGGCGGTTAGTTTCCCCTTTGATCTTTTGACAATTAAACCTTCACTCCAGCCATGGAAGATAGCCACGACCTACCTGATCTACTGACTCTGACTCAAATTCGGCAGGTCGCGGGACCGTCACCTCAGCCTTATCGGGTGCACGTTCAAGTCGATCAACGCAGTGAAAAGCAGACTTCTGGTGGTGCTCCGTTTTTTGAGATCAAGCTGGCTGATGGCGGTGAATCCATGGTTTGGCGTCTGTTTGACAATAACCCGCTTTTCGCTGACGCCCGCGCTTTGCAGCGAGGCCACTTTATTGAGCTGACAGCTCAATGGATCGATACAGGCAAGTACGGGATCGAACCTCGGCAGCCGCAGATGCGGTCTTTGAGCGAGGAAGAAAAACTCCTCGTTCTTGGTGGCGATCCTGATTTGGCCAGTCGTCAACAAGTCGACTTTGCCGACATCGCTAGCTTTGTAGAGGCGATTCATGATCCTCGTCTGCGCTGTTTAAGCAGTCTCTTTTTAGAAAAGCATGGGGAGCGATTCCGCAGAACGGCAGCCGCGCGTGAGAATCACCACGCAAGGCGTGGCGGTCTCGTCGAGCACGTGGCTCAGATGATGCGCTGTGCGGTGGCAATTTCTGGCGTGTATCCACATCTGAATCAAGACCTCCTCATTGCTGGAGTGCTCTTTCATGATTGCGGAAAACTCTGGGAAAACTCTTATCCAGAAAACAGTTTTGCCATGCCATATCAGCTTCATGGCGAGATGCTCGGCCACATCACTTTAGGGTTAGAGTTGGTCAATAAACTCTGGCGTGACATGCATGATCGCCCTGAGGCCGCCGAGTGGACGATGATGGAACCCGCCAGCGATCTGGTGCGTTTGCACCTGCTGCACCTCATCGCCTCACATCATGGCCAATACGAATATGGATCTCCGGTCCTGCCAAAGACACCAGAAGCCTTGGCGTTGCATCATGTGGATAACATTGACGCGAAGATGGAAATGATGCGTCGTGGTTATGAGACTTCCAAGGAATTAGCCCCAGGTATCTTCGAGCGCTTTCGTCCTTTAAACATCAATGTGGTTGCTCCGTTGGCCAAAGTGGCCCCACAGAGTGAAATCAGAGTTCATCCGCCCAGAGAAGGTGAATGACAAGCTTCTTGGTCGTAAGCGGATGCTGATCTGAGGGCAAAGAAAGTGGCCTACCCAACAGGGACGCAAGCTGAGTGATAAAACCAGCCTGCTGCGATTGGCCCGCAGCATTCCCAAAGCTTGCTGTGGCTGATTCAAAGACCTCAATGAGATCATCGCCATACACGACGATGGGAGAACTCGGATCATTGCCGAGACCGGCAATTGAAACGAGTTGTGCGGTTTCTTCTCCGAACTGTTTTTGGCCTAAAGGGAAAAGTTTTCTCACCAAATCACCTGATTCAATACGCTCCAGAATGGTGGCTTGAATCAAAGGTGTCTCAGATTGATGCAGCTCAGGCCAACGTTTGCGGATCTCTTTCGCAGCCATATTCGCCACGAACTTCATGGTATCGTCGGTCCAGTGACTGTCGTTCTGATAAAAAGCCTGCTCTTTCAGTAAACGATCCCACAGCGCCTGAGCGGGATCAACGACAGCAATGCCAGCAGCGGTGAGTTGATCGATTTTAGCCTTCTGTCCAGGCGGCATGAGTGGCACCTGATAATCGCCACGGAAAAAGTGCTGCGGATACAGAGCCACTTTGCTTGGGATAGGAATCACCATCAAGCCGACACCCAATGATTTTAAAGTATGGGCCTGTTTGACGAGGTCCTCTGTTTGTCCTGGTTTTTCACGGCGCAGTGTCAAGTGATCCAGTTCATGCATGGGATAGAACCAGCCGTTGTAACCAAGATGTACCTGCGCGTTTCCTTCATCAAAGATCCACGTCACAGGCCATTGCGCGATTTGCCTGATGACAGCGGGCGCATTTAAACTATCACGGAAAGGATAAAGCACGGTAAGTGGTAACAGCGCAAAACCCAGGATGCGCCATGTTTTGATTTCCATCTGCAAGAGCAGTGGCAGCCTGGGTAAACCAACACTGGTCAGGAGCGCGATGAATTGAATGCTTTGTAACCAGCCACTCGTCATGCGCTTTTCCAACATCGCAGCATAAATGGAGCTAGAGCCCATGGTGAACATCATTTGCCAGCCATTCACCGCTGTTAGCAAATCAGGCGTCACGAGAAGCACATTCGTCACCACAAATAACAGCATCGTGAAGATGACTCTGAAGGGCGTTGGCAATGGAGCGAAGAGACTTTTTTTGCGCCAAACTTCGATATAAAGAATCACCAGCTGAATCAAAAACCAGACGGAGACAGAGCTCAAATTTCCATGCCACAGTACCGCCACACCACCCACTAGAACCACAGTCGGCAAGACTTGCCCTAAAGGCGGCCCTGAAGGCTTTAAAAGTCCGAGATGCAGGTGCTTCCAAAGTCCAAGAAAGCTGCCTTGTCGGTACGGTGCATCACACAGTTCACCACGTGGCTGCCCCCTGATCATAGACGCAGCAATTAGAACATCGGCCAGGCCTGAGATCGCTAGATAAAGCTGACTTGTTTGTGCTAAAGCAGCCATCCAAAAAGCCTTTCCCGTTAATGCCGCAGGCTCTGCTTGCTGGAACAAATGGATCATCCATTCGAGAGGCAAAATGAGCAGGCTCAGTTTGGCTAAACCAAAGCCCAGTCTGGCCAGACCGCGTGAACGATCTGACTTGAGGGTCGATGGCGTCCGCGTGCTGTAATGCACCAGAAAAAAGACGATGAGGACTGGAAGCAGTGATTTGGCGTAGAGCATGGGGTGTCAGTCAGTGAAGACGGTCGATGAAGAATTAACTTGGGGCTACAACTAGATCTTCATTAATAGCCATCCGCTTTACCTGGAATACGAGGATCATGAGCAGGCACAAGAAGCTTCCGTTGATCGTCCCACATCACACACTGGCAGGCACCAAAGCCAGCTGATCTGTCCAGTTTATGTCCGAGTGCCTCGACTCGTTTTAGGGTGTTTTCATCAAAGGTCGTTTCAATCTTCAGTTCGTCAGGCTGCCATTGCTGATGAAAACGTGGCTCTTTCAACGCGGCGTTCGGTTCCATGCCCTGATCAATGATATTGGAGATGAGCAACAAGGTTTGCGTAATGATCGTCGGTCCACCAGCGGCACCGACCGTCAATATCGGTTTTCCGTCTTTAAACACCAAGGTCGGGCTCATACTGGAAAGAGGGCGCTTGCCTGGAGCGATGCTGTTTGCCTCTGCTCCGATCAACTTAAAAGCATTTGGCACTCCCGGCTGGACGGCAAAGTCATCCATCTCATCATTGAGTAAAACACCTGTTCCTGGCACAATGACTTTACTGCCAAACGCGGTATTGATGGTCTGATTCAATGCCACCCAATGACCTTCTGCATCGGCAGTGCTCAGATGCGTTGTGTGTTTGCCAAAGATGTCGCCTTCCCAGCGCGGCGGCGTGCCGTGAGCAGGCACAGGTGTCATGTGATCCAAGTTGATTTTTGCCGCCAATTCTTTGGCATAGGCAGGATCGATCAAGCCTCGTGGCACATTGACAAAGTCAGGATCTCCCAGCCAATAGGCGCGATCGGCGAAGGCCAATTTCATGGCTTCTGTGATCACATGCACCCGACTGCTGGCACGAAAATGACGAACGGGGAACTGCTCTAGGATACTCAGGATCTGGGCCACGTGAACGCCACCACTGCTAGGCGGTGGCATGGCGACAATGTCGTAACCTCGATAACTTGCGCGCACAGGCTCACGCTCGATAGCCTTGTAATTGGCAAAGTCTGCCGCACTTGAAATGCCGCCATTGGCCTGCATCCACGCATCGACTTTCTGGGCATATTCACCCTCATAGAACCAAGCAATGCCGTGCTCTGCAATAGCTCGATAAGTCTTGGCCAAATCTTTTTGAATGAGCAAATCACCTTTTTGCAAAGGCGAGCCATCGGCTTTGAAGAAGATCTCTCGAGAAGCGGGGAATAGCTTCAGCTTTTCCGCCGTGGCAGCCAGTTTGCGGGCATAAACCTCATCAATCGGAAAACCCTTTTCGGCGATGTCCGCAGCCGGCAGTAAGAGATCCGCCAGCTTTAATTTGCCATGTTTTTTGATGGCCAAATCATAAGCCCGCAGCGCCCCTGGGATCCCTGAGGCCAAAGCCCCCGTCTTGCTGGCTTCGTTATCCAAGTGGCCGCCAATCAGATACATATCACGACTGGCTTTGGACGGCGCCATCTCCCGACCATCAATGGCAGTCAGGGTTCCATCAGCAGTCCGAATCACCAGGAAGCAACCGCCGCCAATCCCTGAATTATGGCCGTCCACCACGCCCAGAGTCAGACCTGCTGCCACGGCCGCATCCACCGCATTGCCTCCCTTTTTTGCCGCATTCACCGCTGCTTCTGTTGCCAGCGGCTGAACCGTCGCAGCCGCAAAGTGTGGGAATCCAGGCTCAGCTGCTCTGGATAGAGAGAGCAGACTACCAAGCAAAGAGACCAAAAGGAATAAAGATCGGTTCATGATAAAGTCAGTCAGCATCATGATGCTTTTCCCAGAGCCTGCCCTCTTTTTTTACATGAATCACACCGCCAAAATGTGTGAGCTTCACTTCCAGCCACCGCCAAGTGCACGAATCATCTGGACTGTGGCGGTCAGGCGCTGGCCATCGAGCTGGGCCTGTAGCAGGCGTGTGGTGAGTACCGTTCGGTCCGCATCCACCACCTCAAAATAGCTGGCCAGTCCTTTGTCATAGCGCAGGCGAGCCAGTTTGCTGGTCTCTTGAGAAGCCGCCACCGCAGCACTCACAGCAGCACGCTGACGACCATAAGCGTTCACGTCTAGCATGGCGTTTTCCACTTCTCCCAGAGCTGTCAGGATCGATTGGCGATAGGCTGCCACGCTTTCTTGATACTTGGCCTGGGCACTGCGCATGTTTCCACGCAGGCGACCACCTTGAAACAAAGGGATGCTGAGCTGTGGGCCGATGTTGGCCGTGCGGCTTTTCCATTCCAGGAAATCCTCCGCCCCGACACTTTCTAAGCCGCCGTTGCCGACGAGACTGAAAGCTGGAAAAAAGTTGGCTTTGGCCACGCCAACATTGGCATTGGCCTCGCGCATGGCCTGCTCAGCCGCACGGATGTCTGGGCGGCGCTGAAGCAACGTGCTCGGTACCCCGGCGGCCAAGCGAGGCGGACTCGGTAAATGGCGGTTTTGAGCCAAGCGAAACGAAGACGGAAGCTCGCCACAAAGCACGGCCAGAGCGTTCTCCGCATTGCCACGTTGGCGCTCGATATTGATTTTATCATTCTTTGCCAATTCCAGCTCGGTGCGGGAGCGAGCCACATCCATCTCATTGGCCAGCCCGCCCTGAAAGCGGGATTGCTGGAGTGAGAGCGACTCTTGCCGCAAACCGATGGTTTCCTGCAAAATAGCCTCCTGAGCATCCAGTGAAGCGATTTGAAAAAAGCTGCGTGATACCTCTGCTGCTATCACGAGGCGCTGTGCGGCGAGATTCTCCACGGAGGCGGTCTCGCGCGCCTTTGAGGCCTCCACACTGCGGCGCACCTTACCCCAGAGATCGACCTCATAACTCAGATTTCCGAAAGCTTGATGACGATCTCGCTCTAGCGGCGGCAGTGGCACACCGGGGGGCAGGTTGGCACCGATACTGTTTGCAGAGAGTTGCTCATACGCGGCCCTATTATCCATGCTGAGCTGAGGAAACCATGCCGCGCGATCCACGCCCAGCATGGCTCTTGCCGTGGCGACACGTGCTTCCGCACTGGCCAGATCCTGATTGTATAAGAGAGCTCGATCCACGAGACCGTTGAGCGTGCTGTTTCGAAACAAAGTCCACCATTGATCTGGAAGCGCTAAGTCAGAAACGTCGGCCCGCTGTTTCCAGGCAGTGCTGAGCTTCATCTCAGGAAGTTTAAAGTCAGGCCCCACCACACAGGACGTCAAGGCAAGAGCAGATAGAGGATAGAAAAATTTAGTGATCATGGGGAGCTGGTGTGCTTGGTATGCCTCATTTCGTGGAGGAGTCAGCGGCAATGAAGACATCCATCTGCTGGCCTATGAAGAGAGAGGCGGGAGCGGGATTCTGCAAACGGTAGATCACTTGAAGCACTCGGGTATCCACACGCTCCGTGGCATCTCCCGTGAGAGACTTTTTCGGAATGACGAGGGGCTCAAAGCGGACAAATGTCAGTTGGCTTTTCAGATCTGCGTTTCCCCGGACATGGGCCGTAGCTTCAGCCTGACTTTTGATGCGCCAGGCTTCATGCTCATCCACATCAGCGCGGAGGTGAAGGGTCTGGGTTTGGCCGAGGGTGAGCCAGGGCGTGGATGAGGTAGCGGAGCTGACGTATTCACCGGGGCGGATGCGCAGCTGAAGTACAGTCGAATCCAGTGGGGCGGTAATGGTGGACCGCTCGATCTCCACCTGGGTGACGCGTTGTTGTGCTTTGGCGGCTACGACGGCGGCCTTGGCGGAGGCAACGCTGCTGATGGCAGAGGCAACGGAGGCTTCTGCTGACTGACACTTGGCTTGTTGGGTGAGAACGGCCATTTTGCGCTGGGTGCGTTCTTCATCGGAGATGACACGGCTGTCTTTGACGCTTTCAGCGAAGTCGAGGAGGCGTTGCACGTTGGCGAGTTCAGCACTGGCGATCTTGACTTGAGCTGTCGAGATGGTGACTTGGCTCTGGGCGACTTCGACGGCGGCTTCGGCCTGGGTGATGGCGGCGTTGGCGACGGCGAGTTCCGCTTCAAGCTCACTAGTGCGGAGCTTAAGGAGAGGCTGGTTCTTTTTTACAGTATCGCCGACGGTGACGAAGACTTGATCGACAACTCCGGCACGGGCGGAGCCGATGCTAATGGGTTCTGAGCTGGGCTCGATGAGGCCGACGGCTGCGACGTTGTGAGCGTAGCCGGGGCGTGGTGGAGCATTGGGGGGATCAGTCAGTTCGCGGGTGGGTTGGGTGCGGACGATGCTGGTCGTGGCGTAAACGATGCTGCCAATGGCGAGCAGGGGCAGGAGGAGATCGCGGATTTTCATGCGGCTTGGAGCTTTGGGTTTTGTTCGGTGTGAGTGATGATGCCGTCCTCCATGTGGGTGATGCGGTCGGCGAAATGGAAAACGCGGTTGTCATGGGTGACGACGACGACGGCGCGGTCCGGGTGGACGGCGGAGGTGGCGAGGAGTTCCATGACGGACTCACCTGACTTGTGGTCGAGGGCGGCGGTGGGCTCGTCACAAATGATTAGGCGAGGCTCGTGGACGAGTGCTCTGGCGAGTGCGACGCGTTGCTGTTGGCCGCCGGAGAGGGTGCGGGGATAGTTGTCTGCGCGGCTTGCCATGCCGAGGCGATCGAGGATCTCTTTGGAGCGTTTGACGGCGGTGGAGCGATTGACCCCAGCGGCGAGGAGTGGAACGGCGGCGTTTTCTGCGGCGGTGAGAGCTGGGAGAAGATTGTATTGCTGGAAGACGAAACCGAGGTTCTTCCGCCGAAAGAGGATTTGGTCTCTGCTCGTCATTTTGGCGAGTTGCTGGCCGAAGATGGAGACTTTACCTTCGGATGGATCGAGGAGGCCAGCGATGACGGAGATAAGGGTGGTTTTGCCACAGCCACTGGGGCCAACGAGGAAGGTCATCTCGCCGCGGTGGGCCTCGAAGTGGATGCCGCGAAGGACATCGATTTTGGTGTCACCAGTGCCGAAGGATTTTCTGATGCCATGGCAAGAGACGGCGGTTGAATCGGGTGATGTCATGAGCGGAAAACAGTAACGGGTTGAAGTTGGGTCACGTGTCGGAAGCCGATGGCGGCCGTGACGGCGGAGATGAGTGCCATGAAGGCGGAGCAAAGTGCGACCACCTGCCAAGGGATGTAGAGCCCGCGGAGGAAGGGGATGCTGGTGATGGATTCTGTGACAAAAGCAGCGATGCCGGTGCCGAGGGAGAGCCCCAGGAGCATGACCATGAGTGCCTGTGCTGCTAACATGACGGCTAGCTGACCGTGGGTGACGCCGAGGACTTTGAGCATGGTGATACCGCGGGCGTTTTCTTTGATGAACATGATGAAGGTCTGGGCGGTGAAGGCTGCACCGACGGTGAGTCCGATGGCGATGGTGATGTAGAAGATCATGGGTACGCCCTGCCCCTCGTAGAAGGTGTAGCTTTGCGTCTGGAATCCTTCGCGACTGTATGCCCGCCAGTTCGTGGCGCGGCTAATGTACTGGGACAGGTCATCTGGGTCTTGGCTGGTGCGGCCTACGATGAAAGTGGTCGTGCGGGTCTCGCCTCGGATTAGCTCCTTGGCCGTGCGGTCTGAGACGTGTAAAACGGGTAAGCCAGTGAAGGGTGGTGAGGCATTGCTGATGCCGGTGATGGTGAGCCATTGGTCGTGGATGCGGATGCTGCGGCCAGGGGTGTAGCTGGTGCCGGGAAACAGGAGTTCCCAACCTCCAGAATCGACGATGGCATTGCCCTTCAGGTAGATGGGGCTGGCGCTACCGATGCACATGCGTGGTTCACCGATACGGTTGGTCCCATCGACGCCGAGGAGGGTCACGGTGCGGAGTTTGCCGTCATCGGTGCGGGCATTGGTATCGACTTTGATCAGAGGGACAGCCCAGTCGATGCCAGGGATGCCACGGACGGTTTGCAATGCGGTATCGCGCAGGGGTTTGGCTTGGTCAAAGCACTCGGTATCTGGTTCCATGATCCAAAGGTTCGCTTCTCGGACGTCTTTGATTTGTGATCCACTCATGCCGAGGAAGGCGACGAGGATGGAGGCTTGATTCTGGATGAGGAATGAGGCAAGTGCGATGGCCATGACCATGGCGATGTACTTGGCGCGGTCGTACCGGAGAAGCTGAAGGCCGAGGGAGATCATGCTGCGTCCTCCCTGTTATCGGTGAGCTGAGTGATGATGTTGACGAAGTCGCGGCTGAGCTTCTTGGAGCTGACGGTGGAGTCCACCACCATACGCATCATGAGCCCATCGAAGGCGCTGATGATGAAGCTGGCGAGTACAGCTGCGGAAAAGTGCGAGGTGAGTTCGCGGCGGGCCTGAGCACGCTTGATCACCTGCTCTAGCATCTTGGAGAAGCTCCGGTAGTGCTGCTCGATGAGTTTTTGCACCGTGGGATTGCTGGCGCTCTCGGCGTGGATCTGAAGCCAGACAGAGTTGATCTCCCGGCTGGTAGTGTAGATCTGCTCAGCCATGGCTGCGAGTGCGACGAGCGAATCTCTGAAGGATAGATCGGGTGAGAGTGTGGAGAAGGCGCTGAGCCACTGAGTGTGGTCTTCCTCGACCATGGCGTGGATTATTTCCTCCTTGGAGCCGAAGTAGCGGTAGAGGCCACCAGCGCTGATGTTGAGGGCTTCGCAGAGATCTCGCATGGAGGTCTGATGAAAGCCTTTGCGGGAGAAGCAGACGATGCAGTCCTGTAGGATCTGCTGCTTGCGTTGAGCAAAATGTTCGAGTGTGACCTTGGGCATAGGGATGATAAAGCGAACGAATGTTCGCTATTGATCCATGATTGTCAAAAATAAAAAGAACGAATGTTCGTTTTTTAAAAAAGATAGTGCTCATCTGAAGACGGAAGCCGGTTCCAGGACAATGACACGACGGATACTGATGACGCTGACGAAAAGAATGACGGCGGTCATGAGCGCAGCGACGATGGCTTCCACCTGCCACGTGAGGATGATGCCACGAGTGGCCATTTGTTTGCTCATGACCTCGAAAAAGAGGGCGGCCATGCCTGAACCGAAGGCAAAGCCGACGAAGCCAGCGGTTGCTGCCTGAAGGACCACCATGCCGACGAGACGGGAGTTGGTAACGCCGATTGCTTTGAGGGCGCCGAACTGTTTGAGATTATCTAAGGTGAAAAGGAAGAAGGTTTGCCCTGCTACTGCAAGCCCGACGACGAGGGCGATGGCAATGGTGATGCCGAAGTTCACGGGTATGCCAGTATTTCGCAGGTAATAACCGATGCAGTCCCTGACGAACTCCATGGTGGTGCGGGCTTTCAGCGCAGTAGCGGCTTCGATGCTCCTGGCCAAATTCTCGGGTGAGATGCCGGGTTTAGCGCGGACCAGAACGTAGCCAAGTTGGTTACGCTGCTGACCTTGGAAATGAAGGGCTTCGCTGTAGCGAGCATGGATGACAGGGAAGCTTACAAACGGGGCACTTGCATCAGAGATACCCACAAGTCTTGCCTTGTGATCATTGAGTTCCAGCACTCGCCCAAGCTCCAAGGGTTGGCCTGGATAAAGCAGCGCGTAGCCTGCACGATCCAGAATGATGCTGTTAGCTTCCCGTAGGTTCTCCCATCTCCCAAGAGCCATCTTTCGAGGCGCTCCAATCAGCGTGCTATCATCCACGCCGATAGTGAAGGTCGATGCAAACTTCCCCTCAATCGTTCTGGCGATCGGATTCCCCTTAAACAAACGCACCGCATAGTCCACTCCTTGAACACCGCGCACGCGTGTAAGATCTGTATCCTTCAGCGCCTTGGTTTGCTCGAAGTACTCTGTGTAAGGGTCCATGACCCAAACATCCGCATCTGTGACGTCCAAGATTTGACTGCCTGTGCGCTGCATGATCCCACAGAAAATGCTGATTTGATTCAACAGTAAAAAGGTGGAAAAGGCGAAAGCGAAGATCAGGCCAAAGTACTTCGCCCGGTCTGAAATCAACATTCGGAGAGCAATAAAGTTCATGCGGTTGGTTATTTTATGACTATCGGTCAATTTCTTGGCAAAAAAATCAGGCACGGTACCAATTCATGGCCTCTGGGAAAACTTCTTTGATGATGCGACGGTCCGTTGCTGAATAATCATGCTGGCTAAACAAGGGCTTCCAGTTAAGGCCATCACAAATGATGTCTTGGTTTAAACGCACGGTCCTCATCTGATTGGTAATTCCGGCTAAAACGCAGAGTTGTGGTTCCTGAGTCATGACATGACTGCCCATCGTGACTGAGACGAGTGCAAAGGTGGCTTCCTCCGCCGAAAAAGCGTCACGCGGCATGTCGCCGAGGGCCATTGCTTCGACCACAATGTGGTTAAGGATGCGCCAGCAACGCGCTCCCTCAAAAGCGTGATTTTGACGGCGCTGTTCGCTGGCTTTTTCCCAAAAAGAAGCAGACTTGAGCATCATTTCGACATGGAAAAAATCGGGGCACTTTTCAGCAAATTCACAGCAGGCAAATCCAATCGCCCGGCAACGCTCCCGAGTGGATCCTTGAAATTTTGCAGCCTTTTCAAACCATTCAGCCCGCGTGCGTAAAGAATCCGTAGCGACAGCTAAGACCAGATCCTCTTTGGAAGTGAAATGCTGATAAAGGGTGCCTTTAGAATATTCGACCGCTTCAGCCAGCTGATCCATGTTCCAAGCCTGGAAACCACGCTCGATTAAAAGACGACGTGCGTGTTTTAAGATCAACTCCTCACGCGCCAAGAACTCGCGTTCCTTGCGTGATAGAGTTGTCGTTTCGGCTGCCATGTGGAAATGATTCCATATTTTGACCATTGGTCAAAATATTTTTATAGATGACACTTTCACCGCAGCACTGGATGCAGACTTGCTCCATGAGTAGGCACTCGCTTATCTTTTGCAGATCAATCTTTCCCCCAAAACCCATGAGCACGACAACACTCCAGGATCTCCAGACTGCCCTCGCGACTGTGCAAATGGAACTCAGTCGCGTCAAAAGTCGGCTGGATGAGCTGGAAAAGGTGGTTACTATCGAAAACGATCCTGAAGGCATCCGACGTGTGTATTTGGAGTGCACCGATTTTGTGGTCAGGCCTGCTGAGGACAAGCGTCATATCGCCGTGCATCTCGGCGCAGACGCAGAGGGTGGTTACCTGCACCTGCATTATCCTGGAACATGTATTCCCGCCGTGGACATGGGTTTTGATTCAGCAGGAGAACCTCACATTCAGCTGAAAGGTAAGGACTTTAAATCGCGGACGGACCTCTTCATTCGGGATAATTGCGGCTGTGTCGCCGTACTTTCTGACGATGGCAAGCCGGGTGCTTTGATGCGTGCGCAAGAGGATGGTGGCTCCGTCGCGGTGCTCCAGGAGGATGGCCAGGCGCGGGCCGTGCTCATCCATGGCATCACAGAGTTACCCAGCCCTGATGGGCAACAAGCCGCCCCCAGCACCAACCTCATTTTTGCCGATGGCCATGGACATACCATGCTAAAACTGCGTGCTGATGAAACCGGCGGCATGTTGACAGCAGGCATCGCCGGGCAGTCAGATGCCATCGCTCTTGTTGCTCGTGAGGACGGCCCTGCGCTACTCATGCATAGCCCAGAAGAAGATCACAGCGTTTCTATTTTAGCGATGACAGGTGCCGCTGAAATCTGCGTGCATGAAAACAAGATCCCCGGCACTGGCACCCAGGCTAGCCTGACCGCAGGTGAATTCGGCAGTAGCCTCTGCCTGCGTGGTATCGGCGGGCAAAAGTCGGTGGACATCTCGGCGCTAGATGTGGCCAGCAGCCTGACCATGCACGATGCTCAAGGCGAAGTCCGGGTCATGTTAGCGCATCACTTCGGCAGTCATTCAGCACTGACTTTGCAAAGCCTGACCGATGAGGAAGGCCTGCGCGCCATCGCCAGCGCGGATGTCTCCTCCATCGAGATCATCTCACCGGTGGATCCTGATACGAAAGTTCTCACTGCCGTGACGGCCGAAAAAGCCGTGACCATTGTGCAAAAGCATCATCGTCCCATCGTCATGCTGGGCGAGGGGGATCAAGGCGGCATCGTCTGTGCTTATGGCCCCTCGGCTGAAAGTGCAGGCATTGCCTCACTTTCCGGTGGGCCTGTCGCGGGCTCGGTGGTGCTAGCAACGGTCGATGGCACTGCCCAGCTCACGCTGGATGCCACGGATCATGGTGGCCGGATGCTGATCAACAATGACCTCGGCTTCCAACGCGTCGCCATGGGTGTCTATGAAGAAGCCGGTGGTCTGCATCTGAATAACACTGGCAGCACCGGCATCCAGGCCGTAGCCACACCTAAAGGCGGCGTCGTTACTGTCAGTGATCATGATGGCCGTCCCATCGCCAGCCTTCCTGAAAGTGATGGTGAAGACACTGGTGACTGGGGTAAGCTGCCGGATAGTTTCTGATTCGTGATTTTGCGCACCACACTCCTTTCTCTCCTGCTGCTTTCCCAGGCTGCCGGTCAAAACGTGCTGACTCGCGCCATCGACATCCGCACGCTGCCGTATGAGCGCTCTTTGGAGAAACTGCCCGTCGATCTCACGGCCACCATTGGCTTTGTGGAGAGTGGCGGCACGGCTTTTGTCCAAGACAACAGTGCAGGGACTCACCTGCATTTTAAACCTGCCCGCCGTGATCTGGTTGTAGGTGATCAAGTGCGGGTCAAAGGCTTCACAATGGCTGGGCTTTATCTGCCAGGGATTGATGTGACTGAGCTGCATATTCTTGGGCATGGACCCGCGCCAGAGCCGGTAAAAGCAGGTTACGAGGACCTCACCACCGGGCGCTTTCATTACCAAAGAGTCAGCATCGAAGGACTCGGGCGCACACTCACCCCCTTGGATGAAAACCGCAGCCTACTCCGACTGGCCATTGGCAGTCGTGTGATCGAGGTCCGTGTCGATGCAGCCCTGGCATCTGCGCCCAATCTGATCGATGCCCGCCTGCGCATCACCGCCCTCGCCGCCGGTGGCATCAATGATCGGCGTCAACTCGTGTTCCCCTATTTACGTGTCACCGATTGGAGTGATGTCGTCGTGATCCATGTCCCACCTGCTGCCGATTCGCTGCCGATCACCTCCGTCGCCGCACTGCTTCCCTTTGGCTCTGCGGATGAGCCCCAACACCGTGCCCGTATTCGTGGAACCGTGCTCGCAGCTTTCCCTGATGGTCGTGTTTTTCTGCGTGATTCCACGCCACCGCCGCCACCACGCGAAGCCCCGAAAGATAAGCCCGAAACACCACAGCTATCGCCTTCCATCGCCATCCGACTCAATACGCCGATGGATCTCACGTCGGGTCATTTAGCCGAGATCATCGGCTTTCCCATCATGGCTGGATTCAGCGCCTCATTGGCAGATGCGCTCTTACTTCATACCGAGCCTGCGGACGCACCTGAAGCAGTCCATGTATCACTCCAAGATTTCCTAGATGGCTCACATGATGCCGATCTCGTGCATCTCACATCGCCCGCCGTGCTTCAGGATGTTTTGCGCACTGCCGATGGCTTCGAGCTACGCTTCACCGCTGGCGGCACCCCTATCCGTGCTTTCTTACTGCAATCAAACACGCCGGACTTCGAACTCGGCTCTTCCTGTGCACTCACCGGCATCTGCCTTGTCGAATCTGCCAGCACTGACAAAGGCTTCCGTTCCGAGCCAGATCACGCCTCGCTGCTCCTGCGTTCTATCTCGGATATTCGCATCCTCAGCAAAGCACCGTTTTGGGATGCCCAACGCCTCGTCATTACCATCAGCATCCTCGGTGCCATCGTTTCGCTCAGCTTGTTCTGGATCACTCAGCAACGCCGCCAAATCACCCGACTCGAACGCAGGATCGTCGAACAAGCCACGCT
>JAIXOU010000139.1 GCA_027486585.1 Verrucomicrobiaceae bacterium | reverse complement strand
GATACTCCGACATGTCACCGCCCTTTGGCTGGCGGCACCTCCGAGACTCCGACACGTCACCGCCCTTTGGCTAGCGGCACCACCGAGACTCCGACACGCCACCGCCCTTTGGCTAGCGACACTGCCGAGACTCCGACACGTCACCGCCCTTTAGCTAGCAGCACCGCCGAGACTCCGACACGCCACCACCCTTTGGCTAGTGGCACCTCCGAGACTCCGACACGCCACCGCACTTTGGCTAGCAGCTCTGCCGAGACTCCGACACGCCACCGCCCTTTGGCTAGCGGCACTGCCGAGACTCCGACACGTCACCGCCCTTTGGCCATAGCTCCGTTCCACAGAACCAGGAACCAGCACTCAGACGTGTCCTTCGTAGCTCAACGAGCGAAGGAGGAACCAAGCACAAAGAACCAAGAACCAAGAACGCCCGTCTCCCATCTCCCATCTCCCATCTCCCATCTGCCCGTCTCCCATCTCCCATCTTCTTCCTGCTCCCTCCTTCGCTCTGCGAGCTTCCTAGGACACGCCAGCCTTCCTCATCCATCCTTTAGTTAGTGCTTTCCCGGCTCGAGCCAGGGGTTCCCCAGTGCGGGCCAGTGGTTCCCCGGTGCGAGCCAGTGGTTCCCCTGAACGAGCCAGTGGTTCTCCTGAACGAGCCAGTGGTTCCCCAGCACGAGCCAGTGGTTCCCCGGCACGAGCCAGTGCTTTCCCGGCGTGAGCCAGTGGTTCCCCGGCACGAGCCAGTGCTTTCCCAGCGTGAGCCAGTGGTACCACGGCACTAGCCAGTGGTACCCCTGGACGAGCCAGTGCTTTCCCGGCATGAGCCAGCGGTACCCCTGAACGAGCCACCGATCTCGGTGAACGAGCCACCGCTTCCGGTCAACGAGCCACCGATCTCGGTGAACGAGCCACCGATCCCGGTCAACGAGCCACCGCTTCCGGTCAACCAGCCACCGCTTCCGGTCAACCAGCCACCGCTTCCGGTGAATGAGCCACCGATCCCGGTCAACGAGCCGCCGCTTCCGGTCAAAGAGCCACCGCTTCCGGTCAACGAGCCAACGATCCCGGTCAACGAGCCGCCGATCCCGGTCAACGAGCCACCGATCCCGGTCAACGAGCCACCGATCCCGGTCAACGAGCCACCGATCCCGGTGAACGAGCCACCGATCCCGGTGAACGAGCACTCAGACGTGTCCTTCGAAGCTCAACGAGCGAAGGAGGAACCAAGCACAAAGAACCAAGAACTTCCCCCTTTCCTAGCTTATTTCTTTGCCATCAGTCTGAGCCTCCGCTTAGATAAGAAAGATCCCTGCATGACAGAAGCCCAGACAAGAATCCTTCGGATTGACAACCTGCTCCGTAAGGCTGGTTGGAATCCTGCGGATGCGACGCAGGTGCTTCAGGAGTTTCCTTTAATCTCGCTTGCCAATAGCCAGCTCTCAGAGTCCAGCCATGATCTGCGTGGCATTACCGACTATTGTCTCATGACACCCACGGGTGAAGTGCTGGCGGTGATCGAGGCCAAGCGCTCAAGTCGCAGTGAACGCGAAGGTGAGGAACAATTAAAGCTGTACGTCGAAGGTATCGCTAGCACGCAGAGTTTTGCTCCATTCGGCTTCATGACGAATGGCTACAGGACTTCTTTCTGGGAGGTAGGTGAAAGTCATCCCCGATTGGTGGCTGGCATGTTAACTCAGCAAGATCTGATGGATAAGCTGTTCGTCCTCAGAAACGGGCAGTCTCTTGAAGATCTTCAGATCAATAACGCTATCGCCAATCGACCTTACCAGCATGAGGCCATCCGGCGGGTGTGTGAGGCTTTTGCCAAAGGGCAGCGCCACGCCCTGCTTGTCATGGCGACAGGCACAGGCAAGACACGCACGGTCATGGCGCTGATCGACCTTTTCCTCCGCTCATCACAAGCACAGCGCATCCTCTTTGTGGCGGATCGGGACGCCCTCGTGCAACAGGCGCATGATGATGGCTTTAAGGTCTTTCTGCCGGATGAGCCACGGGCTCGTGTTTTCAGCCGGGCCATCGACAAGGACAAGCGCCTCTACGTCGCCACGCTGCAAACCCTCGGGCAGTGCTATGAGCAGTTCAGCCCTGGCTTCTTCGATCTCATTATCTTTGATGAAGCCCACCGCTCCATCTTCAATCGCTTCCATGAGGTGGTGGAGTATTTCGATGGCCGCATGATCGGTCTCACGGCCACTCCGGCGAACTTCATCGAGCGTGACACCTTCCGTGTCTTCCACTGCGTCAATAACCAGCCCACCTACCTCTACCAGTTCGAGCAGGCGGTGAATGACAAATACCTCGTCGATTTCGTCGTCAGCCAGGCCGAGACCAGATTCCAGCGTGACGGCATTCGCGGAGCCAGCTTGTCAGATGAGGTGAAACAAAGCCTTATTGATCGTGGCATCGACCCTGACGACATCGACTACGAAGGCACCGAGATCGAAAAGACCGTCAGTAACAAGCCCACTCTGGAGAAGCAGTGGGAGGAGATCATGGATCAATGCACGAAGGATGCCTCTGGGCAGATCTGTAAGACCATCATCTTTGCCATGTCAAAGAAGCACGCCGAGCGCCTGCGCATCGTTTTTGAGGAGATGTATCCGCAGTACGTCGGCCTGCTTACTGTCATCCATAACGGTGTCGAGCGCGTACATCAGGGGCCCTGGGGCCGGGGGCTCATTCAGAAATTCAAGCATGACAACAAACCCCGCATTGCCATCTCCGTGGACATGCTGGACACCGGAGTCGATGTGCCAGAGATCATGAATCTCATCTTCATGCGGCCAGTGCAGAGCCGCATCAAACTCTGGCAGATGATCGGGCGCGGCTCCCGCTGCCAGGCCGCCTGTACTTATCCTGAGCGCCTGCCTGCCTCAGGGAAGAAGGGCTTCAAGATTCTCGACTTCTGGCAGAACGACTTTGGTCGCCGCATCGACCCGCCCCAGCCGCAGGCGTTGCCCATCCTCGTGCAGTTGTTCAATGTCCGGCTGGACCTGCTAGAGATCACGCGCAGCCAGCCTGCATCCTTCGCCTGCCAGCAGACGATCCGTGACCTGCGTGCCATGCTGGCACGAATGCCGGTGGATTCCTTCCTCATTCAGCGGGAGTGGCTAAGCATCGAGCAGGCCTGGCGGGACCCCATTTGGCAATACGTCCAGCCAGAGACGCTTACCTTCTTGCGAACTGAGATTTCTCCTTTGCTGCGTCACATTGGGGATGTCGATCTCTCCGCTGAAACCTTTGCCTTGAAGGTCGAGCGTTTGAAGCTTCAGCGCATTGGTGCACAGCAGCCTGAACCAGAGCAGTTAGAATCCATCTCACGCGACGTGGCCCGCCTTCCGCAAGATATTCATCAGCTGCCAGCCAAGCAGCCCTCCATCCAGCTCGCGCTGTCACCCGATCTCGCCATCGCCTCACCGGAGCAGCTCACGCAGATGATCGAGGACCTAGCAGACGACATGAAGCGCCGCCGTGAAGATGCTGGCAGCTTCCGTATGCTCGACCTGCCAGACTTCATGCTGCCGCGTGGTCAGATTATCCTCGGCCCTGGCCAGCAGCCTGTTTATATCTCGGAGTATCGCCGTCAGGTGGAGGAGCGCATTCAGCAGATTGTATCCAGTAGTCCTGCCATCGCTGCTATCTCCGCTGGTCGCCAGCCGACAGCGGAGGAACTCATCGAGCTTGAACGCCTGCTCCATGAAGGGCTGGGCCGCAGTGATCTTCAGCTCACTGAATCCATCGCCCACCGCGCTTTTAATATCGAGATGAATGCCCACACCGGTTTCCTGGGTCTGCTGAGTAGCTTTCAGGACATCGCGGCCCTGCCTACTTATGCCCATGCCGTTGAGCAGGGCTTTGACGATCACATCACCGCCCACGCTTACTCGGCGGATCAAATCCGCTTCCTCCATGCCGTGCGGGAGGTCTTTGTGCAAAAGCACCACCTCGAAGAAGCCGATCTCTACGAAGCCCCACTCACCCAATTTGGCCGCAATGCCGTGGACCGCTTTTTCACTCCGGCGCAGCGAGCCAGTATCCTGGGGCTCACCACACGCCTGAGCGCTTGATTCCACTTCAACTCCTTCTTTTCCTTCCTTTTCGATGCTTACCGACCCCGCCCTGCTTTCCTCCATCAAATCCCTCTGGGACAAACTGTGGTCGGGTGGGCTGAACAATCCCCTCGATGCCATCGAGCAGCTCAGCTTCCTGCTGTTCTTAAAGCGACTGGATGAGCAGGAGGAGGACGCCGAGCGTCAGGCCCGGCTAAGGAAGCAGCCCTACACACCCTTCTTCCCCGATGAAAAGCTGCGCTGGTCCCACTGGTCGAAGCTGGAGGCCCGTCAGGCTCTCGACATCGTTCGGGAAAAGGTCTTCCCCTACATCAAGAAGCTCGGAGACAGCGGCGGTGATGTCCGCGACCCCTTCGCCGTGCTCATGGCCAATGCCGAGTTCAAGATCAACAAACCCGCTCTCCTCATTGAGGCATGCAAGGCCATTGACGCCATGCAAATCTCCTCGCAGAACCAGGACGTGCAGGGAGACATCTATGAGTATCTGCTCGGCCAGTTGAATACCGCAGGCACGAACGGCCAGTTCCGCACTCCGCGACACATCGTCCGCCTCATGGTGCGCATGATGGACCCGCAGCCGCATGAGCGTGTCTGTGACCCCGCCGCAGGCACCTGCGGCTTCCTCGTCAATGCCTGGCAGCACGTTCTGGAGCAGAACACCGACCCCAAACACCTCAGCTACGACGAGGACGGCTTCCCGCACGGACTCGTCGGGGATCGGTTGGACAAGAAGCAGTGGGAGTTCCTCCAAACCCACGGTTTCACTGGCTTCGACGCCGACAGCGGCATGGTCATGCACCGCATCGGCTGCATGAACCTCATGCTCCACGGCATCAAGCAGCCCCAGTTCAGCTATGCCGACACCCTCTCCAAAGGTTTTGGTGAAGCCTCCTGCTACGAGGTCATCCTGGCCAATCCGCCCTTCAAAGGCGCCATTGATGCCAGTGACGTGAACCCCAACCTGCCCGCTGGCTGCAAGAAGACCGAGATCCTCTTCATGCACCTCTTCCTCCGCCTCCTGGAGCAGGGCGGACGCGCCGCCGTCATCGTGCCTGACGGTGTCCTCTTTGGTTCGTCCAAGGCCCACGTCGAAGCCCGGCGGAAGCTCATCGAAGAAAACCGCCTCGACGGCGTCGTCTCCATGCCCTCAGGCGTCTTCAAGCCCTATGCCGGAGTCTCCACCGCCATCCTCTTCTTCACCAAAGGAGCCAAGACTGACCGCATCTGGTTCTACGACATGGAGCACGACGGCTTCAGCCTGGATGACAAACGCCAGCGCGTGCCGGAGAACGACCTCTCTGACCTCCTCAAGTGCTGGAAGCGGCGGCATGACGCCAAATTCTCCGCTCTGCGTGTGGGCCGCCTCACCGAGCTCCAGAAGCAGATCAAACCTCTGAAGCAGGACCGCCTGAAACACCACGCCATCATCCACCGCCTGAAGTTCGAGGAGGTCATCGCCTCAGGAGAGGAGCGCGAAGACTCCTCTCCGCCTCAGACCAAGGCAGCGGGCAAGAGTGCCCGCGCTCCTCTCAGCGCCCGCGCCGCCCGTGAACAGGCCGAGGCCGAGTTGGCCGAGCTGCAAACCCGCATCCAGCCGCTGGAGGATGAGATCAACCAGCTCACCCGCCAGTTCTGGGTCACCAAGAAAGAGGTCGCCGCCCAGAACTACGACCTCTCCGCCAGCCGCTACCGCGAGGTCGAGCACGAAGAAACCTTCTACGAAGAGCCCAGCGTCACCCTGGAGCGGATGCTTCAGCTTGATGCGTTCACCACAAAGCTCGGTCTTAGTCTCACACAAGGTTTGGGGAACTGAATCATGCAATTTAGACCATTAGGCGAATTGGTAACGATCTTGGGTGGTGGAACTCCGAGCAGGAAACGCCCTGAATTCTTCCAAGGCTCAATACCATGGGTGACAGTCAAAGATTTGGGAGATGGTTGCTACCTTGATGGAGCCCAAGAACACATTTCAGAATTGGGCGTGGAGAACTCTGCTAGTCGAGTCATCCCGTCAGGAAATGTGATTGTATGCACCCGCATGGCCGTTGGCCGCGCTCTCATCAATCGGTTGCCCGTGGCGATCAACCAAGACCTCAAGGCTTTGTTGCCTTGCCCCGAATTGACTCCCCTCTACTTGACCTTTTTCTTGTCCACCATGGAAGCGAAACTCGCGTCCGAGGCGACCGGAGCGACGGTCAAAGGCATCACTGTCAGCGATCTTGAAGAGATCGAGGTTCCTGTCCCACCCCTCCCCGAACAACGCCGGATCGCCGCGCAATTGGAAGCAGCCGACCGCCTGCGGCGCACCCGCCGCTACACCCTCGAACTCTCCGACAGCTTCCTCCCCGCCACCTTCCGCCAGCTCTTTGGCGACTCTCTGCGTGAGCTGCCACGATGGAAACCCGTTCCTATCGCCGAACTCTGTGAGTCCATCACCGATTGCGTGAACAAAACCGCGCCGCTTTCCGAAAAACCAACGGACTTCAAGATGATCCGCACCACGAATGTGCGGAATGGTGAAGTCGATCTCAACACCGTGCGATATGTCAGTGAGGAAACTTTCAAGACTTGGACCCGCCGCTCCGTGCCTCAGCATGGCGATGTGATCCTCACTCGTGAAGCCCCTTTGGGTGAGGTTGGGATTCTGAAGAATCCGCAGAACGTTTTTCTCGGGCAGCGGCTTGTCCAGTATCGGGTCAATCAGGCTGAAGTGACGCCTGAATATCTCCTCCATGCCCTCTTGAGCACCGATCTTCAGCATCAGCTCAAACGCCTCGGCGCTGGTTCGACCGTCGAACACATCGCCGTGCCAGACTGCGAAAGGCTCATGGTGATGAAACCACCATTCGAACTTCAGCAGCACTTCACCACCCTCGTGACCCAGCACGAGCGCCTGCGCGCCACGCAGCGGGAGTCCCTGCGCCAAGCCGAGCACCTCTTCCAAACCCTCCTGCACCGGGCGTTTGCAACGGAATGAACACGCACGCCTACTTCCACTATCATTTCCACCCTGTTGGCCAAGGCTTATTTGCCTCCGGCTGCCTGTATCAATCAAACATAGAGCAGCCCCGGTTTCTCTGGGTGTATGACTGCGGATCGGTTTCTTTCCAAAGCGAGGACAAGTGGAAGCCCCTCATTGATGGCCTGAAACAGTCTGCGCAGGGCAAGGCCTGCATTAATCTGCTGACTTTGTCGCACTTTGACAAAGATCACATCACCGGAGTCACTGCGCTGCTCAAGGAATTCACGGTGGACACGCTGCTGCTGCCCTATGTGCCGTTGTGGGAGCGTCTGGGAGAGGTCTTTGCCATGAACGTGACGCTCAGCTCAGCCGAGATGAGCTACCTGATCGACCCCGTAACATTTCTGCGTGATCTGGCTGCCTCGCGGGGCGGCATCCGCCGGATCGTGTTGGTGCTGCCAAGCAATGGCGAGGCCCCCGCTCCCGAAGAGGGACGGCCCGCCTTCCCGCCCGATGGCCCATGGACACTGGAAGGACGTATGCGCAAGGCGGATGCCGCTGATCCCTTAGTCGCTGACTTTGGCAACGCCGTAGGTGTGGAACTGCTGCCTTCGGGAGCCGCCCTGAAGGTGGAATCCTTGTGGGAATTTGTGGCCTACAACAAACCCAGAGGTGATGTGACAGAGGAATTTAAGGCGGCGGTCAATCATATGACTGAAGCCCTGCTGCGCGGCCCAAAGGAAGAACGTGCAAAGGTGCTGGCTGGTCTCAAGGCCCTGTATGAGAGCACGGTGGCCCGGACGAATCACAACATCATCTCCCTCTTCCTTTATGCCGGACCGATCTATCCGAGCTGGGAAGCCTGCAAGCTCCTCTATGGTGAGGCTAACATGCTGCCCAGCAGTGACTATGGTCGGCTTAGCTTCCAAATCAGTGCCACGAATCAATGCAGCGTGCTGTACTCTGGGGACGGGTATCTAACGGAAGATGACTTTGATCACATGAAGACCAGCTTTGGACCGAAGCGACTGAGCCTGCTGGGTGTCTTTCAAGTCTGCCATCATGGTTCACGAGCCAATTGGCATAAAGGACTCGCCGATAAGCTTCAGCCGCATGTGAGCGTGTTCAGTTCAGACCCGAATCAGGGTGGCACCCACCATCCGCATGCCGAAGTCCTGCGTGACTTCTGGCCATACCGTCCTGTCCAAGTCAATACAGAGGGTTACGCCTTGGGCGGCCTTCTGATCTTTCCTCCGCCCTCACCATCCACAACGTCCACAGCTCTGGCCGCACACGCTGCCCCCCCAGACACCCCATCCTTAGAGGAGCTGGCCGTGGAGGGTGGGGATACCCTGCATGGGGACGCTTATTGGATGGCCCGAATCTTGGCTTGTTTACGCGAGCACCAGGGACGTGAAATAGTATGAGGCCTGCCCAGCAGCAACACTTCGCCACCCTGCACGAGCGCCTGCGCACCACGCAGCGGGAGTCTCTGCGCCAAGTCGAGCACCTCTTCCTAGCCTACTGCACCGAGCATTCAATTGACTGACAGTTGCGCATCCGCTTGAGCCACTAACCCTACCCTACACCAATATCCTCTATGGCAGCCTCGAAAATCAACCGAACGGTCGCGCTGGCAACTTATTCAATCGCCTTCAAAGTGTCGCACAAAGATGAACACTATCAGATGGACGATGTAGGCGGGATAGATGCCTTCACACTCATCAAAGACTTCCTGACTGACGCCAAAAGCCCGCGCAGGGACGACGAGCTCAAAGCTGTTTTCAAAACACGAACTGTCGCAGCAGATGCAGGAGAACGTTTGCTGCATGGCGTGATTGAAACCGGCGAGTATGGTTACTCGGCCACGGGTGTGGATGTAAAAACAGAGGAAGTGAAGTACAAGCGCACCGCTGATGATGCCGAACTAATCCCGCTCAGTTACCTCATTGTGCTACCTAAAGATGAGCGTGCAGGTCTGGTGATTTTGCAGCGCTTTGGCAATGTTGGCATCAGCAGTCACTTTCTCAGCGCACTTCGCTCCTATGTTGGGACTCGTATCTCAAAGGTAACCATTGAGTGGGAGCCTCTAGTTCACCCCTCGGTGGTTGATGCGTATTCTCACAAGGGTAAAGCCAAAAAAATAAAGTTTCGCCAATGGCTGGTTCCAAAAGAAATCTCGGACTCTCTGGGAAGAAAGCTCGATCCTAGGGATGCATACATTGAATATTCTATCATTGCTAAGCGCAGCGGTGTTTTGGGAAACGTCGCCGGTTTTTTTGACAAACTAGGAAGGAACAAAACGGCATTCCTGGGGCTGCCACAAGGATTTACCCCAGACGACACGCTAATTGAAGTTGATATTAATGGGCGTTCCCGCACTGTCTCTGTTAACGACCCTGGAAATATGAATGCCTTTTACGACATTACCTCAAAAGTGGACTTCAAGAGTGACGGCCACCCCAAGGAGGAGGATGTACAAGAACAGGCGCAGGACCTTGTTGATGACATGTTCCAAGTTCTGAAAGGAGCCGCTGATGTTTAGCAAGATCGATATTACCAAGATCCTGAGTGGACACTGGTCAACGCTCTGCAATCAATCAGGCAAAGCTAACTTTGGTGATGTGATCTTGTTTTGCTTTCTGCCACTGATCGTCGCAACTGCCCTCGTTTTTAGTGGGCATCTACTGAAGGAAAGTTCTGTGAGCGTTTTGCTCGCATCTTATGCAATTCTAACTGGCCTTCTCTTTAACCTCTTGGTGCTGGTGTTCGATTTGATCCGCAAAGAAGGTGAGCCTACTAACGTAGACTCGGCCGCCAAGGCGGGATGGCAACTCAAACAACAACTATTGAAACAAACATTCGCCAGCATCTCCTTCTGTGTTTTGGAGGGCATTGGCTTGTCAGTCATTACTCTTGCTGCTCTGCTTCCATGGAAGTGGTGCCAACTCTCCGCCAGCGTGTTTGTTTATGCAGTCACCACGAATTTTGCGCTCACTCTCTTGATGATCCTCAAACGAATCCATGCCCTATTGGAATCAGAATTCCCAGCGGCAACTAAAAAATAAGTAAAGTAATTAGCCTGCTGGGAGGCCGGGTTCAGGCTACAACTGGCTGACCAAAGGTCGGACGCGATATCTTCGGCCTCAATACCATCAGCCCCAGCGCAGCGGGGCTCTACCGAAACCCTAACCATGAATTTCTTCACACTTGCCTGCTTCTTCCTCGGACTCGGTCTCAGCGCCCAGGGCGCAGATCCGACGCAGCCTCCGGCGGAGTGGGCAGCCGAGCTGGGGAGTTATCGGTCGCCGCTGAGCTTTAAAGATGGTCGGCAAGCCAGCACGCCGGAACAATGGCAGCAGCGGCGGGCGGAGATTCTGGCAGATTGGCAGCGGATCATGGGCCGGTGGCCTGCGGTTCTGCCGCATCCGAAAATGGAAGTGCTCTCGACCACGACACGGGAAGATTTCACCCAACAACACATCCGCCTGCAAGTGGCCCCGGATCAAATGACGGAAGGCTACCTGCTGCGACCCCAGGGGCCTGGCCCCTTCCCGGCGGTGTTTGTGCCGTATTACGATCCTGAAACCAGCATCGGTCTAACCAATAAGCCGTTGCGGGACTTTGCCCTGCAACTCACCCGACGGGGTTTTGTCACCCTGGCCATCGGCAGCCCCGGAGGCGATGCCCGAAAGCCGGTGCTCAGTGCCGAAGCGAAGTGTCAGCCGCTGTCGTATCTGGGCTACATCGCCGCGAATGCCTGGCAAGCCCTGGCCGATCAGCCGGAGGTGGATGCGGCGCGCATTGGCCTGGTGGGACATTCCTATGGCGGCAAGTGGGCGATGTTTGGGGCCTGTCTCTGGGACAAGTATGCCTGTGCAGTCTGGTCGGATCCCGGCATCGTCTTTGATGAAACGCGACTGAGCATCAATTACCAAGAACCCTGGTATCTAGGCCTGGACCCGGCACGGACTCGCAAACCGGGACTCATCACCACCGAGAGTCCGCGCACGGGAGCTTATCAAACACTCATCGCCGAAGGTCATGAGTTGATCGAGCTTCAGGCCCTGATGGCTCCGCGCCCCTTCCTGGTCTCTGGCGGAGCCGAAGATCCGCCCAAACGCTGGGCTGCGCTCAATCATCTGCGCGCGGTGAATCAACTCCTCGGTCACCGTGATCGTGTGGCCATGACCAACCGCGAAAAGCACGATCCTAACCCTGAGTCGAACGCGGCCATTTATGCCTTTTTTGAGCGCTGGCTGAAGAAGTGAAGGCAGGCGTTGGGGAGTTCGGCGCAAATTGTCGATTGCAGTTGAACGAGTTCCGTCGTTGGAGTCAGGCATGAGTGACCTGAACTTTGATTTTGTCGTGATCGGTGGTGGCAGCGCAGGCTATGCAGCCGCGAGGACGGCCCATTCCCTGGGGCTGCGCGTGGCGGTGGTGGATGGCGCGGAAGAGTTGGGAGGCCTGTGCATTCTGCGCGGCTGCATGCCCAGCAAGACGCTGATCGAGTCAGCGGATCGTTATCTGACGATTCGTCATGCCGCCGACTTCGGCCTGAAGGCACAAGCCCAAGGCGTGGATGTGAAAGCCATCCGTGACCGGAAACGGAGGTTGATCGCGGAGTTTGCGGAGTATCGACAGGGACAACTGGAGGATGGTCGCTTTGTGCTGTATCGCGGCCATGCGGCCTTTGTCTCGGCCCATGAGATGGCGGTCACGCCAAGAGATGGCACAGAGTCTTTTCACGTTACGAGTCACAGCTTCTGCGTGACCACCGGTTCCGTGGCCCAGGTGCCGCCGATTCCAGGTCTGGCAGAGACGGGCTACTGGACGAGCGATGACATCCTGGATGCGGAGGAACTGCCGCAAAGCTTTGCCGTTCTCGGCGGCGGGGCGATTGCGCTGGAGATGGCGCATTATCTGGAGGGGATCGGCCGCAGAGTGACGCTGATTCAGCGCAGCGCTCAGTTTTTAACCGGACTCAATCCCGAGTGCAGTCAGGTGATCGAGAAGGCCTATGCGCTACGCGGCATCACCTGCCATCTCGGCACGCAGATCCACCGCGTGAGTGAGAGCCAGGGTCGCAAGCATCTGGAGTATCTTCATGACGGCCATGAGCGCAGTGTGACGGTGGATCAAGTGCTGGTGGCGATGGGTCGCAAGCCTGCCACGCAGGGCCTGAATCTCGAAGCCGCCGGAGTCTCTGTGAGTCATCAAAAAATCGTGGTCCAACCCACGATGCAGACCACGCAGTCGCACATCTTTGCCGCAGGTGATGTGTGCAGTCCGCTGGATGTCGTGCATGTCGCCATCCAACAAGGCGAGATCGCTGCGAGAAACGCCGCCCGATTGCTGAAGCAGGAAGCCGCTTCGGAAGCCATGGACTATCGACTGCTGCTCTTTGGCGTGTTTTCTCACCCGCAAGTCGCGGCTGTCGGCGCAGGTGAAACCGAACTGACGGCCAAAGGCATTCCCTTTGTCAGCGCCAGCTACCCGTTTGCTGATCACGGCAAAAGCATGGTCATGGGCGAAACGGCTGGCTTTGTGCAAATGCTGGCGCAGCGCGAAACGGGCGAGATTCTCGGCGCGACCTGTGTGGGCCCGCACGCGACAGAGCTGATCCATGAGGTCGTGATCGCCATGCATCATCGGACAACCGTGCAGGACTTCATGCTAATCCCGCATTATCATCCGACGCTGAGTGAGATCTGGACCTACCCAGCCGAGGAGTGTGCCGAGCAGTTATCGTAGGATGGGAAGGTTCGGCGGGAGAGCCCAAGCCACGGGAGCCCGTTGGCAAGGGTTTGCAGTCGCTGGCGATGGTTTGCATGGTTTGGAAACCACCGTCAACGATTCCCGAGATTTCCCCAAGGGTTGGGTGACGAAAGAGTCAGGGCTTTGGCCTGATTCGTGATTGCCAAAGGTAGGGCTGCTCCCCATCATAGGCCCTGAATGAATTTAGCCGATAAAAGCACCGAAAAAATCTGGCAAGGCACCGCTGTCTCCTCCGGCGTGGCCCATGCCGTGGTGCATGTGCTCAAGGACCACTTCGATGAGCCCGATGAAGTGGCTATCTCCGCCGATGAGGTGGAAAGTGATCTAGCCCGCTGGCATGCCGCGCTGGAGGTGACGCGCGTGGAGATCGAGGCGGTGCAGCAGATCATGGATGAGCAAGGCAGCTCTGAGGCCGACATCTTCGAGGCGCATCTGCTGATCCTGCATGATAACTCCATCCTCAAGCAGGTGGAGAAAACGGTGCGGGAAAAACTGATCTGCGTGGATGCTGTGTATTACCGTCTGATGTGCAAGCACATGGATGCCCTGCGCGGTCTGGCCGATTCTTACCTGAGAGAGCGCTTTCTCGATATCAAAGACGTGACGCACCGCGTGATGCGTCATTTGCGTGGCGAGATGCTGCAACATCCGATGTTCGATGATCAGGTCATCATCATCGCCCATGACCTAACGCCTTCGGACACGGTGCAACTGGACCGCAGCAAGGTGCTGGGCTTTGCGCTAGAAACTGGCAGCGCTAACTCCCATGCAGCCATCATTGCACGCTCGCTGGCGCTGCCTGCGGTGGTGAGACTCCACAATATCTGTGATGAACTGCATTCAGGCGACCCGGTGCTCCTGGATGGCGATGAAGGTCTGCTGATCCTGAATCCATCCCCTGCCACTCTGGCTAAGTATCGCAGCCGTGAAGAGCAATCGGATGCCCGCGAGGATGCCCTGCAAATCACACGTCATGAGCCTGCCATCACCAGCGATGGCTTCAAAGTGGACGTGTGTGCCAATGCTGAGTTCATCGAAGAGATGGACGCCATCCGCGACAGCGGAGCCGAGCAAGTGGGGCTCTTCCGCACCGAGTTCCTGCACCTGGAAGATCCAGATGGTTCTGAGGATTGGCTGGCTGAATGCTACACCAAAGCGGTGAAAGCCATGGCTCCGGGTGAGATCATCTTCCGCACCCTCGACATCGGTGGTGATAAAGTGGATCCCCATGCCTCTGGCGAACCAGAGCCGAATCCGTTCCTGGGTTGGCGCGGTATTCGCGTCTCACTCGGGCGTCAGGATCTCTTTCGCAAACAGTTGCGCGCTTTGCTAAGAGCCGCCTGTCATGGCCGCGCAGGCATCATGTTTCCCATGGTCTGCGGGGTGGAAGAAGTGCGTGCTGCCCGCGCCCTCCTGGATCAGTGCGCTAGTGAGCTGATGGCCGAGGGGTTAAAGATCCCTGAAGACATTCAAATCGGTGCCATGATCGAGATCCCCAGCGCTGCCATGTCGGCAGATCTCATCGCTGCGGAGGTTGATTTCCTGAGCCTCGGCACGAATGATCTGATTCAATACACCCTGGCGGTGGATCGTCTGAATGAGCGTGTAGCAGATCTTTATCAACCAACGCACATCGCGGTGCTAAGACTCATCCAAATGACCGTGGCGGCTGGCAAAAAGGCTGGCATCCGCGTCTGCATCTGTGGAGAAATGGCGGCTGACATTGAGCTGACGCCATTGCTTGTAGGACTCGGTTTGAGCGAGCTGAGCGTCGCATCCAGCCAGGTGGCACGCATCAAACATGCCGTGAGAAAACTCAATGCTGCAGAGTGCTCTCGGCTCGCCGTGGAGATCATGCAGATGAGCAGTGCCCCAGAGATCCTAGCCAAAAGCAGATCAATGGCTGAGACCATTTATCCAGAGCTGTTTGCCTGAGAATCCCCTTCCCCTCTTGACCCTGGGCTAGCATCTCCCCATGATGGATGCCTCATGCTCACACGCTGCTGTTTTACCCTCCTGACCACCCTTTCGCTGACGGCCTTAGCTCTTGGCGACTACTCCCTCGGTCCCCTCTCCCAAGTCACGCCGGGAGTGCCTCAAGGCAAGGTGCTAGCGATGCCTGTCCATGAATCGAAGATCTTTGCAGGCACGAAACGTGATTGGTGGCTCTATGTGCCTGCTCAATACTCCGCCGATAAACCAGCCAATCTCATGGTCTTTCAGGATGGTCACGATTACATCGGCGTCAAAGGTGCCTGGCGTGTGCCTGTGGTCTTTGATAACCTGATTGCCAGCGGAGCCATGGCCCCGACCATCGCGATCTTCATCAATCCTGGCCACCAGGGTAACACGAAGCCTGCCAGTGCCTGGAAAAACAACAACCGTGGCAAAGAATACAACTCACTTGGCGACACCTATGCGCGATTCCTTCTGGAGGAAATCATCCCGCAAGTGCAGAAGGATTATCGCCTAACAGATGATCCCGAAGGCTGGGCATTGGCGGGTGCCAGCAGTGGCGCGATCTGCGCTTTCACGGTCGCTTGGGAACGGCCCGATCGATTCCGCAAGGTCTTCTCCACCATTGGCAGCTTTGTTAATCTTGCGGGCGGACACGTTTACCCATCGCTGATCCGACTCACTGAACGCAAGCCTTTGCGCATCTATCTGCAAGATGGCAGCAATGACCTCGACAACCCCTACGGCAACTGGCCCTTAGCCAATCAACAGATGGCCAAAGCTTTGGAGTTCATGCACTATGATTACACCTTTGCCTTTGGCGATGGTGCCCATAACAGCAACCACGGTGGCAGTCTCTTCCCTGAAGCCATGAAGTGGCTGTGGCGCAAGTAAACCAAGCGATCACCTCCTGCCATGCCCTCGATCTTTATCCAAAACCTCAGCAAAAGCTTTGGGGCACAATCGGTGCTGAATGACGTGAATTTGGAGATTGCTGAAGGTGAGCTGTTTTTCCTCCTCGGCCCCAGTGGCTGCGGTAAAACCACGCTGCTACGCCATATCGCTGGCTTTTATCAACCCAATGCAGGACGCATCTACTTCGGCGAAGAAGATGTGACCGACCTGCCAGCCCACAAGCGCGGCACCGGCATGATGTTCCAAAGCTACGCGCTGTGGCCGCATCTCAATGTGGCGCAAAATGTCGCCTTTGGCCTGGAAGAACGGAATCGCCCCCAGCCGGAGATCGAAAAGCGCGTGGAACAGGCTCTTGAGTTGGTCAAACTCGGCGGCCTTGGCGCACGCCGCATTTCCCAACTCTCGGGTGGCCAGCAGCAGCGTGTGGCCTTGGCCCGGGCTTTGGTCATTCGACCACGCTGCCTGCTTTTAGATGAGCCCTTGTCCAATCTCGATGCCAAGCTCCGCCACCAGATGCGATCCGAAATCCGGCGCATCTGCAAGGAATTTGGCCTGACCGGCCTGTATGTCACCCACGACCGCGATGAGGCCCTGAGCATGGCCGATCGACTCGCCGTGATGGATGCGGGCCAAATCGCCCAAGTCGGCACCCCGCAAGAAGTCTATCGAAATCCGGCCAATCGCATGGTGGCCGAGTTCATTGGCGAGACCAATTTGATCGAGGCCAAAGTGCTCCAGCCCATGACCGAGGAAGGCTTTTATCTCGTTGGAACGACCTTGGGTCACTTCCTAGCCCGACCAAATCGTGATGACTGGCAGCCACTGGCTGGAACGAGGGTGCTCATCTCGGTCAGGCCTGAGGCTTTGACTTTTGCTGCATTAGAAGACACGTCCAATCACTTTTCAGGGCACATCAATGACACTCATTATCTGGGAACAACGGCCCAATATGAATTGAAAACGGCCTGTGGCCTAAACATCAAAGTCTGTGAGATGAACCCACAGACCATCCGACAACCATCGCCTGAAGAGGTCACGCTGATGGCCAACCCCGAGGACGTGGTCATGCTGCCGCAGGAGTAAAAAGAACTCCACGCGGCAACACGATTGAAAAAGAACTAGGCTGTGGTTTTGCGGTCCACGTTGAGACCCATTTTACGGTACAAGGTCGCAATACTGACGCCCAGCATCGTTGCCGTTTTTTCGCGTGAGCCATTGTTGTACTTAAGCGTCTCTTGAATGAAGAGGCGCTCTTGACCCTTGATGAAATCATCCAAAGTCGAGCCAATCGGCAGCTGGGTAGTCCCACCACTGGTGGAAGCAGGTGTTGGCACCTCAATCTGCTGACTCACTTTCGCAGGAAGATCCGCTGGACGCACGCGGTCCCCCTCAGCGAAGGCGCAGGCACGTTCGACAGCATTTCTCAACTCAGACACATTCCCTGGCCATGGGTATTTCTCAAGAAACTCCAGCGCATAGGTGTCCATCGCCTTGATCTTGGAATCCGTGCGCTCAGAAAGATCCTTCAAGAAGTGATCCACCAAGGGCTTGATATCCTGACGTCGCTCACGCAATGGCGGAATCTTGAGCGGAACCACAGACAGCTTGTAGTAGAGATCTTCACGGAAAGTGCCCTTTTTGGCAGCCTCTTCCAAGCTGATAGTCGTGCTTACGACCAAACGGAAATCGGCAGAGCCCGTGTTCCAGGCACTACGACGCGATTGGGCTTCGTCCAGGAATGTATTCAGCTGAGCCTGAATGCGTGGCGGCAACACGTGAACCTCAGCAAGATGGACAGTCCCACCATTGGCACGACTGAAAATCCCACCCTGACCGCCAGAGTGACCAAAAAGCTCAGATTCCAACGAATCCTCAGGCATCGCGCTGCATTGAACTTCTTTATAAGGCGCAGAATTGCGGCGGCTAGCTTCATGCAAGGCCCTGGCTACCATGTGCTTACCGACACCAAATTCACCTTCCAGCAGCACCGGGCTATCATTGTCTGACACGCGGCGTACAATCTCAAAGATGCGCTGAATCGCATCGCTATGACCAATCAATTTTGAGGATGAGCTGCTGCGCACCGAAGACGAAGGCATGGTCATCGGTGCCTCTGATGAACCTGCGGCACCGCGACCAAGGGCTTGATTCACTGTTTTGATCAAGTCTCCAAGATCGAATGGCTTAGTTAAATAATCGAAAGCGCCGAGTCGCATCGCCTCGACAGCCGTCTCAACACTGCCATGGCCCGTGACCATGATGACGGCTGTATTCGGAAACTGATCCCGGCACATACTGACCAAATCCAGGCCATTCACATCGCCGATGCGCAGGTCCACGATGACCAGATCAGGCTGCTGGGTGCGGATCGCAGCCATGCCCTCAAGGCCAGTTGTATAGCCAAATACGGTGTGTCCTGCTGCGCGACAAAGCTTGCTCATCAGCTCAAGAATTGCCGCCTCGTCGTCTATGATTACCAGTTTAGCCATAAAGTTGTTAGAATGTGAGAGTCAAAGTTGACTATCAAATACGCTAAAGTAAATGGCCCACTGCGTCAACGAGGTTCTTTTCCCTCGAAGCAACAGTGGGCCAATTGGTTTTTAAGTGAGCTAAATTTAAAGAAAATCCGCGTTCTCGGGCCTTGGTTCTGGCGCATTGGGACGTTGTATGCCGTCTTCGTCAGAAGGCGTCGATTCTAAAGCTGAACTTTGGACAGGGGTCGCGTCGATAATCTGGCGCATGAGATCCCAAGCAGTGCGGAAATCACCGGAATCTGCTAACAGAGAAGCTAATTCGCGCTTGAGAAAATCTGGTGCCTTGGGAAGTCTCATGACTTTTTCGAGAGTGATGCGTGCCGCTTTCAAATCACCGCTGAGCCTCTGAGCATAATAGAGTTCCACGCCAGGCAGAATATCCACCGGATTCAATAGGTGAGCACGCTCCAATCGAGGAATGTCGGCCGCAGAAATTGACGCAGAAGGGGCCGCCGCCTGAATATGAAGTGCTGCAAGCTTGAAGGCAGATTCAAATTGGCCTTTCTGAGCCATATCCATAGCGATCATGCGCCAACAGACTTTTTTAAGTCGCGGATACTTTTCAATATAGGCCAGCAAAACAGCCTTATCACTCTTTTGCTGCCAAGCGGAAAAAAAGTAATGAATTTGGTTTTCATTCAAATCAGCCAAACCCGGATGCTGCGCCAAAAACTCAGAATGAAGAGTCTCCCAATGAGGCGACGCAGTATACTGAGTGAGACACATTAATTGTAGCGGCAAATGACTTGCAAGTCTCCAAATAGCCAATTGTTGATCTGGAAAAGGTGCCAGGCTGGCTACCATTCGCCAGTATCTATCCAGATAAAGCTCCTCAGGTGCCTCATAGCGACGAAGAAACTCCCGCCAAGGAATAATGGCAATGCTGGGATCAAAACGCATCCAGAATTCCCCTTCATCCATACAAAAATCGGCATAGCGTGGCTCAACTGCCCGCGCACGACCAAAATCCAACAAAGCCTGCTCTCGATCCTGTTTCGTGACAAGATGAAGTTCAGCCCTCAAGAAATATAAACGATAATCGAGAGGCGAAAGCTCAATGGCACGATTAATCATCACGAGAGCTTCAGCGCGTTTACCTTTAGCAGATTCACTCAAAGCTCGATCATGAAGGACTGGTGCCATCGAAGGTATAGTAGCATCCACCAAGCCTACAAACATGAAGAGTAGATAACTGCCGGAGCAAATCATGATCAGCCCAGCCATCTGGAACAATCGTTTACCAGACAAGTTGATCCTGGATCCGGAATAACGAGGACGCACAGCCAGAGACGCAATGAAGCCTATGAGCAGGAAATAACCAAAGCCATGCAGTGGCACATCAAAAACCCCATGGATCAGAGCTATGAATGCCGCAATCGCAGAGGCCTTTCTCATTCGTCTGCCCGACCTGCTTTCACGACTTTTTCTGTTTCGCTGAGAAAACCAAGGACCCGTAGTAGAGTAAAACCAAAGAACCAAAATAACAGCAGGGATCAAGACGATGAATCCAAGCTCAAAAAGCATCCAGAGCACATCACTCTCTGGGTGAATTGCCCGCGCTAGCGGCATCGCTGTTGGGGTTACTTGTGGGAAAACAAACTCAAAGACACCGAGACCACGTCCTAACCATGGAGCCGAGGCCACAGCAGAAAGCGTCTCTTCAGCTAGCCTAATTCGAGTATCCTGGACAATCGCCGTAGAAATAGGACGACTCGAAAGTCGCTCGGCAAGAAACCCTTTTGAAACAAGTAGAGCGGATAAAATGGAACCAACAATAGCAACACCAACAAGGATCTTACGCACGAGTCCTTTCTTCATGGCGGCTGTTGCCACCCAGCAAGTCAACCCAAGAAGAAACAACATCAATCCAGCACGCGAAGTATTGGAGACGATGCATGCAAACAGTAACAAGATACCCGCAAAAAACAAAATCCAACTCCTGGACTTACGCCGAATGGAATCAAAGCAAGCACCAGCACAAAGCACACTCGCCAAAGCAAAGAGGCTCGAAGAATGGTTGCGGTTAGCAAAAGGACCATAGTCATAACTTAAAGAGCCATCTTGAATATGCGGCCACCAGGGGAGATGAACCATCTGGAGAACCTCTAATTCAAAAAATAGTGCGATGATAATGCAGCCGAATGAGAGCAGCCGTAAAGCGACGCGTCGCCCAGAATCACTGAAATTCTGCCCCAAACAAGACCACAACCAAAGCAGCCCGAAGACGGAAATAACCCAAGTCTCAAGGGTCAGTTGAAAGTCTGGGGAAAGGCTGCTGGAAACAGCCACCGACCATTCTTGGATCAATTTTATGCGCCAGGACTCAACAGGTCCAAACCATGTGGCAGGCAATAAACCCACGGCAGGAAGAAGCATTAACCAAGTCAAAAGAAGCCGTGGCGTTGGGCGCAACTTAAAGCGTGGTGGCGCCAAGCAAAGAGTGACTCCCATCAAGATTAGAGCCACCGCACAGCTCCACAGCTCAGCCCCAGCCCCTAAGAAGATCACAATCAAAGAGGTCAAAGAGTACAACCACGCGCGTAAATGCCTGTGCCCCCAAGAAGGAATCTCATCTTCAGAGTCCCCGACATCCTCTGGCATAACATCCTCTGGCATAACATCCTCTGAAACATCCTGAGTCATGTCAGTGACTTCATCATTCAATGATTCTGGAGACAGCGGTGTCATAATTGAATCGTGGCTACCTCCTCAGTGTGCTGTAATGCAACAATATTTACCTTCGGTTCGAAACCCTCAGGGATCACAAAGTTAGGCAACGCGCCCCAACGCTCATAACAGCGCTCAAAAAGCCCAGTGAATACATCTGCGCGATGAAACCAGTCGGTCTGCAATCCATCGTCGACAGGACAATGGAGCTCAATCTGAACTCCCGATTTTAAGGTCAAAACGACGACCTGTGACTTTTCGGTTCGATGCTCGTTAAATCCAATCCAACGAAAGCGGTGACGCAAAACATCTGAGAAGTCGGCAAGACTGGAGCACTTCTCAATATCGAACTCCAAGACCCGCGCATGCGCCCGAATGTGTTCCAGCCGCCTTCTTCGCACTAAAGTCTGATTTACCTGCTCACGCAGTTTTTTCCAACTTCGAATATAGCCCAGGTAACGTGCAGCGCCTATGGCCAAAAGGAATAGAACGGCACCAGCCACCGGTAGTGCTATGCCCTTGGTGAGCAAAATACTGATCCCAACGAGACTCAACACCACACAAACGGAATACATGGCCACCAGGGCGCGCCCTTTACTGTAGCCAAGCAAGATGAGCCGGTGATGGATATGCTCAGCATCAGCGCTAAAGATCGGAACACCTCGTATGCTACGCCTCAAGATGGCGAAAGCAGTATCCAAAATTGGCACACCAAGAGCAATAACAATGACCAATAAAGCGGCAATCACAGAGCCCTTGTTAGAACTCTTCAGGGACACTGAGGCCACGAAAAAACCAATTAAATAAGCCCCACCATCGCCCAAGAAAATCTTTGCTGGTGGGAAATTAAAGAAGAGAAATCCACTTAAAGCCCCTGCCATAATAATGGAAATCAGCATGACCTCTGGACTGAAAGAAACATATCCGACAAAAGCCAAAGTGAGAGATAAGAACAAACCGAATCCACCAGCCAAGCCATCCATACCATCAATCAAATTGATGATATTCGGAATCGCTACCAACCAAAAGAGCGTCAAGGGAAGACTCCACCAGCCTAGAATGATGGCACCTACACCAAAAGGGTTACTCAAGATGTCGATGGAAACCCCCAATGAGTATAAAATCAATGAGACACCTATTTGCCCCATCAGCTTTACCCTAGCCCCCAAAGGCTTCAGATCGTCCAAAAAGCCAACAAGGAACATCAGCAAATTGCAGACTAACAACGGCCCCCATTCGTCCAGTCTCATGCGCCCAAGGTAAAGGCTGGCAAGGATGGCCAGCGAGAGAGCTATGAAAATGGGTAACCCACCAAGGCGAGGAATCGGCATTTCATGGGACTTACGACGTCCATCGGGAGCATCCAAACCAATGGTCGTCTTACTCTTCAGAATTGCCAGTGTCCCAATCAAACTAATCACAATGGCCACACCAAAATAGACCAGCATCTCTAAGGTTTGAGGCATAAATGGAGCAGGCGGGCCCATCATTGAATCTGGCAGGAGGAGTGAAAACATAGTCGTATCAAACGTCGAAATCATACATTGCCCGCAGCAATGATCACATCAATCAAGCGAGGCAGTAAGAGTTTCTGAGAATATTCCAAAGCGAGTCTTCGGCTTGCCTCAGAAGGAGGCAAATGCCCATCCTTTGCCGCCGTGAAGAGCTCTTGGTTTAAGGATTCTTGATCACCCAAAAGCGTCAAGCGTGCATACCGTTTATCCGGCAAGTGAGAGGCAAGGTCAGTCAGGTGGCTTTGCTCTGGACCAATGGCCAGAAAAGGCAAACCAAGTACTAATAAATTATAAACTTTGCATGGGTGAATCATGCCAACAAATGGCGGCCCCATAACGACCAAGTGAAGATCAGCACTTGATAAAGAAGCTGACAGGGTTTCCAAAGGTTGATAAGGCAGACACGTAATATTTGTCAGTCCACGATCTGAGGCAAACGTCTTCACCTTCACAAACTCACTTCCACCACCGACAAAGAGAAAGGCCAAGCGGTCATTACTGGCCAAAGTCGCAGCCGATTCTAAAACCGTATCCAGCGGATGACAGGGGCTGTGATTGCCTGAATACATGATGACAAATTTGTCCGTAAGACCGTGGTTAGCCCTAAAATTAGCACGTCCAGCTTCATCCCATTTCAGAGCATCATCATGCGACCAAGGAGCATCGGTATGAATGATTTTTTCGGGCACCCCTTTATCCATTAACCTCCGACTCATAAAGCGGTCTAAACTGATGATACGGGCAGCACGATGAAAGCTCCAGCGTTGAAGTGCGCTCAGGACTCTTTCGGAAAGGCCACCTTCCTTTAGCCAGCCAGCTGCAACAGCCTCGTCAGGATTCAAGTCCATGATCCATGGCACCACAGCTCCACCTTTGATCATGGCCATCACTGTGCCTAGTGTTGAGATCAGTGGAGGGGAGGTCAAACAGACAGTGACATCAAAGCGCGGCAAACACAGCAACGTTAAAGAGGCATTGAGCCAAAAAACACCAAAATCCACAAAGCGGCGCCACTTGGATTTTTTACCCAAACTTGTGGTCCAAATTCTGCGAATCTTAATCCCTCTCCAAGTCTCTTTCACCGGATAGCGATTGAGCGGATTGTCATAACCACGAGATGAGGCAACAACCGTCACTTCATGCCCAGCTTCCTTCAGTCCCAAAGCAAGATCGGTCAGATACTGCGCCGTAGCCACATAGTCTGGATAAAAACACTGATTGAGCAGCAAGATCTTCATCAATTAAATCGACGAACCTTCTCGTAATGTATGCGCACCGACTTCAGCCAAGAAGCATTCGTAGGCATGGCTGACACCCGCTTTTAAATCGTAACGTGGACGCCACCCCAGTGCCGTTAACTTGGAAGAATCCATGAGTTTCCGTGGCGTGCCATCAGGCTTGGAAGAATCCCAAACAATCTGCCCACCATAGCCCACCACCTCGGCAACCAGCTCCACCAATCCCTTGATCGTCACTTCAGAGCCACTACCAATGTTGATCCAGTCCGGTGGTGAATCCTGCTCCATCAGCAGCGCACAGGCATCAGCCAAATCATCCACATGCATGAACTCACGTTGTGGCGTCCCAGACCCCCAGGCGGTCACGGTCGGATCGTTGGCGATCTTAGCCAAATGAAAGCGGCGGATCAGAGCAGGCAGCACATGTGAGTTTTCAGGATGATACTGATCTCCAGGCCCATACAAATTGGTCGGCATGGCAGAATAAAACAGCGCCCCATATTGACGGCGATAGTATTGCGCCAGTTTGATCCCCGCAATTTTGGCAATGGCATAGCCTTCATTGGTAGGCTCCAACTCGCCAGTCAGCAAACAAGACTCAGGCATTGGCTGAGGAGCATGTTTGGGGTAAATGCAGGAGCTTCCCAAATAGAGCAAACGCTTCACCCCAGAGCGATACGCTCCATCAATACAATTCAATGCAATCGCCAGATTTTGATGCAGAAATTCAGCTGGATAAGTATTGTTAGCATGAATACCTCCCACCTTCCCTGCCGCAATGATTGCAGCATTCGGTTGGTACTCTGAATAGAAATCAAAAACAGCCCGCTGATCCGTGAGGTCCAGTTCAGAGCGAGTTCGAGTTATGATCTCAACGCCCTTTTCGGCTTGGAAACGGCGCACCAAAGCCGCGCCCACCATGCCATTATGTCCTGCGATAAAAAGCTTCATCATTTATCCAAGGCTGGCGATCCGAGCTTCTTTTGTGGCCAACTCGAGATCGGCATCAATCATGAGTTTAACCAATTCCTTGAACTTCACCTTTGGTTCCCAGCCTAGCTGGCGTTTCGCTTTAGCAGGATCACCAATCAGGAGTTCCACCTCAGCAGGCCGTTCATAACGGGCGTCATAAGAGACATACTTTTCCCAATCTAAGCCGAGCAGCTGGAAAGACTCCTGACAAAACTCACGAACGCTGTGAGTCTCATTCGTCGCCACCACATAATCGTCCGGCTGATCTTGTTGAAGCATCAGCCACATCATCTCCACATACTCACCCGCAAAGCCCCAATCGCGCTTGGCATCGAGAGTTCCGAGATAAAGGCGGTCTTGCAGCCCCATCTTGATGCGAGTCGCTGCACGGGTGATTTTACGAGTCACAAAGGTTTCACCGCGCCGTGGCGATTCATGATTGAAGAGAATCCCGTTGCTGGCATGAATGTTGTAGGACTCGCGATAATTGACCGTCAGCCAGTAACCGTAAACCTTGGCACAAGCATAGGGTGAACGCGGCCAGAAAGGTGTCTTCTCTGTTTGTGGCACTTCCTGCACTTTGCCAAACATCTCCGAAGAGGAAGCTTGGTAAAACCGCACTTTGTCAACGATACCGGCCTCACGTATAGCCTCCAAAATCCGCAAAGTCCCAAGACCCACAATGTCGCCTGTCGATTCTGGCACATCAAAGGAAACACGCACATGGCTTTGGGCTCCTAGATTGTAAACCTCATCGGGTTTCAGCTCATGAATCAACTTCACAAGAGCCACCGAATCCGTCAGATCTCCATAATGAAGATGAAGATTGGTTTTCAAATGTGGGTCCACATACAGATGGTCAATCCGTTGTGTGTTAAAATTCGAAGCGCGACGAATGATACCGTGAACTTCATAGCCCTTAGCCAATAGTAACTCTGCTAAATAGGATCCGTCTTGTCCGGTGATGCCGGTAATGAGTGCTTTCTTCATGAATGAGTTGGTCGGGATATAATCGAAAGGGGTTGGATGCTAATTTCTCGGACGAATAGATCAAAGGCAAGACTTGAAATGTTAAAGGGGCATTTTCCAGCAGGATCGTCTGGCGCGGATTTTTAAGACGTCCCCTGCCATACGCCAGGAATCACGAAGCAAGTGCACCTTTCCTCCCTCGACTTCATGCCAGTCAATGGGAACCTCCTGAATCTCACAACCGGTATCAAGCAGTGCCACCATCAGCTCAACATCAAAGGCAAAACCTCTGACCTGCAATCGACTCGCAATACCCTCAAACGCTAGTCTGGGAACAATCTTCAATCCACACTGAGAGTCATAGACTGGAACATCCAAAAGCTCAGAGACCAATGTCGCGTAAATGCGTCCCAGTAGATGCCTTTTAAAAAGACGATCTACCCGCCGCCCCAACATCTTGACTCTCGAAGCAAACAAGGCACGCCCAGCACTTTTCATTTGAATCAACCTTGCAACCTCAACGGGTGAGCAAGCACCATCTGCATCCACAAACGCAAGCCAGTCAGCCTCACCAGGCTCCGCCCACCCAGAATATACAGCCCCCCCTTTGCCCAGATTGTTAGATAGCGATTTCAAGGCAAGCAGGCAGGCATACTCGGTGCGCAGCGCTTCAATGACAGCACCCATTTTCACCACTTCTTCTGCATCTGAACCATCCTCCACCACCATGATCGTCACTCCACCGAGGGCGCTCATTTCACGACACAGCTCAGGAAGAAAAGCTCCGATCCGTGCGCTTTCACGATAACAAGGGATGACCAAATGGACCAAGTCACTCATGCTTTGGTTAGTATCTCCTCATAAAGCTCGACCAAGCGCTTGCCCATGTGTTGAGTGCTGAGTTCTTTACCCGCGTATTCCAAGGCATGCTGCGAGAGTTGTCGGCGTAGCTCGGGACTGGTAATCATGGATTCCAAAGCAGATGCCAACGACTCGCTATGAGGCCCCGCGATGATCGCCGCTTGAGCAGCCGCCGCACCTGAGGCAATCGCCACGCCAGGAGTCAACAGGCAAGCTTTACCGGCAAGCAGTGCCTCAGCGGCAGCTAATCCGAAGTTTTCAGAGAAAGAGGGAAGCACAAAAATAGAGGCATTAGCCAGCAGCTGCGCCTTCTGATTACCACTGACATGATCCAACCATTGAACCCGATTGTCTAAAGCAAGTGAACTAGCCAAAGCACGCAACTGATCTCGGTATTCCGCCTCACCACCACCAGCAATCAACAATCGCCACTCCTTGTAACGCGGAGCTAAAGTTGCCCAAGCATGAATCAAGGACTCCAGATTCTTCACTGGATTTAATCGTGATAAATAAAGGATCGTCAAGGGGGCATCAGCTTCCGGAATCGGCAAGCGCATTGCCTCAAGCCCAAGCGGAATGATGACAGGACGAAAGGGAATACCCAGCATGGCAGCCTGCTCGGCCTCATCTTGACTCGTGAAATGAATCGCAGCCGCATCCGTTAAGAGTGGGCCCTCGACCCATCGTAACGACAGCTTTTTCAGAAAGGGGCGCCGCTGTGTCACGCCATAGCGGTTCAGCACACCAAAGGGCCTGAAAACAAACGGCACTCCAGCCCGTCTAGCGGCAAACGCGGCGGCGATACTCGCAAACGAAAACAAGGCGTGAATATGCACGAGATCATACTGCCGAACCTCCTGAAGCAGCCACCTCGTTAACGAAACGGAGACCGTGTAAAATTCCGTATTCTTGCGGAAGTAACGTCTCACGCAGCCATTCTCCAGTAGTGGCGGCCCGTTCCCCTTCCCGTTTCTTATGCCAGGACCATCATCATCTGTTGTCACCGTTTCCACCTCGATCCCCTCTGCTAGAAGTGCCCGCTCGATCACGCCCATTGCCACAGTTGGCCCACCTTGACCTATGGCCAAAGAGGGAATGACATGGAGAACGCGCATACTGAAAAGCTGAAAAGCTGAAAAGCTGAAAAGCTGAAAAGCTGAAAGGCTGAAAGGCTGAAAGACTGAGCCGTAGTGAGTGGCGCGAACGGAGACAGATCAGCCGAAGCATGACCCGGAGGGCGACTAAGCGTGCGGCGCGGAAAGAGTCAAAGGTTGAAACTTGAATCCCCAAAAACGACTACTTCGAATCCGCAAGCCAACGTTCCAACATGAACACAGCCCAGCGCTGATACCAAGTCGGGTTAGCATTTGGCAAACCACGAGTCACATCACGGAAGGCAGTCCCCCATGAGGCTTCAAGCCATTGTTCAAAAGGAAACGTAAACCCGCGCTTAGGCTGATTCGCGACCCATTCGGGAATCTCCGGTAGCGCCTGAAGCAGGAGCTTCTTCCCTGCTTGTATTCTTTGGCCTGATGGGATTTGAGCCAGACTTTCAAAGAGCACTCGATCCACAAAGGGAACGCGCAACTCCAAGCCATGGGCCATGCTCATCACATCACTATCTCGGAGAAGTTGATTGCGCATGTAACACTGAAGCTCCAATGCACTAACGGCATCCGCATCCGTGGGAAACTGAGGCAGACGATCCTCCAAAGAGTGCGTGAAAGCCTCAGGCCAAGAGTTTGTATCAACTTGAAAATCGGCGCCCAACAACCTACTCGCAATCTGCTTTGCCTCCGCTGGTGAAAAAATGCCACGATACGTTTTCCATGCCTCTGTAAGAGTAGGCGCTTGTCGCAAAAAAGCACCCAACCGACGGTAGCGAGCCTGCGGAGCCCAATTCTCCAATACAGAACCTATGGATTGAGCCAAGCCAGGCAACCGATGCAAAGAACGACTCAAGCGCGCAAGCTTAGGCACTTGTTGAAAGCTGGGATACCCACCAAAAAGCTCATCTCCACCCAAACCAGACAAGACCACCTTCATCCCTTGGCTGCGGGCAAAGGACGAAACAGTGAATGAATTGAAGCCATCTATACTGGGCTGATCCATATGCTTGAGGAAATCCGCAAAGGTAGATTCCCCCACATCACTCGTAAGCCGTAATTCATGATGATCCGTGCCGAAATGTTCAGCCGTTCGACGCGCCACCGAACTTTCATCCAGGCTCGTATTATCCACGCCAATGGAGAAAGTCGCCAACTGATCCATCCCTAATTGACGAGCCAAGGCAACAAGCGCTGTCGAATCAATCCCACCACTCAAAAAGACTCCCACAGGGACATCGCTAACGAAGTGCGCTCGGACTGAATCCAACAGAGCAGAACGCGCCGAGCTTACCACGTCCCAGTCAGTCTTGATTGATGAAAACGAGGGACTCCAGAAACATGTTTTTTTAAGATTCCCTGCGCGCCAGGTCAATGAATGCCCAGCTTCGAGCATGCTAACCGAATGAAGCAGCGTCAGTGGCTCAGGAACTGAACCCATCTCAAGGAACATCACCACGGCCTCGGAGTTTACCGTGCTAGGCACTAGGCCACAATGGCGTAAAGCGTGCAGTTCTGAAGCAAATAAAAATTGGCCATTTAAGGCAGCATAATACAGTGGTTTGATCCCCATCGGATCACGGGCCAGAAAAGCTGAGCGGTCTTGCTGATCCCAGATACAAAAGGCAAACATTCCCCGCAACATCTGCACCATGACTTCACCATGACGTGCATACAATTCCAGCAGCACCTCCGTGTCTGCGTGTGACTTAAAAACGGCACCGTCTTTTTCCAGCCCAGCCCGCAGTTCACGGAAATTGTAGATCTCCCCATTGAAGACGATGTGGTAGCGACTATTTGAGGTGGCCATTGGCTGATGACCAGCTGGAGATAAATCCAAGACGGCTAAGCGAGTATGCGCCAATCCAACACCCGCTGAAGAATCAATCCAAAGACCAGCATCATCAGGTCCGCGATGGCGTAAAGCCGACTGCATGGAAGTCAGCGCTGAGCCCAATGAATCGGACCAACCTGAAGCTGATAAAATGCCGGAAATACTACACATTGACCAGTTCCTTCAAAGCGCATGCCAAAGATTTTTCAAAGGCTGCTTTTCCAAACAGCTTCACCGCTTGTTCATGCAGCGCCTCAGGCTCATGCAACCAAGGTTGATTGTGCTCACGGCGATAAAACCGCAAAATAGCATTTCCAATGGCCTGAGGATCTTTGGGATCAATCACAAATCCCAAACGTCCTCCATCTAGAGCCTCTGAGGAAGCATCTAAATTTCCAGCCAAGCACGGCCGTCCGCAGGCAAGTGATTCAAGGTACACAATGCCAAACCCTTCGCCCGTACTCGGCATCACATAAAGGTCAGCCAAGCGATAATGATCTGCCAATTCGGCCTCTGGAATAAAGCCCGTAAAGATCACCGCGTGAGCGACACCCAGATCAATCGCCATCTGTCTCAGCCTAGCCTCATCATCGCCGCGACCACCAATCAGATAACGCAGATCAGGCAGTTCCTGGAGCAATCTCGGTAGGGCTTGAAGAATCTGATCCTGTCCCTTATAGCGCTCGCTAGCAGCTAAACGAGCAACGGTCAGCAACACTGGTTGATCAGGTTTCAAACCGTAACGCTTTAACAGATCGACAGATTTCGGCCCCGGCGTAAACAGATCTTCCCGAAAGGTATTCGGAACCACCCGAATCCGAGACGCCGGTATTCCCCCCTCTTTCTGTAGAACTTCAGAGGTGAATTGAGACACCGGCAGCAGGCCTGTCGCCTGCCTTAACGCAGTTCCCAGCGATCCCTCTAAATGCCCCCAAACTTCGATCCCATGCGCGGAAACCAAAGTCGGAGTGCGCCGCCCCAACAGGCGCAAGGCCTTCATGAAATGTGGATGCGTTGTCAGAATAAAAGCAGGCCGTTCCCAAAGGGCACAAGCTAGACCGCTCGCCGCATAAATCAAAGTCCTCAACCGAGATGACCACCGACCAAAAACATGATGCCGCACCCTTGGCGATAAAGCAGGCAACGGCACCCGATCATTCTTGGCAAAAACACGGATTCGATGATTCGGATACAACTCCAACAAAGCCTCCAAACAAAACATCGTGTAGTGCTGGATACCTCCGCCTTCGTCTAGCCCTGAGCACCAAAGATGGATGACAGGTGATGGAGTGCCGACAATGATAGATGAATCAGAAATAACAAAAAAAGTTAAGGGTCAAAAATCATGGGAGACTAGATCGGCAAATCGTCATCTATTAAATACTTGGCGGCCTAGTGTTCTGACTTCGCGTTACCGGGCCTATGGATCTCGGGTACTTAGAGCCACGCAATCTATTGCTGCTCATGTTTGTAGGCTGACTCCAACTCCCCAGCTTGTAATATTTCCCAAAAATAAACTGATGCATAAGCCACACTAAAACACCGTTAGCAGCTAGGGCAGAAACCACCTCACCCAGTGAGCCACCGGGTTGAATCAAACCTAAAGCAGGAAGCATCCATCTTGTTAGATTCCAATAATCCCCACGAGCTAAGTAAGAAGCAGCGCGCTGATCGATGAACGCCAATCCTACGCCAAAAATGATGAAGCCAAACACCACACTCGTCGTGCCAAAATTGACATAAAATTCCAGCACCTGGCCCACGCCAAAACTCGTTGTTTCACTCAACTCTTGCCCCGTGTAGTTCGTCACCATATTACCACTGCCGCCCAAAACGGGTTTTCCCGGCCAAAGAATGCGCGGGATCCATGCCGTAAGACCTACCCAAATGGTTGCACCCTCGGCAAAGGGCCGACGCACCCCAGTCCAAAACATCGCCTTCCCGACGAAGTCGCTTTGATTGAGCCGAGAATCGAGCGCTTCTAAATGGGTTTGTTTGTAAGGATCAAACACCTCAAAGTTTTCCACCATCTTCATCACCTTCGAAAAACGATCACTCACATAGGATTTTCGAATATAATCACGATAGGCCATCCAGTTCACGAAAGCTGTCATGCCACAATAGAGCACTACAACCAAGACTCCAACTGACACCCAGCGAGGACGAAAAAAGCGAAAAACCAACATCCAAATCGCGACGGCTGCCGCAATCCCGTAACTCATGAATCCCATGGTCACCACCGTGAGGAGAGGGAAACCAGCGGTGCCCAACATCCACTTTTTAAAGTTCAGAAAATCCCGCCGTTGATAGGCTAGATGACAAAATAGAAATACGGCAATGACACTGAAATGAATGCCACCAGCCCCCAGAGCACTGACACTGGGAATCCGTTTTGTGATTGGGGCAATGACAAAGAAAAAGGCCAGTGAAAGGATGAACAACGTGCCTGGAAGCTTCGTTGTCACCTGTGGGTCTAGTTGGCCGGTTTGAGGAACGACGGGGTCCTTGGTGAAAAATAGAGGGCAAATCATCACCCCTAAAACATAAGCACCAAATCCCAATGTGGACATCCACATGCCTGCATGAGTCACTTTGATCGAAAAGCCACCCTGCTGCAAATATTCAGAATTCGGCGAGTAATAATCAAACCCATAAGCGCAAGCTCCAATGAGATGGATCATGCTTAGTCCAAAAGCATAAACAATGGGCAGACCAAAGGCACGCTTGGAACGCCACTGCTGCCAAAGAAGCAAAACAAAGATCGCCAACCAGATCCAGCATAAGGCACGAACATTTTCATGACTCGGTGTGGCTAAAAAATCGAGCGGAATCATAGGGGGGGAGAGGAGAAAAAACTGAAAGACTGAAAGACTGAAAGACTGAATGGCTGAATGGCTGAAACTCGGAAAGAGTGAAAAAGTTGAAAGCCGAGGAGCTAATGATTAGGAAGAGAACGCCAGGCTTTGGCGATGCCCTCGGCGGCTGCGGAAACGGAGTATCGCCCTGCTTGTTCTCGGCACTCAGCGCTAATCGATGCACTGGGCAAACGTACAAGAAGACTTTGAATGGCTAGTGACAGACCTGCAACATTATTGGCGGGGCACACTTCGCCAGTCACTCCAGGTTTAACCAGATCAAGATGACAACCCACGCGATCCGAAACGATGCAAGGCAGCCCATTGAGCAAAGCCTCATTGATGACGACCCCCCAAGTTTCACGTTCCCGACTTGGAAGCACAAGGAGATCGGCCGCCTGATAATAAGAAGCCAGCGTGTCCTGATTTTGGAAACCAACAAAACTCGCTGAGATAGCTGGGCTGCTAGAGCATTGCGATTCGAGCTGTTCACGCAAAGGACCATCTCCAACAAGAAGCAGATGCAGCTGCTTCTTGGTCTCTTCAGGCAATGAGCGTATTGCCGCGGCCAGCAGATCCACCCCTTTTTTCTTCGATAATTTACCAGAGAAAAGAATGACTTTAGTATCCTCGGAGACTCCTAATGACTTCCGAACTTCTTTCCTGTTCTGGGCCGCTGCTAGTGGTGATGCTTCAAAGTGATTTTCATCAATGCAGTAAGGTGAAAAAAAGAGCTTTTCAGCGGGCGCACCATAACGCTGAAAATGCTCTTTCGAACGCTGACCGATGTACAACATGCCAGAACACCGAGCATAAAGACGCCGAAGATATAGCGTACGCATCAGGTTATAAATAGGCCCACGAGCATGGGTTTCATCATTTGTTTCTCCACGAAATAGAAGAGGTAAACCACGCCTAATCGCATAGCCAATCCCGCTCAAATCATAACGGGCGTAATAACCGATCGAAAGCACCGCCGAGACTGGGTGCGCATCTGCAGCGGGTGTCATTCCCCAAGGACGAACTTCGTCATAGTTTTTGGCACCGCCTTCCGAGACCCGACTGAGAAACTGACTGGAATAACCTTCCAAAAGCGACTGATCCCAACTTAACCGTGTTGCAAAGCCTTTGTCGAGGTAACCCGTGAGGCTGAAGTCCGACCCATAAATCACATGAACAGGCACGTCGAAGTCCTGCTGGAGGGCACGAAAAACAGGCGCGTGATAGGGCACCGGGTGGGCTTCGAAGATGAGTAACATTGAAAACGCTGGGGGGCGGCGATTCTATTTTTTCTCGGACACTGAAGGTGATGCAGGCGTTTCGGCTAGCAACCTATTTCAAATCTCCAATCAACAATCATGACAAGCTTCGGATATGAATTTGGCTACCATTGAATTCAATCAAAAATCTCTCTGAGTGCAGCCTAAGATGGCTCAGAATTTGAGTCAGTGAGTAGGTGAACTTATAAGTTTGGTAGTGCTGACAATGCGCAAATATCTCTTTGATGAAAAGCGGCATCGCACTGATTTTCAGAACACTGCGATTACGCCACCAGTGCCGCCAAGCTCGCCACCAGCCCCAGGGCTGGGCAATGAGCGGATACCTCAAGTAGGCCAGCAAGACCTCATTCTTGATCCAAGGAATGGTTTGATGAGCATTGTCAGCCAAGGGCCTGTCATGCCAAGCGCGTAACCAGGGCGATTCCAGAATTTGGAAACCTGCCGCATGAGTCTGAAGAGAAAGATCCGTCTCCTCCACCCCATAAGCTAAAGGCACGGGCACAAAACCTCTGACTGCTAAGTAATGACTGCGGCGATGAATCGAAGCACTGCCTTGATAATACTTGGTTGTGCTGAGTTCGTTAAGCTGCGGCATGATTGGCTTTTCCTTTAAATACACTTCAGGAGAAAGTATCGCCGCCTGCGGCATGGCATCCATGATCATCTTTGCCTGAGCAAAATATTCTGTATCCAAAGGCCAAGAATCATCATCAAAGCTAGCCACCAAGTCATGAGAAGCAGCACGGATACAGGCATCACGTCCGCCACCAGGGCCGAGCGATTTCTCGGAAAATAGGAGCCTAACGGGCACTCTCGAAGAATCAAACTGCACCTCATCAGGCCGCCAACCACCATCACAATGAATTAAAATTTCTGCTGGCAGAGGTTCGCATTGGCAAATCAACTCGATAGTTCGCAAAAGACGTTCACCACCTTGGAAACAGGGAATGCCAACGGTTATAGGTACAACGGCCATTCAATCACCTTATGTCATTAGGTTTTATCAAACACTCCAAAGATCATTTCAAAACTTCCGCATTCTGGCGAATGCGCCTACACAGCAAGTGAACACCACCCAATTAATGCGGCAAGATCGCCACGACATCAGAAAGCCCTCGCAGCCACTCACCAGAAGGCTTCGGAACCGCATTTTTAGTCGGACTAGCAAAGAGGAAGCCCTTTTTCTCCAAAAGCTCGACAACCTCCCAAGCTGGAGCTGATTTCTCAGGATCAGTCTCCCAATTTAATTCGGTGAAAATACAGCGGATTCTTCCCTCCGATAACAGACGTTCGGCCCCACGTAATGCCTCCGGCTCATTGCCTTGAATGTCAATCTTCAGCAAGTCTATTTGTTCGATTCCTTGTAACATACAAAAATCATCCAAAGACACCGTTTCAATAGTGACTGAATCCGTGGCAACAGCTTCTTGCGTCACAAAGTTCATCCCTTCATTGCCCTCAGCCTTACTTCCCCAGAGATTTAGCACAGCCGTTCCAGAGGTTCTAGCTACGGCCTTTTCGACGACTGTGATCATGTTTAAATGATTATCCTCCAAGGTGCGGCGTAAATGTGCCGCAATCGCAGCCGTGGGTTCGAACGCGAAAAGCTGAACGTCCGGGTGGGTCGCTGCCGATGTTAGGCTATAGATGCCCAAGTTTGCGCCTACATCAAAGATGACTTTGGACCTCTTGGAGTACTCTGCCCAGCAGGCTAAATTTTCTTGTTCCAAGAAGTAAGTACCAAAGAAATAAAACTGACGTTGCAGAACCAAATTCAAATCGCAGTCCATGGTGAATCCGCCAGCTTTTAAGCGTGTCTTCCGATTTCTATTCTCTGAACCAACCGTTTTTTTCCAAAGACTCTCCACCATCCGATACTTGCCTTTATTGAGAGGAAAAAAGCGGGCGTACAACTTGAGTAACGATTCGGTTAACATGAGATTGAACAAGAGTTTTTAAGGTTAAAAAGACAACGTCGCTGTTCACCAGGACTTAACCCATGTCATGGCATCGTGCATACGCTCCAGGTAAGAATAACGGCCATCAATGCAACGCTGCCTGCCAGCGGCGGCGATGTGCGCCCGGGCCTCTTCATGGGTCGTGTAAAACTTCACTTTATCGACCAATTCCTCAGAGCTGTCGAAGTACTCAGCTTCGCGTCCTTCGGCAAAAAACTCTTGGCACTCCTGCGTCCGATCTGAAAGCAGCATGCTGCCACAAGCTGGGATTTCAAAGGTGCGTGTGGTGTGCTGGTCAGGGCAGACTTTGCGCAGAAAACCCAAACCAATTCTAGCGCCAGATAAGGCTCGTGCATAATCATCTCCATAAACTTCCCCGCCTAAGTAAGCATCGGACACAACCGCATTGCGCCGGAATTTAAAATGATCTTTCCCTGCTAATTGATTCAAGATGATGTGACGTCGAAGCGTCCATTTACCATCACTCAAAAAGTCCCAGTAGCCCCCACGCACTTTGAGTTCGACACCGGAAGCAGCCACCGCACTTAGCAGAGTCTCCCTTCTTGGCTCCCAGCCTCCCAAAAAGCCAACAGAACAGTTCCACTGCGGATCACTCGAAGGCATGAGACGATGCATTTCATCACAATACCCAAGAGGCATGTAGAAAACAGGTTTCCCGAGACTCTCGTAATTGGCGCTCTCATAGACTTTGCAGTATACAAGCGCATCGAAACAACTCATGGCTTCATTCATGAGCCTTGTCTGTTTCCAATCTAAAAAGAAGTACGGATCTGGAGTGAAATGAAGGCTTCGAGCACCGAGCTTCTTGATGGCTTCCAAAGTTTCTGCACGCAGGAATTCCTGCTTATCTGCCCAGACGATATCAGGCCGGAATTCACGCGCGGCGGCCAAAACGGCTTCATTGATTTCATCGACTACTGATCCTCGGCTGAGACGCCGTTGCACTTGCCTTTTCAGCCATCCAGCCTTACGCCAAGGTGCAACGGTATTCACACCCGTTGCCTCATAACCAAGCCGAGTCAAAGCGCGCAGACGCATGCCTGAAGTCTGACCGGGAGAGATATCGCCAAGGTAAAGAATTTTCATGAGAGACTCGTGATGACTGATTTGATTGCCTCCGCCAAACGAGATTCAAACCGCTGCCTTGAATAATCGCCACGCGCTTTCATCCAGGCCGCCTTTCTCATCGGCTCATAGGCCATATCATTCAAAAGGTTCGCCATGGCATTTCTGATTTCAGCAACATTACTTGGGTCATCGACCAACAGACCGTTCACCGCGTCACTCACAAGTTCAGGGATCGCAAACCGACGAGACGAAATGACAGGCATACCAAAGTAACCAGCCTCGACAAGCATCAGAGGAAGAATGTCACTACGAGTGGGATGCACCACAGCCCGTGCTTGAGCGAATAATTGGCGGAATCTTGCAGCTTGTAACGGCACTTCTTTTCTGAGAAATCCAGTCAGGGTCACACCCAACTCGTGGCAATTCAAAGGACCATCTCCGATGATCGTCAATGTTGCATCAGGGTGTGTCATTCGAAGTTGGCGAAAGGCTTCCAAGACAATAGGCCCACCTTTGGCTTCAAAATTGGTCGAGACAAACAGGAACGATTGGCCACCTTGATAAGCATCCGCATCTGGGGGATCGACCTCTCCAAATAGGCCCACGACGCCAATCTTCGATGCCGAGAGACCATAAGTCTGGCAAGCGCTAGCAGCCCCCCAATGACTGGTGAAAAGTACCCGCTCCGCTTTGGCTAGCCATTGTGCTTCAGCTTCCTCAATCCTGCGTATGTCATCGGTCCTGAAGTCTGCGGGATTGTGATAAATCCGCAGGTAATCATGAAAAGTGCAATCACTCCACGTGATGTAGGGGCGCTGTGCCTCAGTAAGAATCCAGGGAGTGAAACCATGATAAAAATCTAACGCCGCTGAAGGTAAGCACTTTGTGTGAACCTCATGCTGAATACGCAATAGACGTTCCTGAGAAAAGAAGAAAAACTTACCCGGTCTACCAAAGGTGCGCAGAGCTTTCGACATCACCTTTCGGTAAGTGCTAACTCCAGGATTGATTGGCCCGACATAGTGAACCTCACCACACTTCCGCACAGCTTCAAGAGCTGCCACATTCATTGCCGAAAACCCGCCTGAACGCAGATCTAGAGGCAAGTTCGAAATGAAGTTGATCATGCGAATGATCTTCCGCTGTAAAGCTTGAACATTGCCTCAGCAGAATGATTCAAAGCAAAGGGCGAATTTGTGACTGCTTCATTACCCCCTCCGGCGTCCCTTGGCTGTTTAAGCAGGCGAATCAATTCGGTAGACCATGCCTTGGCATCACCATTAAGCGGTAAAAAAGTCACCAAGTCCGAAGAAACGACACATTCCTTTGGCACGGCCTCCGAGGCCAAAACGGGAAGCCCCGCTGCCTGAGCCTCCACAGCCACCATTCCGAGTCCCTCGCCCCGAGATGGGAAAAGCAAAGCATCACAACCTAGCATCAAACGATCAATGTCATGGCGAATGCCGATGAACCGAATTTGGTTCGTTAATCCAGCAGACTGGATGCGATCTTCAAGAATGATTGTTGCCCCATTGGGCTGACCAGCCAATAACATGCAGACCGTTGAATCAAGACGAGCCGACTCTATCCCAACATCAACAGCAAAGGCTGAGTTCTTGTGATTCTGCGGATGATTAGGATCAGCCGATTGATCGATCCTGCCCGCAAAGAGAATCACTTTAGCTTCAGGAGACCAGCCAAACTCTGAACGCACCGAGGCATAAGCACTTGGCTGATCACCAGCAAAGCGAGCAGGGTCAAAGCCGCAGTGAAGCGCAGCGCTGGGAATGTGCTTAAAAGCAGCTGCATCCAGACCGTATTCTGAAATCATCTGTCGTGAGGTTCCCGCGATGTGAGTCGCAAATCGTGAAACAAAGAACTTTCCAAGCCTTGCGGTCAGCCTGCGAGAGGCACTCACACCATAGTTGTTATGAATCTGGTAGGAGGGATTGTGAACATGGGTCACCCTTACTGGCGGCAGGGCACCCGCGCCGAGAAGGAAATGCCAACCACTCGCATAATCTTGATGATCGTGCACAGCCGTGTAGTCGCCGTTTTTCAGAATTTGACGAAACTCACGTCTGAACTGTGCGAGTGATTTCTTCCCATATTTAACGTAATAAAGATCGGAACCAAGCGTCTTCGCTTCATCATCAAAGATCCCTTTGTTGCCACTTGTCAGCAAAAAGTCCATCTGGGCACGACCACTCTTTGTCCAAAGCCGCAACACCTCCATGAGCCATGTCTCGGCCCCGCCCATGCCTAAACAATCAACGATTTGGAGAACCTTCATAACACCTAGGACACTAACTCTACTTTCCAAACCGAGCCGAAATCGAGCGTAGCAATGACATGGGAATTGCTTTCAAAAGCTTCACGCTCCCAAAGCGTGTAAAATCCAGCGCCTCATGCATCTTAGATTCCCAGAGCTGCGGATGTATTTTTCTCAAGGCTGAAGAAGCGGGTGACGGCAGCCCCAAGATAGAAGCGAGTCCTAGAGCACGTGAAGCCTTCACGTAAACGATGATGTTCTGTGCGTAGTGCGGCTCAACACCCGGCAGATCCCAGATTAGTGGGCGGACAATGTCATATGCCTGAAACCCATGTGTCTCAAATAACTGTGCCCAATAATCCGGCCACTGTTCATTCACATGATAGGAACCTCCTTGAAACGGGATCGCCGCAGAAAAGACAACGACATCACTTGCGTTAGTAATCGACTTTACAAAATCAATAGCCGAAGCAGCCGGAAGATGCTCTCCAACTTCCAATGAGAGGGCCAAATCATAGGCGCCGGAGGGAACCGTACACTTCTCTAGATTGCAACTCGTGAATTCTTCTGGAGCTATTTTAAGCTGAGCCTTCGTCACCCAATCACCGTCCAGTCCTTGAACCTTTGGAACGCCGTTCTTCTTGAAAGCCGCAAGCCAAACACCAATACCACTGCCAAAATCAACCACACTCTTGGGCTGAAATAGTTTAATGAGTAAAGGCACAACAACGTCGGCTGAATCTCCGACACTTTTGATCTTCTCTTGATAAAAATTGGGATCGTAGATTTTTTCGCTCATATCTTTGGTCTTAACTTTTGTGTGATTGGTTCTATGGAACCGCCTCGCTCGCATGGAAGCGTTTCTCAGTCCGCCTCGTTCCTAGGAAGTTCAGAGAATCCAAACTGGCCTTGTAACAACGACTTCAATTCAAGCGCAACGAACAAGAGAATCATGGGAGACAAGAGATTCACAAATCGACCCAGATTATTGCCAAGAAGGGCGACAAGGCCGATCACAACACCCTGTAAATAGAGCGCGGCGATGAGAGTCGCGTTACCTTGATTGACGCTTAACTTTTTGAACAGCTTATACGCGATCACAAGAAGATAAAAGAGCAGGATATTCTGGTTCAGAAAGACTTGCCGGATGTAATCCCCGACATCGATTTGAGGGTGCAAAATCCGATCTAGAAAACTGCTCACCTCCATTTGTTCCGAGTGTTTCGAGGTGTAGAAAATCGTCTTCCGTAAAACCACGTAACTGATGGCACCGAGGATGGATGCGACAAAAGCGCCAAGGGCATATTTTCGCGGGGTTCTCTTCAGCACTCCATCAAACAACGCCATCAGGGCGATGTAGGCAAAAATGATTTCTCTTTGGACCACCGCCATGACCAGCAGTGGAAGAATCCACCAACTTCTCAAAAAGTAGGCCTCAAAAATCAAAGCACAGAGCAAGTAAGAAAAGGCATCGGTTAATGGATTGATCGAGTAAAACAAGGTGCCAAATCCGAGCAGATAAGCCGCGCCAAACAACAGGGCATACGCTCGATTTTGAAACTGCCTCCAGACCATGCGGGTGACGACCCAAGCCGTCAGCACCGTACAACCGTAATTAAAAAAGACGGCACTGAAAAAGACCCTTTGGGAGATCAGCGGATTCTGAAAGCTGATGGTTGTGTCATAATAAAGCCCTGTTTGGTGGAGCAAATAAACGAGATATGGGCTGATCAGTCGAGTATTGAAAGGAGACACCACCCCATTGAAATCCCAAGACTTGTACAAACTGTAATACGAGTAAAAGTCCGAATTACCGAGATCCGGCGTGCCAAACTTATAAGCGTAATAAAACAGAGGATAGCTGAACAGAACCAACAGAAAGAGTTCGATTAGACCGAAGGATTTACGCATGTTCTGAAAGGCTGAAACGCTGAAACGCTGAAAGGCTGAAAAACTGAAAAGCTGAAAGGCGGATGTTCTGGGTTCTGAAATTTCAGTGTTTCAGTGTTTCAGTTTTTTGCAAAACGCATGACCCAAATACGGTAAATAGCCTCAATCACGATACGCATCGACATTTTGCTTTGCCCTGCTCGGCGGTCTTCGAAAACGATGGGCACTTCAACGCCTTTGAAGCCTCGCTTCAGGGCTCGATATTTCAGTTCGATCTGAAAGCTATAACCATTGGATCTCACGGTCGGGAGGTCGATGGAATTCAGTACTCGGCTTTTCCAAGCATTGAAACCGCCCGTGAAGTCAGAAACTGGAAAACCTAGGATGAGGCGAGCGTATCGAGTGCCGACGCGACTGAGAATCTGACGGCCTATCCCCCAATTCAAAGTGCGGCCTCCGGGAATCCAGCGTGAACCCATCACAAAATCAGCTGCTGGGATCCTTTCTAAAATCTTCACCAGGTCCTCAGGTCGGTGTGAAAAATCAGCATCCATTTCTACCAGGACATCATAGCCGCGATCTAGCCCCCATTGAAAGGCGGCTAAATAGGCCGGACCCAATCCTTGCTTCTCTCGTCTGACGAGAAGATGCAGCCGAGATTCGGTCGTCATAAACCCTTCAACCAACTGCGCTGTTTGATCTGGGGAGTTATCATCGCAGACCAGAACATGAGTATCAGAGCCAGTCACTGCCAGGACCGCCTTCACAATGGGCAAAACGTTTTCCCGCTCATTGTAAGTCGGAATGATGACCAGCACTTTCATTTCAACGAGGATTAACTTCAACTTCGTTGTAAAGATTGAGCAAGTCCGTCAGTGCAAAGTCCATATCAAAGGGCGATTGGGCAAGCTGTGCAGCGGCCATGTGCGGGGTCGGCGGAACTTTCTCCAGCAGCTTCAGGGCCTCCTCTGCCCACCTTTCAGCACCCTCAGAAAGTCCAAGCCGCGCCCAAACTGAACCAGGCAAAAGCGGATCATCGGCGATCCCGCGAGACAGCAGCAACCGAAGCCCCGCCAACTGAGCTTCAACCACCGCGATGCCAAGGCCTTCCATCGGTGCCTCAGGACGCGGCAGGATAAACCAGTCACAGCAGCTCATGATTTCAGGCACATCGGAACGCCAGCCCAGGAACCGGCAAGAGTCCCCTACCCCGAGTTCATTAGCCCGAGCAGTGACGGCCTGCTCCATCGAGCCTGAACCCACAAACGCCGCCACGACACGCGGATTGCGTTTGCGCATTTCCGCAAACACTTCGACGGTAAAGAGCGGGTTCTTTTCAGGAACCATGCGCCCTGCAAAAAGGATGATCAATACATCCTCTGCCAATCCTAATTCTTGACGAAACTCAGCACGAGCTGATCGAGCCGCTAAAAAAGGCGCTGGATCAATCCCGTAATAGTGGACGCGGTCTCGCCCAACTTGTCGCGGACGACCAGCCAGAAAAGTATCCAAGGTATGATTGGAAATCCCCACAATTGTATCAGCAAGCCTGAGGCAAGTTTGGCGCAAGAGGGGACGCAACACGGCCTGCTTCCAAGGCTGTGGCGTCAAAACGGACTCATCGGCATTGTGAACATGAACCAATCGTTTTTTGAGAGGAATGCCTACAGCAGCCACCAGATAGAGCGCCGAAATGAGATCATGGTGACTATGCAGAACGTCATAGCCCCCAGCTTTTAACTCAGTCCTAAGTGCTCGAATAAAAGCTCCCTTCTGACCGATGGGGGCCGGGCTATACCGGATCTGCGCCCCCAAGCTGCGGACTTCATCATCCAAAGCTCCTGGCCGCCCCAGTGCGCAATAGAATGTCCAGTCCACCGGAATGCCCCGCTGCCGCGCACAACGCAGCATCCTAACCAGCCAATTCTCAACCGCCCCGCGATCAAGGTTTTCGACGATGTGTAGGACTTTCAAAATAGCCGATTGGAGGGGCTTGAAGTATTCTTCTCCTTTAAAATAGAGACCTATGCCCGCTCAATGATCACCGTTCCGTATTCACCTGGAGATTCCACCCTGCCACGACCATCCAACCATTTCATCGTTCTTCCAGATTGGACGATGATAGATTCTAAATCTTGAAAGGTTACGCCAAACTCATCCCAGGCAAAAGGGTGGAGTTCACAAACGATCTTTGCCTTTGAAGCTAGAATCTTCGGCATTCCACGCAAGATATGCACTTCAGCACCTTCTGTATCGATTTTCACAAAGGCAGGCGCTTCAAGGCCTTCGCTAGCCCACCAATCATCTAGCCGAAACGTCCTCACCGAAATCTCTTTCGTCTCTCGGTCTTGCGGAAGTGCGGACTTTGCTAGAGACGATTGCGAATTACCACCTTGGGTAAAGAACGTAGCGGTTCCATTCGTGTCACTGCATGCGGCATTCACCAATTGCGGCGACTTGATCTGCGGATTTAAAGCAATGTTTTCTTTCAAGCGAGTCAACGCATCGGGATCAGGTTCAAAACAAATCACTTGTCCACTTGCTCCACAGCAAGCCGACATGAGCACCCCATACTGTCCCGCATGAGCCCCGATATCGATTGCAGTATCCCCTTCTTGGAGACTATTGAGGACCAGATCGACCTGAAGTGCATCATTGCGCACATTAGCATTGGTTGAATTTCGGTATTTGGTGCGGACAGGCCGTGAACCCGGCGTAAAGCGAAGCGTCTTGCCTCCGAAAGGATACGGCTCACCTGCCCTAGAATACAGGATCGTTTTCAGCATAAAAACCAGCTTTTGAACTTGGGCACGCATAGGATTAAGGTAGTCTTAAAATTTCAACTTCATTACTTGGTCAGAACCTCGACGGCACGGTCAAAGCCACGTATTGCAGCAGATTGAATTGTGCGATGGGGCTGGGCTGTCATCTGCAACCGAATCCCATCCAACAAACGCCTGCCTCGCGACCGCGCAACAACAGTCAGTCCGCGAGCATGATCAAGCAAGGCAGAAGAAAAGTAAATGCCCTCAGCTAGGCGAGCCAAGTAATCAGGCGTCAGGCGCACCGGTGGAATCAAATGCTGCAGTTTGAGTGCTGCCATGATCCCCACGCCTAGTCCAAGGTCACAGGCGCAGGCGGCAAGATCGTTGTCGCCACCCGAGACGAGGGAATCGCCCGTGCGATCAAACTGAAAGCCACGCTGACCACTCTCATTCAATTTCAGATAATAAAGAGCAATCTCACGACGCACGCAAAGACCAGCACCACAGGGCATCGTATCCGCTAGGCGCGCTAAGTTCGACCAACGGTCCTCCTTAAACTCTCGGATGGCCAAATTACCCCAATATCGCCGAGTCCACTCGGGTGGCTCTTCATCAAAGCACCCTCGGCATTGCCCGCTCCATGAACCTAGATAAGTCTTTTCGGAGGCGATTCGCTGAGCAGTCTCGAGATAGTCAGGATTTAGAATATTGTCATCATCGACAAAGACGAGCAAATCGCCCTGAGCCTCCCTAATACCCCGGAGCCTAGCGGGTGTAAGACCCAGTTTGTCTTCACGAATCAATCTGGCCCCAGGATGCCAGCCAAGATCAACGTCTGGCTCACGCCCCGTTTCACTCGCGTTATCGATGAGCAGAAACTCCCACTGATCGGTAGGCAACGTTTGAGCACACAACCCAGCCAACGTTGCCGCGAGATAGTCTCGGCGCGGATTGTGGGTGCAGAGGATGATGGAGATAAGAGACGCCATGGAGGCAAGATGAAGATTTAGATGATTTACTTCGGGACCATCCAGAACCAGTTCATGATTTCTTCCCAAGGCTGACGAAACTCTGAAACCGCATTTTCAAGATAAGCCTTCGGAAATAGATTGATTGGGAATGACTGATACGGAAAATCAACTGCCCCCCTTGGCTCTTGAACAATCACTTGGATGTCATGGCTGGATTCGAATCGTTGGCGTAAAAGCATGTTTATTCCAGGGCTTTTTCCAGGGTGAAGTTCAACAAGAATGGAAGCCTCGCGAAGCTTCGGGATTTGAGCTGGATCTAAAAGAAAAGACTCAGCTCCTTCGACATCGCAAACAATGGCCGTTTTTGAATTGGCGTCCAAAGCATGGTTGAAGTCTGCAACTGTACACTCTCCTAAGATACTAATCCGATCTGACACGCCATTTTTATCAGCTAATTTCGCCAAAAGACTTCTACCCTCGGCCTCGATCTCAAATGCTAGAACCTGTGCATCTGTAAGCCTGATTGCCAAACCCACCGCGTAGTAGCCCTCCGCCGCACCAATATCTATGATTCTTGAAACTTTAGAGTTAATGAGCTCTTCAACGACCGTATGCAATTCGCGCTCATAAATACCGATCAATTTCGGAACTAATACACTCCCGACTGAATCTTGAATGTAGTGCATTCCCTGAAATGGCCCTGAGGCCACTCGCATCCCAGTGCAAGCCTTCACACGATTGTTGATAAACTTTGGACAAAATATCGACAACTGGAGAGAAGTCGGCATCAAGCTGCGGGCAATTTTTTTCCATGAACTCATATCAATGATCGTATGTTTTTGTTGGTCTTGGATGCGTGGATGAAGTTGAGACATTCAGCCCGCGCCTATGCGCTTAGCTAGCTTTAGCCTCCAAAATAGGCGAACTCGGGTTTTCAGTTTTTCAAGGACACCCGTAAACGCTCCGGCAAATGCGCGAGCTCGACGTAGAAGCATTCCATTGGGTAGCCGCTGATAGTAGGCCCGTTCAAAATGAAGAAGAAGATCTCCGCCAGACATTGAAGAGAAGCGGATCTTTTTCACTCCAGCCCAGTGGACAATTCTGCTTGGTACGGAGCCGGCATGAATATTTGCGGCTTCAAATCCCGACATGCCATGTCCAGGCCATTTCATAAGGGGAAGACGCGCGACAGGAATGCCCTCACTAGCAGCTTTTTGATTCAATACATAGTTCAGTATTCCCTGATCACCTGGCATGAAGATTTCAGGATGTTTGAGCCGTCTTGGAAAAGTCCACTCAACCCATGCATCAAAATCTGCGCGAGTGAGCCCCCCCGATTTGCCACACCACTGGCCAGAATTAAAGACAAACGCTGGACGCTGGGTTGTTGGATCGACCGTTGAAACAAGATCCCAATCATAATAAAGACGCCGCATTTCCACCTCGGGCTGATCTTCTTCATCGACGATGAAGTCAGGGTTATCCGATGCGGCAAAACGTTCTTCGAGCGTTTCTATTACCGGCCCAGTCATCACCGTGTCTGCATCCAAAATGAGGAACGTATTTCCAGCCCCCGCAAATAACGGCTCCAGCTTCACAAAGCCCCAACCATAATGACCTTCTTCAACAGGAAAGACGCCGACATCCCAGAACTGTGCCACTTCCTTTAAAAATGTAGTCGGGAGAGGGGAACCTGGCAAAATTAGAACTTCGACTCCGGGATAAAAATGGCGGACACTTGCAATGCAGATCCGAGCAAGTCGAAGATCTCGGGAAGAGGCGGCAATGAGAATCTGCATGAAATAAACTTGAACGACTGTTTAACCCATCAAAAAAAGAGATAACGAGAACGAATTTTCGACTCTCGAATCAATGATTTGTCGCGAGATAGATACCTAAGCGATGACTGGGCATTTCGATCCAACGGTAACTGCACAATGAAAAACCAAAAATCAATAGTCCATAAAAGCTACAGCATGCAAAACGAACCGTTATGTCCTGGATCTGGAAGTCTTCAAAAACTCTTGCCAGCAATATCAAAACGGGTTGGTGCATGAGATAGAAGCTGTAGCTGCAAAGTCCCAGTGTGGTCAGCGGCTTCGAAAGTAAATTGAGGGCGCTCGCTTTGGATTGGCTCTGCGTAGGATAGGTATATGACAATCGGTGACTGAGCCAAACCGCTGTGCTGAAGGCCACCATGGTAAAGAGAAAATGACTCATGGGTTCCCAAGCCCAAGTCAGGAGAACTAAACCGAGACAAATAAAGAGTGGAATCTTTTTTAGACTAAGATTTTGTCCCGAAACATAACGATCCGCAATAAAGGCACCAATACACCAAGACCACCAGTACCTCAGGGTAAAGAACTCGCCCGGTTTCATGTCAATTCCACCACAAGAAGACCAGAACCGAAATCCGATTTCAATGAGGAAGATCAACACTAAAGAAGACTTCCACCCCCATTTAGAAACGATGAAAATGAGCACTGGAAAGAGCAGGTACAACTGAGTCTCAACCGCCAAACTCCAGAAGGATGGATTGATGCTATAGACAACGGATCCTCGAAAGTTTTGGAGCAATAGACCATGCATTCCAATGTTCTTGAAACTGATCGGCGTAAGTCCTGCTTGCCATGAGAGAGCAAGTGTTAAACAGGTAAAAATTCCAAGCCAAAACCAGTAAGTCGGTAGAATTCGAAAGCTACGTCGAATAAAGAATGGGAGCCAGTGTTTGTCCTTACTTTTGGCGTAGCTAAGCTGGATGCAAAACCCACTGATCACGAAAAAGACAGCCACACCGTATTTCCCGAAACTTGCCAAGGTAAAGAAAAACTCGGCTACCGATAAGGGCAGGCTTCTCCAAAGACCGCTCCAAGGCACCTCATGACGATGAAGCACGGGATCAAGTGTATGAAAAATGAAGACACCTAAGACGGCTATTCCACGCACTAAGTCCAGAAAAGCTAAATGCCCTTTGTTAACGATCGGCTCTGACACGGAACTCACTTTTGCTTGGCTATGTCTGGGCAGTACGATCCAGCTTACGCCAAGGTTGATTCAGCTTTCTCTGGCGTGAAGTAGATGAAAACATTTTCACCTACCTGCTCTTGATTAAAGTCACGTGTGCAGATGGCTGAGTAGAACGCCTTGGAACAGCCTTGTTTAAAACGATCATGAAGCTCAATGACAAGAACATCCACCTTTGACAACCAAGCTTCTGTATTTTCCTGAAATAACTCCCGCTCGGCTCCCTCAATGTCAAGTTTGAGCAGGTTGATTCGGCCCGATGGGATCTGGGCAAGAATATCTGGTATCGTCACTGAACTCAGCGCTAGACTGGTCGCAACAGGGGGGGCGTTGGTGACTTCAAACTCCCACTTGGCCGCATCAAGATTAGTAAAGAAAACAGGCTCATTATTTGGCCACAGTGCTGAAGCAATCAGATGTGTTCGCGGAAGTGTTTCACAATTGCTCTTGAGAAGTTCGAAATTCGAGACGTCAGGTTCGATCGCCCAAATCTCGGCCTCGGGATATTTTGCGGCAAAATACCGCACCGAAGTTCCGATATTAGCCCCTGCATCGACAATCGTGAGCGGTTCGATCTTGAAAGGGGAATGATACTGTTGAGAAAGAAAAATCTGCTCAAAACAGGCAAAGTCAGAAGTGCCTCTTCGAAAATGAATGGGACGCGAATCATCGATTAGATTGATCTGTCCTCTTCCCTTTAGCGTTAGTGGATCAAAAAGTGCCATCTGCATAGCATCCCTCCACTTCATCACTCTATTTAGAGCTTTAAAACGTCGATAAAATCTTAACATAAAAATGAGGTTGGTTTAAGCCAACCATGTAGTTTTTGGTGCAATGTAGCCGTGATCAGGAGTGTGAAGAAAAGTTCTACCAGGTGTAGGAGAGTGCGCGACCTCAAATGAGACGCAATCACGCACCATATCATAGGATTCTAAGTTGTTTGGCCCAATCCAAGCTGTCAAGCTGTAGGAGCCAGGTATTAAGGGAGGCAAATGAATCGCGAACCGTTGGATCTGTTCCGTGTGTTTTGAGGTTAGAAATCCCTGAGGATGAGGCAATGCCTGCATGAGCACCCCACCCGAAAGCTGACTGATGTCGAAGGCTACCATAGCGTCCCGATGGTCTGAAGCTCGGGAAGTGAAAGCACATTCAATCTCTAAGATAAGATCAGGCTGCTCTCCCACCAAGTTGATTTTGATTTCCCGAAAACCCAAAACGGGTGCTTCGCGTGATGAAGGACGAACCCATTGATCCGATTGGCTTTGGGCGTGATTCAAATGGGCTGCCACGCACTCAGCTGGACTAGAATCCAAAATGAGAGATCCGTGATCCATCAGTAGGCAGCGCGAACACAAGCCGACAACGGCTCCTAAGTTATGACTCACAAACAAAACCGTGCGACCGCCTTTGGCAACCTCACCCATTTTGCCCATGCACTTCTTTTGAAACTCAGCATCTCCCACAGCCAGAACTTCATCGACCACGAGCACTTCAGGTTCAAGGTGGGCTGCGACGGCAAAAGCAAGCCTGACATACATGCCGCTGCTGTAACGCTTTACCGGTGTGTCCAGAAAGCGCTCCACGTCAGCGAAGTCCACGATCTCATCAAATTTGGAGCGAATTTCTGCGCGCGACATGCCAAGAACGGCCCCATTGAGAAAGATGTTTTCGCGGCCGCTCAGTTCAGGATGAAAGCCTGTGCCAACCTCAAGCAAGGAAGCAACACGGCCCTGAAGCGTGATCCGACCTTTGGTCGGCTCAGTGATTCGGCTCAAAAGTTTAAGTAGCGTGCTCTTACCGGCTCCATTGCTGCCGATGATGCCCAGAACATCACCTTGCTGCACTTCAAAACAGACATCCTTGAGCGCCCAAAACTCCTCAACTCGGTCTCCCTGAATAACTTGCTTTCCACGAACCAACTCCATGCTCTTCCGAGCCAAAGTCCGTCCCTGCTTCACCAGGCTATCACGAAGAGATTGATAGCTCTCCCTTGGGCCTTGATGACCTAAAAAGTAGCGTTTACTTAACTGCTCAACTGTGATAACTGGAGTAGCCATTAGATTGCGGCGAATTACCTGAGAAGTAGAATCAAAGATTGTTTGGTTTGACGAGCAGTGGCATCTGCACATCTAACGTCCATCAACCAAGCATTGAAGGATTGATTCGGAAGCGCGCGAAGCCTTTCCATTTATGAATCATGCGCGCACTTAACGAACGTGGAAATGGAGACGCTAGCAGTAACAAAAGTAAATAGCCCGAGACATACAGACGTTTACAGGTGAGCCCCCGAACCGAGCCCCTCCCCCAGAAATCCAGGGCTGAATTTAAAGAACCCGCATTGAGCCAAAGCTCAGCGACGAGAAAATAAAGACCAACCAGAGCTCTCTGCCGAATCCAATCCATTCCAGGTCCGCGCCGAATTTCGGCTTCAAATTTTTCCAAAATTGCTGACGCTGCCTGCAAGTGTTTCGGTGAGCGCCTTTGAAGAACACTGACCTTAGCCTCATCGTATTGCCAACGGACATGATGATCGAGCACGGGAACCTTCACGTACAACAAGCCGCCACAAATAGCTCGGATGTGAAGATCCACATCCTGCCAACTTGGGAGAGTCTCATCAAAACCCTGGAGCTTTTCCAAAGCGCTCTTTCTCCAGATTGGAGCATTAATGATCCAAGGAAATTCAAAGGATAAAAAGCGGCGAAGATCATCTCCAAACAGGTCGCCTGGCTTTTGCTGATATCTATCTCCTGGAGTCTCCACAAAAAAGCCCGTCATAAAGACCGCATATTCCAGATCTTGGTTTCGCTGCATAAGCCCCACCCTTTTTTCAAGACAGGACGCAGAGAGTAGATCATCGGAATCTAAGAAGATTAGGAACTCGCTTCGGCTCTCGCGGATCCCGATATTACGACAGACATTGGCACCCGCTTTTTCGCCTGTGCGCTTGATCAATCGGATTCTTGAATCGGAAGCCGCCAACTTTTCAACCATCTCAATGGAACCATCATCCGATCCATCATCGACGATCAGATGCTCCCAGTTAGAGAACGTCTGCGCCAAGACCGAATCAATCGCCTCACCGAGAAGCGAGAGGCGGTTTTTTGTGGGAGTTATGATGGAAACTTGCAATGGGCAGGTGGAACTATTCATGTGAAAATATCGCCTAAGCGCATAATTAACATTTGGTTATTTAGAAATTACTTAGAACACGCAGAATACTACTCGTGTAGTCATTCGCGGTATATTTATTCAACGCTTTTTGCCTCGCTGCACGGCCGAGTGAAGCATTCAACTCAATATCTCCCGCCAGTTTACACATAGCTTCTGCCATCCCTTCCACATCCCGCTCACCCACCAAGAGTCCTGTCCGCCCATCCTCCACAACCTCATTGATACCAGCATGGCGTGTCGACACCACGGGTAGTCCCGTCATCATTGCCTCAATAACAGCAACCGGTGTGCCTTCACAATCCCCCTTCCAAGGTCCAGTTTTGGGGCAAATCGAGTGTTGCACAAATGCAGTAGCAGTCTGCATGTAATTCGCAACTTCTGTATGGCTCAACACGCCTGGAAAATGCACAGCTGAACCTATCCCGAGGCAAATGGCCAAGTTCTGACTCGCCTCCAAAAGTTCACCAGTACCAGCTAAGATCAGTCTTGCTGAAGGGAATTGCATCACGACTTTCGCGAATGCCAAGACTGTTAAATAAGGCGCTTTTTTCTCGGTAAATCGACCAACACCAAAAAACGTAGGCGTGGATGGGCTAGACTGCCTCTCGGTAAAACTATTTGGATCACACCCATATCGAAGCACATGAATACGGTCCTGTGGAATACCATACGACACCAAAGCCTGATTCATGTGTTGAGAAACAGCAATAACTGCACTAGCAGACCTACCAAGATCTTGATAGTCGTCTCTGTGCATAGTAACAACATCTGCCTTGTGTGCATCGTATCCATGAAAATGCACGACTAAAGGTATGTCTAGGTCTAAACAAACAGGGAGAAGTGCGACTCCAGTGGGACCATAGTTTGCTAATAAAACATCAATACTTGCTTGCTTCAGCCGCCTTTTCAGTTCCCTCCTTTGAGTCCCATCTCTCCACTTCCCTCCAATTCTCAATTCGTTTACAATATCAAACCATCCGTGGATGTTTCGCGCTGGTGAGATACGACCTCCTGGAATGGTTTCCTCTGCAACAGGCCCGCCATAAATCTTTAGACGACAGGGTAGCTGTGCCATCTGCATGTGAATGAAAGTCTCCGAATAAGCGGAGGCAGATGGCGATGCTATGGCTAAATTCATCGATCACTTAGTGGTGCTAACTCAGACTGGTTTTCTGGCTGAAGCGCTTAGCCCAACGATAAGGGTGCTTTCTTCAAGCGCTGAAGGCCGACAATCGAGTTTGTATAACAGCCAGATGACTGGCCAAAGGGCATAAGATAGCATCCATCGGGTCACCAAATGGACCCGAGATGTGAGCGGCCTTCTTCTCACCCACAGTCCCAATATCACGGCAAGCACCGCATGTCGGCCTCCTGTGGCCTTAATTTCAATGTCGACAAAGCCGGCCGTTTCAAGGAATCGAAGTAATGCGAACGGAGTATACCGAAACTCATCATAGGGCACGCAGTGAATCGGCCAGATAAAGGGAACCGTGAGAAAGAGAAACCCATTGGGTTTGAGCACCCGAGCCGCCTCTTGGAGCACTGTTTGCGGATCAGGGGTATGCTCGAGCACCTCAGTAAGCATCACGCTATCCATGTTATTGGTGGGCAGTGGTATCGTAATGCCATCCCAGGCAAGATCAGGCTCGCTATATTTATTCCCTGGTAGATCCAAACCAAGATAACTCGTGGCCCGACTGGGCTCGTGTGTTAACAGGTGCCGATAGGGTTTCTCTCCGCAACCCACATCAAGAACTTTCCCTGCAAAACAAGGCAATACCTCACGGACAGCACGGACAATGAGACGCCGATTCACAAAACCATCAAGCGTCCAAGGGCGGCAGGGCGGATCAATGTATTGGCTTAACTTTCTAGACATAAATCATGTGTAAAAGCACCCATTTTATTCGCTCCAATTTGCCGCCTGTATCAACATTGAACCCGGTCGATCTGGCCGCATCATCCAGGCTTTATTGTTAGATCCATCTATGGTGAAGCCCGGCAGATTTTCTACGACATCCCAACCCAAGGTACTCACAGTCTGATTAAATCCAAGAGAAAGGAAGTATATACCAGGAGCCAAACTCAACTGATCCAGAGAAAGATTAATGGTCCTGCCACCTACTTTAGCATTCAGATAGTAACCCACGTCTGATGAAAGGATGGAAGAAACGACACGCAATTCGCTATCTAGAATATTAATAGAGGCGAGCCCGCTTTCCACTTCCTTAGAAATATGCAAATGGATTCGTATACATAGCTTCTCACCTATCATGAGTTGAACATGACCAAAAGGCTGGCCATTAATTGTCACACCAACGATTTCAAGCACCCCTTCATTTCGATATGGTCGTCGATAGTTTGCAATAGGTTCTGGAGAGTTTTGATCTCCACTCTGTGGCTTAAGATAAGCCGTCGTGACCTCCTCCGTGCGTGCTTTCATTTTTACTGATCCCCGCTCAAGATAGAGGGCATTAACAGTAAGTTTTCTCACTGCAGCAATGTCATGACTCACAAAAATGATCGTGCGACCATTGCGAGCTATATCGTTTATCTTACCCAAGCACCGCTTCTGAAATGCGATATCTCCTACAGCAAGAACTTCATCAATGATCAAGATCTCTGGTTCCAGATGCGCTGCCACAGCGAAGGCAAGGCGCACATACATGCCACTGCTGTAACGTTTAACGGGAGTATCAATGAATCGCTCGACCTCAGCAAAACTGACAATTTGCTCAAACTTGCTCCGAATCTCAGTTCGGGACATTCCTAAAATAGCTCCATTGAGATAGATGTTTTCGCGACCACTTAATTCGGGATGAAAACCTGTGCCCACTTCCAGAAGGGACGCCACTCGTCCATGTATTGTAACCCGTCCAGAAGTTGGTTCGGTGATCCTGCTGAGAATCTTCAAAAGTGTTGACTTTCCGGCTCCGTTTCTGCCAATGACACCAAGAATCTCCCCCTTGCACACCTCGAATGATACATCTTTGAGTGCCCAAAATTCTTCAGGATCATCGCCTTGGATAAGTTGTCTTCCACTAAGCATGTCTCGTGTCGTTCGCAGGGTAGAACGAAGAGTCCTAGAAAGGGCTTCACGCAGAGATTGGTAGCGCTCTTGCGCAGCTTGATGCCCAAGAATATAGCGCTTCGAAAGTCCTTCTACTTTGATGATAGGTTCAGACATTATTAGATTAAAGTGCCACTGCTAGTTTATAAAATATAAAATTTTATGAAACCATAAATAACCATGATGGAGGACATCCCAAAATTGATAATACTCCTTTAGAAAGCTGTTACCACGACAAAACTTACTACCTTTTAAGCCGATATAGAAGTTTATCAAAAGCAGGCTTGAGTCTCAGCGCCCCTCGGGTGGTTAAATGTTGGTTATCCCTGAATAATGCACCTTCAACGTCCGCTGCAAGAACCCTTCCATGGGTGTCTAAAAAGTAGGGCCTAGGATTCAATATATCAGTGCCCGACAACAGACTTAAACGATTTCCAAAAACCTTTTGTAAACCAGCGTTTGAGTCGGTTGGAGATTTGTTTTCGAGTGAGACTTTGAGGCTCTCCCAACCAATCAACTCTTGCAACGCAAGAGCCCTAGGAACCTTACACGACCAGATGGGCACTTGATCAAATAGGACGACGTGATATCCAATATTTCTCAAACGTTGAGCTGTTCTCAAGATTGCATTTTGGAATTCTTCGTTACTCGATTTAGGTTCTACATAAGCTTCCCAATATGCGGCCAAAACAATAACTTTCAGTGTTTGCTTGGCTATTGGGCTGTCGAGAAATTCTACCAATGCACGGTGATAGTCGATGGCCTTTTCGTTAAGTCCAAACTTTGTCACTTTAAACCAATCTAGAACAGGTGCAGTTGAAGAATGAGTTGCGGCTAACCCTGAGAGCCTATGCTCAAGACAAACGGCCTCAATTGCTGGCATTATAGCCATGGCGTGGCTATCACCCCATAGAAATACTGTGGGTGGGGTGTGGTGTGCCCCTAATTTGACGAATCGATCGGGTATATCGGAAATTAGTGTTTCATTGACATATCGAGAATCAAAAGTGGTTGCCGCATATTTTTGACCTCGCTGTCCCAGCCGATTAGGTAACCCTTGACTGCGCCAGATGGCTAACGCAGGAGCAAGAATAGAGAATAATGCCAAGGTACTGATGGCAAAAACTACTTTTCTAGAGCCTATCGAATTTCGCGACCGAAATGGCCGCTCAATGAAGCGCCAAGAACACCAGCCTATCAATACCGATGTGAAGACAAGTACGGCGCGAACACTAATAGAATCCTGCCACTGATCAACATACCTGTTAATTGATAGAAGTGGCCAGTGCCAAAGGTATACAGAGTAAGATATAAGTCCAGCTCCCACCAAAAGTCGGGATGACAGAATTCGCTGGATTCTGGACGGAAAAGTTGTGTCCGCCACTCCTGTTCCTGCTGCAATGATCATTGCAGCCCCCAATACCGGAGGAAGTGCGGCAATACCTGGGAATAGTGTTTCTTCGGTGTATATGAAGAACGGCACTAAAATCATTAGCATTCCTATCCCGACGAGCACCCGTTTAACTGTATTAGATATAATCGGTTCCGCAGTTACTGCCAATAGAGATCCAACAGCTAATTCCCATGCGCGGGTTGGAAGTAAATAAAAAGTCGCAGTTGGTGATAGGTGAACTCCGATGACAGATAAAACAAAACTAGTTGCGCAAAAAAAACCGATCACTATTGGCAACCACTTTCGAAGCTTGAGCCAGGAAAGAACCCACAACGCAAGCGGAACGATAATGTAAAACTGCTCTTCGAGGGACAGTGACCACGTGTGCAAAAGCGGATTCTCATCTGCTTCGGGTTGGAAATAACCAGCCACCTGCCAGAATCGGATATTCGCCGCTGAGGCGATCAGTGCGATAGCAGAGACCGCCAAGTTCCTGAAATCAGGAGGTAAAAAAAGAAAGTAGCCAGCCAGGAGCATAGTTGCCACCATAACACAAAGCGCTGGCAAAATGCGCCTAGCTCGCCGCTCCAAGAAATCCGCAATAGAGAACCTATCTTCGTCCAACTCCCTAACTATCAGGTTGGTGATCAAGAAACCAGAAATAACAAAGAAGACATCAACCCCTACGTAACCTCCAGTGGTTACAAAACCGCCGTGGTAGAGAACAACACCAATGATTGCAATACCTCGAAGTCCATCTATGTCTGCCCGATAATAGAGTGCTTTGGACATCACTTTGTATTTATCTAAACAGGCATTTACGAGCCCCGAATCCAAACAAAATAGCAAATCAGTTTAGATTAAGTCCGCGAAGGTCTTTTCCATTTTGCGAAACTGACGAATGCCGAGCCAGAGGAAGAAGACGGTGACACCGAGACTCATGTAGAAGCCTGGCCAATAGATGGCGGATTCACCGCGCAGCAGGCACCAGCGGAAGCCGTCGATGACACCGACCATGGGGTTCAGGGAATAGAGCAGACGCCATTTTTCAGAAACCACGCTGGAGCTAAAACCCACTGGCGAAACATAAAGACCGAACTGAACCATAAAGGGGATGATGTAACGAAAGTCGCGGTATTTAACATTCAGCGCCGTGATCCAGAGTCCAGGTCCGAGGGAGGCTAAAAAAGCCAAGAGGATGAAGGCTGGCAAAAGCAGAATCTGCCATCCGGGCAGAAACTGATACCAAACCATCATGGCGGCGAGGACGGTGAAGCTGATGAGAAAGTCCACCAGAGCGACAACGACTGTAGCCGTGGGCACAATGAGTCGGGGGAAATAGACTTTGCTGATCAGGTTGGCATTGCCAATCAGACTGTTGGAAGCCTCAGCGAGGGCCGTGGAAAAAAAGGTCCATGGAAGCATGCCTGCGAAGACAAGAAGGGCGTAAGGCGCGCTGCCTTCAGACGGTAGCTTGGCGACCTTTCCGAAAATGATCGTAAACACAACCATGGTGAGAAAGGGCCGGATGAGTGCCCAAGCGACCCCGATGACAGTCTGCTTATAACGGACAGAAATGTCACGCCAAGCGAGCACCTGAAAGAGTTCACGGTAACGCCAGAGATCACGCCAGTAGTTTTTCTCTGCGCGACCGGCTTCGATGATGATTTGAGACATGATTTGAAAAAGCTGAAACTATGAAAGGCTGAAAAGCTGAAATTATTAAAGGCTGAAATACGGAGAACTGAACGGCTTGGTTTGAAGTTTTAACGTTTCAGTGTTTCAGTGTTTCAGTTTTAGGCTACTGGTGACGGCGGACTTTGGAGACGATGGTGGTGAAGATGGCCATGATTTCGTTGGCTTCAGCATGAAGGTCACTGAGTTCTTGATCTACGATTAGACAGTCGTCACGAAGCAGTTCTATCCAAAGCTGAACTTCATCGGCTTTTTGAAGCAATACATCTAACTTGGAACAAAGTTCAGCGTCGGAGCGTGCCCTTGAGGCCTCTCGGGCATGAGCCGCCACCGAAGTACCCGAGCGTAACATTTGTTTGGCTAAAACAGCTACCTCTTCCCGATCACGAGGAAGTCGGATGAACAAACGCACATTCCTAGAGGCAAAAACCTTTGTTCGCTGTCGAAGCTCCTCAGATAATCTCATTTCGTTCGCCCAATTTTCAGCCTTTCAGCCTTTCAGCCTTTCAGCCTTTCAGCCTTTCAGCCTTTCAGCTTTTCAGAATTTTACCACTCCCCTTTACCTTTGCCATGGCATTGCGGGTATCGACGATAAGAGTGGCCCAGTCGGCAAGCTCTTGGAGATTGACGGCTTTGTGATTGGTGACGATGACGATGCAATCCTGAGCGCGGATGGTTTCTTCGGACCAAGCTAATGAACGATGACCTTTCCATTTGGCGTGTTCACGCGTCGGGCCAATTTCAGGAACGTGCGGATCATAATAAGAGACATTACCGCCGAGTGCAGAGAAGCGGTCCATGAGCTCAAAGGTGGGGGACTCACGCATGTCATCGACATCGGCTTTGTAGGCGAGTCCGAGTAAAAGAATGTTGCTACCCTTGACCGATTTTCCGGCATCATTCAGGGCGATCATAGCTCGCTGAACGACGTATTCCGGCATGGCTCGGTTCACCTGACCGGCAAGTTCGATGAACTTGGTGTGGACGCCGTATTCACGGGCTTTCCAAGTGAGATAGAAAGGGTCAATCGGGATGCAGTGGCCGCCAAGTCCAGGTCCAGGGTAGAAAGGTGTGAACCCAAAGGGCTTGGTAGCAGCAGCTTGGATCACTTCCCAGATGTCAATGTTCATGGCATCGGCAACGATCTTGAGCTCATTGATGAGGCCGATATTGACAGCACGATAGATGTTTTCCAAGAGCTTGCTGAGTTCCGCGACTTTGGTAGATGAAACAGGAACGACTGTATCAAACGCGGCTTGATACAGAGCCACTCCTTTGGCCAAACAAGCTGGCGTGTGGCCACCGACGACTTTCGGAATATTGGTGGCGTGGAATTTTGCGTTGCCCGGATCTTCACGCTCGGGTGAATAAACGATGAAGACAGTCTCCCCTGGAGTGAGTCCGCGTGCTGCGACGCGGGGGAGCACTTCCTCTTCGGTGGTGCCGGGATAGGTCGTACTTTCCAATGAGAGCGTCACCCCTGGACTGAGGTGAGGGACGATAGCATCGAGTGTGTCCGTAACATAAGACAGATCGGGCTCCAAATGATGGTCAAGCGGTGTGGGCACGCAAATGATCACCGCATCCACGTCAGCAAGACGACTGAAGTCACAGGAGGCGTCCAGATTTCCACTGGCAAGGGCCTCCGCGACATCGGCAGTTGGGATGTGCTTGATGTAGCTGCGGCCAGCCATCAAGGCTTCAATCTTGGAGGGATCAATGTCGATTCCCAGCGCTTGATGCCCTTTCCGAGCATACGCGAGTAGGAGAGGAAGGCCAACGTAACCAAGACCGATGATGGCAGTTTTCATAAAAGAGTGAAAATAAATTTATCGATAGATCATTCTATCGTTTGAGTGATAGCGAGGTCACAATAATGTAACTTTTTGGGTCGTCGCCCCTGCCATTATCTTTCTCTTAGCGAGTAGCAAAGGGTTCATCCATCTCATTCTAGCGATTCCAGCTAAAGGAACCATGATCAAGATTTTGATTTGCGCCCACAGACCGAAATGGGCTGCCGCATGTGCAAATTGCCAAATGGAGCAAGATCTGGGAATAGGGTTATACCGAAGAGCAATCCACCACGCATTTTGAGCAGCCTTTGCCGCTTTCTTCTTTGCCGCGATATTCATGGTCACATTATCCATGATAAACCTAGTAACTTTGAGACTCTCGGCGAAATTTTGATAGATGCTAGTGGTAGCACGAACGCTGCTGGCGTGGAGACGAAAGTGATTGAGGTGTTGAGATACGAAGATCATTTCGCCTTGCATTAGCACCTTGGAGTAAGTCATCCAGTCGCCACAGAGTCTAAATCCTTCACACGCTCCGCCAGCCTTGAGAAAGGCATCACGACGAAAAACAACCGCGCTTGCATTTGGAATGGTGTTTTTCACACTGAGACAGTTTGCACACTCTTCAGTGCCATCACTAACGAAGTCATGCCGCCAACGTTCAGAATCGAGGTCGGCTGTCCAGTCATTGAGATCTCCTGTTCGCTGATCCAGTTCGTCGATAAACCAGGATTGGGCATAGGCTAGCACCGCCGAGGAACGTGATTCGAGTCGTGAAACAAGGTTGGCTAACAGTTCGGGGTCAGCAACGTCATCCGCTTCTGCGATCCAGACATAGGTCGCTTCTGAAAGGCTCACTCCAAGATTCCACTGATGTGAAACAGAACCGCTGTTTTGATTGCTCAATACAACACGAATAAGCGGATGTCCCTCATATTGTGCGATGATCTTTCGGCTATCATCCGTCGAAGCATCATCAAGAAGAATAATTTCAAAGTCCGTAAATGTCTGATCCAGCACAGAACGAATACGCCGCTCTAGGAATCGAGCGTGATTGTAGTTCGGAATAATGACTGAAACGAGCGGCATCAGTTAGGTTTACGCGTTGCAATAGCAATCAAATAACAAGCAGACTGCAATCGTGGTGCCGATATTAATCGGACCTTAAAAGGATCAAAAGAGTCACGCCAACTGAATGGGCGACAGATTAAATCATGAGCATTCAAACGCTCTTCTGACAAAGGAGCGCGTGAAGCATGAGGTGTCATGAGGCGATAAAATATTGCCTTAAGTCTTCCGAGACCTCGACGTTGAAACAGTCTCGGCAGAGGTAGTCCCTGTCCGGAAATAGAGCTCACTTGAAATCTCTTTTCCAGGGCATTTTGGAACTCGAAAAGGGTCATCTCATGATGATGAAATGCATTATCAGGCGAATGCTTATGATAAACGGGTCTATTAGGTGTGGAGATGATAAGACGACCTCCAGGCGTGAGAACGCGATAGCATTCTTCAAGAAAAAGTTCAGGTGCCTTTAGATGCTCGATCGTTTCAAATGACACGAGGGTATCCACAGTGGCATTAGAAAGAGGAATGGATTCCGCGCTTCCCATGCGGGCATCAACTCCATACTTTCTGCGTGCATGCGCGCAACTCTCAGCTGAGATATCAATGCCAACCACCTGAAGATCCGGATTTGCGGCAAGAGCAGCTGTTCCATAGCCTTCTCCACATGCGATATCCAAGATGCGACTTCCGTGAAGATTTGAAAGTGCAAAACGATATCTCTCCACATGTTCCCAAAACGTATTTCCATCCGCAGCTTCGGGCACCATTCGTTCACCAGTGTACTCTAACATCTCATGACCAAGTTAATGGTTTACGGGCGGCAATGGCTTGAGCCGATGGAAACTCCACACTGACAATTCGGCACTCATCAAAACCAGCTTCTAAAACTTGCTCCCAAAAGTCACAGCCGTATTCTGTTTGCACCAACATGTCGTTTTGATTGGCACCTGACTGTCCATGAAAACTGGGAGAAAGGCCATTTCTGCTACGACTCAACCGTCCAGTGATTATTGGTATGGTGAAACAGCACCAACCACCCGGTCTTAAAACGCGCAGACACTCTCTAAGACCGCCTAAAGGATCAGGCACGTGTTCCAGTGTTTCTGAATGCAGAACCAGATCAAAACTGGCATTTTCAAATGGGAGACTTTGCATATCTATCAGAGGATACTCGGCCAGGGTCCTCCGGGGAAGCTTACCAAGATAAGCCGAAATCCCACCAATACGGTTAACTTCCAGAAGCCGCTTCATCCAAACGCTCGGTGTCCAAACGAAGCTCTTGAACAAACCGTCAAAACAAGAGACTGCCATTATCGCCTTGGCCAAAGCGATGGAACGTAGATTGCAGCCACATTGATCACAATGGGTGCCTTGTTGGCGGTTAATATAATGCCGTTCATCATCTGAAAGAGACCACTCTTGAACTAGACCATCCCAAAGAATCTCTTTCGATGAAAATGAACGCCCCCCACAGATGACACAATGATCAATTGACTGAATCATGCGGACATTCCTGGTTTGAATATCAGCCCCTGGCCAGTCGGCAGAGATAGAATCTCTACATTCCATTCCTTAGCCAATTGATCAAATGCGAGCTTCTGCTGATGATGAATCGTAAAGCCATAGTCGTCGAGAACCATAACGGCACCAGGAGACATATGCGGCCAATAAAACTTAGCTGCCGCAATTTCGGGCACTACACAGTTCATATCAATGCTGAGAAAGGCAACAGAACCCACATCCACCAGTGACTCAGGAATCGAACCTCTAACAAGACGCACGGAAGTCATGGAGCTGAACTCTTGCCGAACAGCATTAAAAGTGTCTTCGTAGTGATAGTTACTGGCAATCGTGCGGCGCTCAGACTCATTAAACTGGCTATGATCAAAACCTGCAAAAGTATCAAACAGATAATAGGTTTTATTGAGGGATTCAAAGTTAATGTAATCAATGATGGCACGAGCAAATCCACCTCGGTAAACACCACATTCCACAAATGCACCCGAGCACTGGGCAGCCCAGGTAGCGCACCAAAGTAGAACGTGAATACGCCAACGTAGATCGTGATTATGCCAAGAGCCAGTTTGTTTCCCCAATGAATAGGCTCGTTGAAAACGTTCATTGACCAAGAATTCGCTATTGTGCAAGGTAGCCAATCCATCTTCACAAAAAGGGAAGGTAGGGACATCCGATTTCAGTACCAAATGTGGATGCCATTTAGCTGCGAGTTTCGCAGTTGAACGGGCAAGCCAAGATAAAGCCTTCCTAAAAAGAACACAAAAATTCATTGTAGATAACTAGTCTCCAAAAGAGGCATCTTCAGTGGACCCCAACTGGAGTTCCATTGTAAAAGAATGCTATTGGTTGAATCGTCGGCTAAAATTTCAAAGTGCAACACTTTGGAGACTGCATCTATATTGACTAGAACACCGCCAGAATAGAAACTTAATGCCACGATACAGTAGTACCTTCCAGGAGCGAGCGTGATAGGAGGAATGCAGACAGACAGAGTCCTCCTTCCAGAGGATGTCGAATGAATGGAAGCTGCGCTGAATCCGCTACCAACTGGATTTGATTCCTGAGTTAAAACCGTGAGACTGATAAAGGCTGAATTTACCGCTTTAAAAATTGAAATCACGGCAATGAATTCAATGGGAACACCTGAGGGAAACACTGCTGCAGATGTCTTAAATCTCAAATCAACAAATCGTGCATCACCGGTGCACTCGTATTCTCTTGATTGATTCTCGATATGATCGCCGCTCAGTTCCAAATTTTGCACATATCGACTAATGGCATTCTCCGGGCTCCCTTGATAGACTAACTGTCCCTTTTCAAGAACGAGACATCGTGTCGTGAGTTGTCTTACCGAGCTTAAATTGTGACTAACAAACAGAACGGTCCGTCCCTTTTGCTGCGCAACGTCATGCATCTTTCCCAGACATTTTTTTTGAAAAGCTGCATCCCCCACTGCAAGAACTTCATCCACTATCAAAATCTCCGGTTCCAGATGCGCGGCGACGGCGAAAGCCAATCGCACATACATGCCACTGCTATACCTTTTAACCGGAGTGTCTAAAAATTGCTCAACCTCGGCAAACGCAACGATCTCGTCGAAGGATGCAGCAACCTCGTTCTTTCTCATGCCCAAGATGGCTCCATTGAGATAGATATTTTCTCTTCCTGTGAGTTCTGGATGAAATCCAGTCCCAACCTCAAGCAAACATGACACCCGCCCATGAACCGTGATTCGGCCTTTTGTTGGTTCAGTGATTCTGGAAATCATTTTCAGAAGAGTCGATTTCCCTGATCCGTTCCGTCCAATGACGCCAAGAACTTCGCCCTTGGGCAAATCGAAAGAGACATCCTTCAAAGCCCAAAAGTCTTCTCTTTGTTGATCTACCGAACCGCGCTTGAATAAAGTAGTCAGCCGATCTCGCAAAGTAAGATAGTGTCCTTCTCTTTGCTTTCGTATGTGATAGCATTTACCAAGTGATTCTACTTTGATTGCGTGATCACTCATGACTCACATACAATCTGCGATTGGTATTTCACCATGTCCCAGCCATGCTGTTCCCCATTGAATGTGGCCATTTGCATGCGTCTTTCAACACCGTCAAAACAGATCAAGATTTTCAATTGGCGCAGTAAACATCTAATTATAGAAGGGCGCACTGGAGCAGGTTCTCGATGAAAATGATCAAGCACAACACCCGATGCAGCCATGGCTTTTTTAAGCCTAATTAGGTATGACTCAGTTAGACGGTTTGGTGGAATAAGATGATCAAGATGAAGCTGCATGAACTGACCGATTCCCCAGCCATGTCGCATCGAAAGCAGGGCCAGATCTGAATCGCCACCCGACATAAGGCTCTGGCCTTTTCGCTCAAGTAGAAGACGCCAATTCGCATTCACCATTTCGTTGATATAGGCAGAGGCAACTTCACGCCGGAGACACATCCCAGCGCCATGTGGTAAAGACTGTGAACGATCAGAGGCCATCATGATCTTATCATGACTGAACTCACGAATGGCCAACATGGCCCAATAGGGACGCGTCCAATCTGCTGGAGACTCTTCAAACTCAGGATGCGCCTGCCCGCTCCAAACTCCGACCTTTGGGTGCTGCGAAGCGATCTCCAAGGCTTTAGCCAAGTAATCAGAGTGCAGCACATTATCGACATCCACGAAGACAATGAGATCAGCTGATGTGTGATAAATCCCGCAGCAGCGAGCGGGAGTGAGTCCGAGGTTTTCTTCGCGAATGCATTTTGCATGCGGATGCCAAGCCAGCAATTCATCCAACTTAAGAGGAGGGGCAGATTGGTTATCCACCACCAGAAGTTCCCAGACATCAGGCGATAAAGTTTGTTCCTGCAAAGCTGCCAAGGTCCTGCTGAGGTGACGGCTGTCGGGCTGGTGGGCACAAATGATGACCGAAACACGAAATGAATTGTCAGCAGAGTCGCTCATTCTAGCGAGATGAGATAATCTTGGCACAACCTTGAGCGCAACCTACGAGTTGGGTGGCGAAAACTCCCCATTGTCCCCGTTTTAGCGGCGCTAACATCCCAAAAGCAATCATGGCAGCCAACTGCAAGTAGTCAGTGAATGACGTTTTACCCATGACCTGAGTCATCACGTAATGTCGGTTCACTAAGTTCATACTGGCTATCTTTCGGACATCTGATTTGTGATCTCCACCAGCATTCAAGTGAATGTAGCGTGCTCGACTGGCCTGAAAGAGCTGGGCAGCTTTTGCAACGGTCAAAGACAACGCCAAATCTTCGCACAGTGAAGCACCGTGGAAGATGTTGGGAAAAGGTGGATCCGGCAGGAGTTCGCGACGATAAAGTGCCATGCCTGTGCCCAGCCACTCAACGGGCACAGCCTCAGCTTGATTCCGGTCATCCGCAGGCCAGAAGGTATAACCAGGGCCAACACAAGCCCCAGCGTAGGTGGCGCGCTCACGCCCGCCTTCGAACCATTTGAGCAGCGCCTTTGTCCAGCGACCAGGTGCAACGTAGGCTTCATTCACAATGGTAGCAGTCACTCCGCCAGCAGTTGGGATTGATTGCATGACGCTCCAGAGACTGCTGAAACAGCGAGGCTCTAGAGTGATGTCATCGTCCATGATCAGGATAAAAGGCTGCGAGGCGACAAGGATGGCCTGATTTCTTTGAGGTGCCGCGCCGCACTGTGTGGCACGGAGATAGTGAGCTGATGAGCCAACGACATCCCGAGTTGAATCGTCATCGGATGCATCACAAAAAATAATCTCTGCTAAGGTCTGATCTTGCTGACTGATGGACTTCAAAAGATCACTGCAAAGACACGCCCGATTACGAGTGGCGATGATGGCTGTAATCGGAAGGGCCAATCAGCAACGTGCCTCCAGACCGAGAGCGAGTCCCCATTCAATTGAGCCTTCAAGTTCATCAAAAAACGAATCACCTGAATCACGATATTGGACTTGCCGAATTTTGCTGAAACCAGCGGCTTTCAGCGCAGCGCTCATAGACTGGGCGTCCCAAGCCCAGAGGTGACGGGAGTTTCCGATGTATTCACGCAAACGCTGACCCATCGTTCTTGGACGTGAGGTGAACCCGAGACCGATGGTTTCCATGAACCATTCAGCGGAACTAGATTCACCGCCCTGCACATAACTGGTGGCGATGGCTTTCAAATCAGGCACGAAGAGTCGAAAAACACCCTCAGACGACAACAAGCGTCGGCACTCTTTCAATGCAGCATAGACATCCTCACGAGCTAGATGCTCCAAGACTTGATCGCAATACAACCGAGAGCATGATCCAGATTGAATCGGTAAACCGCGGGTGATGTCGCCATGCAAGACGTTGGCGGACCAATCAGGAAGACGCAGCAGTGTTTTAAGTCCTGGGATTTTAGATAACCGAAGCGTGGGACTGACATCATAATTGATCCATGAAGGTCCAGGACGCATGCCGCAGCCAAACTGGACAGACTTTTGGGATATAGACGACATGTGTAAGCGGATCAGAGGCTAACTTTAATTGAAGCAACCCAGCCTTGATTTTCTAGGTACCATTGAACGGTAGAACGCAGAGCGGACTCAGGTTTTCGTTCAGGCTTCCAGCCTAATTCATGCAGCATTTTTGATGCATCAATGGCATAACGTCGGTCATGACCAAGGCGATCTGGCACAAAGGTGATCAAATCGCGTGAATGGCCACCAAGCGTAGGCTGCATCTCATCAACTAGATCACAGATAAGCTCCACCAGCGTAAGATTAGCCATTTCATTGAGTCCCCCAACATTGTATGTCTGCCCTGCTCTACCCTGATTCAGAGCGAGCCAAAGTGCAGCGCAATGGTCATCGACAGGCAGCCAATCTCGCACATTAAGACCGTCTCCATAAACCGGGATTTCATGCCGAGCTAGAATGCTTTGGATCACCACAGGAATCAGCTTTTCAGGATACTGGTAAGGTCCGTGATTATTCGAGCAATGCGTGATGACCGTCGGCAAACCATACGTGTGATGGTAAGAACGTACAAGCATATCACTGGCGGCCTTACTTGCCGCATAAGGCGAGTTTGGCGCGTAAGGCGATGATTCAGTGAAGGAGCCGGAGTCACCCAGAGAGCCATAGACTTCATCCGTTGAGACGTGGAGGAACCGGTTCTTGGTTGTTCCTAGCCAATGAATGCGGCAAGCTTCGAGAAGATGAAACGTGCCATTGATGTTGGTGGTGATGAAATCGCCTGGGCCGGCGATGCTGCGGTCCACATGCGTTTCAGCCGCCAGATGCATGACGTGGGTGATGTCGTGCTGATGAATCACTCGCAGGACTTCGGATTTTTCTCGTAGATCGACTTTTTCAAAGATGTAGCGCGGATGCTTGCCGTGGATGCCTTCGAGGTTCTCCAGATGACCCGCATAGGTAAGGGCATCGAGATTGATCAGCTGACCGACTTCAGGCTTGTCGATGATATGACGGATAAGATTCGAACCAATAAAACCGCCGCCGCCTGTGATCAAAAGATTCATTGGATGTGTGATCATACGGCAGAGCTCCATCGCAGAAGAGATTCTTCCATGGCCTCTTCAACAGGCCGCATCTTCACGCCTGTGGCCAATAATTTTGTCGTGTCCAAAACGCAATTTGAACGAGGAGCGCTGGCGGCGAGCCGATAAAACTCTTCATCATCTTTCCAAAACTTAAAAGCACGCCTGACCTTGAAGTTTCTTTGAATCATTTCCACCACTTGCCTTGAAGTCACGAATCCAGGATTCGTGACATTATAAGTCCCAAAATTTGCACCACTCACCCAAAGATCCAAACAAGCGTGCACAAAATCTTGACGATGAGAAATTGAATTCACGTTGTCATAGACACGATCATAGCGCTGAAGTTTGGTAAGATAATTGCGATCATTATCATACTCATCGAAAGGTATTCTCAGCCTCCAAATATAAGTTTGCTTAGCCTTTGAGATAACCTCTTCGCCCAGGGCTTTTGTTCCACTGTAAAAGCTACAGGGTGATTCACGAAAAGAAAAATTAGGGCTATCATCTTCGCTATATCCGAGCACTGAACTTGGAGAATCATCTACAATTTGGCGAACATGGGGCAGCGTTAAGTCTTTTTCGATGCGGACCTTTCCGTCACTCAGAATTTTCGCTCCTGAATAAATACATCCTGAAGATACTTGAGCCCATGGAACCCCACTGATGTCACAAGCGTTGGAGATAAGTTGAGGTAACACAACATTGCCAAGAACGGCTTCTGAGCGAGCTAGCTCACAAGCATCCACATTCGGTTTACCGACAGCTCCAGCGGCATTGATCAGGAATGAGGGCTTCGCTTTTTCCAGCAATCGGCACAACGATTCAAAGTTAGTGTAGTCTGTCGTGCATCTAGATACTATTTGGTGAGGGATCTGCCGCTTATGTAACTCAGCCGCAAATGCGCTACCCATGTATCCGCTGCCGCCAATTAAGATAACCATGATCAATGCGCCAAACTCAAACTTAACCAAAGAACTGACTGCCTGAAATGGACTGAAGATAGTCGCGATATTCACAGCAAGGCATGGTGTTGACCAAGCTGACAAACTGCTGAGGGGTCATGAATCCCCGATGCAAAGCCGCCTCCTCGGGACAACCTAATTTCACCCCCTGTCGCTTTTCAATCGTCTGAACATAAGCTGAGGCATCATGCAGGCTGCTGCTTGTGCCGGAATCTAACCAAACGCTTCCGCGACTCATGCGAATGACGCGTAATTTCCCACGATTAAGATAGTCCTTATTGATGTCAGTGATCTCTAACTCTCCTCGGATCGAAGGCTTCAATTGTCTTGCCATCTCGACCACTTCGTTATCGTAAAGATAGACGCCCGGAACGGCAAAATTGCTGCGAGGTTGAGTGGGTTTTTCCTCCAGAGAGATCGCCTGCCCCTGAGCATCAAACTCCACTACACCGTAGCGTTGGGGATCATTGACGTGATAGGCGAAGATGGACGCGCCGCTGCGAAACTCAGAGAGGGCTCGCGGAAAAGCGTCACCTCCTAGAAAAATGTTATCACCTAAAATCAAAGTAACGTTGTCATTTCCAATGAAGGATTCGGCGATCAAAAAAGCCTGTGCAATACCCGCTGGGCGCTCTTGCTCACGATACTCGATGGAGATGCCCCACTGATTACCGTCACCGAGCAGTTGCTGAAATCTTGGCAGGTCATGAGGGGTCGATATCAAACAAATCTGACTGATACCCGCAGCAATTAAAACGGTCAGCGGATAATAGACCATGGGCTTATCGTAAACAGGCTGAAGTTGCTTGCTTGCGACTTGCGTCAATGGATACAAGCGAGAGCCAGCACCTCCTGCTAAGACAATACCCTTCATGTCCACGGATGACGTTCAGACGATTTATTCACCGATTTTACAGATGACTCAGATTATTAGGACGGATTTTCGGTGGCGGCTTCGGGAAGCCATTTGGAGGAATGAACGAAGCGTTTTTGAAAGAGACTGGGAGTACCGAAGCTGAGAAAAAGGCCCGTTTGGAAGCCAGTGCCTTTGAGATAACCAAGCACCTGGCATAGGTTCTTGGGTCCACCGATTGCTCAGATTTCAAAGATTTAGAGGGATGAACTTGTGTAGAAATAACAGGCAGCCCTTCAACATCATCTAAAAGTAATCTGCGTGATCTGTGAAATCTGCGGATCCTCTCTCTGAAATCTGTGGGTCATCCTCTGCGAACCATCCAATCATTGAGAACAAGCACGTCCATCTTCGTTCGCAGGAAGCAATCGAGCGCTTCTTGGGGTTTGCAGACGACGGGTTCGTTTTCGTTAAAGCTGGTATTGAGAACAATCGGCACCCCGGTGATGGCTTTGTACTCGCTGATCAAGCGATGATAACGCGGATTGGTCTCCCGATGGACCGTTTGCAGACGACCTGAGCCATCGACATGCGTGGTAGCAGGTATTTGAGGACGTTTGTCTTCGCGCACTTGGAAGACTTCCATCATGAAGGGCACATCGTCATCCTGCTCAAACCACTCGCTGACATCCTCACGCAGGATGCTAGGCGCAAAGGGCCGAAAGGATTCACGGCGCTTGATCTTGAGATTAAGGATGTCCTTCATGTCGGCCCTGCGTGGATCACCGAGAATACTGCGATTCCCGAGTGCGCGGGGACCCCACTCCATACGACCTTGGAACCAGCCAATGACTTTACCTTCCGTGATCGCGGTTGCTGTAGCCTGACAAAGCTGGCCTTCATCTTCAAAGTGGCGTACCGTGCAGCCTTCAGCCTGAATGTCAGCATTGCGAGATTCCAGCAGTGCTTTGATTTCAGCATCCGTCGATTGAGGTCCTACATAGGCATGATCCATGACGAAGGGCTTGGATGATTTGTCGATCTGATGTGCAACGACAAAGGCAGAACCAATCGCACCGCCAGCATCTCCAGCCGAAGCGGGGAGATACATGCGCTTAAAGGGTGAGTTTAAATAAACCTTGCCATTGGCCACGGAGTTCATGGCACAGCCGCCAGACAGAGCCAGATCAGAACATTGATACTTGGCATGCAAGGACTGCAACATGGCAAAGAAAGCCTCCTCATACATCGCCTGCGCGCTGCGGGCGATGTCGCGATGTTTTTGTTCCAACTCTGCACCCTTTTCACGCTGCGGGCCGAAGAGGGCCTCCATAGGCTCTTTCCGATAGAGAGTCCCGACTTCAGGACTGCAATTGTCCCAAGTGTAATGCACATCTTCGTTGTGATGACGGAAGTAATCTAAATTGAGCTTAAAGGTGCCATCGCTTTGCACCTGCACGATCTCGCGCATTTGCTTGAGATACTTAGGCTCACCATAAGGGGCCAGCCCCATGACCTTGTATTCATCGCCATAATAGGGATAGCCGATGAATTGGGTAATCACTGAATAAAAAACACCCAGTGAGTGAGGGAAATAGACGCGACCATCAATATTGATGTCACTCCCCTTCCCCAGGCCCCAGGCACTGCTGGCGAAGTCGCCAAAACCATCGACTGACAAACAAACGGCTTCATTAAAACCAGACACCAGATAACTTGACGCAAGGTGTGCCAAATGATGCTCTACATGGTGGACCTGCGCGCGCAGCTTCTCGCCGGGAAAGGCACTGCTGACCTGATCTTCGTAGGAGGCTGCTCGGCGGATATTGCTAAAGCGCTTTAGGATCAATTGCAGGCTCGGACGCTTGCGCAGAACATACATCGCACGGCGCAGGTTGTTTACCTTGGGATTCCGATTGATGGCGATGTGATCGACATCACTGAGCTTCAGTCCAGCATCCTGGAGGCACCAGCGGATGGACTCCGTAGGCATGCCTGACCAGTGCTTGATGCGGCGGAATCGCTCCTCTTCCACAGCGGCGATGAGCTTTCCATCTTTGATCAGCGCTGCCGCTGAATCACCGTGATAGGCATTGAGACCGAGAATGATCATGATTGAGGATTATTTCTGGCACGCTGCCGCCATTGGTCGCCATCTCGAAAGAGGCTCCATGGATTTGTTGGCAGAGGATAATTGACCCATTTAATTGGGAAAAGGGCGACGATTGTAGCATCCTCATACTAAGCGCAAAGCACAAAGTCATGGGGCAATGTTATCGTTTGACAGACTGGAGAACCTCTGGACAAACCTGAGGATCTCAAAAATGCGAAGTAAAGCAGGTGTCCGACGCCCAATTCTTGCGCTCATTTGCCGGAGCTGAAAGCATCTCGCAATCTTGGCCTTAGTCCTGCTATTTTAACCTTAAGTCCAACCAACGGGCACCAACCTTATGCTTTTCGACAACTACCAAACGGAGAACTTCTTTGATGAGATGTTCACTAGTAACGGCACTCCACGCCCACATTATCAAGGTGTTAGCGACGCCCTGAATGCGGTCTCGGCTGCCGAGTTCAGTAACAAACAAACAGCGGTGGAAAACGCCTTCATGCGTGGAGGGGTGACCTTCACGGTTTATAATGACGACCAGGGAACTGAGCGGATTTTCCCCTTTGATTGCGTTCCGCGTGTGATTTCTGCTGAGGAATGGGATGTGGTGGAAAAAGGCCTCATTCAGCGCATCACGGCCCTGAATCTTTTTCTCCATGACATTTATCACGAGCAAAAAATCATCAAAGATCGTGTCATCCCGCCCCAATACTTGCTGAGCGCGAAACATTTTCGCCGCGAATTCATGAATTGTGAGGTGCCCAAGGATATTTATGTGCACATCTGCGGCAGTGATTTAATTCGTGATCATGAGGGCCGATACCTGGTTCTGGAAGACAATCTTCGCTGCCCATCCGGTGCCAGCTACATGCTGGAAAACCGTAATGCTCTCAAGCGCACTTTCCCTGAACTCTTCCAGGCCAGCGGCGTTCATCCGGTAGATGAATATCCCGCTGAACTTCTCAAGGTACTTCAATACTGCGCTCCGGCCAAGTTCAACGGCAATAATGCGCCCAATGCTGTGCTCTTGACTCCAGGTGTTTATAATAGCGCCTATTTTGAGCATGCCTTCCTGGCTAGACAAATGGGCATTCCAATTGTCGAAGGACGTGACCTAGTCGTTCGTGACTTTAAAGTTTACATGCGCACCACATCTGGTCTGGTTAAAGTGGATGTCATCTACCGCAGAATTGACGATGACTTCCTGGATCCATCTGTATTTCGAGCCGACTCGTTGCTCGGTGTTCCAGGTTTAGTCAACGCCTACCGAGCAGGCAATGTCAGCCTCGCCAACTCCATCGGAACAGGGGTGGCCGATGACAAAGTCGTCTATTACTTCGTGCCCAAGATGATCAAGTATTACCTCGGTGAAGAACCCATTTTGCCGAATGTGGACACCTTCCTGGCGTCTGAGCCATCAGACTGCACTTTCATCTTAGAGAACCTCAACAAGCTCGTCGTTAAATCCGCGAACGAAGCAGGTGGCTACGGCATGTTGATGGGGCCATGGGCTGCAAAGGCCGAGATCGAAGAGTTCCGCAAGTTGATTGAAGATAACCCACGTAACTTCATCGCCCAGCATCCGATCTCGCTTAGTCGTCATCCGACCTGGACTGGAGACGATTTTGGCGGTCGCCATGTCGATCTCCGACCCTACATCCTCTGTGGAGAAAAAACCGTCGTCACACCAGGGGGCCTCACCCGCGTGGCGCTGAGAAAAGGCAGCCTCGTGGTCAATAGCTCTCAAGGTGGTGGATCAAAAGATACTTGGGTTCTGAAAAAGTAATCCGCTCAGACTGTTCCCCTTTCCCACACCTTTCACCTTACCCCTTCCCATCATGTCCACCACCACCGCCCGCGAAGAAGTCGCCCGGTCAAAACAGGCCAATGTCATGCTTTCCCGAGTAGCCGGCAGCCTTTACTGGATGAGCCGCTACCTTGAACGCGCTGAAAACCAAGCACGTCTCATCGATGTCAACTTACAGATCCTGCTCGATTTTGGCCAGGTCAGCGCCGAGACGCTCAAAGAACATTGGCTCCCCGTGCTGCGTTCTTCAGGCGATGAAGAGCAGTTCTTCAAACTTTATGAATCTGCCGACAATGAAAGCGCCACTGACTTTCTCACCTTCCGACTAGAGAATCCCAATTCGCTGATCTCTTGTATTTCGAATGCCCGTGAAAATGCACGGCAAGTACGGGATCAAATTTCCAGTGAGATGTGGGAGGTGCTCAATGACGCTTACCACTTCATCCAAGGGGCCGATGCCAAAAAGATCTGGGCTGAAGGAGCCAGCGCCTTTTACGATCAGATCAAGCGCTTCTCCCATCTCTTCCAGGGCATCACCGTGAGTACTTTTTCACGGGTCGAAGGCTTTGAGTTCATTCAATTTGGCAAATACCTTGAGCGCGCCGATCAGATCACGCGTCTGCTCGATATTAAATACCACATCCTTCTGCCGAAGGCTTCAGATGTGGGCGGGGCGGTCGATACCGCTCAGTGGCATGCGGTCTTGAGATCTGCCAGTGCGGTAGAACCTTATCGCCGCTACTACGTAGCCGACGTGCTCTTTAAAAAGGTCGTCGAGTTTCTCATCTTTGATGACAGCTTCCCACGTTCCATGAAATTCTGTGCTGAGCAGATGAACGAATACATTCAGCTAATCACCGAAGGCGATCCAACAGCTGCGGTCAATGCTGAGCCTATCCAACGATTTGAAGCCTTCCTGAGCCGTCTCTCCAAAGTGGACGTGCAATCCATCTTCGACAATGGTCTTCACGAGTTTCTCGACGCATCTCAGGTTGAGATTGCCTCCATCGGAGCCCATCTTTATACGAACTACATGTATCATCCCCCAGTGGATTTACAGGCAGAAATCCGCTTTCAGCAGCAGCAGGAACAACAACAGCAGTAGCAGCAAGCGGGTCATGAGACCTTCTTGCTCAGAGAAGGATGGTCTCAGTTATCGCCCAATTAGAGTTCTTCATTAGTAATGCCCCCAAGTTGATGCCTCACGGATTTCCGTTTACAGAATGGGTATGAGTACGCTCACACCTCTTCCCCTTGCGGACCGCTATGCACGTTTTCGTGATGCCATTTTTTCTGGCATCGAAGAGCCATCGCCTGAATTCAAACTGCCAGAAAGCTTGAGCGAACTCGACCTGCAAAGCCTTTGGTTTGCCGGTGATTTTGGACGTGAATTCAGCAGCAATGATGGTAAACCCGTCAAGATCATCGACTTTGGCATCTGGAACTCCGGGGCTGGTCCTGACTTCATGGACTGCACCGTAGAGATTGATGGCAGGCAGGAGCATGGGGAAATCGAACTGGACCCTGACGCGCGTGACTGGGAGCGCCATTGCCATGGGGCTAATCCAGAGTATCGCCGAGTGGTTCTGCATGTTTTTTTGCAGGCACCCGAGCAGCGTTTCTTCACTCGGACAGTTGAGCACAAAGAAGTCACTCAGATCCAGATTAGCACCACGATGCTAGCGCAAGATGCTAGGCCGAACCGAAGCCAAGCAGCAGCAAAGCTCGGAAGATGCTCCACACCGCTGCGCGAAATGGAAGATAGCCGAATTGAGTCCATCCTGGAGTCAGCCGCCCAGTATCGATTGGAGCGAAAGTCAAAACGACTGCACCGCGCGGTCGTCGCCCATGGCCGAGAGCAGGCCATTTACCAGGCCCTAGCTCAGACACTTGGCTACCGAAACAACCAGCAAGCTTTCCTCCTGATGTGCCAGCGCCAGCCAGTAAAACTGCTGAAAAAGCGCCCCCATTCAGAACGGGAAGCGCTACTCTTTGGCATCAGCGGCTTCATGGAAAATATCCACTTTGAGGACACTCAGCCAGCGACCCGCCACTACCTGCGCCAGCTTTGGCAAGACTGGTGGCGCCTGCGAGACGACTGCCAGCGTTGGCTTACCACGGCCCAGCTCCCGCATTGGAAGCTCGCAGCGACACGACCAGGAAACCATCCCCAACGCCGACTCGGCGCTCTAACCGCGATGCTCGGCATCTGGGACAGCATCGCAGGACCGCTGATGGAGGCCAGCCGCTGGAGCCAACCTAGCTGGAAGGCCGCGCTCCTTGCGCTTCGTCATGATTACTGGGCCACCCACTACACACTTGTGGCCGAGGCTGCGGCCAAGCCTATTAGCCTCATTGGCGAAAGCCGTGTCCAAGAAATGCTAGCCAACGTGGTTTATCCATTACTCATGCCGGAACGCACCCGCCTTTGGGCTGAGTATTTAGAACTGCCAGCCATGTTAGATAACCAAAAACTGCGCCGTGCAGCCTTACGGCTTTTTGGTGATCACCCGCACAGCGCCCAGTTCCAAAAGAAACTCCACCACCAGCAGGGACTGCTGCAATTGTATGAAGATTTTTGCTTGGAAGACGATAGCGCCTGTGCCACCTGCCCGTTCCCTGAGCGCCTCAAAGAATGGCGATGAATGAGAAAATGCGGCGACTAGATCAACTCGTTCTTGAGTCCTCTTTCTGACTCGCCACATATCAGTCTATGTCAAATGAGGCCGCAGGGTTGTTGAAGCATTTTCTGGAGCAGCGCCAGGTGGCGGGGCAGACGCATGTCGTCCTGAAACCAGGAATGCTGGACCGGCTCAAACAGCGTGGCAAGCCAGCACGACCTACTCAGGCACCCATTCCCACAGTGAGCCTGCCGACTCAGTCACGCACTGTCACGACTCAGCCGACTGCGCAGCCTAGCCCGAAACCAGCAGCGACGCCCACCCTTAAATCGCCTGTGGCAACGGCACCCACAGCTGGAGACTACAAACCAGCGCTGATTCAGGTCACTGGCCAAACCAAGGCCGAGAAACTGGCCGCTTTAGCTGCCCATATTCAAGCTTCAGCCGAACTTCAGGCCCTGGGCACATTGCGGGAAATATTCGTGCCCGCCAGCGGCACGCCAGACGCGGAGATCCTCTTTATCGGCGAGGCCCCAGGTCTAGAAGAGGAAGAAGCGGGTCAGCCCTTCATGGGGCCTGCAGGCCAGAAGCTCACAGGCATTATCACGGCGATGGGATTGAAACGCGAGGCTGTCTATTTGACCCACTTTTGCAAATTGCGTCCAGCAATCGAAGGGGATCAAGGCGCCGCCAATCGTGCAGCCACCGATCAAGAGATGCGCGCGTTTCTACCTTACATTTTGACCGAGATTGCCCTTGTGGCACCCAAGGTGGTCATCGTGCTGGGGCCGGCGGTTTCCAAGGCCTTCGGACTGGGTGACAGCATGATGAGGCTGCGCGGAAAATTCCATGAGATACAGGGCATTCAGACGATGGTGACCTTCCATCCGAACTACATTCTGCGTGAGGAAAAGCTAGCTGGTGGCGGCTTGAAAGCCAAGCGTGAACTCTGGGAGGACATGCTGAAAGTGATGCAGACCGTGGGCCTGCCGATCAGTGAGAAACAGAACGGTTACTTCAAAAAATAGTTCCTCGTGCACTTCCTGCTCACCAACGATGATGGAATCGATGCTCCGGGTCTAGCGGCTTTAGAACAGGCCGTCCGATTGATTCCGAACTCTTCGATTAGTATCGTGGCACCGGCCTCTGAGCAGTCCATGTGTGGGCACCGCATCACCACGCATTCCCCTCTGAAGGTGGAGTCACAAGGTGAGCGCCGCTGGGCAGTGCATGGCACACCAGCAGACTGCGTGAGGATCGGTCTGTTCGCGCTAGATCTAAAAACTGACTGGGTACTTTCCGGAGTCAATGCCGGTGGTAATCTGGGGCAGGACATTATGATTTCTGGCACCTGTGCCGCAGCACGGGAGGCCGCTTACCATCAGGTAAAAGCCATGGCGTTCTCCCATTACCTGATTCGTGGACTAGCCGTGGATTGGTCAAGAGTCGCCCAGTGGTCCGCAAAGCTATTTGAGAACCTGGAATCTCAAGCCCTGGAACAAGGCCAGTATTGGTGCGCCAATTTCCCGCATCATCCGCCTGGTGAGTTGGCCATGCCCGCGCTGACCCACTGCCAGCCCGCCAAGTCACCGCTCGGCGTCAGTTTTGAAAAAAACACCGATGGCAGTTACCTTTACAATGCCAGTTATGCAAATCGCCCTCGTGATCCTGGGTCAGATGTGGACGTGTGCTTTGGAGGTGGAATCAGTGTTTGTCGATTAGGGCTATGAATGCCGATCCCTCCACAGACTGGAATTTTACAGCGTCTTTGGCGCGTCTGCGGTATCGGATCAGGCATCATCCAGTGCTGCGACAGTTTTTACTGCGGTTCATCCCCCTGGATCAACCATTTTCAGGAAGTTTACTTGGGGTGAAGCTCAGCCGCTCTGAGATTGGTCTTCTGGGAGAGCTCCTCGCTGCCAAGTATCTCCAGCGCCATGGGCGTCGAGTGCTTTTCAGAAACTATCGTGGCCTGCACCGAGGTGAAGTGGATATCGTGGCCCGCCACGGACAGACCCTGAGTTTTGTCGAGGTCAAAACGCGAACAAGCACCGCCTTTGGGCGTCCAGCAGACGCGGTGAATAAAGACAAGCAACAACTCATCCAGAGGGGAGCACTCGATTGGCTTCGCCAGCTTGGCAATCCACGGATTGCCATCCGATTCGACATCGCCGAAGTCATCCTAATCCGCGCTGAATTACCCCAGCTTCATGTCATTGAAGATGCCTTCAGTCTTTCTGATCGTTCATTGGCCGGACGTTGATCCTTCTTTGACAATTCCGATGCTTCCAGCTAAACCTAGCGCCCCAACAATCTAAACTGACTTTCTCCATGAGCACCAACTCCGCTAAAAAGATCATCAATGACCCCCTGAAATGCGCTGACGACCTCTTTGAAGGTCTGGTCATTGCTTATGATGGCAAAGCTCGCGCTGTCGGTCGCCGCTCTATCGTCATGAATGATCTGCGCCCTGACGCCCCTGCTCTGCTGGTGGGCGGTGGTGCTGGCCATGAGCCGATTTATCACGGCCTTGTTGGTAAAGGCATGGCTGATGGGGCTGCCGTCGGTGACATCTTTGCAGCGCCACCTCCAGATATCGTCTTGGAAGCTACCGTCGCCGTGAATCGCGGTAAGGGTGTGCTGTATCTCTATGGGAACTACGCGGGCGATGTGATGAACTTCGACATCGGCGCGGAACTCGCTTCCGATGACGGCATCGTCGTCAAAACTGTGATCATCAATGACGACGTCTGCTCGGCACCTCCTGACAAGAAACAAAACCGTCGCGGTGTCGCCGGTCTCGTTCCCGTGGTCAAGTTAGCTGGCGCGGCGGCTCAAATCGTCGATAGCTTGGATGAACTGGCTCGGATCGCTCAAAAAGCCAACGACATGACCCGCACGGTGGGCGTTTCCACCAAGCCTGGCTCCATCCCCGCCACTGGCGCGCCGACCTTTGATCTGGCCGATGACGTCATCGGTCTGGGCATGGGCATTCATGGTGAAAAAGGCGTGGGCCTGATCCCGATGTGCACCGCTGATGAGTTGGCACCCAAGATTCTCGATCTCCTCTTTGCCGACGACCTGCCTTTGAATAAGGGCGATGAAATTGTCTTCTTTGTGAACAGCCTCGGCTCCACGCACATGATGGAATTGCTGATCCTTCTGCGCGCAGCCAAGCCGATCTTGGAAGCTCGTGGCCTGATCGTTCACCAAACCATCGTCGATAACATCGTGACCTGCCAGGAAATGGCTGGCGTCAGCTTCAGCATCACGAAGTTGGATGCAGAGCTAAAGAAACTCTGGGACATGCCCTGCGAAAGCGTCGGCTACACCAAGCTTTAAGCCATCGATTCTATTTCAGATTGGACGTTTCTGAGATCCTGGGTTGAAGCTCAGATAGAAGCGTCCAGTTTGCAGAGTCCTCATGTTTTCCAGCGCTCCGTTTTTCCTAGCCCTTCGCTACTTGCGCCCGAAGCGGTCGTTTGTGTCCATCATCACACTGATTTCCGTGCTTGGCGTCATGCTGGGAGTCGGTGTTCTCGTGGTGGTCATGTCGGTGTTTCAAGGGTGGCAGGTCGAGTACAAAAAGCTCCTGCTTGGCTTTGAGCCACACATCGTGCTGATGCAGGAACCACGCTTCACAGGTGAGCTGCCTGAAGGTGCCGAACCGCCCTTGCGTAGCAATTGGCGGGAGGTGCTCAAGCTCATGCAAGCTCAGCCGGACATCCTTTCTGCCACACCCATGGCTGAAGGAACCATCGCCGCTAGAACCGGCAAATCCGATCCAGAAGGCGTGGAGCTCTTTGGTCTCAAAGACGGCACGGATAACGCACTCCTGGCAAAATTAGCCAAGCACCGACTGGAAGGTGAATTCAATCTCAAGGAAGAGACCCTCATCATCACCGATAAGCTGGCCAAAAAGCTAGGCGTGAAACTGGGAGACACCCTTTCGATCCTGGCTAGGGATACCATCAGCCAGATGATCCATGACCTCCGCACGGTCGAAGAAGAAAAAGATGCCGCCAAAGCTGCAGCAGTCCGCGAAGAAATCATCGTGGTGCCAAAGGATCTCATGATCACCGCTATCGTCCGCGCAGACACCGCCGGAGACCGCTGCTACACCGCACTGCACGTGGCACAGGAACTTTTTAATCTGGAAGGCGACGTCAGCGGAATCGAGATCGAGCTGAAACAGCCAGATGCTGCCGACGCCCTGGTCAACGCATGGATCGAGCAAGATCTGCTGCCTCCTGACTGGCGTCCGCGGACATGGACCGACATGCATGGCTTCATGCTCCAAAGCGTGGAAAACCAGCAGTCACTCATGTATTTCCTGCTCTTTTTCATCATGCTCGTGGCCTCCATCTGCGTCATGAATACGACCATCACGGTCACGGTCCAAAAGCGCCGCGAGATAGGCATTCTCACGGCTCTCGGTTCCCGGACCGGTCAGATCATTGCCATCTTTCTCGCACAGGCAGGCATTGTCGCCGTGCTTGGCATCATCACAGGCTTGATCGGTGGCATGACCGTCCTGCATTTTAGGAATGATCTGCGTGACCTCATCGCCCATTTGACGGGGCGTGACTTCTTCCCACAAGACATCTACTTCCTCAGCGAGATCCCTTCAAAAATCCAGCCAGGCGACATTGGCTCCATCTGCGGTCTTGCGGTGGTCCTCTGCCTGATTGCCGCACTTATCCCTGCCTGGTTTGCCGCCAAAGTCGATCCGGCAGTAGCACTGCGGGATTGAGCCTGCTTATTTGTAACCAGTGATGATCGCGCAGGAGGTATCCGCCTGCTTGCCTTTTTCATCGATCTGAATGGTAACCATATAAACGCCGGTTTTTTTCGGTTTGAAGAACAGAAGAAAACCCCAGCCATCCAAAACAGGCTGGATTTCTCCCACCGGTCTGGCATCGAGGTCCAAGACCGCGCCAGTGATGCGCACACCTGATTTCCGAGGCACGGCGACACCGATGCAGTATTCATTGCCTTTAAAAAGCTGCATTTTCACAGCTTTGCCCAGACCATGTGAAAGGTCGCTGCTCCAGGCCTCAGCGCGGAACATGAAGCCAGCGTTCTCCTGATCCGCCGCTAAAGCTAGAGCCGCAGCTTCAGCCTCCTTCTCTTCCGCGGGCCCAGCCTTTAGGTCTAAGGTCAGGCTAAAAGATAAAGAAAGTATGCAAAGGCAGAAGCTTAACTTGGAAAAACGGAATGAGTTCATATGAAATATGTAATGCAATGATTGCACTTATGCGAACATAGATATTGCATCAGCAAAAAGCTAAGCCTCCTTTAGCGCTGTCACGGACGTCTGTCCCATCACCCGAAAAATAGCTCCCCCCGACTATGGCCACACTTGTATTCTACCTCGACGAAGATACCTCCATGACCCACGTATTGGAGTCTGGCACGACAACTTTAGGACGCCACCCAGATAGCGTCATCGTGTTGGATTGTCCTTCCGTTTCAGGGCATCACGCCTTGATCGAGCTTCAGGATGACGGCTGTTACGTTAGTGATCAACAGTCGAGCAATGGCACACGGGTCAATGGCGCTATCATTGAGGAGGCAAAGTTAGCCGAGGGTGATCGCGTGGCTTTTGGTGACATTCAGGCCGTTTTTTATGCTGGTGATGCACCCAGCGCAGAACCCGAAGAGACCGCCGTTGCACAACCCGTCATTTTTGTGCCACCTCCCGTTCTGCCAGTCAAAGATGCACCGCCACCACCCGCACCTGTCGATTACCGGAAAAAGCCAGCACGCCCAGCCAATGTGCGCCGCGCTAGCAATTACCCCGATCAGACGGAAAGCGGCTGCGCCACGGCTCTGATTGTGATTTTTCTTTTCATCACCGCCTTCATCGTCGGCCTTTACCTGCGCCACTCCAAAGAAACTGAAGGCGGAAACTTCTTCTCCGATGTCGCCAATAAAATCAGCGGTACGATTCCAAAGATCAAAGTGGAAAAATAAACTTCCCCATGAAGGGCGGACATCAGTCCGCCCTTTGTTTTTTCAGGGCCGCTTCGATCTGGCCAAGCGGCAGGCAATTCACCACGTCTTTGCGCGTCAGCCAACCTTTGCGGGCAGCACGCACACCAAAGAGCACTGCCTCTAAGCCCTGCGTACTGTGTGCATCTGGATTGATACTGCACTTCACGCCTTTCTCTTTGGCGAGTCGCCACCAGCGCCAGTCCATGTCCAACCGCCAAGCACTCGCATTCAGCTCAATGATGGTGCCAGTCTCCGCTGCCGCATCAATGATTGCAGGAATGTTCACCGCATAAGCCGGACGCTGCAATAGCAGGCGTCCGGTGACATGACCGAGCATCGTGACATGCGGATTTTCGATGGCGCGGATGATGCGTTTCGTCATTTCGGCCTCTGGCAGGTTAAAGACGTTGTGCACACTGGCCACACAGTAGTCTAGCTCAGCCAAAAGATCGTCATCAAAGTCCAGTGAGCCGTCTTTGAGGATATCCACCTCACTGCCGGCAAAGAGGCGAAAGTGACCGTCGAACTCGGCATTCAATGTACGAATCTCGGCGATCTGAGCCCGCAACCGCTGCTCATTCAGACCGTTAGCCTGAAAGCTACTTTTGCTGTGATCGGCAATGCCTAAATATTGAAGGCCCAGGTCGCGCGCCGCTTCAGCCATCTCACGCAGAGTGCCGCGTCCGTCGCTGGCCGTGGTGTGATTGTGAAAGACACCGCGCAGATTTTCCAACTGGATCAGCGCAGGCAAACGGCCCTGAGCGGCGGCCTCAATTTCACCTGAATTTTCGCGTAACTCGGGCTCGATGTAATCCAGCCCCAGGGCACGATAAATCTCGCGCTCATCGTGAATCTCTTGAATTTCCTCCGATAGAGTGGCCCCAGCTTCGGTCGGCGTGAATCCATATTCATTCAGCGATAGCCCGCGATCCAGTGCCCGCTGCCGCATGACGACATTGTGCTCCTTGCTGCCAGTGAAATAGTTCAGCGCAAAAGGAAATTCAGCGCTGCTAACAGCACGCAAATCACACTGCACGCCATTGGGCGCATAGACGCTGGCTTTGGTGCCACCTTGCACAATCACCTTTTCGATCTGTGGCAGGGCCACAAAGTCAGTGATGACTTGTTCCGGTTGGCGTGTCGAAACGAGGAAATCCAGATCATGCACCGTCTCTTTTCCACGCCTGAAACTACCGCAGACTTCTGCCCGCGAGACCGCCGGATGAGCGCGCAGGGTTTCGAGAAGATCGAGAGCAAGAGCATAGACCTGATCAATCCGGAATTCTGAAGCGTGCTCAGCCCGGAAGGCGATGCTTTCCAGGATTTTCACCACCGTCTTGTCACCAAAGCCACTGATTTTGGCCGCTTCACCACTCTCGCAAACACGCTTCAAATCGGCCACTGAACCCACCTGTAATTGCGAATAAAGCGCGGCAATTTTCTTGGGGCCTAGGCCTTGGATTTCGAAAAGCTCAAAGAGACCTTCGGGAAACTCGGCTTTGAGTTTTTCAAAGAACTCCAGCTTCCCCGTCGTGGCCATCTCATGCAGCTTATCGCGCAGAGCCTCGCCAATGCCCTTGATGCCAGCGAGTTGATTGTCTGCGGCCAGTTGCATGATGTCTCCAGCATAGGCTTCCACCACTTCAGCCCCACTTTTATAGGCACGGATTTTGAATGGGTTCTCGCCCTTCAATTCAAGCAGGAGGGCAATTCGTTGGAGGATTTCAGCGGCTTCTTCGCGGGTCATGCTCACAGCATGGACAGAGAGCTGAAGATTGCCAATGCTCCGTCAAAAATCATTCAAATTCACCCAATGATATTCCAGCGCCCACTCACGCATGTAGCGCACTTCATTTGGGCTAAAACAGTAAATGATGAGTTCTGGATTGTCGGGAGTGCGCAGATACGCACGCAGCAGCGGATTGCTTTCCCAGATCTCTTGCAGCAACAGTGGGTCCGTCACGATCGAAGCCACAGCCGTGATGCGAACCTGATGATGATCGTCGTCCGTGTAACAAAGCTCCGCCTTGGGGTTGGCGGCCAGCTGAGCCGTCTTCCCGTAGCGGCGAAGATTGGCCACATAGACCGTAAAACCATCCGTGCGCACGGGTGAAACTGGACGGACTCTGGCCTGATCACCATCACAGGTCGCTAGCATAGGAAACTTAGCCTTTTTCATCGTCGCTAAAGCCAAGGCTGGCAATTCAGCAGGATCGATGGGCTGAGGGATAGGCTGGGACATGGCGCTGTCCTAAAAAAATTAGCGGGCAGCAGAGACCAGAAGAGGAAGGGTCGCCTGATCACGCACGCGAGCCTCAGCATTAAAAGCCAGCATCAGCAGAGCGCTGAAACCGAGATCACTGAAGAAGGATGCACGGAAGAAAGTCCAAGTCGGCAAGTAACCGGGCAGACCCGTGGTCAGCGCCTGCATCCAGCCTGTCAGGCTTTTCGCATAGGCAGCATTTCCAGCCCATGAGACCGTGTTTGTGACCAAATAAAAAACCGCGCTACAAAGAACCACACCGAGCAATCCCTGCACTAATCCAAGTCTGCCACGAAACTGAGCAGCTGACCAAGCTGCCAAGGCATAGATGCCGTAGATGGACAGATTCTCAGCCGTCAGAGCTGACGCTGAGCCCATAGCCGCCAAGTTGACCGCAAACATGGCCAGCGGCCAAACGAACCAGGGCAAAGCACGGGACATCACCAAGGTGCCAGTGAAGGCCAGCGCCATCCATGGCGAGAAATTTGGGAGCAAACCCGTCTGGGGAGAGTTCAGCTTCAGCCATTGCAGAATGAGCGCCAAAACGATCATCAATAATGGCACCCAAAGCAAGGGAGTGGAGCGGCGTTGATCAGAAATCATGAGTCGGAAAATAGAAGGTTAGAATAAAGGTGCAACTGAGAGAATACGATCACTCAGCTGCCTCGGCCTCAGCCGCAGCAGCTTTTTTAGCAAAACGACCTTTGGGCTTCGGCGCGGCTTTCGGCTTGGCCTCACGCGGCGGGAATTCCCAGCCTAGCAGGCGTTTGTCTCCTGCATTGCACTTGAGGAAAGAACTGAAAGGACGACCTCTTTTGGAGATCATGCCTTCGATCAAGTCCGTCTTGCCTTCGGTAAAGAACTTGATCGCATTGGCCGTGGTGATCTCTTTTTTGCAGAGCACACGCGGCAGGCGACCATTGCAGGCCTTGGCATCTTTGGCAGCGACGTTACACATGTAATGCTCTGGCGTTTGGTAGATCTTGCCTTTGCGGCCTTTCTTAGCGCAAACAGGGCAGTCGGCGATGGGAGTCGCTGCGTCGTAGTCGAAGGGCGGCGGTGCATCTGGATCGTTAGCTCCACCAGGGAAGATAAAGCCGGTTTTGCCGTCGTCCTTGATCTCGATCCCAGCCGTGAACTCTTTTCCCAGACGGCTGCGGAAACCTTCCTGCGGGGCTAAGAAGCGCTTTTCTAGAAGCTCGCGCATCTGATCTTTAGGCAATTCCTTGCCAGCGATCACCTTATAGACCTTCACTTTGCACTCGGCATTTTTGCAGGTCAGCACATCCTCACTTTGTTTGAAGCCAGAGTGACCACAGAGACCGCATTTGGCTTCAAAATCAGGATAGACACGTTCTTTGGCAATTTTCTGATAAGCACGCGTCTTCTCCACGACATCGCTAGTCAGGCTGCGAATGTCCCGCATGAAGGTGCTGCGATCCAACTTGGCGTGCTCCATTTGGCGGAGCTTATGCTCCCACTGCCCCGTCAATTCAGGACTGCTCAGCGCTTCGATCCCGATACTGCTGATTTGACCAATCAAGGAAAGCCCCTTCGAAGTCACCGCCATTTCACGACCTGTGCGCTCAATGTATTTATCACTGATGAGACCTTCGATGATGGCAGCACGCGTCGCTGGCGTGCCAAGACCACGGTCACTCATCGCTTCTGCCAACTCTTCATCATCGACGAGTTTTCCAGCTGTCTCCATGGTGGAGAGAAGTGTCGCTTCGGTAAAGCGTGCTGGGGGTTTAGTCTGCAAGGTGGCAGCTTCACAATCCACATTTTTCGCACTGTCGCCATGCTTGGCGTAAACCAGCAGCTTGGCATTGCTCTCGCCTTCTGCAGCAGCTTCTTCGGCGGCTTTTTTGCCATAAACAGCCAGCCATCCTGGCTCAACCAGGACTTTACCCTCACTCTTGAAGGCATCCTGATCAATGCGGGTGATGCGCGTGGTCACCTCAAATTCAGCTGGTGGGAAGAAGACGGCTACAAAACGGCGCGAGACCATGTCAAAGAGCTTTTGCTCGGCCTCAGGCAGCTCTTTCGGTGGAATCTGACCGGTGGGGATGATGGCAAAGTGATCACTCACTTTCGTCGTATCAAAGACGCGTTTGGTCGGCCGAATCCATTTATTATCTAAAGCCTTGGCAGCGTGGTCGCCGAGATCCTGAGGCAAGGCATCCTGCTTCTTCCGATCATGGCTGGCAAAGGTCTTCATCGTCTCCTTGACCGTATCCAAATAGTCTTCAGGCAAATAGCGAGAATCTGTTCTTGGATAGGTCAGCACTTTGAACTTCTCATACAGTGCCTGAGCGATCTGGAGAGTTCGGCGTGCAGAGAAACCAAAGCGATTGCTGGCCTCACGTTGCAGGCTGGTCAGGTCATAAAGAAGTGGAGCGATCTGCTTAGTCGGCTTGGTGATCTGCTCAATCTTGCCCTGCTTACCGAGGCAGCGTTTGACGATCTCCTCAGCTTTTTGCAGATCCCAAAGACGCTCAGCTTTCTTATGCTCGTCCTTCTCATCTTTCTGGAAGGACTCATTGAACCAGCGTCCTTCATATTTCCCAGCCGAGACCTCAAACAGGCCATGCACTTCATAATAAGTGCGTGAGACAAACGCCTGAATCTCATTCTCACGCTTGGCCAGAATGGTCAGCGTCGGGGTCTGCACACGCCCGGCAGGCGTCAGACGGAAACCACCGTTACGGGAATTGAGCGCAGTAAGGGCACGGGTCGCATTGATGCCGACCAACCAATCGGATTCACTGCGGCACTTCGCGGCATCTGCCAGCGGCTGCATTTCAGCTCCAGTCCGCAGCTTTTTGTAGGCATCCAAGATTGCCCCCTGAGTCATGGACTGCATCCAGAGACGCTGCACAGGCTTCTTACTACCCACAGCTTCAATGATGTAACGGAAAATCAACTCTCCCTCACGGCCAGCATCGCAAGCATTGATCAGACGATCCACGTCTTTGCGAGCAATCAGCTTCTTCAAAAGCTTGAATCGGTCGGCGCTGTCTTCAATAGGCTTCAGCTCAAACTCCTGGGGCATGATCGGCAGGCTCGTCCAGCCCCAGCCAATCTTTTTGCCATTCACCTCAGGCATCGCCAACTCGATCAAGTGACCGACGGCGCTGGAGATGACGTGGGTTTCATTTTCATAATAATCCTTCTCCTTGGTAAAGGCCTTCATGCCGGGAGATTTCGCCAAAGCACGGGCAAGATCGGCGGCAACACTGGGCTTTTCGGCAATAATTAGGGCTTTGGACATGAGAGGCAGTACGAGGGGGACGGCAGGAGTGGGGCCATCTAGGGCATCCATTCCGCCTCTATGTCAATCTTTTCAATGCCTGAATTTCCTCAATAAGCAGGATCAGTGAACGAGTTCTCCTTCATTTCAGGCCTTTTTGGTTGTCTAAGATGCCACTCTCCTCGAAAGCAGACATCCCACCTTTTTCGAGCTTTGATTCAATACCCGCCTGACCTTCCCATCACTTCACGCCGTGAGGACATCCTCGCTGCGATCCGTGGCCATCAGGTGGTGATTTTAGCTGGGGAAACAGGCTCGGGAAAGACGACTCAGCTTCCCAAAATGTGCCTCGAGGTCATGGGGGATGCTCCCGGCCAGATCGGGTGCACCCAGCCGCGGCGGGTCGCCGCCATGAGTGTCTCCCATCGAGTGGCCGAGGAGCTGAATGTGCGCTGGGGCGGCATGGTCGGCTGTAAGATGCGCTTCAGTGACGATACCAGCCGAGAGACCAAGGTGAAGTTCATGACCGACGGGATTTTGCTGGCTGAAATCCAAAGTGATCCGCTGCTAAAAAACTACTCCATGCTCATCCTGGATGAGGCGCATGAGCGATCGCTCAACATTGACTTCCTGCTTGGCTACCTGAAGACCCTTCTGCCCAAGCGACCCGAGCTCAAACTCATCGTCACCTCAGCCACCATCGATACCGAGGCCTTCAGCGCCCACTTTGGCGGCGCGCCCATCATTGAGGTCTCTGGGCGACTCTACCCCGTGGATATCCGCTATCTACCGGTCGGTGACAGTGACGAAGATCCCACCCATCTCGATGCCACCGTCAATGCCGTCGAAGACGTCCTCATCGAGACCAGCGAAGGCGACGTGCTCGTCTTCATGCCCACCGAGCGGGACATTCGCGACACACGGGACATTCTCGATGGCCGGCTCGGTGCCGGCATTGAGGTGCTGGCTTTGTTTGGTCGCATGGCCTCGGCCGAGCAGCAGCGCGTCTTTTCACCTGGAGCCAAACGTCGCGTCATCATCGCCACCAACGTCGCGGAGACCTCCATCACGCTACCCCGCATCCGCTACGTGATCGATACCGGCCTCGCCCGCATGAGCCGTTACAATCCCCGCACGCGGACCAAGCGCCTGCCGGTGGAGGCCATCTCGCAAAGCAGCGCCAATCAGCGCGCTGGCCGTGCGGGTCGTGTGCAGGATGGCATCTGCATCCGGCTGTATGCGCAGGATGATTTCGACAAACGTCCACGCTTCACCCAGCCGGAGATTCAGCGCTCCAATCTTGCCGAGGTCATCCTCCGCATGAAGGCCTTTCGGTTAGGCGAGATCGAAACTTTTCCCTTCATCAATCCGCCCGTCAGTGCCGCCATCCGTGCGGGCTATGACCTGCTGCATGAACTCGGTGCCTTGAATGAAACCCATGACATGACCGAGCGCGGTCGCGAGCTGGCTGCCCTGCCCTTGGACCCGACCCTCGGTCGCATGTTGCTTCAGGCTCGGGAAGAAGGCTGCCTGGAAGACATGCTCGTCCTGGCCGCTGGCTTGAGTATCCCCGACCCCCGCGAGCGCCCAGAGGAGCGCAAGGAACTGGCCAACGCTGCCCACAAAGCCTTTGCCGCACCGGACTCGGACTTCATCACGCTGCTTAAAATCTGGTATGCCGCTCCTGATCAGGAGCGCGGCGGCAAGAATGCTTTGCGCAAATTCTGCCGGTCTAACTTTTTATCCTTCACCCGCATGTCCGAATGGCGGGACGTGTGGATGCAACTGCGCGACACCTTTCGGGATGCCAAGCAGCCGCCAGCTCCAGCAAACATGGAGATTGCTCTGCATCGCTGCATCGTCGCCGGGCATCTGGGCGACATCGCCATGCGTCAGGAGCGGAATGCCTACAAGGCTTCAGGAAACCGAGAGGTCACCATCTTTCCTGGCTCCAATCTCTACGAGCGCCGTGAAAAGAACGCCAAGCCCGGCCAAGAGAAAACCAAACAGCCCCTCTGGATCGTCGCAGGCGAGATCGTCCAGACCAGCCAACTCTTTGCCAGAACCGTCGCCCGCATTGACCCGCAGTGGGCCGCGGAACTCGGTGCCCATCTATTAGAGAGACGCTACAGTGAGCCGCATTGGAGTGCCAAAGCAGGGCGCGTACTGGTCACCGAGCGCCTGCTGCTGCATGGACTGGAGGTAAAACGCCAACCCATCGACTTTGGGAAGATCGATCCCGTCGGTGCCACACAGCTCTTCATCCGTGGCGCGCTTTTAGAGGGCACCACTCTCATCCCGCATCGCTTCTTTGGTTACAATCAAAAGCTGCGTGATCGCCTGGAGGCCGCCCTAACTCGTGTGCGCAGCAGTCGCGTCTATGCCATTGAAGAGCATCTCTTCGAGTTTTATCGCGCCCGCATCCATGGCGTTTCCTCCATTCATGACCTGAATAAACTGGTCAACGAACGCCTGCGCAGTGAGCCCGACTTTCTCTGCGTGGCCGAAGATGACCTCACGGGCGGAGACGATCTCTCCAGCGATCTCGAACAATTCCCCGATCAGGCCAATCTCGGCAACAACGTCCTGCCCATCAGCTACGCCTACAAACCTGGCCAAGACGATGACGGCGTCACCGTGCAGGTTCCGCTGCCCTTGGCCGAAACCTTGACCAGCGGTCAGGTGCAGTGGCTCGTGCCCGGACTGCGGGAGGAGCTCATCACCACCCTGCTACGTGCTTTGCCCAAAGTCATCCGTCGCCAACTCATGCCGATTGAGGCCAACGCCAAAAAGATCGCCAAAGAATTCAATCCCGGACGCACCGACTTCATGGAGGCCTTGGCCAAGCATCTGCGTCAGGTGTATCAGGTGCCGGTGGATGCCAGCGACTGGCCCCCCGACAGCGTGCCCGTGCATCTGAAGCCGCGTGTCGAAGTCATGGCTCAGGGCAATCAATCCATGATCGCCACCCGGGATCTCGAGAGCCTGCGCGCCACCGTCAAAAAGCAAGAGACCCGCTCAGACGCCTGGGAAAAACTGCTGCCACGTGTGGAAAAGTATGCGCTGCCCAGCTGGACCTTTGGCGACTTACCGGAGTCGATCCTCGTCGAAGAAATTCACGGTGTCCCCGTGCACGGCTATCCCGGCCTGCTGCTGCGCGAGGGCGAAGTTGATCTGCGCCTCTTCCGCAAGCCAGACGAAGTCACGGCAGCCTCACCCGCTGCTGTGCGCCGACTCGCGGAGCTGGCGTTAGGCAAGGACATCGCCTGGCTGCAAAAGGAACTGCGTAGTTTTGATGCCGGGGCCAAGACCATCGCACGTCCCCTGAGTGGCCTCGCCCATCTATCGCTGCCCGGCACCGCCGCCTCGCCTGCTGCCGCTGCCCCGCTTTCCCAGCAAGCTCAGGAGCATCTGCTAGCACACGTCCTGCGCTTACAACCCTTGCTGCCGCTCACGGAAAAACGCTTTCAGAGCCTCTGTGAAACCGCGCGCAAGGAACTGCCCGCCCTGACCCAGAAAGTGCGGGATCTCTTGAAGCTCTGCGACGACTGGCGACAAAAAATTCAAGCCTATCCCAAACGTTACCCTGGCATGGATCAGGACCTTCTGCGCCTGCTGCCCATGAACGTCCTCGCCATCACCCCACATGCTCAGTTGATCCACCTGCCGCGCTACCTGAAGGCCATCTACATCCGCGCCGAACGCGCCGCCAACAACGCCGCCAAAGATGCCGACAAAGCCCTCGTCATCCAAGATTTCCAAGGCTGGGAAAAAGAAGTGCGCCCAAGCAACCACGAAACCTTTCGCTGGCTCTTCGAAGAGTACCGCGTCTCCATCTTCGCCCAGGAACTCGGCACCGCCCAACCCGTCAGCTTGAAACGGCTCGAGGCGCTGTTAACCTAACCCCATGAACCTGCTCTACCCCACCTTCACGCTTCGGCAGTTCGGTTGGATGTTCGTCTTCGGGTCCGTGGGTGCCCTCATCGCTGGGGTCTATGGTATCCTTCACGATCAGATCACCTTCACGCTTGGCTACGAGTACTTCACCGAGTTCAAGTTTCATCAGTTTCATTACCTCGACCAAAGCCAGCCTGAGCGACTCCTCGTCGCCGAGATCGGCTTCCTTGCCACCTGGTGGGTCGGATTCTTTGCCGGCTGGTTCATGGGTCGCACAACCCTGCCCCGCCTTTCTTTAAAGCAATCCGCTCAGCTCAGTCTCAAAGGCGTCGGCCTTATGATGCTCACGGCTCTCGTCTTTGCCATCATCGCCTACACCATCGCCCCCAAGACTGCCGAAGACCCCATCATGGCTCGCTGGGAAGGCCTGCTCACGCCCAACGACGTGATCGACGCCGTCGCTTTTGTCCAAGTCGGCTACATCCACAACGCCAGCTATCTCGGCGGCTTGATTGGATTAATCGCTGCGCTCATTATGTTAAACCGCCAGGCTCGCCGCCGAACCACCGTAGCCTAGGCTTTCTAGCCTGGGTGGAAGGGCTTCTTCGTCCTCAAAGCGCCGTCCATCGAAGGCAGTTGGGGGACCCGTAATCCTACCTCCACACCGTCCCAATCTCAAACGGGACTCCTCTCTGTAACTCCAGTAGAAGCTTAGTCGAGTAGGCTCAGACTCGTTGTGCGGGAGTTATGCCATAAGAGGAAAGGATCTCCGTGGCTGTGTCATCGTGGTCTGGATTGATCCAGACGGCGGAATAGACGTTCTGCTCGTTGATGTGCAGCGTAAGCAAATACCAGCCTCGCTCGATATTGACTTGGTCGAACTCTCTGAACTGCTCTTCCGTCCGCCCTGACCTGACCTCGAAGCAGGCGTCCGGCGGCGGACTCCAGAAAAGATAGCGACCCGAAAAATCGGCGGCGTGTTCGGCATAGATTGGAACTTATCCGATGCCCGTTGCAAAGTCCGGCGCTTCCTGAAGAAGATCGAGAGGTATCCAACCAGTAAAACTGTGCTGCCGAAAGCGCTCGGTCTCTCCTGAAAGTATTCTAGAAGGAATGTAGTTTTGTGGCGATTTCATCGGGTTGCGAGGAAGTAGCTATATCGACGTTTTGATCAGGCGATCTTGAGTAGAAAGTGTCGATGAGGCGACAGATGCCATACGAGCCTCTGCCTACATTCGTTGTATTGGGCGTTGCGATCAAAACATCCATATCAACGAAGCAGAGGTTTCTTCCCATTCGTTGCCGACTCGCGTGTAGAGCAAGAATGATGAATTCCGATAGAGGAGCGCTTGGCGTCCGTCGCGGCTGAAACCTAGGCGTGAAAGAGAAAGTGGTGCATGGTCGCCGCGCTGCTTAACGATGTGGATTGTGCGCCCGGCGCTGCTCCTAAAGTCTGTTATTGTGTGTTGCGCAATTTCGGCGTTCCGCTCGATGAATGAATTGTATGTGTCGCGACGGAGAGATGGAAGATCTTTGGTCAGCGATGAAAAAGGTGTGTCCTTTGTCCAGGTTGAGAAACAAGAAGGAGTCGGCCCGTGGGGCGCTCGGTAATATAGCTCGAGGTCCTGTTTCCGCACGCCGAGGATGCTGCTAAAGAAACTGTAATCGCGACTGTCGAATGTGTCATTGTAATGGAAGATGAGCCCGCAATTCGGGCACTTCTCAGTAAACGGGCCGCGGGCCGGCGAAGTGGGAGGCGACGCAGGCTGAATTACACAGCCGACGAGCGCGCTGCACAAGAAAAGCAGAATCGTTCGGAACATAAAACTCATAACTTCGGCTATCCTCTTGATCATCCACAGATCGTGAGATTTGTCAGCAGCTTTATTCCGACAGATTGATGAGGAAAGTGCGGCGTGGGTTGCTCATGGGTTTGATGACGAGAGTGTAGCTGCTCGGATAGCCGTTGGAACCCACATTCGAAATCTCTTGAGCTAGGATTGCGCAAAAAGATAGATTGCAACACCTGCTAGCAAAAGAACTCCGGCAATCACAGCAAACTTAGGTTTGAGTTTATTGGTGCGCCAGCGAGCAGGGCCAAAAATGGAAGCGGCGGCGGATACGACAAAAATCGTGACTGCAAGGATAACAACTGGGTCTTCAATGCTCATTGGGATAACTTGGTTGGTTGTTGGTCATAGGTATTCCACGAGGTCGTGTGGACTCGGTTTCTTGGCCTAACAGTGGTGACGTTAACAGAACCGCTGCTTCCAGCGCAACGCATTTTAACAAGTCCATTACTGTGTGACATGTTTTGCGCTCATGGGCTAAGGCATGAGGGTCATCAGGGCCACGTCCGATGATTCAAGCGCTGCTCTCGAATTCTGTCAGTCCTCAGTAACCAAGAACCAGAAATCAGACGTGTCCCCCGAAACTCACGGAACCAAGCACGGTTTTTAGCCGAAATCTTTCGTCCGCCCGCGGCCCCCAACCCTCGATCAGGGATTGCTGATGGAGTCGGTGGTCTCGGTGTTGCTGGCAGGGCTGAACGTGGAACCCGTGAAGGTAATACCGGTGACGGTAAAGACGAATGTGCCTGTGCTCTTCGTGCTGGCGGAGGTAAGGCCGGCCGTGCCTGTTGCTGGGCCTGCGCTTTCGCCGGCAAAGTAGGACTGTCTATTCTAGAGCCAATAGTTTTCTGGCAGGAAGGGAATGTACCTCAGGCCTGGAAAACTCTTTTCTGAAGGGTACCCAAACTGGTGACACGCTGAAAAACTCTTTTCTGAGGGGTACCCAAGTTGGCAACACGCTGAAAAACTCTTTTCTGAAGGGTACCCAAACTGGTAACACGCTGGAAAACTCTTTTTCGAGGGGTGCCCAAACTGGTAACACGCTGGAAAACTCTTTTTCGAGGGGTGCCCAAACGGTGACACGCTGGAAAACTCTTTTCTGAGCCTCGGGTACATTACCTTGCCCCCAGACAACTATATTTTCCAGAATCGGCAGCCTGACTTTGCCAAGGAAAAGAGTTTTCTGAAGACTAGGCACTCGCCCTGACTTGGGGCGTGTCCGAAAGTTTGTGTTTCGGGGATTTGGTTATGTTTGGTCTGGGGTTGTTTTTTGATTGAGCGCATGCGCTCAATCAAAAAAATCGCGACCCGAACTGGATCGCAAATT